>JBEEFP010000010.1:0-8314 GCA_041166085.1 Actinomycetota bacterium
TCCTCGTCCCAGTGGGCGCCGTCGAACACCGGCGTCGAGACCCAGACCGAAGGCTCGGTGATGGTGCGCGTCTTGTACTCGGTGCCGCGCACGATCTGCTTGCCCTCGGGCGTGCCACCCTCCCAACCCCAGCGGGCCGCGTAGCCGAGGTGAGCCTCGAGCACCTGCCCGACGTTCATGCGGCTCGGCACGCCGAGGGGGTTCAGGATGATGTCGACGGGAGTGCCGTCGGCGAGGAAGGGCATGTCCTCCTCGGGGAGGATCTTGGAGATGACGCCCTTGTTGCCGTGGCGGCCGGCCAGCTTGTCGCCCTCGCTGATCTTGCGCTTCTGGGCCACGTAGACGCGCACCAGCTGGTTGACGCCCGGGGGCAGCTCGTGGGCGTCGTCCCTCGAGAAGACGCGCACGTCGATGACCTTGCCCGACTCACCGTGGGGCACCTTGAGGCTGGTGTCGCGCACCTCGCGCGCCTTCTCACCGAAGATGGCGCGCAACAGGCGCTCCTCCGGGGTCAGCTCGGTCTCGCCCTTGGGAGTGACCTTGCCGACCAGCACGTCGCCGGCGCCGACCTCAGCGCCGATGCGGATGATGCCCCGCTCGTCGAGGTCCTTCAGGATCTCCTCGGAGAGGTTGGGGATGTCCCGTGTGATCTCCTCGGCGCCCAGCTTGGTGTCGCGGGCGTCGACCTCGTGCTCCTCGATGTGGATCGAGGTGAGGACGTCGTCCTTGACGAGACGCTCGTTGAGGATGATGGCGTCCTCGAAGTTGTAGCCCTCCCATGGCATGAAGGCGACGAGCAGGTTCTTGCCCAACGCCAGCTCGCCCTGGTGGGTCGACGGGCCGTCGGCCAGCAGATCGCCGGTGACGACCTTGTCGCCCTCGGTGACGAGGGGCTTGTGGTTGATGCAGGTGCCCTGGTTGGAGCGGCGGAACTTGGCCAGCCGGTAGACCTTGCGGCCCAGCGTCTCGCCGATGCGGTCCTTCTGGTTGGGCTCGTAGTCGACGGTGATGTGATCGCCGGTGACGTCGGTGACCGTGCCCTTGCCCTCGGCCATCAGCACGTCGCCCGCGTCGCGCGCGGCGCGTGCCTCGACGCCGGTGCCGATGAACGGCGCCTCCGGCTTGACGAGGGGGACGGCCTGACGCTGCATGTTGGCGCCCATGAGGGCGCGGTTGGCGTCGTCGTGCTCGATGAAGGGGATCAGCGCGGTCGACACGGACACGATCTGCTTCGGCGACACGTCCATGAGGTCGACCTCCGCCGGCGGCAGGTAGTCGATCTCCGACGTGGTGCCGTAGGACGTCCCGCCGGTACCGACGCGCACGCCGGCGCCTTGCGGGCCGCGGCGCACGAGGACGCGGTCCTCGGTGAAGTTGCCCTTGGTGTCGAGGGCGGCGTTGGCCTGGGCGATGACGTGCTCTTCCTCCTCGTCAGCAGCGAGGTAGGTGATCTTGTCGGTGACCCGGCCGTTGACGACGGTGCGGTAGGGCGTCTCGATGAAGCCGTACTCGTTGATCCGTCCGTAGGTGGCGAGGACGCCGATGAGACCGATGTTCGGGCCCTCCGGCGTCTCGATCGGGCACATGCGGCCGTAGTGCGACGTGTGCACGTCTCGGACCTCGAACCCGGCCCGCTCACGGGAGAGGCCGCCCGGGCCGAGAGCCGAAAGGCGACGCTTGTGGGTGAGGCTCGCCAGCGGGTTGTGCTGGTCCATGAACTGGCTCAGCTGGCTGGTGCCGAAGAACTCCTTGATGGCGGCGACCACCGGCCGGATGTTGATGAGCGTCTGGGGCGTGATCGCCTCGACGTCCTGGGTGGTCATGCGCTCGCGGACGACCCGCTCCATGCGGGACAGACCGACGCGGACCTGGTTCTGGATCAGCTCGCCGACGCTGCGGATGCGGCGGTTGGCGAAGTGGTCCTGGTCGTCGAGCCGGTAGCCCGCCTCGCCGTTGGCCAGGTGCAGCATGTACGTGGCGGCGGCCAGCATCTCGCTGGTGCTGAGGACGCCCTGGTTGGGGTCGGGGCGCTCGAGGTCGATGTCGAGGATCTCGGAGATCTTCTCGATCTCGGGGCCGAGCTTGCGGTTCAGCTTGTAGCGGCCGACGCGTGTCAGGTCGTAGCGCTTGTTGTTGAAGAAGGCGTTCTCGAAGTACGCCTTGGCCGACTCGACCGACGGCGGCTCGCCCGGACGGGCCCGCTTGTAGATCTCGACGAGGGCGTCCTCGCGGGTGGGCGCGAGGTCGCGCTCCTTCTCCCACTGGCCCTCGAGGAAGTCGAAGTGGTTGACGAAGCGCTGCAGGAAGGCCTCGTCCTCGAACCCGAGGGCGCGCAGGAGCACGAAGATGCTCAGCCGGCGCTTGCGGGCAACACGCGTGCCGGCGGTGATGTCCTTGCCGGGCTTGGCCTCGACGTCGAACTCGATCCACTCACCCCGGTACGGATGGATGGTGCCGGTGACGATGGTCTTGGCGTCGCGCCCGGGCTGGAAGATGACGCCCGGCGAACGGACGAGCTGCGACACGACGACGCGCTCGGTGCCGTTGATGATGAACGTGCCCTTGTCCGTCATCATCGGGAAGTCCCCCATGAAGACGGTCTGCTCCTTGATCTCGCCGGTGGTGGCGTTCATGAAGCGGGCCCGCACGAAGATGGGCCGGTGATAGGTGGTGTCGCCCTCCTTGCACTCCTCGGGGGAGTTGCGGGGCGGGCCGAGCAGGTCCTCGTCGGTCGCGTCGAACTCGAGCTCGAGCCGGAGCTGACCGGTGAAGTCCTCGATGGGGCTGATGTCGCGGAAGGTCTCCGCCAGCCCGTGCTCGAGGAACCACTTGAAGGAGTCCCTCTGGATGGCGACGAGGTCCGGCAGCGGCAGGACCTCATCGAGGTTGGCGAACGAGAACCGTTCCCGGGTGGCGGGACGAGACGGCAAGGCCTACTCCTCACACAGCGTGGTCGGAATTGATCCCTGGGCGCGCGTCGTCAAAGGCCAAACTTCAGGGTGCGAGCGACGGGCGACCACGGCAACCGGCCATGATACGCGGGCGGGCGTCAGAAAACAAGCCCTCTCCGTCGAGGCTGGGAGGCAGGGTAAGGGACCCCGCCATTCAGGTCAAGGATTGACTTTTGGCCGAGGACCCTGAGCGAACTCGCCCGGTTGAGCCTGCTCTGGCAGGCCCAACCGGGCGAGTTCGGATGCTGCGCAGGCGCTACTTGACCTCGACGGAGGCGCCAGCCGCTTCGAGCTGGCCCTTGGCCTTGGCGGCGTCGTCCTTGGAGACCTTCTCGAGGACGGGCTTGGGGGCCGAGTCCACGAGGTCCTTGGCCTCCTTGAGCCCGAGGCTCGTGAGGGCCCGGACCTCCTTGATGACCTGGATCTTCTTGTCGCCGGCACCGGTGAGGATGACGTCGAACTCGTCCTTCTCCTCCTCGGCCTCGGCTGCGCCGCCGCCACCGCCGCCCGGGGCGGCCGCGACCGCAACCGGAGCGGCTGCGGTGACACCGAAGCGCTCCTCGAAGTCCTTCAGGAGCTCGGAGAGCTCCAGGACGGTCATGCTGCTGATGGCGTCGAGGATCTCTGCCTTGGTTGCCATGACTTACTCACTCTCCTGGGTGTCGGATTCGGTTGCGGGTGCGGCTGTGTCGCCGTCTGGGGCCGGGGCGGGCTCGCTGTCGCGGGGCTCGTTCGGCGGTTCTGTCTCGATCGGCTCGGGGGTTGTCTCCGCCGTCACTGGTGCTTCCTCCGTGGACTCGGCTGCTGGTTCGGGATCCGGTTCCGCCGCTGCCTCCGGGGCGCCGCCCTGCTTCTCGATGAGGGCGGACAGCCCGTAGGCGAAGTTGCGGGGCAGGGCCTGGAGCAGACCGGCGAACTGCTGCAGCGGCGCGGCCAGGCCACCGGCCAGGCGGGCGAGCAGCACCTCACGCGGCGGGATGTCGGCGAGGGCGGTGGCCTCGCCGGCGGTGAGGATGCCGGTACCGAGCAGGCCGCCCTTCACCACCAGGTTGGGGTTGGTGCGGGCGAAGTCGCGCAGGGCCTTGGCCACCGTGACCGCGTCGCCCTCCACGAAAGCGATGGCGGTGGGGCCGACGAGCAGCGGGATCAGCTCGTCGAGACCCTTCTCCTGCACCGCGAAGCGCACGAGGGTGTTCTTGTAGATCTTGTAGTCGCCGCCTGCGGCGCGCAGCGAGCGGCGCAGAGCGGCGAGGTCGCCGACGGTGAGGCCGCGGTACTCCGTGAGGATGGCCGCGTCGGCGGCGTCGAGCCGCTCTTTGACCTCAGTGACGACAGCGGCCTTGGCAGGCCGGGGATTCTCTTGCACGTGTCTCCTCGTCGGGCGGGCCAGCGGGCCCCTTCGGCGCCCACTCGGGCGCACCGGATGTCTACGGGACGATCAGTTGTGTCGGGAGCTTAGGCCGCGCCCGCCACCTCTTCGTCAGTGATCTTGGTGTGGTTGGGGTCGAGCCGGACGCCGGGGCCCATGGTGGTGGAGAGGGTCACGCCCTTGACGTACTTGCCCTTGGCCGCGGCCGGCTTGGCCCGGACGACCTCGTCCATGACGGCGCGGATGTTCTCCATCAGCTGCTTGCGGTCGAAGGAGACCTTGCCGACGGGAACGTGGATGTTGCCGGCCTTGTCGGTGCGGTACTCGACCCGGCCGCCCTTGAACTCGGCGACCGCCTTGCCCACGTCGGTGGTGACGGTGCCGGTCTTCGGGTTGGGCATGAGCTTGCGGGGCCCGAGGATCCGGGCGACCTTGCCGATCTGGCCCATGAGGTCGGGCGTCGCGATGGCGATGTCGAAGTCGAGGAAACCGCCCTGCACCCGCTCGACCAAGTCGTCGGCGCCGACGACGTCGGCACCCGCTTCCTTCGCCTCGGTGGCCTTGTCGCCGGAGGCGAACACGGCCACCCGGACGTTCTGGCCCGTGCCGCCGGGCAGCGAGACGGTGCCACGCACGATCTGGTCGGCCTTGCGAGGGTCGACGCCGAGACGCACGGCCAGCTCGACGGTCTCGTCGAACTTGGTGGTCGGGATGCTCTTCAGGATGTCGACGGCCGCGCCGGGCTCGTGCAGCTGCTGGCGGTCGAACTTGCGGAGGGCGTCGACGTAGCGCTTTGCCTTGCTGGTCATGCTCCCTATCCCTTCACCGTGATGCCCATCGACCGGGCGGTGCCGGCGACCTGCTTCTTGGCCGCGTCCAGGTCGTTGGCGTTGAGGTCCGGCATCTTGGTCTGGGCGATCTCGGCGATCTGGGCGTCGGTGACGGTGCCGGCCGTCTCCTTGCTCGGGTTGCCCGCGCCCTTCTCGATGCCAGCGGCAGCCCGCAGCAGCACCGGCGTGGGCGGCGTCTTCAGGATGAAGCTGAAGGATCGGTCCTCGTAGATCGTGATCTCCACCGGGATGACACTGCCCCGCTGGTTCTCCGTGGCCGCGTTGTACTGCTTGCAGAACTCCATGGTCTGCACGCCGTGCGGGCCGAGGGCGGTGCCCACGGGCGGGGCAGGCGTGGCCTGGCCGGCGGGCAGCTGGATCTTGACGATGGCGGCGACGCGCTTCTTCGCCATGGGGCTTCCTCTTCTTCCTAGAGCTTCGCGACCTGCGCGAACTCGAGCTCGACGGGGGTCTCACGGCCGAAGATGTTGACGAGGACCTTGAGCTTGAGCTGGTCCTCGTTGATCTCGGCGATCTGACCGGAGAAGTCGGCGAACGGGCCTTCCTTGACCCGCACGCTCTCACCCACCTCGTACTCGAGGCGGGGACGGGTCTTCTTCTGCTCGGCGCCCTCGGGCTTGACCTGCAGGAACGTCTCGACGTCCTTGCGGGCCAGCGGCGTGGGCTTGGCGCCGAGTCCGACGAAGCCCGTGACACCGGGTGTGTTGCGCACGACGTACCACGAGTCGTCGTCGAGCTCGCAGCGCACCAGCAGGTAGCCGGGGAACATCTTCTTGGAGACGACGACCTTCTTGCCGTTCTTGAACTCGATGACGTCCTCGACGGGGATGACGACCTCGAAGATGCGGTCCTCCATGTTCATGGAGGCGATGCGGCTCTCGAGGTTGGACTTCACCTTGTTCTCGTAGCCCGCGTAGGTGTGCACCACGAACCATTGGCCGGGGCGGTCGTACGGGCTCTCGAGCGGGACCGACTCCTCGTCGTCCTCGCCGCCATCGGCATCGAGCAGCTCGTCCTCTGAGAGCACCGCGGCTTCGTCGCCGTTGCTCGACACCGGCGCAGGGTCGGGAGCGAGGTCGTCGGCTCCGGCGACCGGCGACGGCTCGTCGGCGATGGGCTGCTCGGCATCGGGCGCAGCGTCGTTGCCAGCCGCCGCGTCCATGCCGGGCGACTCCGCAGCGATGGCAGCCTCGGCGGAGGGGATCACGACACCATCGGTGTCCGGCTGCTCGGGGGTGACGTCGGTCATGCTTTGAAGAGGAAGAGCACGGACTTCGAGAACGCGTAGTCCAGGCACAGGATCAGCCCGATGAGCAGGATCAGGGTCACGAGTACGACGGTGGAGTAGTTGAGCACCTCGGCGCGGGTCGGCCAGGCGACCTTGCGCAGCTCACTGCGCACTTCACGCAGGAACTGGGCGGGAGCGGTGCGCTGCTTGGCCGTCGATGTGGCGCGCTGCTGCGGCTGGCGCTTCTGCGCGGGCGCGGGCGCACCGTCGGGCCCCGTCTGGCCCTGGCGCTGCATCATGCGCTTCATCTGTCGGTTCACCACATACCTCGGCCGTCGTGCTGGCGAGCAGGGCAGGAGGGACTCGAACCCCCAACCGCCGGTTTTGGAGACCGGTGCTCTGCCAAATTGAGCTACTGCCCTATTGAGCTGGGGGTCCAGCCCAGCCAGTCAGGGTAGCAGGAGCGCCCGCCGTCGACTTCTGGACAACCACTCCGCTGGGGACGGGGTCAGTGTCCAAAAGTCGGACGTTCGGCCTGCTCAACTGGCGATGCGCATCCCCTTGGTGCGGGCCCGGTGGGCGAGAACGAGGGCGCCCGCCGCGCCCGCGGCGGTGGCAGCCGCCGCGATGCCGCCGACGTAGGCCGCCCGGCGGCCGGTGAGTAGCGAGCGGATGGCGCCCCGCTCCCCCGCCTCTTCGAGGCGGGCCAGGATGCCGGTGAGGGTGCCGGGGGCGGGCTCGAGCACGTCGGTGCGGAGCTGGTGGAGCGTCTTGAGCAGCTTGCGGTACTGCACCAGCTCGGCCTGGCATCGCAGGCATGCGTCGACGTGGCGCAGCACGTCCCGGTCGGCCGTCGTCGGCCCGTCGACGATCTGCGGCAGCAGGTCGGCGATCTCGTCACACAGCACGGGCTTGCTCCTCTCCCCGCATCGGGAGCAACCGCTCCCGCAGCTTGCGCCGGGCCCGATGGAGTCGGACCTTGGCTGCTGCCTCGGTGATGCCGAGCTCCCCCGCGATCTGGGTGTGGGGAAGGTCGTAGATGTCGCGCAGGACGATGACCTGCCGGAGGCCGTCCGGCAGCTCCTGGAGCGCTTCGGCGACACGCTGACGCTCGAAGGCGGCGTCGGCTCGCCCTTCCGGGTCGGACGAGGGCCGCTCGTCCACCAGGGGGGTCTCGTCCGTCAGCTCGTCGTGGCGGTGCTTGCCCCGCTTCACGAGCGCCGTGGAGGCGCAGTTGGCCGTGATGCGGTAGAGCCACGTCGTGAACTGCGCGTCGCCGCGGAAACGCTTGAGGCTCTTGTAAGCCCGCAGATAGGCCTCCTGCACCACGTCCCTCGCATCCTCCTCGTTGCCGGTGAGTCGGAACGCGAGCGTGTACGCATCCGCGTAGGTCGCCCGCACGAGCTCGTCGAACGCCGAGCGGTCACCGGCCTTGGCGGCTCTGACCAGGTCGGTCAGATCCATTGGCATCGCCACCTTGGACCTCGGGGGGAAGCGAGGGGTTACAAGAACGTGCTGGTCAGAGCCCTACGGGGTTCTCAGCGTGTCTCTTTGTGGAGGGTGTGGGTGCGGTCCCACCGGCAGTACTTCTTGAGCTCGATGCGCTCGCGGTCATTGGTCTTGTTCTTGACCGTGATGTAGTTGCGGCGCTTGCACTGCTCGCAGGCCAGGGTGACCTTGATGCGCTTCTCGTTCTTGGCCATGTCTCAGTCTCTCAGCTATTTGACGATCTCGGTAACGGGGCGCTACTTGACGATCTTGGTGACGCGGCCGGCGCCGACGGTGCGCCCACCCTCACGGATGGCGAAGCGCAGGCCCTCGTCCATGGCGATGGGCTTGCCCAGCTCGACGGTCATGGTGGTGTTGTCGCCGGGCATGACCATCTCGGTGCCCTCGGGGAGGGTGATGGAGCCGG
>JBEEFP010000011.1:0-2789 GCA_041166085.1 Actinomycetota bacterium
ATGTACGACGGCAGCACGTTCTTCAGCACTCCCACCCCGAAGTCGATGACGGCGAGAAGGCAGTACATCAAGACCAAACGCCTCGCCGGCGTGATGATCTACTCCCTGGAGGGAGATGACGCGCAAACTACCCTGCTCAAGGCGTCGACCGGTCTGAACTAGGCCGACCTTCTTGAACTAGGCCGACCACGAAGCGCCGGAGCCGAGACCCCACTCGACTCCGGCGCTTCCGCCTGTGCGAACCACATCCCCTAGCGGTGTTCGCCGCTGCCGGGGTACTCGGCGCGCGCCAGCCGCCGACGGCGGGTGATCGGGTAGCGTGCCCGGCGGTCGTTGCCGAGGTCGCGGGAGGCCGCATGAGTGGACGGGATGGAGCGCCCGCGGGGCTCGGCATGAGCATCGGGCGGCTCGAGGCGTTCAGCGACGGCGTCCTGGCGATCGTGATCACGCTGCTGATCCTCGATGTCAAGGTCCCGCAGGGCGCCCACGGGCACCTCGGCGCCGCACTGGCCGAGCAGTGGCCGCGCTACCTCGCCTACCTGACGTCTTTCCTCATCGTCTGGATCATCTGGCTGAACCACCACGCCACGGTCCAGCTTCTCGGGCGCACCAGCCACGCCTTCCAGGTGCTCAACTTGCTGCTGCTCCTGCCGGTCAGCGTGCTGCCGTGGCCCACCGCGCTGCTCGCCGAGTACGCCAGAGACGGCACGAGCGGTGATCAGCGGATCGCTGTCGTCGTCTACGGGCTGACCAGCACCGCGATGGCCGTCGCGTTCAATATCCTGTGGCGTTACCTGCTGCGCCACCCCGAACTGCACCGGCCGGGGGTGACGCCTGAGCTGCTCGCCGTCCGGAACCGCCGGTACAACATCGGATTGGCGGTGTACCCGATCGCCACCCTCGCCGGGCTGCTCAGCGTGCCGCTGTTCCTGGTCCTCATGCTGGGGCTGGCGTTGCTGTACCTACTCCCGACGCCGGACGTACGCGCCTGACCCGCCGACGGTCACCGTGTTGGTGATCTACCTGCCGGGGTCGGCTCCCGTGACCGGACCGGCGCCATCGGCGGCGGTGTTGGCGGGCTCCTCGGCGAATATGCGTTCTTCGTCCAGCGCCGACGTTTGCACGATGAGTACGTCGCAAACGGCGTTCTTCACGACGTCACCGGGAACCGATCCCAGCAGCTGCCCCTCGCTCGCGCCCAGCCCACGGTTGCCGACGACGATGAGGTTCGCCGGGTTCGCGCCGACCGTGTCGAGAAGAGCCTGCGCCGGGTCCCCGGGGACGATCCGCTGCTCGATGTATTTTGCTCGCTCCTTGGTGAGACCTGTGACCGACTTCTCCAGGGCTTTGCGAGCAACCTCGGGACCGTACAGATCGCGGTGTAACCCTGTGACGGCGCTCGAAGCCGTGCTGGGGTCGCCCTCGCGGTACGCCGTGACGATGACCAGCCTGGCCTGCGCGGCTTGCGCCACTTCCGCGGCCCGGTCCACGGTGTACAGGCTTGCGGGGGAGCCGTCCGAACCCGCCACGACCCGGTCGTACACAGTGATGCTGCGGTGGCCGCCGAGCGGCATGATCGGGGACTCGTCCGCCTCGTCGGGCGGGTTCACCCAGAGCATCGCCACGCCGCCGACACCCAGCAGGACGCCGGCGAGCAGCATCGCGTTGGAGCCCTTGCCGTCGAGGAGGTGGCTGAAGATCCAGCCGAACGTGACCGTCTCGATGAGCATCGGGACGACGATCATCATGTTGAGGATGCCCATGTAGACGCCCGTTCGCTTCGCCGGGACCATGCTGGCGACCATCAGGTACGGCACGCCCACCGCGCTTGCCCAGAAGATGCCGACGCCGATCATCGGGACGAGGGCGAGGTACTGGTTGTGGATGTGAGACAGCCAGATCAGCGACAGGGCGGCCAACCCCAGGGCGGCCGCATGCACGCGCTTGGCGCCGATCCGCTGGGCCAGGCCGACGAGGAAGAGTGCGGAGACCATGGTGACGAAGTTGTAGGCACCGTTCTGCAGGCCGCTCCAGGAGATCGCATCCGCCCCTGCCGAGCCCTTCAGGTCCGCGTTGGCGTGGAACACGGTCTCGCCGAGACTGACGGCCAGGAACTGCCAGTAGATGAACATGGCGTACCACTGGAAGAGGAAGACCAGGCCGATCTTGTGCATGGCCACCGGCATCGCCCTCACGGCGTCCTTGATGTCGGCAATGGCGTGCCCGAAGCCCTTGGGCGTCGCGCGCATCTCCTCGAGCTCCTCGTCCGACGGCGTCAGCTCCCTGGTACGCGCCATCGCCGTCAGCACGGTGACCAGGATGCAGACCGTGCCGATCATGAAGCACGTGTACATCCAGTAGGGCACGCCGTTGCCGGCGGTCTTGTCGAGCGCCGAGATCTTCTGCAGGGCGAACAGCGAGATGTTCGCGAGCACGGCGCCGGCGCCGGTGAACATGCTCTGGGTAAGGAAGCCGCGTGCCAGCTGCGACTTGGGCAACCGGTCGGAGATGAAGGCCCGGTACGGCTCCATCGACGTGTTGTTCCCTGCGTCGAGGAGCCAGAAGCAGATCACGCCGAGCCACAGTGCCCCGACGAACGGGAAGAGGGCGAGGATGATCGCGCAGAGCACCGCGCCGCAGGTGATGAACGGGCGTCGGCGGCCCCAGCGGGGGTGCCAGGTCCGGTCGCTGATCGCCCCGATCAGCGGCTGGATGAGCAGTCCGGTGATGGGTCCGGCGAGGTTGAGGATGGGAAGCTCACCGGGGCTCGCGCCGATGAGCAGGAACAG
>JBEEFP010000012.1:0-2900 GCA_041166085.1 Actinomycetota bacterium
TGCACTCGGACTGGTCGATGTGGATGAACTGCTTCGGCTTCACGGCGCGCGTCAGGTAGTCGTTGTCGACCTCCTTGAGCACGTAGTCCGTGAGGAACTCCGGCATCGGCGGGTTGGCGTCGGTGCGCGCCATCAGCGGCTCACCCCTGCTTCACCAGCGGACGCCCGTACGTGCTCGGCGCCAGCTCGCGCTGGGCCCGCTTCTCGGCCTGCTTGCTGCGGTTGTTCCAGATCGACCACATCGCCACGTGGGTGCCGAGGAACAGCCCGTAGATGACGACGACGACGAGGTCGCGCAGCTTCTCGTAGTTGATCTCGAACATCGGCAGCGGCGCACCGAGGAGCTCCCACTGGCCCTCGTGCAAGAAGATCTTGGTCGGCGTCCACTGCAGCTCGTTGTTGGCCCACTGCAGCCACTGGTTGGGCACGACGCCGTACGCCCAGAACATCACGAAGAAGGCGAACGTCGCCGCCACGATCGCCTCGCCCCATGTGAGCGGAGCGCCGACGGGGCGGCGCCGACCGTAGAGGGGAACCGCGGCCAGGCAAAGGATCGCCACGAGGAACGAAGCGAAGAACGCAACCATCGGGCGGGCCTCCTCTCCTCCGGATCGACTCGTGAAATCTCTCACATTCTGCCCGCGACAAGCCAACTGCGGGCGGGAGAATCGCGTGATGGTCTAGCACCTGGCCTCAGGACGCCCCGCATCACGGGACACCACGCGCGGCGCCCGTCTTGGTGGTGCGCAGGAGCGGTTGTCTAGGCTCGCCCCCCGATGGACGTGCGCACCCGTTCGGCCCGATGACCGAGATCCCGGAACACCTCCTCGCCCGCTCGCGCGCACGTCGCGAAGCGGCCGGACTGGCCGAGCCAGCCGACGCCGCGGCAGCCACGACACCCACCACGGGCGGCGAGGTCGCGGTGCCAGGCGGAGCGTCGCCCGCGCCCTCCGCAGCAGCGACGCCGGCCACGCAGCCGGCCACGCCGCCGCCTCCGCCTCCCATCAAGCCGGACCCTCCCTACGTGCGGGCCGCCAAGGAGCGCAAGCGCATCCCGTACTGGGCGATGCCCGTGCTGATGCTGCTCCCGATCTGGGGCCTGCTCTACGCCAACACGCTCGAGGCGCCACCCGTCGAGGGTCCCCTCGCCCGCGGGGCGAAGATCTACACCGCGCAGTGCCAGAGCTGTCACCAGGCCGGCGGTGTCGGCCAGGGCAACAGCTTCCCCGCCCTCACCAACGGCGACACCGAGGCCACCTTCCCGAGCTACAAGGACCACATCGACTGGGTCAAGGTCGGTGCGGCCGGGCACGCCGACACCGGCACCTACGGCGACCCGAACCGTGCTGGCGGGCAGCGCTCGCTGGGGACCTTCTCCGGGGTCATGCCGGCGTTCGGGTCGACGCTGACCGAAGCGCAGATCGCCGACGTGGTCCGCTACGAGCGCGAGGTCCTGTCCGGCGGCAAGCCTGAACCCGAGCTCGTCGCCCTCACCGGCGGATCCTGATCGACGCTCGGCACGACGTCCTCGTCGTCGGCGGCGGACCCGCAGGTGCCGCGACCGCGTACTGGTTGGCTCGCGCAGGCCATGACGTGCTCGTCGTGGAGCGCAAGTCGTTCCCGCGCGAGAAGACCTGCGGGGACGGGCTCACGCCCCGCGCCGTCCACCAGCTGCAGGAGATGGGACTCGGCGAGGAGCTGAAGCGGTTCCACCGCTACGACGGCCTGCGGGCCGTGGCCCACGGCATCAGCCTCGAGCTCACGTGGCCGGAGCACCCGGTGTACCCGTCGTACGGGTACGTGGTGCGGCGACGCGACCTCGACCAGCTCGTGGCCGACGGCGCGGTGGCCGCTGGCGCGACGTTGCGCGACGGGTGCGAGGCGATCGCGCCGATCGTCGAGGCAGGGCTCGTGCGCGGCGCGGTGGTGAAGGACAAGGCGACGGGCGTCACCGAGGAGATCCGTGCTCGCTACGTCGTGGTGGCGGACGGCGCGAACTCCCGCTTCGGTCGCGCGCTGGGCACGGCGCGGAACCGCTCGTTCCCGCAAGGCATGGCGATCCGCGGCTACTACGAGAGCCCGCTGCACGCCGAGCCGTGGATCGAGTCCGCCCTCGACGTGCGCGACCGCAACGGCAACAGCCTCCCTGGGTACGGCTGGATCTTCCCCGTGGGCGACGGGACCATCAACGTCGGCATCGGTTTGCTGTCGACGTTCCGCGATTGGAAGAGCGTCAACACGTCCAAGCTCATGGACGAGTTCGCCGCGACAGCGCCCGCGTACTGGGGCATCACGCCGGAGGGCTCGACCGGTCCGCCGACCGGTGGCCGGCTGCCCATGGGTGGCTCGGTGTCGCCGAACGTCGGGCCCACGTGGGTGCTCGTGGGCGATGCAGCCGGGACGATCAACCCGTTCAACGGTGAGGGCATCGACTACGCGTACGAGACCGGCCGCATGGCCGCGGGCCTGCTCGACGAGGCGCTCACGACCGGCGACGGCATGGCGCTCCAGCGCTACGAGTCGATCCTCGACGACGAGTACGGCCTGTACTTCAAGGTCGCCCGCGCGTTCGCGCACGTGATCGGCAACCCGCCGCTGCTGCGCGAGCTGACGAGGGTGGGGATGCAGTCGCGCACGCTGATGGAGTGGGTGCTGCGGATCATGGCGAACCTGCTGCGCCCCGACGAGCTCGGCCCCGCGGAGGCGGCCTACAAGGCGGTCGCCGCGATCGCCCGCATCGCCCCCGCCGCCTGACCCCCAGGGCCCTCTCGTCACTTTAAGTCCGTGAGGTGCCCGCGCAGGGCACTGTGGTCACGCAACGCCGCGCGGCGGCGCACGCGCAGGCTCGGAGTGCCGGAGCTTTGCGTGACGTCAGTGCCCTCTCGGGGCACTTGACGGAC
>JBEEFP010000013.1:0-48467 GCA_041166085.1 Actinomycetota bacterium
CCGAATCGGTACCCCATTTCCTCGAGACGGATCAGGACGTTGACTTTGACTCGGATTCGGACGCGGCCCAGCTGTAGATGCCGCGCGACATCACCGACAGCTCGGTGGCGGTGCGGGCCTTGAAGACCTCGGCGCGCGCCGCGTGCACTCCCGCGTCGTCGGGCGCTGCTTGCGCGGCCAGCTCGGCCAGGTGGCACGCCAGGCGGAAGTTGCCCGCCGCGGCCAGGGCCGACGCCCGCTCGGCCAGCACGCTCGCCCCGCCGGCCAGCTCGGCCAGCTCCGCCGCCAGCTCACCCTCCGGCGCGGGCTTGAGGTGGGCGGGATTCCCGTCGTACCAGCCGCCGTACAGCCGCCACACGTTGCGGACGATGAACTCGGGCTCGTCGTAGACCGGCCGCAGGTACGGCTTGTCGAGCAGCTCCTGCGGCGCCCGCACCGTGTGGATGATCTCGTCGAGGCGCGCCCCCTCGTTCATCATCGCCACCGTCTGGTCGTGCAAGGAGTCGAGCAGCGCCGCTGTATCCGTCAACGCTTGGCGGATGCGGTCGGCGCCGATGATGGGCAGGCCGTGGCCGGGGAGCAGGATCTCGGCGCCGAGCTCGATCATCACCCGCAGGGCGTCGGCCCACTCGCGCGGATAGCGCTGCACCTTCTGCGGGTTGCCGGCGTTGGGCGAGGCCCAGATGAACAGGTCACCGCAGCACAGCACCTTGCGTTCGGGCACCCACGTCCACGTGTGGTCGTCGGTCTCGCCGCGCGCGTGGTGCAGCTCGAACGTCTCGCCGCCTACCTCGACGCGCAGCGTGTCGCGGTAGGTCTCGTCCGGGTAGCGGTACTCGGTGGGCCAGTGCAGGTTGGGCGCCCGGAACTGGCGCTGGTTGATGATGCCGTTGTACCCGGCCGTCAGCTTGTAGCGGTCGAAGCGCGGTGGCAGTGCTTCATGGGCGATGACGCGGGGCGCGGTCCAACCATTGGCCGACGCCTCCTCCTCGAAGACACCCACCCCGAAGACGTGGTCGATGTGGCCGTGCGAGTACACCGCGGTGTGCAACCGCCGCGGGCTCCATGCACGGATGTGTCCGTGGATGGTGCGAGCCATGAACTGGCTACCCGTGTCGACGAACACCAGCCCGTCCTGCGTGTCGAAGGCGGAGACGTTGGCGAAGGACGGCACGAAGGCCGTCCGGTCGAGCACCTCCTCCAGCTCCCCCGTGAAGGTGATGGGGTTGATGTCGACGGTGGTGCGCACGCCCCGCCACAGCTCGTCGGCCAGATCCAGGACGCCAGCCATGACGCCATGCCTACCATCACCCCATGTCCGACACACCAATGACGCAGGACCAGCTGGGCGAGCTGGTCGACGGCCGTTCCGACGAAGAGATCAACACCACGATGGAGGCGGTGGGCGTCGACACGGTGCTCGATCAGGTCTTCGCCGCCATGCAGGAGCGGTTCCAGCCCGAGCGGGCTGCGGGCCAGAGCGCGGTCATCGGTTGGGACATCACCGCGCCGGACGGTGTCCGCACCTTCCGCGTCAACGTGGACAACGGCACCTGCACCGTCGAGAAGGGCGGCGAGGGTCCGACGCGGGTGACCCTCGGCCTCTCGTTGGCGGACTTCATGCGCTTCATTGGCGGCAAGCTCGACGGGATGCAGGCCTTCATGGCGGGGAAGTTGAAGCTCTCGGGCGACATGATGTTCGCCCAGACCATCCAGTCCTGGTTCGGGCAGTAGGACGAGGAGACGACCATGGACTTCGGCATCATCTTCGCCAACATCGGCCCGGCCGTGGAGCCGGACTACGCCGCCGCCCTCGGCCAGCTGGCCGAGGAGAACGGCTTCGAGTCGATCTGGACGGTCGAGCACGTGCTCGTCCCCGCGGATTACACCTCCGAGTACCCGTACTCGCCCACCGGGAAGATGCCCGGCCCCGAGGAGTCGCCGATTCCCGACCCGCTGGTGTGGCTGACGCATGTCGGCGCGCACACCACGCGGATCAAGCTGGCGACGGGCGTGCTCATCCTTCCCCAACGCAATCCGCTGGTGCTGGCCAAGGAGGTCGCCACCCTCGACGTCCTCAGCAAGGGACGGGTGATCCTCGGCGTCGGCGTCGGATGGCTCCGTGAGGAGTTCGATGCCATCGGGGTCCCGTTCGACGAGCGGGGGCCGCGCACCGACGAGTCCATCGAGGCCCTGCGCGCCCTGTGGACGCAACCCGAGTCCACGTTCCACGGGAAGTTCGTGGACTTCGAGCGGGCCAAGAGCTTTCCCAAGCCGGCGCAGGGGACGGTGCCGATCGTGATCGGCGGACACACCAAGCCGGCGGCGCGCCGAGCCGGACGTCTGGGCGACGGCTTCTTCCCGGCGCGGTCGTCCCCCGAGGAGCTGACCTCGCTGCTCGAGGAGATGGGCCGGGCAGCCAAGGAGGCGGGACGCGACGCGGGCGCCATCGAAGTCACCGCGGGCGGCGCCATGGACGTCGACGGGGCCAAGGCCTACGCCGACCTCGGCGTGAGCAGGCTCGTCGTCCCGCCCCTCGGTTTCGACCTCGAGACCCTGAAGCAGCAGCTCGGCAACTTCGCCGACAACGTCATCGCAAAGGTTGGTTGATGGAGATCCTGCGCACGCCCGACGAACGCTTCGTGAACCTGCCCGGTTACCCGTTCGATCCCCAGTACGTCGAGGTGGGCGACGGCCTGCGCATGCACTACGTCGACCAGGGCCCGCGCGACGGCGAGGTGGTGCTGCTCCTCCACGGCGAGCCGTCGTGGTCCTACCTGTACCGCAAGATGATCCCGGTGCTCAGCGCGGCTGGGCTGCGTTCGGTGGCGCCGGATCTCATCGGGTTCGGGCGGTCGGACAAGCCCTCGCCTCGCACCGAGTACACGTACCAGCGCCACGTCGATTGGACATGGGAGGGAGTGGAGAAGATTGGTGTCACGGGGATGACGCTCGTCTGCCAGGACTGGGGAAGCCTCATCGGCCTGCGCTTGGTGGCCGAGCATGCCGACGCGTTCGCGCGGGTCGTCGTGGCCAACGGCTTCCTGCCCACAGGCGACAACCCACCGGGAGATGCCTTTCTCGCGTGGCAGAAGTTCTCCCAGGAGGTCCCCGAGCTCCCGGTCGGACGCATCGTCAGCGGCGGCTGCACCAGTGACCTCGCAGACGATGTGATCGCGGCCTACGACGCGCCCTTCCCCGACGAGACCTACAAGGAAGGCGCCCGTCAGTTCCCGCTGCTCGTGCCCACGTCGCCGGACGATCCTGCCGCTCCCGCAAACCGCAAGGCGTGGGAGGCGCTGAGCACGTTCGAGCGACCCGTGCTCACCGCCTTCGGCGACAGCGATCCCATCACCCGCGGCGCCGACCGCGTCCTGCAGACGTTGATCCCCGGCGCCCAAGGCCAGCCTCACACCACCGTCGAGGGCGGCGGCCACTTCATCCAGGAGGACCGCGGCGAGGAGTTGGCCGCGATCGTCACCGAGTTCATCCAGAAGACCCCGAGGTAGCCGTGCCCGGCGTTCCCCTTCCCGTCACCTTCCGCACCCTGGTCGACACCGGGATGATCAACCCCAACCTCCTGCTCAACATGGGGCTGGCGGCGCGCAAGTGGGGACTCACGCCGGCCGTCGGTTTCGCCGCGGGCGCCCGGCGCCATCCCGACAAGGTGGCGATGGTCGATGAGCTCGGACAGCTGACCTACGGGGAGGTGCACGACCGCTCCAACCGCCTGGCCAACGCGTTGCGCGAGCAGGGCGTCGAGCCTGGGCAAGGCGTCGGCGTGATGTGCCGCGATCACCGCGGCTTCATCGACGCCACCGTCGCGCTGGCCAAGATCGGCGCCGACACCCTCTACCTCAACACCGGCTTCGCCGCGCCGCAGCTGGCCGACGTCATGGAGCGCGAGGGCGCCGTCGCCCTCATCTACGACCAGGAGTTCGCCAAGCTCCTCGACAAGGTCAAGATCGACCGCCGCTTCGTCGGGTGGGTCGACGACGAGACGACCAACGAGGACTCGACCCTGGACTCCCTCATCGAGAAGGGCGACAGCGCCGAGCCGGGCAAGCCGGAGAAGGAAGGGCGCATCGTCATCCTCACGTCGGGCACGACAGGTACGCCCAAGGGCGCGCCCCGCAAGGCCGTCAAGGGCCTGAGCCCCCTCGTCTCGTTCCTGTCCAAGATCCCCCTGCGGGCGGGGGAGATGACCCACATCGCCGCGCCCCTGTTCCACTCGTGGGGCATGGCCCACTTCACCATCGCCCAGGGCCTGGGGTCGTCCATCTCCATCCGGCGCAAGTTCGACCCGGAGGCGACGCTCGAGGCCATCGACCGACACAAGCCCACCGCGCTTGCCGTTGTCCCGGTGATGCTGCAGCGCATCCTCGACCTGCCCGCTGACGTCCGGAAGAAGTACGACACCTCGTCGCTGCGGGTCATCGCCGCGAGCGGCTCGGCCCTCGGCGGCAAGCTCGCCACCCGCACCATGGACGAGTTCGGCGACATCCTCTACAACCTCTACGGCTCGACCGAGGTGGCGTGGGCCTCGATCGCGATCCCCGAGGACATGCGCGCCGCACCGGACACCGCGGGCAAGCCACCCGTCGGCACGGTGGTGAAGATCCTCGATCCCGACGGGAAGGAGCTCCCGATCGGCGAGACCGGCCGGATCTTCGTCGGCAACGACATGACGTTCGACGGCTACACCGGTGGCGGGCACAAGGAGGTCGTCGACGGCCTCATGAGCTCGGGCGACGTGGGCCACCTCGACGAAGCGGGCCGGCTGTTCGTCGAGGGACGCGACGACGACATGATCGTGTCGGGCGGCGAGAACGTGTTCCCGGCCGAGGTCGAGGACCTCATCGGCAGTCTCGAGTCGGTCGCCGAGGTCGCCGTCATCGGCGTCGACGACGAGCAGTACGGCCAGCGCCTCAAGGCCTTCGTCGTCACGCGCGACGGGGCGTCCGTCTCCGAGGACGAGGTCAAGCAGCACGTCCGCGAGCACCTGGCCCGCTACAAGATCCCGCGCGACGTCGAGTTCGTCGACGAGCTCCCCCGCAACACCACGGGCAAGGTCCTCAAGCGCGAGCTCCGCGAACGCGAAGAGGGCAGCGAGTCCTAACCCCCCTCGCGTCTCGAGGAAATAGGGGCCGAAATTCGGCCCCTATTTCCTCGGGACGAGCCGTAACGTCGGGACGTGCGGCTCCTGCGGTCACGGCAGTTCTTCCTGCTCTTCGTCGGCGAGGCCATCAACGGCATCGGGAGCTGGGCCGCGCTCATCGCCTTGTGGGGTTACGCCGCGTTCAAGTTCGACTCGGGCCCGACCGAGATCGCCTGGCTGGGCCTGGCGTGGTCGGCTCCCGCCGCCCTCATCGGACCGCTGGTGGGCGTGCCCATCGACCGCGTCGGTCCGCGACGCGTCCTGGTGTGGGCCTACGCGGCGGCGTCGGCCATCGCGGTGGCGATGGCGTTCTCGACGACCTACGGCCGCCTCCTCTCCCTGAGCGTCGTGTACGGCGTGACCCAGGCCTTCGCCCGTCCCGCGGGCGCAGCCCTCCCACCCCGTCTCGTCGCCGACGACGACCTGTTGGCCGCCAACGCGTTCCTCGGTGCCGCCCAGGAGTCGTCCATCGTGTTCGGACCCCTCCTGGCCGCGGGCGTCATCGCGCTCTGGGGCGTGCGCGCCGCCTTCCTCGCCGACGCCCTGACCTACTGGGTCGGCATCGCAGTGCTCACGCCGCTGCGCCTCAAGGAGGTGGCGGCCCACGCGCACACCCGGATGCGCACCGAGATCGCCGACGGGTTCCGGATGGCCCGGCGTCAGCCCGTCGTGCGCTTCACCCTCGTCGTATCAGCAGCCGTCTACATGTGCTGGTCGAGCTTCCTCGTCATCGAGCCCATCTACGTGCGCGAGACCCTGCACCGATCGCCCACACTGCTCGGGTTGTTCCAGACCGCGTTCGGCGTCGGCATGGTCGGTACCGGGCTCCTGTTGCCGCGGTTCGGCAAGCGGGTCGCCACGCCGCGAGCTTTGGCGGCGTCCGTCATGCTCTCGGGCTTCGCGGCCGTGGCCTACGTGGGTACGGGTGTGGTCGCCGTCGCGTTCGTCGGCGTGTTCCTCTGGGGCGTCGACGTGGCCTTCTTCTCCGCGCCGTCCCGCACCCTGCTGCAGCGTGCCACCCCCATCTCTGCTCACGGTCGAGTGCTGTCACTGTTCAACACGGTCGAGTCGTGGGTGAGCATGCTGACCATCCCGGTCGCGGGCGTGGTCGCATCCGGCATCGGCGTCCGGGGCCTGGCGTTCATCGCCGCCACCATCGCCACGGTCGCCGGCGCTGTCGGCTTCGTGCGTGCGCCGTCCACCTCGGCCCTGGTGGCGGGCGACGCATTGCAGAGCGCGGCCTGACGGATGACGGACTGGGCCGCCGTCGGCGTCGTGCGGGGCGACGACGGACGACAGCGGTGCGGGTGGGGCACCAGCGCGCCCGACTACATCGCGTACCACGACGACGAGTGGGGACGGCCCGTCACCGACGACGTGCGCATCTTCGAGAAGCTGTGCCTCGAAGGGTTCCAGTCCGGCCTCTCGTGGCTCACCATCCTGCGCAAGCGCGAGAACTTCCGGCGGGCATTCGCCGGCTTCGACCCCGCAGTCGTCGCCGCCTTCGGTGCTCGCGACGTCACGCGCCTGCGCGCCGACGCAGGCATCGTGCGCCACCGCGGCAAGATCGAGGCGGCCATCGCCAACGCGGCTGGCACCCTCGCCGCCCAACAGCAGCACGGGTCGCTGGCGAGCCTGGTGTGGTCGTTCGAGCCCGCGCGGCGCGGCCGACCCGTCCCGCGGCGGCTCGCTGACATCGCGTCGAAGACGCCGGAGTCGGCCGCGCTCGCCAAGGCGCTGGCCAAGCTCGGGTTTCGTTTCGTCGGTCCGACCACGGCCTACGCCGCGATGCAGTCCCTCGGCCTGGTGAACGACCACATGGCGCGCTGCCACGTCCGCAAGGCGTGCGAGGAGGAGCGGCGCGCCCTCGCTTGACTTCCCGCGCCGGGCGGCGCACTCTATCGGAAGTCGATATATCAGGCGACGATAGAACGGGGCAGGATGAGCGAGCACGACGGACCCGAGCGCTTCCTGCCGTTGCCGCAGGCAACCCTGCACATCCTGGTGGCCCTCAACTCGGGCGAGAAGCACGGGTACGCCATCATGGGTGAGGTCGAGCGCCTGAGTGACGGCCTCGTGCGCATGGGACCGGGCACGCTGTACGGCTCGATCAAGCGCATGCTGGCGGACGGGCTGATCGAGGAGACCGACGAGCGTCCCGACCCGGAGGTCGACGACCAGCGCCGTCGGTACTACCGGCTGACCGGCGTCGGCCAAGAGGTGTGCGTGGCCGAGCTGCGGCGACTCGACGCGCTCATTCGTCGGGCCGGCTCACCCGAGTGGGCCCGTCGCCGCGTGCCCCGTCTGCGGGGGGCATGAGGTGCCGTCGCCCCGCGCCGTCGGCCGTCACCGCGCGATGTACCGGACGGTGCTCGTCCTGTATCCCCGCTCGTTTCGCCGTGACTACGGGGCCCCGATGGCGCAGCTGTTCGGCGACCAGCTGCGCGAGGTGGGTGGCCGCGCGTGGATGCGCGCCGCACCCGATCTGATCCGCACTGCTCCGATCCAACGAATCGAGGCCATCATGAAGCGCATCTCGTCCGGAGGACGCGTCGTCGCCCTCGGCCTGCTCGTCCTCGGCGGTGCCGCCGCCACGATCGGCATGGGAGGGGGCGCGGTGCCGTTCATCGCCATTGCCCTCGCCGTCGTGCTCGTCGCCAAGCGCGGTGTGTTCGACGGGGTCACCCGCGGCGACCGGGCGCCGCTTCGCCACGCCGTGACGCAGACGTGGTGGGCACCGATCGCCGCCCTGCTGGGGCTGGCCATGTTCGTGTTCGCGGTCGGCACCGTCTTCGAGGCCCACAACCTCGGGGGCCGCGTGTTCGGCAGCCTGCTGATGTTCGTCTTCGGGGCGACCATGCTCCTGGGTCTGACCCGCCGTCCGTTCGCGCGCGAGACGGGCAACGCCATGATCCTGATCGCAACGGTCCCCGCCTTTCCCTTCTTCTGGGTCGTCGTCCCCACCGTGCTCGCCCTCGTCGTGTGGATCGGCGTGATCTCGAGCGGCTTCAGCGACGCGCCGGCGGTCGAGCCGGCGCGCTGACGTTCAGGCCACCACGCCCACCATCGGGGCGGACTTGATGTCGTGGTTCATGGTGTCGTCCAGGGTGGCGAGGAGATCGCTGCGGACGGACTCGTAGGCGGGATCGTCCCATCGGTTGACGATCTCACCGGGGTCCTCCTGCAGGTCGTAGAGCTCGCCGACGCCCTCCTGCTCCTCGTAGCGCGTCACCTTGTACCTGGTCGTGGTGAGGGTGCGGAGAGGGAGCCGGAAGATCATCTGGTGGTCGTTCTCGGTGAGGACGTGCTCGCGCGGGCCGTCGAGCAGCGGACGCCCCTCGATGTCCTCGGGGATGTCGACGCCGGCAGCGGCGAGCGCGGTGGGAGCCAGGTCGATGGTGCCGACGGGATCAGCGACGACGTCGCCGGCCGCGAAGCCCGGACCCCGCACGATGAGGGGCACGCGGAGGAGCCCTTCGTAGTGCAGCGGCCCCTTGAAGATCATCTGATGATCGCCGAGCAGTTCGCCGTGGTCGGTGGTGGCGATCACGAGGGTGTCGCCCGCCAGGCCCCGCGCATCGAGGGCGGCCAGCACGCGGCCGATGTTGTGGTCGAGCTGGCTCACCATGCCGTAGTAGCCCGCCACCATCGACGCCAGCTCCTCGCGAGTGAGGGTGGCGCCGCCAGGGTTGGCCCACTCGAGCTCGCGGCCGCGCGCGCCCTGTGTCCACGCGCGATGCAACGGGGGCTTGGTGTCGAACTCCTCGGGATGTGGCTCGGGCAGCATCTCGACCACGTCGGTTGGCGCGTACATGTCGGCCCACGGATGGGGCGGGTCCATCGGGTGATGGGGATCGGTGAAGCTCACCCACGCGAAGAACGGCCCGTCGACGTGGGACAGCCAGTCGACGGCCCGGTCGGCGACCCACGTGGTCGGGTGGTCCTCCTCGGCCACGGCGTTCTTCCACGTCTGGGTGTGGTCCCACACCCGTCCCGCCGCTTCCGGCTGCATGAGACGCAGCCGCTCCACCCCCTTCTCGTGGCCGTCACGGAACAGGTAGCGCGCGTAGTGCAGGCCCATGGGCGGCGGCCCGAAGCACCAGCTCCACTGGCCCATGAGCGGCGCCACCCGCATCATGTGGCCGAACAGGATCATCTCCAGGTGGTCGAACCCGAAGTACGGCCCGTACCAGTCGTCGGGCACCTGGGCCGAACCCTCGACCGACTCCAGCTTGCCCGTCGGCAGCGTGGGATAGGTCGACGCGAAGTGGGCCTTGCCGAACAGCGCCGTCGAGTAGCCGGCTGCGCCGAGCAGCGTGGCCAGGGACTGCGCCTCCACCGCGGGATCGAGATCCACGCCGTTCGACACGACCCCGTGGGTCGATGGGTACGTGCCGGTGAGGATGGTGGCGCGCGACGGCTGGCAGTACGGGTTCTGCGTGCGCGCCCCGTCGAAGCGCACCCCTTGGGCGGCCAGACCGTCGAGCACGGGCGTCTGGCAGACAGGATTCCCGTACGCGCCGATGCTGTCGGCCCGCTGCTGGTCGGTGGTGATCAGCAGGATGTTGGTCACGTCGCGCTGCCCCCCTTGAGCTTCTGGTGCACTACGTCGCATTATCGACCCCAAGTGCACCAGAAGGTCGGCGGTCCGGGGGTTTAGGGGTTCACCGCCGCACCACGAACCTCATGAGATGGCTTCGAGGGCTTCGTCGAAGAGGTGGAACAGCGCGGGCCGCGGCCCTTGCCGCAGGCCCAGGGCGAGCCGGCGGGCGCGGATGGCGAGGTCACGCGCGGTGCGCCCGGGCCACGGGCGGGGGAGGAGCTCGGGCGGCAGCAGCGGGTCGCTGTCGAAGCAGTCCATGTAGCTGATGGCCATGGCGAAGGCGCCGGGCAGGAACTGGTCGTCGGCCAGACGCTGGTGGCGCTTGCGCATGTCCTCCAACAGTTCGAGCACGGCCTTGAACTGGTGGATGAACCCCTCGTAGCGCCGAGCGAGCGTGTCGATGGGCCAGAGGGTCCGCACCAGCTCGCGCGCGTCGCGCTCGCCGCCGATGTCGAGATCGTCGGTGCTGGCGAGGGTGACCGCGTCGGCGATGCCGAGGCGCTCGGCGACGGCGCGCACGTCCTTCTCCCACGCGTGGGGCGACACGTAGAGGCCGCCCTGCACGGCGGCGCCGCCGATGGCGATCAGGTGGTCGCGCAGCGCGTCGCGCCCGGCCCGGCGCGCCTCGGGGATGGCGAAGGCGACGAGGTGCCATCGCCCGTCCCAGCCGCGACCGGCCGCGTCCTGGCTGTAGGCCAACCGGGTCCGCTCGACGTACGCGCCCAGTCCGGCCAGGCCCTGCTGACCGGGCCGGTACACCGCGTCGCGTCCGGATCCCTCGCGCTCGAAGAGGCCTTCGGTGACGAGCCGGCGCAGGCACGAACGGATCTGATCGGGCGTCTGCCCGCACGCCTCGGCCACCGGGTACAGCTCGGAGGCCAGGATGGTGCCGTCCTCGTGTGCCATGCCCATGACGAGGATCCTGGTCGGAATCGCCACGGTCGTATCGACCACGACCGAAGCGTAGGGTGGACACCATGACCGCGCAACTCGCCGACAGTGCGTGGATCGGCCGGTGCGCCGGCTTGCAGGCCGCGGCCGCCACCTGGCTGTCCGAGCGCGACCGTCGGCTGGCGTCGGCCGACAAGCGGGCCCGCAGCCTGCTTCGCCCGAGTCTGGGGACGGGTTCGCTGCTGCGGCTCGGCCAGCTGGCGTCGCAGACCGCGCCGACCCTCATCCCCGCCATCGCCGCGCGCGACGGCGAGGCGGCCGTGCGATCGCTGGCCCAGGCCGCGCTGCGCGGCGGTCCGACCTACGTGAAGCTCGGCCAGCTCATCTCCACCACCAAGGGCTTGGCGCCGGACTGGATCACCGAGCCCTTCGCGGGCTGCCGCGACGCGGTGCCGCCCGCGTCCAGCGTCGCCATCGCGGGCGTGCTGCGCCGCGCCCGTGTCGATCGGGCCCTGCGCTCGTGGGATCCCGAGCCCATGGCGTCGGCGTCGGTGGCCCAGGTGCACGCGGCGGTGCTCCACGACGGCACCGAGGTCGTCGTCAAGGTGCGACGGCCTGGCGTGGTGAGCACCGTGGCGGCGGACGCGTCCTACCTGCTGCCCGCGCTGATGGTCGCCGAGCTCTCCAACGAGCGTCTGCGCCTGGCGAACCTGCGCGGCATCGTCGAGCTGATGATCCGCCTCTTCGCCCAGGAGGTGGACCTGCGCCTGGAGGCGACCAACATCGTGGAGATGGCGCTCGCCTTCGAGCGGGCCGGCCTCGACGTCGAGGTGCCCGCGCCGATCCCCGGGCTCGTCACCAAGCGGGCCATGGTGATGGAGCGCGTCGACGGCGTCTCGACGGCCGACATGGACGCGGTGACCGCCTACGGGCACGTGGCCGCCGACCTCGTCCGCCTGGCCATCGTCGCCGTGCTGGAGACGACCTTCGTCGACGGCATCTTCCACGGCGATCTCCATCCGGGCAACGTGTTCGTCACCGAGCGGGGACTGGCGCTGCTCGACTTCGGCATCGTCGGCCGGCTCGCGCCCGGACAGCGCACCAGCCTCATCCGCCTGCTCACCGCCGGCATGGCC
The DNA here is from genome assembly GCA_041166085.1 of Actinomycetota bacterium. Taxonomy (GTDB): domain Bacteria; phylum Actinomycetota; class Acidimicrobiia; order Acidimicrobiales; family JAFATL01; genus JBEEFP01. The sequence continues at coordinate 11,789 of JBEEFP010000013.1, forward strand.
GAGGACCAGACCGGTGTCGTCCAGGCCCTCAAGGACTTCGGCGCCCTGCCTGCCGACGCCGACGTGTCGACCCTCGTCGACCTCCTGCCCGCCCCGCCGACCATGGACGAGCGCCGGGCCTTCATGGCCGACCCCTCCTTGATGGAGGACAGGCTCGGGAAGATCATCCGCGCCCTGCAGTCCAGCGGCTTCCGCGTCCCGCCGGAGCTGACGCTCTTCGCCAAGAACGCCCTCTACCTGAACGACGCCATCATGCGCCACGCCCCCGAGTTCGACGTGGTGGGCGAGCTGATCGGGATGCTCCCCCGGCTCCTTGCGCTCGGAAATCCCGAAAATCTCGAAAATCTCGAGAAATAGCTCAAGGTCCCGGCGCGAGCCGCCGATAAGGGCCTAGCGACGTGCCCGTGCGGCCCGCTTCCGGCGCGTCCCCGACCGCTGGATCACCGCCTGGTCGGTGCCCAGGTAGGACTCGATCACCCGGGGATGCTCGAGCACCTCGGCGGGGCGGCCCCGGGCGATGACACCCCCCAGCTCGAGGGCGACCATCTCGTCGCAGATCGAGGAGAGCAGCGGCATGTCGTGCTCGATCACGAGCATGGAGCAGCCCGTGTGCTCCCGCACCCGCAGCAGCAGGGGCGCAAGCGCCTCCGACTCGCGCTGGGCCACGCCCGAGGACGGCTCGTCGAGCAGCAGCACACTCGGGTCCTGGGCGAGGATGCAAGCGAGGTCGACGATGCGCCGGCTCCCGGTGGACAGCTCGCTCACCAGCTTCTCGTGGAAGGCGCCCAGGCCCATGAGCTCGACGAGCTCCTCCACCCGCTTGGCCGCCGCCAGCTCGGACTCGTACGCCGCGGGCAGGTGGAGGGCGGCCGCCACCACGTCGCGCGACTGGAGGTGGCGCTCGAGGGCCACCGCGATGGTCTCCGCGACGGTGAGGGACGGGAACAGGCGGGCGTCCTGGAACGACCGGCCCAACCCGTTGGCGGCGCGGTCGAAGGCGGGCCAGTCGCTCACGTCGTGACCCCGCAACAGGACGCGGCCACCGTCGAGGGGCAGGAAGCCGGACACGCAGTCGAGCAGCGTCGTCTTGCCCGCCCCGTTCTGCCCGATGAGGCCAAGGATCTGACCCTTGCGCAGCCCGATGTCGACCCCGTCCACCGCCCGGATCCCCCCGAACCGCTTGGTCACCTCGCGGCACTCGAGCACGACGGGCCCATCCTGCAGCGAACTAGCGGGCGATTTCGCTGATTTGGTCGTGCGGTCGCGGGCGTTGGCGCCGGCGATGAACACCGAGCGGAGGATGTCCGGGCGGTCGAGGAGCTCGGCGGTGGGCCCCTCGAAGCGGACCTCGCCCTTCTCCATGACCACGGCCCGCTGGGCGAGGGTGAGGGCCCCGTGCACGGACTGCTCGACGAGCAGGATGGTGGTCCCCTGCTCGTGGATGCGCCGCACCACGTCGAGGAGCTGACCGACCACGGTCGGGGCCAGCCCGAGGGAGAGCTCGTCGATCATCAGCAGCGCCGGCCGGCAGATGAACGACTGGGCCAGGGCCAGCATCTGCTGCTCGCCGCCCGAGAGGTTGCCGGCCATCTCGCCGATGCGTTGGTCGAGGATGGGAAAGAGCTCGAGCACCCGTGCGCGTGCGTCGGCGACGGCACCCGGATCGTCGCGCAGCAGCCAACCGGCCAGGCGCAGGTTCTCCTCGACCGACAGGGTGGGGAAGACGCCCTTTCCGCCCGGCATCAGCGAGACGCCGGCGCGCGTGACTTGATCGGCGGGCCGTCCCGTGATGTCAGTGCCTTGGAACTCGACCGTGCCCTTGGTCGGCTCGACCAGCCCGGTCACCGCCTTCAACAAGGTGGACTTGCCCGCGCCGTTGGTGCCGAGCAGCGCCACGATCTCGCCCTCGCCCACTTCGAGGTCGACGCCGAACAGCACCTGCACGGGGCCGTAGGACACGTCGACGTCCTTGCAGCGCAGGATGGGCTGTGTCACTCGCTCGCTTGCAAGCTGCGCTCGCTGATGTGCGATGGGGCCCCACACATTCGACTCGCGGCGTGCGTTCGGCCTCGTCCCCCATCGCGGGCGACTGCTGGAGCTCCGTTGGCCGCTCACGCGTCGACCGGTTCCTTCTCCGGCTCGGCGTCGTCCGTTAGGGCGGTGGCGAGGAGGTTGACCTCGTCCTCGGGCCGGTCGTCGTCCGCCGCCTCCGTCCGCACGTCGGCCACCAGGCTCGGGACGACGATGCCCCGTCGCGCCGCGACGCGCCGCAGGACGCCGTCGCGCACCGTCACCAGCGCCTGGGCCAGGCCGCCCCGCAGGAACAGGAGGATGAACAGCAGGCCCGACCCGGTGACGAGCAGTCGCACCGCGCCGCTCACGACCTGCTCGAGCAGGCGCAGTCCGAACACGCCCAGCAGCGCGCCGCCCACCGACCCGAGGCCGCCGATGACGGCCATCGAGAACACCTCGAGGCTGCTCGTCGGCTGGTAGGTGCCGGACCCCGCGTGGTGCAGGATCAGCACGTGGAGCCCGCCGGCCACGCCGGCGATGACGCCCGCCAGCACGAACCCGCTGAGCTTGGCCGCGGTGATGGGGACGGCCGCTGCCGCCGCGGCCCGCTCGTTCTCCTTGGTCGCGAGCAGCACCCGTCCCGCACGCGCGTGACGCACGCCGCGCGCCAGCAAGATGGTGAGGCCGAGCAGGGTGAGGCACACGTAGTACGTCACGCGCGCGTGCTCCATCGGGAAGCGCCGCCACAGCACGGGCCGGTCGCCGATGTCAGGGGTCAGGCCGGGGAACACGTTGGGGTTCAGGACATAGCTGTCGAGCGCGACCGCGAAGGCGAGCGTCGTCACCGCGAGGAAGGGGCCGCGGATGCGCAACGCAGGGAGGCCGAGGAGGATGGCGACCGCGCCGCCTGCCACGCCCGCGGCAAGCAATGCGGTGAACAGGTCGACGTTCCAGTTCTCCATCAGGTTGCCGGCCACCACCGCGCCGCAGCCGACGATGCCGAACTGGCCGAGGCTGATGTGGCCGCCCCAGCCGGTGAGGATGACGAGGGAGATGGCGGCCATGCCCCACACCAGCGCGAAGCTCATGAGGTCCACCACGCTCGGCCGGTCGCTGTAGAACACCGGCAGGAGCAGGGCGAGGGCGAGCACGAGGCCGCCCAACACCGCCCGTGCGATCCGCACCTCGGGGAGATGCCGCAGCTCGCGCGGGATGGGACGGATGGCGCCCGTGTCCGACCACGTCGACGCGCCCGTGTCCTGGGCCCGCGTGAGCCGGTCCCGCCGCAGCAGCAGTGCGAGGAGGATGACGACGAGGAAGGCCACGTCCACCGACGACGGCGGGTAGTTCCACAGCACGACCTGCTCGAGCACGCCCAGTCCCACGCCGGCGGCGAAGGCGACGGGCAGACTTTCCATGCGCGCCACGACCGCGGCCGCCAGCGCGGGCAGCAGGATGCCGGGACCGGTGAGCACGCCCGACGTCGTGCCCGCGAACGGGGCTTTGAGGATGAACGTCAGGGTGGCGAGGCCGCCCGCCACCATCCAGAGGATCGTCGACAGGCGCCGGATCGGGATGCCCAGCAACAGGGCGCGGTCGTTGTTCTCGGCGGCCGCGCGCACGGCGATGCCCGCATCGGTGCGGAGCAGGAACCACGCCAGCCCGCTGATGACGAGCGGCACCGCCGCGAGGATCACCAGATGCTTGCCCTGGAAGATCACCGGCTCGATGGTGAAGGACGCCTTGAGGGGTGTGTCGAAGGCGCCGAGGAACGGCGGGGCGTGCAGCCACTTGGGGATGAGCAGCTCGAAGCCCCCGAGGACCTGGGCCAGGCCGATGGTCGCGACCGTCAGCACCAGCCGGGACGCGTGGGCGAACCGGCGGATGACGAGGAACTCGGTGAGACCGCCGATGCCGATGCCGAGCAACAGGCCGAGGCCCATGGCCAGCCAGTAGTTCCAGTGGTGCTCGTAGAAGAGGTCGACCGCGAAGACGCCGGCCACCCCGCCCATCGACCCGTAGGCGAAGTTGATGATGCGGTTGGTGCGGTAGATGAGGATGAGCCCCATCGCCAGCAGCGCGGTGACCGTCCCCAGCACCGCGCCGACCAGCACGATCGCCAGCGGCACCCCGCGCGGCAGCACCGCCGACGCGATCAGCCACACCACCCACGCGCCGACGACTCCCGCCGCCAACCTCCGCGGTCTCGAGGAAATGGCGGTCGAAATTCGACCGCTATTTCCTCGAGACGCGACGAACTCGCGCCACTTCACTTGCCGAACACCTTGGGATCAGAGCTCGGCAATGTGCCGGGCTTCCAGCGCTTGCCCCCGTCCACCTCGATGTAGGCGCCCTTCTTGCCGTTCTGGCTGGACGTGGCGTCGGTGTTCCACCAGATCTCGCGGAAGTCCTGGGTCGGCGTGTAGTGACCCGGTCCGAAGCCCCACGTCCCGACGCGACCGGTGCCGCCCGGGTAGGAGAACATGCCGCGCTCGAAGGTCTGTGGTGTGAGGTCGGGCCCGGCCAGCTGGATGCCGAGGGCGATCATGTACATCTGGTAGTAGATGATGTCGACGATGAAAGCGGGCTCGTCCTGCCGCACCGACTTGTAGGCGAAGTACCCGTCGGACCCCCGGATGGGCTGCGGTGAGCCGAGGTAGCTGATGCCGAAGGCGCGCTTCCACTGGTTCTGGTCGTAGAGCTGGCCGACGATGTCCTGGTCGGTGAGCGCGGTGCCGGTGACGATCCACTCCGGCTCGTAGCCCTGCTCCTGCGCCTTCTGGGTCAGGAAGATCGGGAACACCGGGTCGCATCCGCACACGACCGACGTGATGCCTTCGCTCTTGAGCTTGGCGATGATGTTGGTTGCCTGGTTCGACATCGAGCCGAGGTCGAGCTTGTACTTGATGCGGTCGGCCGGCGGGCTGCCCGCCTGCGTCGCGATCTTCACGCCTGCGTCGACGCACTCCTGGTACCAGGGGTTCTCCGGCGCCAACAGCGCGAACTTGCGGGTCTGCTGCTGCATGGCGGGTCCCGCGAACTCGGCCTTGCGCTTGGCCAGCCGCTTGACGGTGAACTCGGCCACCGATTCGGTGACGATCGAGCAATCGGTGGCGATGCTCCAGCTGTACGGACGCCGGCTCGTCATCCACTCGCGTGACGTGTACGGCGCGCCGAAGGCGACGACCTTCCGCCGCGTGAGTCCGTCGTGGTACGGCACCGTCGCGGCGGTCATGTCACCGAAGGCCTTGATCTCCTCGGCCACGGTGGTGGCGTCCGCTTCGGCCTCCTCCTGACCGCCGCCCAGCAGCTCGGTGGTCGAGGACCCCTTGCCGTCGTAGAAGTGGATGTCGAGCTTGCGGCCGTAGAACTGGAAGTGCTTGTTGAAGTAGTCGGCCATGCCGAGGACGGTGCGCTTGACGTCCTCGGGCGTGTCGGAGATCTGGGCGCCCGCCACGTCGGCCAGCGCCTGCTGGAAGCCGGGCTCGTTGAGGACGCGCGCCGCGATGACGATCTTGTCCGCGGTCACACCCCTGCTCGTCGCGCCGCCGTTGCTCCCACTGAAGGTGACGCACGGCGGCGAGTAGGGATCGTTGGGCACCTGTTTGGGCCGGTCCGGGCACCCACCCTTCACGCCCGGCGGCAGGGCGCCCTTGCCCGCGGCCGTGCCGCCCCCGGTCGCGCCCGCGCCCGTCGCGTCACCGCCGGCCACGGTGGAGTCGCCGAGCACGTCGGAGCCGCCCGTCTGGCCCGGCCCCGCCCCGCCCGTCGTCCCGGCCGCGGTCACGACCTCGCGGTCGACGGTCGGCACGAAGGTGGCCATCAAGAGGAAGAGCAGCGCGGCCGCCAGGAGCGGGCCGTACCCCCGCAGCAGTCGGCTGGCCGGGGACGGTTCGCGCTCGCTCACTCCACCTCCGGGATCACGCGCTGGCCCCGCTGCATGCGCAGGTAGTCGGCCACCGCCACGGACAGGATGCCGAGGAGGGCGATCACGCCGACCGTCGCCGCGGCCCCGCCCTTGGCGCCGGGCACGCTGTCGGCGACCGTGCGGCCGGCGAGGACGGTGGCGGCCGACCCTCCGCCTGTACGCCCGGTCACCGAGGACGTGGGCGCCGCGCCCGAGCCCACGTCCCCGACGCTGAACGGGGCGGTGCCGTCGGTCGGCCCCAGCCCGAGGTCGGAGCCGAGCCCGGCCGACGGCAAGCCGCCCTCGAAGGGGTTGGCGAAGGTCTGCCCCTCGGTCGTGGCCCGCACCCCGCCGAGCTCGATGACGAAGCCGCCGGTGCCCGTGAGGGCCGACAGCGCGATGTCGCTCGGGAGGACGGCACCCCGGCCGACTTGCCCGACGCCCTGCACCTGACCGACGGGCGCATCGCACGACACCACCCCGCTGTAGAAGTCGAGCAGGGGCTGGCGGACAGGCTGGGCCGCGGTGACGAGCGGCGCCACCACCGCTTGGCCGAGCGGCGAGTGGTCGATGCGGATCCGCATCGGCGTGAGGTCGGCCGCACCGCCGGACGTGTCCAGCACCGGTGGATCGAGGGAGAGCCCGGTGCCGAGCAGCAGCGCGTTCACGGGCGCCAGCACCGTGCTCGCCTCGGTGCTGCCGACGGAGGCCGGGACCTTGACGCCGTTGAGGGAGAGCGACGACACAGAGAACGCGCCCTCGCTGGACGCGTCCTTGCCCGTGCGGTGGACCGCCTCCCAGTGCAGGCCGTCGAGATGGATCGCCCCGGCCAGCAGATCGAGACTGGAGATGTCGACGGTGCCGATGACCTCCCGCGTCTGGTCCTTGACGATGCGAGTGGCCACGTCGGCCACCCCGCCGGTGACGCTGAGCACGCCTTGCAGGGTGAAGCCGGCGATGGTGCTGCGCGCGTGGCTGAACGGCGTGGGGTCGGCCTTCACCTCGGTGCGCCCCACGGTGGCGAACAACGGGCCGTCGGGCGTGCCGCCCTGCTGGGCCGTCTTCCCTTGGAGCGACGCCGGATCACGGGAGTCGGCGTCGAGAGGCTGGGGGAAGTCGGACTGCTTGAACGAACCCGGCTTCCCGCCGCAGCCCGGCGCGGTCAGCGCCGTCGCCAGGATGCCGAAATCGACGGACCGGGCCGACGCCCGGCCCACCCGTCCCTGGAAGTCGGCCAGGGCCTGCCCGAAGGTGACGGCGATGGTGAGGCCGCCGGTCTGGGGACCGACGCGGACGCCGGTGGCGATCCCGCTGCCGCTGCCCAGCACGAAATCGTCGGCCCTCGCCGGTGCCGCCCCCGCCGCGGCCGCTGTCAGCACCAAGAGCGCTCCCCACCAGCCCAGCCTTCGGCGCACCCTCACCCCTTCCGGGAGGAATCGTGACGATTGTCACAGTACCTTTGTCACTCGCCGTGACAAGTCGCCGCAAGTTCTTCGCCGCCGTGGTCGCCCTCTCCTTGACCGTGGGCCTCACCGCCGCCCGCGCCACCTTCCCGTTCCGACCGGGCTCCGACCCCTACGACTACCGCTCGCTGCACATCACCAACGGGGCCTGCACCGGGCCCGACGCGGCCACCGCCGACCTGCCTGCCGGATTCGACTGCAAGAACGACACCAAGCTCACCGACTACGCGGCCCAGCCCGGCGATCCCGACTACGACCCCTCCGTCGCCAACAACCCGCAGGAGCTGAACGGCGTGAAGGGCGCGGCGACCAATCGCGCGTGGGAGGTGACGACCGGCCGACCCGACACGATCATCGCGGTGACCGACTCGGGCATCCGATGGGACGAGAACCATCCCGAGCTCGTCAACAAGTTCTGGCTCAACCGCGGCGAGCTGCCCGTGCCCGGCGGCACCAGCAAGGGCGGCTCGCTGCAGAGTTACGACGTCAACCACGACGGCGTGTTCAACGTCAAGGACTACGCGACGGACGCGCGGGTGCACGATTTCGCCGACGACAAGAACGACTTCGTGGACCCCTCGGACCTCATCCGCACGTTCAGTGACAGCAAGGACGACGACGGCAACGGTTACGTCGACGATGTGTCGGGGTGGGACTTCTTCGAGGGCGACAACGACCCGAACGACGACGTCGACTACGGACACGGCACCGGTGAGTCCACCGACTCGGCGGCCGAGGCCGAGGTCAGGAACTCGCAGTGCCCCAACTGCATGCTCATGGAGATGCGCGTCGGTGACTCGTTCGTCGCCGACGTCAACCACTTCGCCGAGGCGGCGGTGTACGCCACCGACAACGGCGCCAGCGTCGTCCAGAGCGCGCTCGGCACGTTGAACCACACCGGCTTCGCCCAGGCCGCGGCCGACTACGCCTACGAACACGGCGTGCTGTTCATGGCGTCGGAGGCGGACGAGGCGGCCGGCCACCACAACTACCCGTCGGCCCTCAACCACACGCTGCTCGCCAACTCGGTGACGCACTTCGTCGATCCGGTGCAGGTGCCCAAGACGTACCTGGCGCTCAACGGGTGCACCAACTTCGGCGGGTACAGCTGGATCACCGTCGAGTCCAACTCCTGCAGCTCGGACGCGGTCGGGCAGGCGAGCGGCATGGCCGGTCTCATCTACTCGGCCGCCCGCAACGCGGTGCAGGACGGCGTCATCGACCCGGACCGGTCAGGCAAGCCGTTGTCGGCCGAGGAGGCCAAGCAGATCTTCCGCTTGGCCGCCCACGACGTCGACTTCTCGACGCCCGCTCCGCCATTCCCGCCCAACAACTTCGCGACGACGCTTCCAGACTCGCAGCGCTACGTGACCGCGGCCGGCTGGGACCAGATCACCGGCTGGGGTCGCATCGACGCCAACGCCGCGGTGCGGATGGTCGCGGCGGGCCACATCCCGCCGGAAGCCGATGTCACCTCGCCCCGCTGGTGGCAGCCGCTCGGCACGACGGGCACCGCCGACGTGGTGGGCCGCGTCGCGGCGCCCCGCGCCGGCGCCTACACCTACGAGGTCCGCTACGCCCCGGGCGTGCAGCCGCCCCGCTACCCACTCACCGACACCTGGACGACGGTGGCCACTGGCGGCGGCACGTCACCCAAGGAGGGGCGCCTGGCGACGCTTCCCCTCGACGAGATCCGCGCCGCCATCGACGCCGCCCCGCCGGTGTACACCCCGCTCGACGACCCCACGTCGCGTGAGCTGCCCGAGAAGGACGCCTTCCGCGTGCAGGTCGTGGTCAAGGACAACGATCCCGATACAGGGGATGCCATCGAGCAGAGGCAGTACTTCAGCGTGCCTGACCAGGGCCTCCTGCCCGGCTTCCCGCGCTTCCTCGACGCCGATGGCGCCACGTCGCCCGCGTTCGCCGACATCGACGGCGACGGCGTCGACGAGCTGGTCATCGGGGACGGCAACGGCTACGTCCACGCCATGAAGCCCGACGGCTCGGAGGTCACCGGCTGGCCCGCCCACACCGCCGCGCTGACGCTTCCGACCGGCAACCCCATCTTCGAGCACCGCTACGCGGCGCTCCTCCTCGGCACGCCGGCGGTGGCCGATGTCGACGGCGACGGGTGGCCCGAGATCTCCGTCGCCGACACCTCCGGCTACCTGCACCTCTTCGGCCACGACGGCAAGGAGCGGTCGGGCTTCCCCGTCAAGGGCGTGGCGTCGTTCAGCGAGGAGCCGGGTTGTCAGCTGGGCGGGCTGCCCGCGTGCGACGACTACACCACCAACGACGTCCGCGACGACATCAACACCGTCTACCGCGCCTTCACCGCCATGCCGTCCGTCGGCGACCTCGACAAGTCGACGCCCGGTCTCGAGCTCGTGGCCGGATCGAACGACGGCCACGTCTACGCGTGGCACGCCGACGGCACGCGCGTCACCGGCTGGCCGGTGCTGTTGCGGGACCCGGCCAAGGTGCAGGCCGTCGATCCCGTCACGCACAAGGTGACGTTCAAGCCGGACGCAGGGGTGCACTTCGGCCGCAAGATGGTCACCATCCCGACCCTGGCCGACCTCGACGGCGACGGCTCGCTCGAAGTGGTGGCGAACGTCAACGAGGAGTACGAGGAGGCGCCCAACGCCTCCGACTTCCCCGATCCGACCCTCGAGGCCGTCGCCCAGGTCAACCCGCCGGGCAACACGCGCGTCTACGCCCTGCACGGCGACGGCACCGCCCACCCGGCCACGCCGGCGCAGCAGGCCACACCCCATCCTGACGACCAGGCCTACGTGGCGGGCTGGCCCGTGCCCATCGCCATGGTCGTGCTCGAGCTCCTGCCCTACGTCGGCGAGGGCTCCAACGGCTCGCCGGTCGTCGCCGACCTCAACGGTGACGGCAAGGCCGAGGTGGGCACCGCGTCCATCGCCGGGCCGCCGTACCTGCTCAACAACGACGGCAGCTCGGTGCTCGGGGACGGACCTGACGGCAAGCCGCGCGCCCTCGCCATGACCCCCGCCGTCGACGCACCCAACATCGCGTCGCTCGGCGGCGGCGTGTTCGGCAAGGTCGGCGGCGGGGGGATCGACTTCGCCATGGGCTCCACCGGCCTGCGCCGCCTGCTCGACGTGGTGCTGCCCGAGCAGCAGTTGGGCGCGGAGGACGACGTGTCGGTGTGGAACACCCAGACCGGGGAGTACCAGCCCGGGTTCCCCGCCCTCATGAACGACCTCATGTTCTTCAACACGCCGGCGGTGGCGGACGTCGACGGCGACGGCGCGGCCGAGGTGATCCAGTCGAGCGCCATGTACGACCTGCGCGCCTACGGCGCTCTCGGTCAGGTGCCGGCGGGATGGCCCAAGTTCACCGGCGGCTGGTCGGTCATCACCCCGGGGGTCGGCGACATCAACGGCGACGGCAAGCTCGACGTCGCCGGCATCACGCGCGAGGGCAACCTGTTCGTGTGGCGCACCGAGGGCGACGCGTGCCAGACGGCGGAGTGGCCCAAGTACCAGCACGATCTGCACAACACTGGCGACTACCGCACCGACGCCCGCCCACCCGGCGTCGTGCGCGACGCCCACCTCGACGGCACCACGCTCACGTTCACGACCTCGGGCGGCGACGGCGCGTGCGGGCGGGCCGCCGCCTTCGTCGTCAAGGTCAACGGGCAGGTCGTCAAGACCGACGCGCGACCAGGCGCGGCGGGCGTGCCGACATCGATCACGCTCCCCGACGTCGGTCCCGGCGCGGTCGTCACCGTCCAGGCGGCCGACGCGGCCGGGAACGTCTCCATCCCCGTCAGCGTCCTCGCAGCCGGCGCGGTTGCCGCCGACACGTCAGCGCCTCGAGGGATCCTGCCGACCACGGGCGGCGACCCGGGCGCGCTCGCGCTGCTCTGCGCAGTGGCCGCCCTCGTGATCGCCCGCCTCCGCCGGCGGGCTGCTGCCGCCTAAGCGGTCGCGGCGCCGCCGAAGTGGCGGGACCGCCGCTTCAGCACCACGCCCACAGACACCAGGCCGAAGCCCAACAGGACGAGCGTCGAGATGCCCGCCCCCGTCAGCGCGATGGCCTCGCCGTTGGCGCCCCGGATGAACCTGACGCCCAGCACCTCGACGCCGCCACCCGTGCTCCCGCCACTGCTGTGGCGGGTCGACGAGGTCGAGTGGCCCGTATACCGCGCCCCGGTGTCACTGCCCCCCACCTGCGGCCCGTGACCGGGCGGCGTGACGTACTGCGCACCCACCGGTACCGCGGCCAGCCAGAGCGCACAAAAAACGACCGCGAGGGCCGCTGTCACCTTTTTCATCCCCCAGCTCCTTTATCGCCGCGGACGCCCAGCACGCCCGAGAAGCGACTGAGACGCACTGTTCCCATCTATTGGCTGGAATATTCGCCCTGGGAGGAATTTTTTCCTGCGACGAATGGAAACAACTACCAGTGCACTGTGCGAGGGGCGGTGTCGGTCCACCGCACGCCCTGGTACGTCCACCCGATCGGCTGGATGCGTCCTGACGCGCCCACCGTGAGGGTGCCGTGGCGGCCTGGGAGGCTGAAGCGGACGGCCAACGCCTGCGTGGCGTTGCGGACCACGCGGAACTCGGTGCCGACCACACGCGTCGGACCGTCGGCGCCCGCCACCGAGAGCTGGTCCACACCCTCGATCCGTCCCCCGCTGGCACGCCCGGGCAGCGTGGCCGTCAGGATCCCGAGGTACTCGCCGGGCGCCAGGGGCAGGGCGGGGTTGGGTCCTTGCACGTACGGCGGCTCGCCCTCGGGCGTGCCGTTCTGGAACGTCACGACGATGCGACCCTCGGTGTGGTCCGCCACTGGATGCAACTCGAGCCGGGCATCGACGGACAGGAACGGGTCGAGCTTGTTGCCCCCGCGGTTGAGGGCGCTGACGAGGATGGTCGACGGGCCGATGCTGCCGTCGAGCCCGGCCGCAGCCCACGCGGCCTGCACCTTCGGCTCACGTGACCAGAGCATGAGGTGGCGGCCGCGGGCCGCGTCGCCCAGGCCCGCGGCCAGGCGTCCAGGAGACCACTCACCTCCGTCGAGCCGGGCGAACGTGACGCCGGCCAGATCACCCAGCTCCTCCCGCCGCTCCGTTCGCAGCGCCGCAGTGGGGTACCGCAGGTACTGCCCGTGCAGCAGCTCGTCGACCACGTTGGCGGCGTCGATGGTCCTGCCGGCCGACGACACCGGACCCGTCGCGGCCAGGATTGCGTGCAGCGTGACGGGGTCGAGGACCAAGACGCCGTCCACGTCGCCGCGACCGATGGCCCGCCACATCTGGGTCGCCAGCTGGGCGGACTGCGGGAACCGCGGCGACAACATGAGGTTCCGAAAATCCTCCGACGGATGGAGCCATCCCCATCGATCGGCCATGTCGCCGACGACGGCGACGCCCGCGGGTGCGGGAAGCCCTTCCACCGGCTCCATGCCGCCGAGCTGCAGCCGTCCGTCCGTCGTCGTCAGGGTCCCGATCGACAGGAACATGCCGCTGCCGGCACGCATCTCCGCGTTGTTGCCCGCCATCACGAGGTAGGTGTGCGGCGTGGCGAGCAGCCCGGCCAGGGCATCCGTGCCGGCGACGGCCTTGGCCAAACCGGTGCGCACGCGGGCGATCTGGGACGTCAGCTCATCGTGGGCGTCGGCGATCGGCCCGATCAGTCCACCACGAGCGCCGAGACGGATGACGGCCAGCCGGCGGTCGAACCGTGTGGCGATCCCCTCGATCTCCCGGATGCGCTTGACCCGTTCCGGCCCCGGTGGGCGAGGTCGGTCGAGCACTGCGAGGGCGTCCGCCACCGCGGCCGACGCGGCGCGGGACGCGTCGCGTGCGCCACTCGCCAGCCGCTGTGTCGTGCGCACCTGCCGCCCGACGACGGGGACGATCCGAAGTGGCACGAACAGCGGACTGTCGAGCTTCTTCGCCCCTGCGGCCAGCTCGACGCCCGCCCGCCGCAACAGTGGTTGTGACCGACCGTGGGTGATGTCCTCGAGGGGGAGGGCCTGCGCTTGCTTGGCCAGCGCCCGTCCTGCGTCCAAGTTCCCCTTCGCCTGCCAGGCAATGATCGCCGCAGTCGCGAGCCACAGCGCAAGCACCGCGACGGCGAGAAGCACCAGCGCGCGGCGGGACCGCCTCGGCCGCCGCCGCTCCACTGGGGGGTCCACATCGTGCATGGCCACGAGCGGTCATCCTGCCCCAACCCGCTGTCCCGCTGGGGTCGTCAGCCCATCCGCCGCGCCTCCTACGCTGTGTATGCGTGAGGGTCCTCCCGACCGGGGCGTCGTTCCGCTGCTGTCGCGTGCGCGTCGACGCCCTTGACCTGGACGACGCGGTGGCTCGCCTTCTCGCCGCACCGCAACGCGGAGCCGGCCTCGCCGTCCATCTGTGCAACGCGCACGTGCTGGCGTTGGCCGAACGCGACGACGCGTACCGCTCGCTGCTGGACCGCGGCGGCCTCAACCTGGCCGACGGCGCACCCCTCGTCGTCGCGGCCAGATGGGCGGGCGCGCGGAACCTTCGCGTCAAGACCCGACCCCGGGGCACGTCCTTGCTCCTCGAGACCGTGCAGCGTGGCACCGGCGCGGGCGTCAGTCATTACTTCTACGGCTCGACGCCGGAAACGGGGCGCCGCTTGGCGCACAATCTCCGGGCTCGGGTCCCCGGCGTCCGTCTCACGACAGAATCGCCGCCGTTCCGCCCGCTGCGCCCCGACGAGCACGACTCGCTCGTCGAGCGTGTGCGGGCCAGCAAGGCCGACATCGTCTGGGTCGGGTTGGGTACGCCCAGACAGCAACACATGGTCGATCGCCTCGCCGCGTCGTTGCCGGTCACCGCGGTTGGCGTGGGTGCTGCCTTCGAGTTCGTCGCCGGCACGAAGCCGGAGGCACCGCGTTGGATGCAGGCGAGTGGTCTCGAATGGGTCTTCCGGCTCGTCACCGAACCTCGGCGACTGTGGCACCGATACCTCGTGGGGAATGTTGTGTTCGTCGCGGGCGTCCTCCGTCACGGGCTCCCCCTGGTAGCCCCACGTTCCGACGGTGCGAACACCCCTCCGGCCTGACATTCCTGACATTTCCATGCATTGGGAGCGGCGGTAGACTGGCCCGAAAGAGAGGGAGCGGTCATGGGGGGCGTCGCGGGAGCAACGGTCGGCTGCGCGGCGAGGAGCCTGAGAGGGGGCAGAGGCGGCAATGACTGAGCGAGTGCTCGTCGCCGGCGGGGGTGGGTTCATCGGTGGCCATTTGATCCGGGCGCTGGCCGATGACGGCCATGACGTGCGGGCTGTCGACCAGCATCCCGTCGATGAGTGGCATCAGCGTCGGGCCGATGTCGAGTGCCTGCAGCTCGACCTGAGCAGCCGTGAGGCGTGTGCGGAGGCGGTTGCAGGTACGTCTCGCGTCTACAACTTGGCCGCCGACATGGGCGGCATGGGGTTCATCGAAGCCAACAAGGCACGCTGCATGCTTTCGGTGCTGATCAACACGCACCTGCTGATGGCGTCTCTCGACGCCGGCGTCGAGCGGTACTTCTTCGCCTCCTCGGCCTGCGTGTACGCAGCGCAACACCAGACCTCAACCGCCGTGACCGCCCTGAAGGAGGCCGACGCGTATCCGGCCATGCCGGAGGACGGCTATGGGTGGGAGAAGCTGTTCGGGGAGCGTCTGTGCCGCCATTTCCGTGAGGACTTCGGGCTCGAGACCCGCGTCGCGAGGTATCACAACGTCTACGGACCGAACGGCACGTTCGAAGGCGGTCGAGAGAAGGCGCCTGCGGCCATCTGTCGCAAGGTCATCGAGGCCAAGCTCAGCGGCCGGCACGAGATCGAGGTGTGGGGCGACGGGGAGCAGACGCGCAGCTTCATGTTCGTCGACGACTGTGTGAAGGGCACCCGTCTCCTCACTGACAGCAGTTTCCCGGACCCGCTGAACGTCGGCAGCGACCGGCTCGTCTCCATCAACGACCTCATCGACATCGTGGAGTCGATCGCCGGAATTCGGGTGGCGAGACGCTACGACGAGACGGCGCCCCAGGGCGTGCGCGGCCGCAACAGCGACAACACCAAGATCAAGGAGACGCTTGGCTGGGCGCCCTCGATCAGCCTGGAGGACGGCCTCGAGGCCACATACGCGTGGATCTACGACGAGATGGCCGGTCGCTACCCCGCCGCACAGGCCGGCGCTTCCTGAGCCTCGCCAGTGGCGCGGCCTCGGTGCGGGACATCGATCGTCATCAGCAGGGAATAGGTGGCCATTACCGCGACGCTCAGACCGAACCGGCTCATCACGGGGTTCAAGAAGCCCACTGTGAAGAAGCTGTTGAACCCGACGAGAAGGACGCGCAGCAACGCCGGCGCTCGGACCGCGCCGCTTGCTCGGAGGCGTCTGTAGCGCCCGATCGCCAGCACGTTGGTGGACACGACCCAACCGATGAGCAGGCCCGCGCCGATCACGCCGCCGCCCATGGCCATTTGCAGGAAGTCGTTGTGGGGCGGCACCTCACGCACTTTCCCTGCCAGCTTGGCCTTGACGGCGGTGTTGCCAGTGAACGCGGTGCCGTAGATCGGCGAGTGAGCAAACTCATGCCACGCCGTGCTCCACAACTCCGCGCGCGTCTCGTTGTTGTTGCTCTTCCCGACTGCGTTGAAGTACGAGGTCGAAAGGCTGGATTTTGCGCTACGAGTCGACGGGCCCGCCTGGGTCACTTCGACGGCCACGAGGACGCCGAGGAGGAGGCCGAGCAACACCATCGTGTAACGACGAAGACGACGGGCCCGGACCCCTGTACCGACAAGTGTCATCAACGAGACCGCACCGGCGACGGCGTAGGTGGCAGCTGGATAGGCGAAGAACGCAACGACGAACAACGTCGTCAGGGCAGCGAAGAGCAGTGGGCGGCCGCGTATCCAGGCAGCCGTGAGCGCGATGCACACGAGAAACGTCTTCTCGTGTCCGAACACTGCGCCGGCCACGTTCTGCGAGGGATCAGCCCCGCCGCCGCCTATGCGTTCCAGCCAGCCCGCCGCGCTCAAGGCGTGCACAACCACATAGAGGGCTGTCACGACCGAGAGCCGACGGAGGTACCAACGTGCTTCGTCCTCCTCGACCGAGCCGATCGTGGTGAGATGGAGCAGCCCCACCAGCATGGGAACGAAGAGCGCCAAGGCCGGGCTCGTCGGTTTGGTGAACATCAGGCCGTACGCAGACCCGATGAGGCCGTACGCGCAAAGCAGGAGCAGGAACCAGTCGCTCGCGGCCAGCTTTCGAATGGTGATGCGGTTCAACGGCGTTCGCGCCACAGCGACCAGGAGCAGCGCAAGGGGCACCAGCCCGTAGCGGATGCCCGAGTCGCCGATGAAGACTCCGGTGATGTCAGCCACGACCAAGGCGATCAGCAGCAGGCCCGTGGCCCAGAGACGCCGGCGCGAGTCGTGGCCGCGGCGGTCGACCCATTGGGCGCGGAGGGTGCCGAGTTGCTCTTGGCGCCTGAGCTGGGGCAGAGCCATCGGCGCCAATGATCGCGCGCCGCCTCCAGGTTTCGACCGAGCCCCGTCGAGGCATGGAGTCCCTCTGATGCGGATCCTCTACAGCTTCCCGCACCGAGTCGGTGCCCCCGGCATCGGCGTCACCGCGGAGCAACAGATTCGGGGACTCGTTGCCCACGGGCACGACGTCGATCTGTGGTGCGCGAGCTCGGCGGTTCACGTCGCGGGAGTCCGCTCCATCACCTCCACCCTGGAGGCGCGGGGGCGGCGCATCCCTCGACGGGCACTGGGCTTCGAGCGAGCTCTCGCCTACCACGACTGGCGGGTCGCTCGGGCTCTTCGAGGTGCAGGATCGCGGTACGAGGCAGTGCACTGCTGGGGTCTCGGCTCACTCCGAACGTTGGAGGCTGCGCAAACAGTGGGCGTGCACTCGTTCCGCGAGGTCACGAACACGCACACGGCGTTCTCCTACGCGCGGGCGTCCCGCGAGGCGCGCGCTCTCGGGGTGCGGATGCCCCGCAACCACTCGCACCGCCCGGATCGTCGGCGGTTGCGTATGGAGGAGCGCGAGTTCCGCACCGCCGACACACTTCTGGTGCCCTCGGACTATGTCCGGCAGACGTTCCGGGATCGGGGGTTCGACGACCAGCAGCTCGTTCGGCACCAGTACGGGTTCGACCCCGCCCGCTTCCCGGAGCCAACCGCCCCGACAGCCGACACCCATATGCCGCTGCGCGCTTGCTTCGTGGGCCACGGCGAACCCCGAAAGGGCCTCCACCACGCTCTCAGCGCCTGGATCGAGTCGGGTGTCGCGGCGACCGGCGAGCTCGTGGTCTGCGGGCGCATCCTGCCCGCGTACGGTCGAGTGCTGTCACCGTTGCTCGGGCATCGGAGCGTGACGACGATCGGCTTCACCTCCGATGTAGGTGCGGTGATGCGGGCCTGCGATGTCCTGATCCTCCCTTCGGTCGAGGAGGGCAGCGCGCTCGTGACCTACGAGGCGCAGGCAAGCGGGTGTGTGCTCCTGGTCTCCGAGGCGGCGGGCGCAGTGGTTGGCATCGACACCGCGCTGGTGCATCGTCCGGGCGACGTCGCGGCCCTGGCCGCCCATCTGCGCCTGCTGGACGCTGACCGGAGCCGGCTGGCCGCCATGCGAGCGCGGACGCTGGCGAGGCGAGGGCAGCTGACGTGGGAAGCGGCCGCGTCCCGCCTCGACGCCATCTACCGGGCGCGGGTGGAGGACTCCGGCTGATCAGCGGTTGTCGTCGAGTGAAGTCAGGAACGCGTCCTGCAGGGCCCGCAGCTGACGGGCGGCTCCGGCGCGAACCCCCTTGGCCTGCGCGCGAGCCGCGTCGGTCAGGCAGTGCTGGAGAGCGGCCTGGAGTACCTCGTCGGTGAGGGTGTCGACGGTCACCACGGTGGGCCATCCAATCGCCGCCGCCTGCCGGGTGAGCTTTCCGCCTTCCGCTTCGGGGTCGACGGCGACGACGGGGACGCCGTGCTTGAGGGCAAGCACCATGCCGTGCAGTCGGGTCGTCACCACCACGTCCATCCGCGCGAGCAGCGCCTCCACCTCGGCCGCGGAGCGCAAGGCGGTCGTGTTGGCGTCGAGGCGGGTATCGATCTCGACGACCGCGGCGTGCTCGGTGGCGAGTAACCGTCGGATCGCTGCGTGGGCGATTCTCGTGCCGTCCGCATGGTCGCGAAGACACACGCCGACCACGGGCACTGTGGGGCTCGCGGCCGCGAGCGAGATGTCCGGACTGACCGTAGTGTCGCTGTCGCGTTCGAGGAGGACATCGAACGGATGACTCGCGCCACGGCCCATGGAGAGGTTCAACCCGATGCGCCGGCAGCGCGCGAAGCGCTCGATCAGCGCGTGCTGGTCGCGATTGTCCAGCCAGGGGCCGCAGACGAAGACGAGGTGGGTGTACCGCTCCGGATCGGCCCTTCGCCAGTCGACGCCCCCGGCGAAGGGCGGAGCCTGGGCCACGTCGTACGCGACGTCGGCGCCGCTGAGCCACCCGCACACGACGTCTCGCGCCAGCAGGTCGCCAGCAGTAGCGCCCGCCTCGGCGAAGCTGAAGAACCCGGCGACCAACGCGCGCGTTGACGTGTCCTGGGCATCGTCGAGCGCGTAGAGCACGGCGTGGTGGTCGCTCCACTGCACCCGGTTCTGTGTCTCGAGCTGGAGTTTGAGCTCCGGCTGATAGTGGTCCAGCCACCAGAACATCCAGCTCGGAATGAGCAGGAAGCTCGCGCCCTGAGCCCGCATCGCGTCGATCTGCGCGCCAGCCGGGACGTCGAGGTCAGGCACGAAGCCCCGGACGACGACCCCGTCGATCGCGAGGGGCGGGCCCGCGCCGTCGTCGAAGAGCAGGGCGGTCTCCGCTTTCGGAATGGCCGCCGCGGCGGCTTCTCGCACGACCTGCCGCGCGTCGACCGGCGCCCGTCCTACGGCTCGCAGGCTCCTCTCGACCCGCCGCCACCGGGTCGACCGGCGAGTGAGCGCGGGCCCGAACGACTTGATCACCACGCTCGGCACCGCCGTCGGTCGTGCGCGGACGACGGCGGTCAAGGCGCGAGCCAGATTGGCGAGGACGGGTGCCCTCGTCTCGCCTTCCCCGTTGCGCAGGTCTCTCCTGGCTCGCTCGAACGCATCGATCCCGTAGCGCTGCGCGACCTGCTTCAGCCCGTCGCGATATGCCCGCCGGTAGTACGGGCGCTCCTCGAGGTGAGGTCGCTGGGCACGAAGGACCTCCAACGCCTCGGTCAGCTCGGACGGGTCCGGGCCGATGGCTCGATGCTCCGCGACCACGACGCCGTGCGCGTAGCCTGGCGCGAGCACGAGGCTGCGCAGGCACAGTTCGAGATCCAGGTTCGTGCGCAGGCGGGTGTCAAAGCCGCCGGCCGCGTGGATCGCCGCGCGTCGGTAGAGCAAGGGAGCCGACGCGGCGATGACCTCCTCGCCTCGGACAAGGGCCACGTACAGGTCTCCTGTCGGTCCCTGCTGCGGAACCGTGGCCCAACCACGCTCGCCGTCGGGCGACACTCGCCGAGTGCGTCCCAGTGCGAAGCCGGCCCGAGGACGTGCTTCGAGGGCCTTGACGCCGGCGCCGAGGGCCCCGGGAAGCAGTCGCTCTCCGGGACCCAGGAACACGACGAAGTCGCCCCGGCTGGTCTGCAACGCGCGGTTGCGCGCAGCGCCGGAAGCCTCGGTGCGGTCCCCTGCGCTGAGCACGCGCACGTTCCTGTCCCGGGGCGTATCGCCGGCACCGCCGAGCATGAGAACCTCGACGGGCGCCGGCACCTGCCTGCGCGCGCTGGCGATGGCGAGGTCGGCCCCCGGTCCCGCTGTGACGATCACGGACACGACATGGTCGTGCCCGTCTTGTTGCTCGCTCATCGACGCGCCTTCCGCCTGCCGGCCGCCATTGTCGTTCACACCGCGCTCAGCGCCGCAGGACCTCAGGGAGCGAGCGCAAACGGCGGATGGCGCCGAGCACGTCGGCGTGGGTCCACAGTCCGCACTGCCGGCGTGCTGCCGCCATCATGAGCGCGTTCTGGAGCACGAAGGAGGCGCCCGTCACGGCGGCAACTCCGTTGACTCCGTACGGACCGACAACGAGCTGGCAGCCTGCAGTGAGCACTGCCACCGAGAGCAGCGTGACGCCCATCATCGTCCGCTGGTGTCCGGTCATCATCAGGACCTCCCCGCACGCTCCCGCCAGTGCGTTGACCCAATATCCAGCGACCAGCAGGACCAGCGCGGTTGCGCCGTGGCCATAGAAGCCGCCGAAGGCAAACGAGAGCAGGCGGCCACCGAACACGAGCAGGACGAGCGACACCAGGCTCACGGGCAGGAGCACCACGCCAGCAACGGTGCGGAGCACCTCCTCGAGCCTCGCCGTCTCCCGACGGGCCCAGAGCTCGGCGATGATGGGAGGCAACACGGCGGTCACAAGGCCGAACGGAAGCACCACTGTGAACGCGACCCGGCTGGCCGTCCCGAACAACGCGACCTGGTCGTGCGGCGCGGACGCGCTCACGATCCACAGCGGGATGACGCTCATCCTTGACGCCGCCAGCACCGTTACCATCTGGGGCCAGCTCGCGCCCAGGATGCCAGCGACCGTCACGCCGCCTCCTGCCGCACGCGCCGCAAGGCGGCGGGCCCGTGCCGCGACCACCACGCCAGCCGCGACGCCCCCGACGGCCGCACTTGCAACCGAGATGGCGACGGCCGTCCGGATGTCCGTGCTCCCCCGCAGGACGAGCAGGACGAGCAGCGATACAGCGAGCAGTACCCCTGACAGCGCCCCGGCCATCACCGAGGCCATCCGCAGGTCCTGGACGGCGCGCAGCGTCTCGGAGAAGAGCGTCTGGGCGGCGAGGAAGAAGATCCACGCCCCGACCAGCACGTTCACGGACAGCAGCGCCCGATCCTTGAAGAGGTGGACCGCGATCACGCGGCCGAGGACGAGGTAGAGGAGCGCGGCGGCGATCGCGCAGCCGACCCCGATCGTGGCGATGACCTCGATCAGGCGGCGAGCTCGGGGGCGATCGCCGAGGCCGAGGCTGGCTGCGACAGTGCTCTGCACCGTCTGATGCAGTCCCAGATTCCCGATCATCGCCCCAGTCACCGCGAGGCTGGTGGCAAGGAAGTACGTGCCCAACGCGCTCGGTTGCAGCAGCCGGGCCAGAACGGCGCTGACCGCCAGCGCCGACACCGCAGTCACGATTCGCCCGGCTCCGGCCCATGCCGCGCCGCCCGTGACCCGCCGAGTCAGCGTGGGAGCCTCAGGAGCGTCCGGGGCGGGGTCCAATGTGCGGCGAAGCTTACGAAGGCCGCGCGGCGAACGCAGTGGGGGTCAGAAAAGCCAGGCACTGGGAGTGGGGCTCTCAAGCCTCTCCGTGATGGTGCCGAATCACTTGCGTGGCCCCCCGCTTCCTACTTCGCCTTCTTGCCGCCTGCGCCATCCTCGGTGCCAGCGTCGCCGCGATCCTCGGGAGCGGGACCTCGACGGCCACTGCCGCATCCAGTCCCAACGTGACACCGGCCGACACGAACTACGCGATCCCCTCGGGGGCCACCTTCGTCTCCACTGCGGGCAGCGACACGGGTGCCGGCACCCAGACGGCCCCGTGGCGGACAATTCAGAAGGCGATCAACGCGACACCGACCGGCGGCACGGTCGTCATCCGCGGCGGGACGTACCGCGAGTCGCTCCAGCTCTACAACAAGACGCTCGCCCTGCAGGCGTACCCGCACGAGCAGGTGTGGGTGAAAGCGAGTGTGGTCGTCACTGGCTGGGTGACCGACGGCTCAGCGTGGCGCAAGGACGGTTGGACGCCGACGTTCAACGATCTCACGACGTCCAGCGGCTACGTGGACTCGAAGTACCCCATGGCCGGCTATCCCGACATGGTGTTCGTCGATGGCCAGCCGCTCACCCAGGTCGCCTCCCGCACCGCTGTCACCACGGGCACCTTCTACGCCGACCCAGCCCACCAGCAACTGTTCATCGGCTCCGACCCGACGGCTCGGTTGGTCGAGGGCGCCGCCTACAAGAACGCCCTCATGCTGTACAACGCGCCGAACTCCAAGATCCTCGGTCTGGCGTTCATGCACGCGGCGAGCACCGCAGACTCGGCGTCCGGAGCAGTGATCCTGGACACCTCATCCGGCGTGCTGGTCGAGAACAACACGTTCGCGTGGAACGCTGCGTCCGGCTTCCAGGTCGGTCAGGCATCGCATGACGTCGTCGTGCGCAACAACCAGTTCGTCTACAACGGCATGGTGGGTGCCGACACCTGGGGCGGCCCGCAGCGGTTGAGCTTCACCACCAACTATGCGGCCTACAACAATCAAGAGCGATTCAGCATCTACTGGGCTGCTGGTGGTCTCAAGTTCAACCAGACGCTCGACTCGACCGTTGCTGACAACCTGGTCGAGAGCAATGTCGGCACCGGCATCTGGTGCGACAACAATTGCAACGGCGTGCGGATCGTCCGCAACCTCGTCCGGAACAACGCGTACCAGGGGATCATGTACGAGATCTCCGACGGAGGGATCATCGCCTCCAATGTCGTAGCGAACAACGCCACGTCCGGAGGTGGCGGCGTCTACGTTTCGGCGTCGACGAACGTGCAGGTCTTCAACAACACCGTCGTGTCCAACTCGGTGTCCAACATACGCAGCGTCGACGTGAACTCCGACAGCCGGAAGACGACGAGCGGTGTCGTGATCAAGAACAACATCTTCTCTCACGCCAACAGCTCCGGCCTTTGGGCCGTGCGGGTTCAGGACGACGGAACGAACACGCTCGCCGCGGGCGCCATGGTCTCGGCTATCGACGCCAACGGCTACTACCGGAAGACGACCGCTTCGCCTCCCACCGAGGTCCGATGGGGCAAGTCGGGCGGCTACACCGACTACCCCACACTGAGCCAGTTCCGCAGCGGCACCGGGGCCGAACCCAGTGGGTTGTCCATCGACGGCCAGTCGACCAACCCGTTCTTCGTGGACGAGGCGGCCGGGGATTACCACCTGAGGTCCGGCAGCGTTGCCGTGGGTCACGGCGCACCGTTGCCTGCCGACGTCGCCAGCGCGATCGGTTGGAGCGCCGGCACCGCCGTCGACATGGGGGTTCTGCGGTGGCCGCCCAACTCAGTGGGTGGCGCGCCCACCACGACGACCACGGCCGCTCCGTCGACGACCACGGCCCCGCCTTCGACAACGACGCCGCCTTCGACAACGACGCCGCCTTCGACTGTTGCCCCCGCCGTGGCCGGTCCTACCGTCACCATCTCCAGCCCGACAGACGGTTCGACACTGGCCAAGAAGACGTCCATCGTGGCGAAGGCCGCCGGGGGTGCCTCGATCAAGAGCATGACGCTCTCGATCGACGGCGCGCAGGTGGCGACGTCGTCATCGGGCACCCTGAAGTACACGTGGAACACCCAGTCGACGAGCTCGGGCTCCCACACGGTGAGTGTCACGGCGATCGACGCCAACAATCGCACCGGCACCGCCACGGTCACCGTCAGCAAGTAGCCACAACGCGTCCGACGTGGTGCCGGGCGACCCTACAATCGAGGCTGTGGACCGAGGTGTAGATCCGGGCGCCCTCGAACTGCGCACACACCTCCGGGTCCTGTGGCACCGGAAGTTCACGATCCTCGCCGTGGTCCTGCTGCTCGTCGGTGTCGCCCTGGGCGCCGCGAAGCTTCAGCGGCCGGTCTACGAGGCGGAGGTGAACGTCCTCCTCCAGCCGACCGATAGTCGCTCGCTTCTCACGCCAGGGAACGACGAAGACCCGAGCCGCAAGGTCGAGACGCAGGTCGAGGTGGCCAAGAGCGAGCCCGTGCGGGCCGCCGTGGCCAAGCGACTCGGACCCGTGCCCAAGGCACGGGTCACAGGTCTCGGCAACAGCGACATCATCGTGATCCGCGCTCGCGACGAGAAGCCGGAGAGGGCCGCGACGATCACCCGGGCCTACGCCACGGCCTACCTCGAGTACCGCCGGTCCCAGGCGGTGGCTGCGCTGAGCCAGTCCAACCGACAGATCGAAGACGCCATCGCGGCGCTGCAGCGCCAGATCGACGACGCCGACGCCCGCATCGAGAGCAACAGCGACAGCTCGTTGCTGCCCGGACTCCGGTTGAACCGGGACCAGCTCGTCAGCCGCCAGACGGTCTTCAAGCAGCGGCTCGACGAGCTCAAGGTCGACAGTCAGGTCCAGACGGGGGGTGCGCAGCTCGTCGAAGCGGGCCGGATCCCCACCGTGAAGGTTGCCCCGACCCCGATCCGCTACGCGGTCCTCGCGGTGCTCGGCGGCCTGGTCCTCGGAGTGGCCCTTGTGCTCATCCGTGAGTCGATGGACGACTCGATCAGGACCCACGACGAGCTCACGGGTGCCCTTCCTGGTGTGCCCGTGCTCGGGCTGATCGCCAGTGTCAGCGGTTGGAAGGACGCCGAGCGGCCCCTGCTGTCGGCACGGGACGACCCCACGTCGCCCACCGCGGAGTCCTATCGAAGCCTCCGAACATCGTTGCAGTTCGTCGGAGGCGCGCGACCACCGCGGATCATCCAGGTCACGAGTGCCCTTGCCGGTGAGGGCAAGACGACCACCGTTGCCAACCTCGGGGTGGTCATCGCCGGGGCGGGCCAACGCACGGTGCTGGTGGACTGTGACCTGCGCCGGGCGCGGCTCCACACGTTCTTCGATTTGTCGAACGACGTCGGGTTCACGTCGTTGTACTTGGGCCAGGTCGAAACTGAGCAGGCCATGATCCCCGCGCCGGGCGTGGAGAACCTCTGGATCGTGCCATCGGGCCCGCTGCCGCCGAACCCTTCCGAGGTGCTGTCCGACAAGCGGACCGGCGAGGTGTTGGCCGCGCTGTTCGCCCACTGTGATCTTGTCATCGTCGACTGTGCTCCGTTGCTTCCCGTGACCGACAGCACTGCTCTTTCGGTCTGGGTCGACGCGTCCGTCCTCGTGGCACGGGCGTCCACCACAACTCGCCAGACGGTGCAGCGCGCGGTCGACACACTGCTGCAGACGGGGGCGCCGCTCGTCGGGACGGTGCTCAACAACGTTCGACCGCAAGGCGAGTACGCGTACGCATCGTCCTACTACTCGGCCGACACCGGAAAGGGCAGCGGCCGCACGTGGTTCGGTCCCGACCCCCAGCCCGACGCGGGCACGGCTGAGACCGTCGAACGCGTCGTCTGAGGCAGGGCGGGAACGTGCGGCTGTCGGTGCTCACGCCGACCTTCAACTACGGCAGATTCCTCGACGACGCGATCGCCAGCGTGGTCCAACAGGGTGTCGTCGACGTCGAGCACGTCGTCGTGGACGGCGCGTCATCCGACGAGACGCTCGACGTGCTGCAGAGGGCGCCCGCGAGCGTTGTCTGGAAATCGGAACCTGACAACGGCCAGTCCGATGCCCTGAACAAGGCGCTGGCGCTCGCGACAGGCGACTGGATCGGCTGGCTCAACGCCGACGAGTTCTACCTGCCTGGTGCGTTCGATGCGCTCGCTGCGATTCTCGACGAGCACCCAGACGCGGACCTGATCTACGGGGACGCCGTCTTCACCGATGTGGACGGAGGCGTGTTGCGCCTCGTGGCCCAGCACTCCTTCAGCTCGCGCGTGCTCCGTTGGAACCGTTGCAACATCTCGTCCTGCGCCATGATCGTGCGCCGCGACGCCATCCCCGAACGTGGTTGGGACGTCGAGCTGCGGGCCATGATGGACTGGGACCTGTACCTGGAGCTCCTCGCGCGGCGCCGGCGCATCGTGTACGTCCCCCATCCCATCGGCGCCTTCCGGGTACACGCCGAGCAGGTCACTGCTGACCTCGTTCCCCGAGACCATCCGGACATCCCTCGGTTGGCCCTTCGCCACCACCGACCGTCGGGATGGGCCCGACCGGTGGCGGACCGGATCGGCGAGCTCGAGCACCGCGTGCTCAAAATGGCCGAGGGCGGCGTGCGTCGAGAGTTGCGAGTCCGCGATCTGCGCGGCACCAACGTGCGCTGGTTCGATGGTCCCGCCAGCCGCTCGGGCGCGCTGGCGGTCGTCGCAGCTGGCTCAGGTCTCGACGGTCTCGGCCGCAGCAATCAGCACCAAGCCCGAGGGAGCGCGTGAGTCCCGGTCCACGACGGCGTCGAGCGCAAAGGCGGCCCAAGAGAGGAGCATGAGCGGCGCGGCCACGACCGTGCTCGCGGCCAGGTGCAGCCGTCGCAGCCAGCCTTGGGTGCGCCAACCGCTCGCATCGGGCAGGCCGACGTTGCGCACGTACTCCGTGAGCAGCACGAGGATCGTGTGCGAGATCCCTCCCGCTTTCGTGACGAGGAGCACCGGCAGTCCTTCGGCCGCGAACACCTTGCGCAGCCCCTGCACGGTGAACCGGTAGAAGTCCTGGTGGTCGTGGATGCCGAACACGAATGGCAGCGACATCGCCACGTGGCCGCCAGGCTCGAGAACGCGGCGCACCTCTCGCAAGCAGCGGTCCGTGTTCGGGAGGTGCTCCAAGAGCTCGAAGCCCACCACCACGTCGAAGGCTCCGTCACGGAAGGGCAGCTGCTGCGCGTCGCAAACCAGCTGGGTGGCGTCCGTGGGCTCGATGTCGGACGAGACCATGAGCGCCGGTCGACAGGCGCGTTCGAGTGTTGCGGCCATCATCCCGGTCCCGCCGCCGATCTCGAGCAGTCGGCGCGACGGCGGCCGAGCCGCGAAGAACCTGTCCACCGTCCTGCGGATGACGAGCTTGGTGGGCGCGCCGTAGAACCAGTAGGAACGGTAGGCATGCTTCAGCGCCGAACGGCGGGTCCTGGCGGCTGCCAAGCCGCTCACCGCCCCTTCGAGTAGTCGTAGAACGGCTCCCTGAACCGGTACAGGATGCGGTGGAGCGGTCCGGCAAGGCGTGAGAAGTAAGCCAGGTGGGCCAGGCCTCGGCTGCGGAACGCGAGGAGCCCCGGGTAGTCGGTGGGGATGCGTTTCATGTAGAAGCGCGGCCCGAGATAGCCCTCCAGCGAGTCGCTGCATTCGATGTCCGCGAGCGCCGGCACCAGACCGAGGGACCGGGCGTAACGGAGGTGGGCAATCGACTCCAGCTCGACCTGCATGAGCTCGCAGGCCATTCGAGCGCCGGCGCCGATGTCATCGGTCACCGCCAGCCAACCCAATCGCACTTCGTCGCCCTTCATCGGGCCGCTGCGGTTGAGTCCGAAGCGCCCGTCGATGATCGCGTACTTCGCCTTCACGGCCTGATTGACCGCGACCACGGTTTCCTTGAAGAACGGGTGGAGGCGCAGCCTGTCGTTCGGCTCCGGAATGCAGCCCCATTGGTTCTTGAACGTCAGGCTCACGCCCGTGTTGGTGTGGACCTTGGGCACCGGCATCGTGACGAGGACGTCAATTTCCTCCACCAGCAGCCGTGGCAGATCGAGCTGCATTTCCCGCCCGCGGCCGCGGAAGGAGATGCCGACCCGTTCGAGGCCCGAGAGGTTGACGACCTGCACTCCATGGCGCGCTGCGAACTGGTTGATGCCCGTCTCCGCGTACACGTCCTCCATGGCGAAGGGGTTGTAGCCGCCGGAGTCGGAGTCGCCGACCCAGATGTGGGGCGTGTAGTCCTGGAGAGCGACGATGGCCGCCTCGACCGCTTCAGGCGATGTCATGACGCCCGGTCGGTAGCTGGGGAACGTGAGGTTGGGCTTGATGAAGACCCGAGGCTGTGCCGGCAGTCCCTCACCGAAGCGCACGAAGTCCAAGCCGGCGCGGATGCGTTCGAGGTAGTCCGACCCGTCACTGTTGACACGGCCGAGGAAAGCGCGCGCTTTCACGCGACCCGCTCCGCGAGCGTGTCGAAGACCGACTGGAGCCGATCGCGGTACTGATCCAGGGTGTAGCGGGACTTGTAGCGGGCTCGTCCCGCGTCGCCGAGTCTGCTGCGCAGATCGCTGTCGCCGAGCAGGAGCGCCAGCCGTTCCGCCAGCGCGTGACTGTCCCTCACGGGGACGAGGAACCCGGTGACGTCGTCCTCGACGACGCTCGGGATGCCGCGCCAAGCCGAGGCCACCACCGGTACGCCGAACTGCATGGCTTCCACCAGGACCAGTCCGAAGGTCTCCGACTCGAAGAACGAAGGAAAGGCGAACACGGATGCGGCGGCGAAGGCCCGGTGCTTCGCGTCGCCCACGAGCACGCCGCGGTGGTGCACGATCGCATGAAGGTCGCCGTGCTGGATTCGTCGCCGTATCTCGACCTCTATCGCGGCCGAGTGGAACTCGCCCACCAGGTCCAGCTCGAAGCGGATGCCGCGCTCGGCGAGCTCAACGCACGCGTCGAGCAACACCAGGACGCCCTTGGACTCGCGAAGGAGGCCGACGAAAAGGATCCGGGGCGTGCCAGCGTTCCGCGCCGCGAACCATGCGGCCGGGGCATCGGCCGCCGCATCCTGGACGCCGTTGGGTATGACGAACTCGCGGACGGCGCCGAGGTT
This sequence comes from Actinomycetota bacterium, assembly GCA_041166085.1. Lineage (GTDB taxonomy): Bacteria > Actinomycetota > Acidimicrobiia > Acidimicrobiales > JAFATL01 > JBEEFP01. Next base: position 40,689 of record JBEEFP010000013.1, read on the forward strand.
CCGGCCGTCATCCGGCGCCGACGGCGCGGTGCGGATCGCCACGTCGGGGCGGAAGTAGGCCTTGCGATACAGGGCGCGGAGCCAGGCTGGCAGGTCCGGATAGATCTCGGAGACACCACCAGCGTGGAAGTGGAAAATCGTCGACGTGAACATCCACCGTGTGCAGAGGAGCACGACGATGTCGCGGTACATCGGCACGCGCTCAGGCCCCGCGGGCGGGTAGTACAGCACGGTTGCGTTCGATCGCACCCGCGCCCACGCGATGCGGCTGACGAGCCCGAGAAGATGCGCCGCTTTGCGGACCGTTGCCCGCCCGCTCCCGCGCAACTCGCGGGCGAAGGCCATGCGAACGAAGGTGAGCTCGGTGCCGTCGTAGTGTCCCGCCAGGGTCTGTTCGATCATGATCGCCTGCCCCCCGTACGGCGGCGGCGCCTGGCCCACCAGCACGACGCGGAGAGGCGAAGACATGGCGGCGATCTTAAGCAGCGCCCCGGGCGCGCAGGTTCAGTGCGCGGCGCCGCGGAAGGGCACTGTCGCGGTACGAAGAACGACAGCCACGTCACGCCACAGCGACCAGTTGTCCACGTAGTAGAGATCGAGACGCTCGTAGTCGATGAAGCGGTTCCAGCGGTGACGGTTGACCTGCCAGAGCCCCGTGACGCCGGGCTTGACCCGGAGCCGTTGTGCCAGGCGGGGCGTCCAGCCGTCGAGCTCGCTCGGCAGGGCTGGCCGCGGTCCGACGATGCTCATGTCCCCGCGAAGCACGTTGACCAGCTGCGGGACCTCGTCGATGCAGAGGCGGCGCAGCACGGCGCCGACCGCAGTGAGACGTGGGTCGCGGCGGATCTTGAACAACGGGCCGTCCGCCTCGTTCTGGTCCAGGAGCTCTGCGCGCATCTCCTCAGCGCCCACCACCATCGAGCGGAGCTTGTAGATGCGGAACGGCTGTCCGTCCTGGCCGATGCGTTCCTGCGAGAAGATCACCGGTCCGCGGGACGTCAGCTTGACGGCGGCGGCCGCAACCAGGAGCACAGGCAGGCTCACGAGGAGCCCCGTCACCGAGAGGCTGATGTCGAAGGCACGCTTGGCTGCCGAGCGCCACCCTGTTCGCACCACCGGCTCGACGTAGATCACCGCGTGACGTCCCAGTGGACGCAGCGCCAGCCGACCGGGATCGATGCCGAGCAGCGACGACGCCACCTCGACGTGGAGGCCGCTCCCGTCGAGCTGACGGACGAGATCGTTCGTCGAGTCGAGGCCCATGTCGCTGGCGGCGACGACCACGCCGCTGCCACCGGCGGCTCGTACGCGCGTCGCCACCTCGTCGTCCATCGGCAGCTCGAGGCCCCAGTCGCCAATACCGGGCTCGCCCGTGCGTGGGGCGCCGACGTATCCGAGGACGCGATATCCGAGCTCGGGCGCCTCGTCGAACATCTCGGCCAGCTCAGCCGCTTCCGCGCCCGCGCCGGCGATGAACACCGGGCGGGCGAAGTGCCCGCGGCGACGAGCTTCGGTGAAGCCCCACCGCAACGCCTCCCGCTCGAGCATCACCAGGGGCATTGCAACGGTCAGCAGCACGACCAGGTAGCGCGGCCCGAGGTGCGCTCCGAAGATCCCGGCGGTGACCGCAGTGAGCCCGACGCTGAGACCGACAGCGTGGAAGGCCCGTCCGACCTCCTCGCGCCGGCTGGCGATGTGGTGGGAGTCGAAGAGTCGATAGCGATTGAACACCGCAAGCGTGACGATGAGGCTCAGCAACACGGTGCGGGCGTCGGGCCCGCCTGACCGTTGGGCCACCGCGAAGGCCACCGCGATCCCACCCAGATCACCCAGGACCACGGCGAGGCGGCCCAAAATCGACCGCATCGCGACCGTGTCGACCCGCGCTGACGGCGCGAGGGCCGGCGAAGGGAGACCGTGGACGGCCTCGGGCAGCCGGATCAGTGCCATGCTCGCCCGCCGCCCAGCCAACGCTGCGTCGCCAAATTGCTCGCCACTACCGCACCCGCCCAAAGCCTCTTCACTGCGAACCCCCCCGGGTTTTCCCCACTGTGCGTGACTCTACCGGTATCTGGAAATTGGCGCAAATCGCCAGAAGGTCCCAGAAGTTTCCGGCGGTGTGGCCCTTCAGCCTCCCTGTTCGTGCGCCTCGGCGGGCCTCGTGGCCTCCTCGAGGAGTGACAGCAGCGGACGGTCCCCCAGGCGCCGCCGCGTCTCGGCGACCGAGGCCGAGACGTGCTCGAGGTGCTCCATCAGCTCACGTTCGGCCTGGTCGGCGTCGGCGTAGCGAGCAAGCGCCGCACTGACGATGCTGTCCACCTGGGCGATGGCCTCGGCCACCGCCTGCTCTTTGGCCTGGTCGGCGATGTACTGCGCCTCGGCGCGGATCCTGTCGGCGTCCGCTTGGGCGTGCGCGCGGAGGGCGGACGCATCGGCCTCGGCCGAGGCGAGGAGTTCCTCGACCTCGGCCGCGGCGCGTTCACGGAGCTGCCGGGCTTGTTCCACCGCAGTGCGGACGACGCTGGCCACCTCGTCGCCGAGACGCTCGAACGGGTCGCCATCGCCGTCGGCGCTCGCGAGCGCATGCCGGTAGTCCGTCGCGACCTGATTCAGGAACGCGTGTACTTCGTCCTTGTCGTACCCGCGCAAGGACACCAGGAACACGCGTCGCTCGATCTCATCGGGACTCAGCGTCACGGGCGGGATTCTAAGTGCCATTGCCTGCCATCTCTTCTCTCAGCCGTCGGCTGATCAGGCAGGCTGCGCGCCACTGAAGTCGTCCTCTTCCTCCTCGCGGCGGCGCCGCCAGAGGATGAGGAACGCGAGGCCGAGGCCGAGGGCCATCAACAGCCAGAGCCAGTACAGCTGGAACCCGCTGTTCGAGGCGCTGATGTCCCGGGCGAACTGCTTGCCCTTGACCTCGGTCGGAGGACCGGTGGTGCCACCCGGCGGGGTGACGTCACCCGGCGCGTCGGTGCTGACCACGCCGTTGTCGGTGGAGCCGACATTCGGGCCGTTGCCCGGCGGCTTGACGTATTGCGCGCTCGCCGCCGGCGCCAGGACCGTGGCCGCGAGCAACAGCGCGCACACCACAAAAAGGACTCGTCTCATCTGCCTACCCCCCCGTAGACCTCCAATTGAACAGCCCCGGGGACGCGATAGCAACCGCCGTGGGCCATAGAGTTCCCGCCGTGGCGATGTCGGCAGCGGAACCCGCGGCTTTCCTGGCGGTTTATCCGGGTACGCCCGAAGAGCGGGTCGTACCCATCGTGGATCGCATGTTCGTCGGGCGCGAGTGCCTGGGCGTCGACGACGCCCACCGGCTGCTCATCGACGACCTGACCGTGTCGCGGCAGCACTTCGAGATCCGCCTGGAGCCGGAGCACGACCGGGCCAGCCTGCTCGACAACAGCACCAACGGCACCCGTCTCAACGGCGTCCGCATCGGCCGCGGCACGCCGGCGCCGCTGAAGCCCGGCGACCGCATCACCGTGGGCGAGGTCCACCTCGAGTTCCGCTCAGACCGCTTCTTCGGCAAGGACCTGGCCGACGACGGCCGCACCATCCGGCGGGTGACGCTCTCCAAGATGGTGATGGCCGTCGGCGACATCGCGGGCTACTCGACGATGTCGCAGTACACCGAGAGCAACACCATGCTCGAGGCCCTCGAGATCCTCTACGGCGGCCTGCGCGGCATCCTCGAGCGCTATCACGGCACGCTCAGCGACTACGCGGGCGACGCCATGTTCGTGGTGTGGGAGCTGGACCAGGCTGCCGACGCGGCCGAGCTCGCCACCGGCTTCGCGCTGGAGGCCGTCGAAGGCGTGCGCCAGCTCGCGCCACTGCTGCCCATCCGCGAGCCCGACGGCTCGCCCATCTACATGGGCTGGGGCATCGTGGTCGGCGAGGCAGCCGTGAGCTCGATGACGGGCGCGCTGCTGAGCGTCGTCGGTGACGCCACCAACCTCGCCTTCCGACTCTCGGGGCTGGCGGCCCGCAACGGGCGCCCGAGCGTCATCGTCACCGAGGCCGTGCAGCAGCAGCTCCCACCGGGGTTCGTGTTCAGCGAGCCCGACGACGTCGAGGTCAAGGGCCGCACCGGTACCGAGACGGTCTACGGCGTGCTCGGCCGCGACTCGGCCTGACGGGCGCGGAACTGCTCTTCGCGCTTGCTGCGCCGCCTCCGGCCTGACTGGATGCCGCCCCACGCCCCGACCAGCCCGCCGGCGCACGCGAAGGCGACGGTCGCGGCGACCGTCGCTTTGGTGGGCTCGCGGTTCAGCACGCCCCACGCCATGGCGCTGATGGCAAGTCCGACCGGGACGCCGAGGACAGTCAGGCCGATGACACCGGGGACGCGCTTGCGACCGCGGCGCAGCGTCCGCAGGATCGACTCGGAGTACGACAGGCTCATCACCAGCACGAGCACCGCCAGCCAGAACGGGGCGGTGAGGTACCACTTCTGCGTGCTCGCGGCCTCGAACTCGCGCGTGGCGAGCGTGGCGCCGTCAGGACCGATGTATCTGACCTTGCCGGTGGACTTCCCGCTCATCAGGTAGCGCGTCACCGTGGCGTCGACGCTCGAGGTGAAGGTGCCGTCGGGGTTCAGCGCCAACTTGGTGCCGCCGGTGCCGAGGGGGACGCCCGCGGTCGAGAACGACAGCTTGAGCTGGTTGGCACCCGCCGCGTTGGGCGGGATCCGGCCGGTGAGAGTGAAGGGCTTGGCGAAGTCGAGCGTCATGAGCGTGCCGGCCGACGGATCGGCACCCGCGACGGTGATCGTTCCCGGCGGGATGTCGCCGGCGCGCTCGACGTGGCCGAGGTTGGTGGTGAACGCGAACGCGACCGCCGCGCCCACGAGGGCCAGCATCAGCAGCCAGAGCGGTGCGGCCGTCGCCGGCCGGGGGACGATGTCCTCGAGGGGAACGAGATCCTCGGCGGAGAACTCTTTGGGCCGCGGCGCCATGCGCGCCGGCTCGGCCGCGCTCGGGTGCACCTGCTGGTCCTGGACGGCCGACGGTGGGGCCGCGCCGACGGCGACGCGCTCAGTTGCGGCCACCATGCCCCCCGCGGCCATGACCGGCAGGCTGGCCCGCATGAGCCATCCCGGGCCCCACGCTTCGGTGGCGGCTTCGGCCACCGCCACGCCGAACGCCTCGGCCGTCGGGTAGCGGTCGCCCTGCTCCTTCGACAGCGCCTTCATCGTCACCTCGACGAGTGGCATCGGCACGTTGGGCGCGATCTCGTTGAGGGGCATGGCGTCTTCGTACGCGTGCTTGAAGAGCAGGCTCAGCGGATCGCCGTCGTCCTCGTAGGGTCGGCGCCCCGACAGCAGCTCGTAGAGCATGACGCCCACCGCGTACACGTCGGTGGCCGGCGTGAGCTCGCCCCCACGCGCCTGTTCGGGGGCCATGTAGGCCGGCGTGCCGATGACCTCGCCCGCGCGAGTGGCCATGGTGCGCGTCCCGCTCAGCACCTTGGCGATGCCGAAGTCGGTGACCTTCAAGGTGCCGTCGTTGTTGAAGATCAGGTTCTCGGGCTTGATGTCGCGGTGGAGGATCTGGTGGCGGTGGGCGCTCTCGAGCCCCGCGCACGTGGCCAGGACAGCGGCGCACGCCGCCTCCATGCTCATGCCCACGCTCGCGAACCGGTTCCAGACGGTGCCGCCCGAGAGGTTCTCCATGACGAGCAGGCACATGCCGTCGGTCTCGACGTAGTCGTAGATCGGCACCACGTGCGGGTGGTCGAGGGCGGCCAGCATCTGCGCTTCGGCGACGAAACGGGCGCGGACCTCGGCGTCGTTGCCGAACCCCGACGGGAGCTCCTTGATGGCGACGGGCCGGCCGAGCTGGCGGTGCACGCCCGCGTAGACGACGCCCCACCCGCCCCTGCCGATCTCCTCGCCCACCTCGTAGTTGGGCAGCGCGGCCTGGATCCGCTCCTTGTCCGTCGTCGGCGCGGACGGCTGTGGCGGCGCGGCATCGGGTTGGGCGGGCGCGATGGTCTGTGGTGTGCCGGGTGCGCCCGTAGGTGGCACGGGCGGCGTCATCTGCACCTGCGGCGTCGGTGGTGCGACCGCGCCCGGCGCCGGTGCGACCGTGCCCGGTGCGATCGTGCCCGGCGCGGTCGGCGCCGGTGTCTCCTCTTCCGATTCGTCGCTCATGTGACCCCCCTGCGTGTGGCCCCCATCTTGGCCCATGCCTAAGGTCACGGCCATGACGCAACCGGGAATCGTGCATCGGACCGTTGCCACCAACGGCATCGAGATGCACATCGCCGAGGCAGGGGAGGGACCGCTGGTCGTGCTTTGTCACGGCTTCCCCGAGCTCTGGTACAGCTGGCGTCATCAGCTGCCTGCCCTCGCCGAGGCGGGGTACCGGGTGGTGGCGCCCGACCAGCGGGGATACGGCCGCACCGACGCGCCAGCGGCCATCGAGGACTACGACATCGTCCACCTCAACGACGACATGGTGGGCCTCCTCGATGCGTTGGATGAGCAGCAGGCCGTGTTCGTGGGCCACGACTGGGGCGCCCCCGTGGTGTGGACGCTCGCCCAGCGCGAGCCCGAGCGGGTGCGGGCCGTCGTTGGCATGAGCGTCCCCGCGTCGCCCCGCGGGCCCATGTCGCCCATCGAGCTCATGCGCCAGCTCTTCGCCGACACGTTCTTCTACATCCTCTACTTCCAGCAGCCGGGCGTCGCCGACGCCGAGCTCGGTGCCGACGCCAAGCGGACACTGCGCGCCTTCCTCTACACGATCTCGGGCGATTCACCGGCCGACGCGTGGAAGGTCCTCCCGAGGGAGGGGACGGGGCTCCTCGACTCGCTCACCGACACCGACACGCTGCCGCCGTGGTTGACGCCCGACGACCTCGAGACGATGGCCGCCGAGTTCAGCCGCACCGGGTTCACCGGCGGCCTCAACTGGTACCGGAACTTCGACCGGAACTGGCAGCTCGGGGAGGCGTGGGCCGACCGCACCATCGACATGCCGTCGCTGTTCGTCGTCGGCGACCAGGACCCCGTGCTCCTCATGCAGCCCCCGTCGGTCATGGAAGGCCACGTCACCGACCTCCGGGGCTCGGTCATGCTCCCCGGCGCGGGCCACTGGATCCAGCAGGAGCGGCCGGACGAGGTCAACCAGGCCCTGTTGGGGTTCCTCGCCTCGCTCTGAGGGGAACGTCACGCTGGATGGCCGACGACCTGACTCCCACCAATCCCCAGATGCCAGTGGCCGGTGGCCGCTGCGCGACGTGCGGACACGACGTGCCTGCGGCCGCGCGCTTCTGCCCCAACTGCGGGACGCCGTTCGACGCCGTTGATGCGCCAGGTGACGGCGAGTCGACCCGGGTGATGGCGCCCATCGTCACCCGCGAGGTGGTCGAGGACGACGTCGTCGCGCCCGTCCCCGCCCGCGGGCCCCGGGACCGGCCGTGGCCGTGGGCGCTGACCTTCGGTGTGCCGGCCGCCATCATCCTGTTGCTGCTCGTGGTGCTCTTCGTGCGCAGCCTGAGCAACGGCGACACCACCTCGCCGACGGACACGACGACCACCGAGGCCCCGGCCACCACGGTCACCACGTCGCGATCGCTGACGACCGTCCGTCCCGTGACCACCCGCCCGGTGGTCACCTCGCCGCCCCAGACCCAGCCGCCGGCGACCGAACCGCCCGCCACCTCCCCGGCCACCACCGCGCCCCCGGACACCGTCTCCGTCCCCTAGATCCGCCACCCCCGACTCGCCACGCGTCTCGAGGAAGTGGGGTACCGGGTCGGTGCCCC
>JBEEFP010000014.1:0-2595 GCA_041166085.1 Actinomycetota bacterium
CCTGGCGAACGTCCGGTTCATCAACATGCAGCCCAAGGACCGCCTGCCCGAGCTGCTGGCCGCGGCCGACGTGCACGTGGTGCCGCTGAAGCGCGGCCTCGCCCGCTCGAGCGTTCCTTCGAAGCTCTACTCGATCCTCGCCGCCGGTCGCCCCATCGTCGCCAGCGTCGACCTCGGCACCGAGGTGGCCAACGTGGTCGAGCGGGCCGGGGCCGGCATCGCGGTGCCGCCGGACGACCCTGAGGCGTTCACGAAGGCGATCAGCCGGCTGGTGACGGCCCCTGCGGAGGCCGTGGCGATGGGGGCTTCCGGCCGCGCCTTCGTCGAGCGCTGGGCCTCGCCGGCGGCCGTGGCGGAGCACTACGAAGGCCTGTTCACGGAGCTCATGGCTGGTCAGAGGCGATTCGGACGGGGGCCCGGACCCCGCTAGCGTTGCATCTCTATGGGTAAGGCCTCCTCCGCCAAGAAAGTCGCGCGCGCGGCGCGCGCCGGTGGCAGCCGCCGCTCGGGTCAGCGCCGGGCCCTCGGGTTCCCGATCGCCATCTTCGTCGTCGTCGCGCTGGGCCTCTCGCTGGTCCTCGTCGCCCGCGGCGAGCGCATCACCAACGCCGAGCCCAAGGTCGGCGATCACATCCACGCCGCCTACAGCACGTACACGTGCGTGCCGGAGACCAATCCGACAGACGGCAGGCCCACGACGACCTCTGCGCCCGCGGCGAGCGACGCGTCGGCGACGACGGCACCCACGGATGCATCGACCACGACGGCACCCACGGATGCATCGACGACGACGGCACCGACCGACGGGTCGACCACGACGACCGCAGCCGGCCCTTCGACGACCATCGCCGGTGAGGGCGACGTTCCCGGTCAATTCCAGCCTCCCTTCAAGGACGCCACCACGGACGTCCTCGGCATCCACACGCACGGCGACGGCGTCATCCACACCCACCCGTTCGTCAGCTCGGTTGCTGGGCGTGATGCCACGCTCGGCAAGTTCTTCGAGCAGGTCAGCGTGGAGGTCACCGACACGGCGCTGACGTTGCCGACCGGCGAGACGTTCACAGAGGGCCTCACGAAGTGCGCGGGTGGCAAGGACGGCATCGTCGAGATCGCCCAGTGGTCGAGCGCGACGGACGCGGCCAACGGGGCACGGCCGAACGCAGTGTTCACCGACGGGTTCGCGAACATCCACCTGTCGAACCGCGAGGCCTTCACGATCGCCTTCCTCCCGCAGGGTGAGCAGATCCCCATCGAGAAGACCATCTCGTCTCGCCTCGACACGCTGGGCGACGTCGACAACAGCCAGGTGTCGACCACCACGACGCCCGGCGAGCAGCAGGGTTCGACCACGACGGGGCCGGCCTCGAGCGATGGCTCGACCACGACCGCACCGCCCGAGAACGGGTCAACCACCAGCGCACCGTCCTCACCCAGCTCGAGCGCTTCGTCCAGCCCGTGAGGGCGATCGTGCTCGTGGGCGGGTTCGGCACCCGCCTGCGGCCGCTGACCTTGCACACCCCGAAGCAGATGCTCCCGGTCGTCGACCGGCCGATGATCGAGTGGGTGCTCGCGCACCTCGAGGAGCACGGCATCGACGAAGCGATCCTGTCCTTGGGGGACCGCCCCGACGCGTTCGAAGATGCGTACCCCGACGGCCGTTGCGGCGGCATCTCGCTGCGTTTCGCGGTCGACCCGGAGCCGCTCGACACCGCAGGCGCCATCCGGTACGCCGCGGAGACCGCTGGGATCGCAGAGCGCGTGGTGGTGGTCAACGGCGACGTGCTGACCGACCTCGATGTCTCCGCCCTCGTCGCGTTCCACGAGCGGGCGGGTGCCGAGGGAACGATCGCGCTCACCAAGGTCGACGATCCCTCGCAGTTCGGTGTCGTCCCCACCGACCCGGACGGCCGGGTGCTCGCGTTCGTGGAGAAGCCGCCCGCCGGCGAGGCGCCGACCGATCGCATCAACGCAGGGACCTACGTGCTCGAGCCCTCCGTGTTCGAGCGGATCCCGTCGGGCCGGCGCGTCTCGATCGAACGGGAGACGTTCCCTTTGATGGTCGAGGACCGGACGCTGTTCGCGATGGACGACGGTGGCGTGTACTGGCTCGACGGCGGGACGCCCGAGACCTACCTCGCGGCTCAGCTCGATCTTGCTGCTGGACGCCGCCGCGAGCGCCCACGCGCCGTCGCCGTATCGGCCTGCATCGAGGACGGGGCCACGGTGGACGACGCGGTCGTCCAGCGTGAAGCGAACGTGCGCGCCGGTGCCACCGTGCGGGGCTCGGCCCTGCTGCCCGGGTGCTCGGTGGGGAAGGGTGCGATGGTGCTCGATTCGATCGTGGGTCCCGGCGCGGTGATCGGCGCAGGTGCGGTGGTCGGCGAGCTGTCGATCATCGGCGACGGCGCCGTCGTGCCGGACGGCGCAGTGCTGACGGGTGCACGGTTCCCGGACACGGAGGTCTCCAGCTGATGCTCGCGATGGTCACCGGTGGTGCTGGCTTCATCGGGTCGACGCTCGTCGATCGACTGCTGGCCGAGGGGCATGCGGTCGACGTCGTGGACGATCTGTCCACCGGCTCGCTGGCCAACC
>JBEEFP010000015.1:0-2789 GCA_041166085.1 Actinomycetota bacterium
CATCACCGCCGACGAGCGACGAGACGACGTGGACGCGGTCGTGGCGCGCGCGGTCGGACAGCGCGGCCCGGAGCGCCGCGGCCTTCATCTTCTTGGGCGTGCGCTGGTCGTAGCTGCGCGGCTTCGGCCCGTGGACGGTGCCACCGCCGGTGAACTGCGGCGCCCGGGTCGAGCCCTGGCGGGCGCGACCGGTGCCCTTCTGGCGGTACGGCTTCTTGCCGCCGCCGCGGACCTCGCCGCGGGTCTTCGTGTCGTGCGTGCCCTGGCGGGCCGCCGCGAGCTGCGCGGTGACGACCTGGTGCATCAGAGCGGTACTGGCCGGAGCGTCGAACAGCTCGCCCGGGAGCTCCGCGGTGCCGTCGGTGTCGCCGCCCGGCGTGTGGACCGGGACGGTGCGGGTCTCGCCCGTGCCCGCGGCGATGTGCGCCTCGAGGCGCGCGACGCGACGGGCCTCGCCGGCGGTGAAGGACGGGCGCCGGGTCTCCCGGGCGTCCGCGCCGCCGGACGTGGTCGAGGTCTGGGACGAGGTCACTGCTGGTCACCGCCCTTCGGGTGGACCTTGGCCGCGGAGGTGACGAGGACCAGGCCGCCACGCGGGCCGGGGACGGCGCCGCGGATCAGCAGCAGGCCCGCGTCGGCGTCCACGCCGTGCACGGTCAGGTTCTGCGTCGTGGTCTTCACGTGGCCCATGCGCCCGGCCATCTTCATCCCCTTGAAGACGCGCGAGGGGGTGGCGCAGCCGCCGATCGAGCCCGGCGAGCGGTGCTTGCGCTGCGTGCCGTGGCTCGCGCCCAGGCCGTGGAAGCCGTGGCGCTTCATGACGCCTGCGGTGCCCTTGCCCTTGGTGGTGCCCGAGACGTCCACGACGGCGCCCGCACCGAAGACCTCGGCGCTGACCTCCTGGCCGACCTCGTAGGACGAGGCGTCCGAGGTGCGGAGCTCGACGAGGTGGCGGCGCGGCGTGATGCCGGCCTTGGCGAAGTGCCCGGTCTCGGGCTTGTTCACCTTGCGGGGGTCCACGGCGCCGAACGCGAGCTGGACCGCGTTGTAGCCGTCGGTGGAGGGGGTCCGCACCTGCGTGACGACGCAGGGACCCGCCTTGACCACGGTCACGGGGACGATCCGGTTCGCCTCGTCGAACACCTGGGTCATGCCGACCTTGGTGCCGAGGACGCCGTTCATCTGCCTCTCACTGGAGGTTGACGACATCTCAGGCCTCACTGGATGTTGACGTCGACGCTCGCCGGCAGGTCGATGCGCATGAGCGCGTCCACCGTCTTCGGCGTCGGGTCGACGATGTCGATCAGTCGTTTGTGGGTGCGCATCTCGAAGTGCTCCCGCGAGTCCTTGTACTTGTGCGGCGAGCGGATGACGCAGTAGATGTTCTTCTCCGTGGGCAGCGGCACCGGGCCGACCACCGAGGCACCGGTTCGCGTCACGGTCTCCACGATCTTGCGGGCCGACGCGTCGATGGCCTCGTGGTCATAGGCCTTCAGCCTGATGCGGATCTTTTGTCCCGCCATGGTGGCTTGCCGTTCCTCTTCTCGGTGCTCGGCCGGTTCCGCTCCGGCACGCCGGAGGCCGTCCCACCCGGCTCCCGAGGACCTCTCCGGTCCACGCGGTCGGGTGTGTCGGCTCCGTCGCGCTGGCGCGCCCCGGACGCTGGTCGCTCCGCGGCTTCAGGCCCTCGCGGACCCCGCTGTTCATGGTGTGTCCGTCCCGCTCCGACCCCTCGGCCGACCTGCGGCACGGTGGGCACCCACCAGGGGTGCCCGGTCCCGCTCCCGAGCGGTCCCGCGACGGTGCGCCCCGGAGGACTCCCGTCACGGACCCCGCTCACGCCGGGGCGGCCGGCTCGATACCGATTGAGCCGACCGCCCGGGCAAGCAACCTGACCAGTGTCGCACGCGCGCAGTGGCGCCCCGACACCGGGGGTGGGAGCAGGTACTACTTGCTGATCTTCGTGACCTGGCCCGCGCCCACGGTCCGGCCACCCTCACGGATGGCGAACTGGAGGCCCTCCTCCATGGCGATGGGCTGGATCAGCTGGACCGACATCTCGGTGTTGTCGCCCGGCATGACCATCTCGGTGCCCTCCGGCAGCGTCACGACGCCGGTGACGTCGGTCGTCCGGAAGTAGAACTGCGGGCGGTAGTTGTTGAAGAACGGCGTGTGCCGACCGCCCTCGTCCTTGCCGAGGATGTAGACCTGGCCCTCGAACTCCGTGTGCGGCGTGATCGAGCCGGTCTTGCAGACGACCATGCCGCGCTCGACGTCCTCGCGCTTGATGCCGCGGAGCAGCAGACCGACGTTGTCGCCGGCGCGGCCCTCGTCGAGCAGCTTGCGGAACATCTCGATGCCCGTGGTGGTGGTCTTCATCGACTTCGCGCGGATGCCGACGATCTCCACCTCCTCGTTCACCTTGACGATGCCGCGCTCGACGCGGCCGGTGACGACGGTGCCGCGGCCGGTGATCGTGAAGACGTCCTCGACGGGCATGAGGAACGGCTTGTCGGTGTCACGCTCCGGCGACGGGATGGCGTCGTCGACGGCGTCCATGAGGCCGATGATGGCCTCGCCCCACTCGGCGTCGCCCTCGAGCGCCTTGAGCGCCGAGACGCGGACCACGGGCAGGTCGTCGCCCGGGTACTCCTGCGCCGAGAGGAGCTCACGGACCTCCATCTCGACGAGCTCCATGATCTCCTCGTCGTCGACCATGTCGGCCTTGTTCAGCGCGACGACGATGTACGGGACGCCGACCTGGCGGGCCAGGAGCACGTGCTCCTTGG
>JBEEFP010000016.1:0-2660 GCA_041166085.1 Actinomycetota bacterium
TCGAGCCGCGGCCGGTGCGGTATGCCTCCTCGATGCCATCGCGGCCGACGATCAGGCCGTGCGTCGGGACGTCCGGACCCTTGATGCGCTCGAGCAGCGCGCCGAGCAGCTCCTCGTGCGAGGCGTCGGGGTTGTCGAGGTGCCACATCACACCGGACGCGACCTCGCGCAGGTTGTGCGGCGGGATGTTCGTCGCCATGCCGACCGCGATGCCGCCCGACCCGTTGACGAGCAGGTTCGGGAACCGCGCCGGCAGCACGGTGGGCTCCTGCTGACGCCCGTCGTAGTTGGGCGCGAAGTCGACTGTGTCCTGGTCGATCTCGCGCACCATCTCCATCGCCAGCGGGGCGAGCCGGCACTCGGTGTAGCGCATGGCGGCTTGGCGGTCATCGCCCGGTGAGCCGAAGTTGCCCTGGCTCTGCACCAGCGGGTAGCGCAGCGACCACGGCTGGCCGAGACGCACCAAGGTGTCGTAGATCGCGGTGTCCCCGTGCGGGTGGTACTGACCCATCACGTCACCGACGACCCGCGAGCACTTCGAGAAGCCGCGGTCGGGCCGGTAGCCGCCGTCGAACATCGCGTACAGCACGCGACGGTGCACCGGCTTGAGGCCGTCACGCACATCCGGCAGGGCTCGCTGCACGATGACCGACATCGCGTAGTCGAGGTAGGACCGCTGCATCTCGACCTGCAGGTCGACCGGCTCGATCCGGCCACCGGGGCCGGGGTCGAAGGGCGGTACGTCGGTCGTGTCAGTCACGGGGAGCTTCTCCTAGCTGGCGTACGTCGGGCCAAGCAAACTTCAGGCACGGCGAATCAGGTAGCGATCAAATATCGAGGAACCGGACGTCCTTGGCGTTGCGCTGGATGAACTTGCGACGGCTCTCGACGTCCTCGCCCATCAGCTCGGTGAAGAGGATGTCGGCGAGCGCGGCGTTCTCGAGGGTGACCTGAAGCAGGATGCGCTTGGCCGGGTCCATCGTGGTGTCCCAAAGCTCGTCGTTGTTCATCTCGCCGAGGCCCTTGTAGCGCTGAACCCCGTCGTCCTTGAGCAGCTTCTTGCCGGCGGCGATGCCGGCCTCGGTGAGGGCGTCCCGTTCACGGTCGGAGTACGCGTACTCCGCCTCCGCCGGCCGGGCCCACTTCAGCTTGTAGAGCGGCGGCTGGGCCAAGAACACGTGCCCCTGCTCGACCACCTCAGGCATGAAGCGGAACAGCAGCGTCAGCAGCAAGGTGCGGATGTGCTGGCCGTCGACATCGGCGTCGGCCATCAGCACGACCTTGTGGTAGCGCAACCGGGCGAGGTCGAAGTCGTCGCCCTGGATGCCGGTGCCCAGCGCCGAGATGATGGCCTGGACCTCCTGGTTGCCCAGCACGCGGTCCAGCCGGGCGCGCTCGACGTTGAGGATCTTGCCGCGGATCGGCAGGATCGCCTGGGTCCGCTGGTCGCGGCCCTGCTTGGCCGGGCCACCGGCGGAGTCACCCTCGACGATGAAGAGCTCGCACTCCTCGGGGTTGGTCGACTGGCAGTCGGCCAGCTTGCCCGGGAGGCTGCCGCCACCCAGCAGCCCCTTGCGGCTGCGGGCCGCGTCGCGTGCCTTGCGGGCCGCCATCCGCGCGACCGCAGCGCCCTGCGCCTTGCGCGCAATGTCCTTGCCCTCGCTCGGGTTCTTCTCGAACCACTCGCCGAGCTTGTCGTTGACGACCTTCTGCACGAACGACTTCGCCTCGGTGTTGCCGAGCTTGGTCTTGGTCTGACCTTCGAACTGCGGCTCGGCTAGCTTGACGCTGACGATCGCAGTGAGGCCCTCGCGCACGTCGTCGCCGGTGAGGTTGGGGTCCTTCTCCTTGAGGATGTTCCAGTCGCGGGCGAACTTGTTGACCAGAGTCGTCAGCGCCGCCCGGAACCCTTCCTCGTGGGTGCCGCCCTCGTGGGTGTTGATGGTGTTCGCGAAGGTGTGCACCGACTCGGTGAAGCCGGTGTTCCACTGCATCGCGACGTCGAGTGACAGGCCGCCATCGATGTACTCGGACTCGGCCTCGAACGACACGACGGTGCGGTGGACCGGGTCCTTGCGGGCGCCGAGGAAGTCGATGTAGTCGACCAGGCCGCCGTCGTACCTGTAGACGACCTCGGTCTGGGTCGTCTCGTCGACCTCGTCGTGCTCCTTCTCCTCGGCCGAGGCGGGTCGCTCGTCGCGCAGCACGATGGTCAGGCCACGGTTGAGGAAGGCCATCTCGCGCAGCCGGTTGGACAGCGTCTCGAAGCTGTACTCCGTGGTCTCGAAGACGTCTGGCGAGGCCCAGAAGGTGATCGTCGTGCCGGTGCGCTCGGTGGCGGCGCCCTGGGCCAGCGGCGCCACCGGGACGCCGACGGCGTAGGACTGGGTCCATACGTAGCCGTCGCGGTGGATCTCGACGTCCAGCCGTGCCGACAACGCGTTGACGACCGAGACGCCGACGCCGTGCAGGCCGCCGGAGATGGCGTAGCCGCCGCCGCCGAACTTGCCGCCTGCGTGCAGGACGGTGAGGACGACCTCGACGGCCGGGCGGCGGTCCTTGGCGCCTGGGATCGGCTTCACGGGGATGCCGCGACCGTTGTCGATCACGGTGATCCGGTTGTCCGGGTGGATCACGACGTCGACCTGCGTGGCGTGGCC
>JBEEFP010000017.1:0-3793 GCA_041166085.1 Actinomycetota bacterium
GCGACTACTGCGACGTCGACCCGACGTTCGGGACGCTCGCCGACTTCGACGCCCTGCTGGCGGCGGCCCACGCACGGGGCCTCAAGGTGATGATCGACTGGGTGCCGAACCACTCGTGCTCGGACGAGGTGTGGTTCGGTACCCAGTCGATCAGCACCCTGAGCCCCCGGGCATGGGCGGCGGCCAGCAAGGCATCGAAGTCGGCCAGGGTGCCGAAGGTCGGGTCGACGTCGCAGTAGTCGCTGACGTCGTAGCCGAAGTCCTTCATGGGCGACGGGAAGAACGGCGAGATCCACAGCGCCCCGACCCCGAGCCAGGCCAGGTGGTCGAGCTTGGCCTCGATCCCGGGCAGGTCGCCCACCCCGTCCCCGTTGGAATCGGCGAAGGACCGTGGGTAGATCTGGTACACGACGGTCGACTTCCACCACGGGACCATGTCCGCCATGCGGGAGAGGTTATTGGGCGGGCTACACTGCCCTTCCTTACACGAGGATTCGACGTGGGAGCTGGCCCGTGAAAAAGGGTCGACATCGGCGCTTTGAAGAAGCGCGCGCGCTCAAGCGGACAAACGACAACCTGGACGCGCTGTTCGGCCCTGAAGACGCCGAGCCGTGCGTCGAGTGCGGTGCCATCCCAGGCGCCGATCACGCGTCGTGGTGCCTCGCGGGCCAAGAGCTGGAAGCCGAAGCAGAGGGGGAGAGCGATGGCAAGGGTTGGTGATCTCGTCCCCTGATGTCTGAATTCGAGCCCCTGCGCACGATCGCGCTGGTGGCGCACGTCGATCACGGCAAGACCACGTTGGTCGACGCCATGTTGCGAACGACGCACGTCTTCAGCGACCACGCCGCGCTCGTGGACCGCGTCATGGACTCCAACGACCAGGAGCGTGAGCGAGGCATCACGATCCTGGCCAAGGCGGCGTCCATCCGCTGGAAGGGCACCCGCATCAACCTGGTGGACACGCCGGGCCACGCCGACTTCGGCGGCGAGGTCGAGCGCGCCCTGGCCATGGTCGACGGCGTGCTGCTGCTCGTCGACGCGGCCGAAGGGCCCCTCCCGCAGACCCGCTACGTCCTCTCGAAGTCGATCGCCGCCGGCCTGCCCACGGTGGTCGTCATCAACAAGGTCGACCGCCAGGACGCCAGGCCCGACGAGGTCCTCCATGAAGTGGAGGAGCTGTTCCTCGACCTCGATCCGCCCATGGAGCTGCTCGAGTTCCCGGTCGTTTCGACGATCTCGCGCCAGGGCCGCTCCGTCATGGGCATCGGCATGCCTGGCCCGGACGACGACCTCTCGGCGTTGCTCGACTGCGTCCTGGCCACGATCCCCGAGGCCACCGGCGATCCCGATGCGCCCGTCCAAGCGCTCGTGACGAACCTCGATGCGTCCGACTACCTCGGTCGCCTCGCCATCGGCCGCGTCGTGGAAGGCACCTTGCGCCGGGGTGAGCAGGTCGCCCTGCTCGACGAGGAGACGGCTGAAGGCCAGGCCCCCCTCAAGCGCAAGCTCACCCAGCTGCTCGGCTTCGAGGGCATCGAGCGGGTCGAGGTCGACGAGCGGCGCGCCGGCGATCTCTTCGTCATCGCCGGGTTCCCCGAGGTCGAGATCGGCGACACGCTCGCCGACCCCGTCGCGGGCAAGGCCCTGCCGCGGCTCGCCGTGGACGCGCCGGTGCTGCGCATGACGTTCGGCGTGAACACCTCGCCCCTCGCCGGTCGAGAGGGCAAGTACCTCACGTCACGGCACCTCCGCGACCGCCTCGAGCGTGAGGTGCTCGGCAACGTGTCGATCCGCCTCGAGGAGACCGACTCGCCCGACGTCATCGAGGTGGCGGGTCGTGGCGAGCTGCAGCTCGCCGTGCTCATCGAGTCCATGCGACGCGAGGGCTATGAGCTGCAGATCAGCCGGCCCGAGGTGATCGTCCGGCAGGTGAACGGCAAGCGCCACGAGCCCCTCGAGCGGGTCGTGGTCGACGTGCCCGACGAGCACGTGGGCACCGTCACGCAGGCCATCGCGCCGCGCAAGGGCATGGTCAGCGAGGTCAGGCCCGGCGACTACGGCCGCTCGATCCTCACGTTCGAAGCACCAGCTCGTGGCCTCATCGGCTTCCGCTCGCTGCTGCTCACCGCCACGCGCGGCACCGCGCTGATGCACCAGCACCATGCGGGTTGGATGCCATGGGCCGGCGAGCTGCCCCACCGGCAAGGCGGGGCGATGCTGGCCGACCGCCAGGGCAGCACAACGGGCTACGCGCTCGACAACCTCCAGGCTCGCGGCGAGTTCTTCGTCGGACCGGGGGAGGACGTGTACGAGGGGATGATCATCGGCGAGAACGCGCGCGCCGACGACATGACCGTGAACGTGGTGCGGGAGAAGCAGAAGACCAACATCCGCACCCACTCGCACGACGAGGGCGTCAAGCTGCCGACCCCGCGCGAGATGACGCTCGAGATCGCGATGGAGTGGATCGCCGAGGACGAGCTCGTCGAGGTGACGCCGCAGTCGCTGCGGGTGCGCAAGCGCGTGCTCAAGGAGCAGGACCGCCGCCGGTTGGGGAAGAGCTAGCGAACCGATGGGTCGGCTGGGGGGCTGGAAGGAGCGAGGGGTTGCGGTGTGGATCGTGGTCGCGCTCGCCGCGGGACTCGCGTCCGCCGCCGTCCATGCGCCGGAGGACGAGGCGCTCGCGCGAGAGGGCCATCTGAGCACGGCGCCGCCGTCGTCCACGACGTCCGCGCCCTCGACCACCGTGGCGCCGACGACCGCGCCGCCGACCACGGCTGCGGCGACGACCATCCCGCCACCGCCACCGACCGAGCCGCCGGCGACCTCCCCGCCGGCTCCGCCTGCGCCGCCGCCCACCGACCCGCCGCCTCCGGTGGTGCAGGCGCCGCTCGTGCAACCCGGCCGCCCGCTTGCCCCGCCAGGGCAGTGGACGGTCGATCCCTACGTCGGGCTCGGCACCTGGATCGACGTGTACGACTGGTCGGCGACCTACACGAACGACAACCCGCAGATCTCCCTCGGCGACATCGACCGCATGGCTGCGCTCGGCGTGCAGACGCTGTTCGTGCAGGCCGTGCGGTGGGACGTCGAGACCGGGTTGCTCGAGGAGCCACGCCTTCGCTCGCTGATCGACCGGGCGCGAGCCGACGGGATGCGCGTCGTGGCGTGGTACCTGCCCGACCTCAGCGACATCGACGCCGACTTCCGCCACCTCGTCGCCATCGCACAGCTTCCGATCGACGGGCTCGCGGTCGACATCGAGTCACGGTCCGTGGAGGACGTCGCGGATCGCAACGCGCGGCTGCTGCAGCTCTCCGCCTCGCTGCGCGACGCGCTCCCCGATGAGGTGCTGTCCGCCATCGTGCTGCCGCCCGTGCTCATGGAGGACGTGAACCCGAACTACTGGCCGGGCTACCCGTGGGCCGGGCTCGCGCCGCTCTACGACGTTTGGCAGCCGATGAGCTACTGGACGGGCCGCAAGCCCGAGTGGCGAGACGCCTACCGCTACACCGCGGCGGACGTCGTGCGCGTGCGGGAGCGGCTCGGCAACCCCGACGCCGTCGTGCACTCGATCGGCGGCATCGCGGACCGCACCACGCCGGACGACGTCAACGCGATGCTGCAAGCCGCCATCGACACGGCCTGCATCGGCGGCTCGCTCTACGACTACCGCACCACCACCGACGACCTCTGGCAGCCCCTGCAAGCCTTCCGGGTCACCTGACCTTCATTCTGGCGTCACGCAGCGCGCGTATACGGCTGCCATTGACGCCAGAATGAGCTCAATTGC
>JBEEFP010000018.1:0-54403 GCA_041166085.1 Actinomycetota bacterium
ATCTGGCGCTTCGCCTCCTCGACCGCAGCACCATCAGTGGAGCCGATGCTGACCCGGCCGATCGAGCCGTCGTCGTCGACGGAGATGTCGGCGCCGGTCTCCTGCTGGATCGCGTTGATGACCTTGCCCTTGGGCCCGATGACCTCGCCGATCTTGTCCATCGGGATCTCGAAGCTGATGATCTTCGGCGCGGTGGCGTTGACCTCGGACCGGGGCTCGGCGATGGCGCCCTTCATGACCTCGAGGATCTTGAGGCGCGCCTCCTTGGCCTGCTGCAGCGCAGCACCGAGGACGTCGGCCGGGAGGCCGTCGATCTTGGTGTCGAGCTGCAGGGCGGTGACGAAGTCGGCGGTGCCGGCGACCTTGAAGTCCATGTCGCCGAACGCGTCCTCGGCGCCGAGGATGTCGGTGAGGGTCGTGTACTTGCCCTCGGCGTAGACGAGGCCCATGGCGATGCCGGCGACCGGCGCCTTGATGGGTACACCCGCGTCCATGAGCGAGAGCGTCGAACCGCACACCGAGCCCATCGACGTGGAGCCGTTGGACGAAAGCACCTCGGACACGAGGCGCAGGGCGTAGGGGAACTCCTCGACGCTTGGGACCACGGGCAGCAGCGCGCGCTCGGCGAGGAGGCCGTGGCCGATCTCGCGGCGCTTGGTGCCGCCGATGCGACCCGTCTCACCGTTGGAGTAGGGCGGCATGTTGTAGTGGTGCATGTAGCGCTTCTTCTCGTCGATGCCGATGGTGTCGAGGAGCTGGTCCATGCGCGGCATGCCGAGGGTGGTGACGTTGAGCACCTGGGTCTCGCCCCGCTGGAACAGGCCCGAGCCGTGCGCGGTCGGCAGCAGCCCGACCTCGGAGGAGACGGGACGCAGGTCGGTGGGACCGCGTCCGTCGATGCGGACACCTTCGGTGACGATGCGGGTGCGCACGACCTGCTTGGTGAGGCTGCGGATCGCCTGCTTGATCTCACCCTCGCGGCCTTCGAACTCGCCGGCCACCTTCTCGGTGATCTCGGACGCGGCCGCGTCGTTCGCCGCGTTGCGCTCGGCCTTGTCGGAGATGCTGTTGGCCTTGGAGAGCAGGTCGGTGCCGACCTCGCTCACCTTGGCGAACACGTCGTCGCCGTAGTCGGCAACGGCCTCGTAGGGAATCGGCGCGTGCACGCCGGCCTTGGCCACGAGCTCGTTCTGCAGCTCGATCGACTCCTTGATCCACGTCTTGGCCGCTTCGAGGCCGGCCGCGATGGCCTCCTCGGTGACCTTGGGCGCGCCCTCTTCGTAGTAGGTCCACGCCTTCTCGGTGCCACTGGCCTCGACCATCATGATCGCGACATCGTCACCGACGGCCCGGCCTGCGACGACGAGCTCGAAGGTGGCCTCGTCCCCCTCCTGGTAAGTGGGGTTGGGCTGCCAGTTGCCCTCGGTGTCGAAGCCCAGGCGCACGGCGCCGATGGGTCCCTCGAACGGGATGCCCGAGAGCATGAGGGCGGCCGACGCGCCGTTGATGGCGAGCACGTCGTGCGGGTTCTCCTGGTCGGCGCTCATCACAGTGGCGACGACCTGGGTCTCGTTGCGGTAGCCCTTGGCGAACGACGGGCGCAGGGGCCGGTCGATCAGGCGACAGGTGAGGATGGCGTTGTCGGTCGGTCGACCCTCGCGCCGGAAGAACGAACCGGGGATCTTCCCGGCCGCGTACATCTTCTCCTCCACGTCGACGGTCAGCGGGAAGAAGTCGATGCCTTCCCTGACCTTCTTCTCGGCGTTGGCCGTGACCAGCACGACCGTCTCGCCGATCTGGGCGACGACGGCGCCCTGTGACTGCTGGGCAAGCTTGCCCGTCTCGAATGACAGCGTCTTGTCAGTCCCACTGATGGGACCTTCCACGCGGGTGGCTTCCGCCATGCGTGCACTCCTTGTGCTCAGGCGGCGGCGGGGCCAGTTCCCAGTTGTCAACCACCCGACGGCCCGGGTGACTCACGACTGGCAGCTGACCTCTCGGGGCCGCGATATGTGAAGAAGGACGGCCCCATGGCCGTCCTTCCTGATGCGAATGCCTTAGCGGCGCAGACCGAGCCGGGCGATGAGCGCCCGGTAGCGCTCCACGTCGTTGTTCATGACGTAGTCGAGCAGGCGGCGCCGCTGACCGATCAGCTTCATCAACCCTCGTCGGGTGTGATGGTCGCCCTTGTGCAGCTGCAGGTGCTCGGTGAGGCGCTTGATGCGCTCGGTGAGCAGGGCAACTTGCACCTCGGGCGAGCCGGTGTCGGTGTCGTGGAGCCGGTGCTCGGCGATCGTGGTGGACTTCTCAGGCATTTGAACGGGTCATGCTAGCAGCCATGCCCGAAGCGGCCTCCAACCACCTGCGGGTGTCCTCATCGTGCCAGATCCCCCTCGACGAGCTGACCTGGCGTTTCACCGGCAGCGGCGGACCCGGCGGCCAGCACGCCAACACGTCCAACACCAGGGCCGAGGTGGTCTTCGACGTGGCTGAGTCGCCCTCGCTGGGTCCCCGGCAGCGGGCGAGGCTCATCGAGAAGCTGGGGCCGGCCGTGCGAGTGGCGGCCTCTGACACCAGGTCGCAGGGCCGCAACCGGGACCTGGCCCTCGAGCGGCTCCGTTCCAAGCTGGCCGCCGCCCTCAAGGTGGAGGCGCCCCGCCGGGCCACCAAGCCCACCAGGACCGCCAAGGAGCGCCGCCTGTCCGACAAGAAGCGCCAGTCGGAGCGCAAACGCCAGCGCCAGCGCCAGCGCCCCCTGGACGAGTGACCCCCGTCGTCTCGAGGAACTGGGGTACCGAATCGGTACCCCAGTTCCTCGAGACGTGGAGTCAGGCCAGGGCCTGGCGGGTCGCTTCGACGTCGTGGCCCATTTGGGCGATCAGGGCGTCGACGGAGTCGAAGCGCTGCTCGCCCCGCAGGCGGACGACGAACCGGACCTTGGCCCGTTCGCCGTAGAGGTCGCCCTCGAAGTCGAGCAGGTAGGCCTCGAGGAGGAGCTCGCCGCCTTCGGCGTAGAACGTGGGGCGTCGACCGAGGGAGATGGCCGCCGCGTGCACCGTCCCGTCGGGGCGCTCGTACCACCCGGCGTAGATGCCGTCGACGGGGAGCTGGATCTCAGACGGCACCGCCACGTTGGCGGTCGGGTACCCGAGCTCGGGACCGCCCCGGCCGTCACCGCGCTTGACCGTGCCCCGCACCTCGTGGGGTCGGCCGAGCAGGGCCGCCGCGTCCTCCACCTTGCCCTCCTGCAGCAGCACGCGGATGCGGGTCGACGACACGGGGGCCGCGCCCTCCGTGTCGTCGAAGAGCTTGAGCCCGAGCACGTCGAAACCGTGCTCACGACCCAGCGTCGTCAGCAGCTCGACGTTGCCCCGCCGGCCGTGGCCGAAGTGGAAGTCGTGCCCGACGACAACGGCCCGGGTGCGCAGGGCGCCGACGAGCACCTCGTCGATGAAGTCCTCGGCCGACTCGTTGGCCCGGTCGGCATCGAAGTGGATCACGAGGGTGTAGTCGACCCCGGTGGACGCCAGCAGCTCGAGCTTCTGCTCGAGGTCGGTGAGCAGCTTGGGCGCCGAGTCGGGCCGCACGACCATGGCCGGGTGCTTGTCGAACGTCACCACCGCCGTCGGACAACCACGAGAGGCGGCCAGCGCGCGCACCTCCTCGATCAGGGCGCGATGGCCGGTGTGCACGCCGTCGTAGGCGCCGATCGTGACGACCGACCCGTCCGGCAGGGACGGCGCCGACGCCAGGTCGCTGATGACCTCCACGACGGTGAGGCTAGCGACGCCTTGCTTGTGCGACGCGCTCCACCCCGGCGACATCGAGACGCACCAGGCGACGGATGAGAGGACGGGCCAGCCGCGCGATGCGCCACGGCGCGCCCTCCAGGTGGGCGTAGTGGGTGCGGTCGTCGCCTACTGGCACCGCGGCCATGCCCACGACATAGGTGCGGGACTGCATCCAGCACCAGCCTGGCCCCAGCTCCACGTCGAAGTGCACCGGCACCGGCACGCCGAGCTGCTTGGTGACGATGCGCAGCCGGTCACCGTCGCGGCTGACCACCCGCACCGACCGCACGACCGGGTCGAGGTCCGGTACAGCGTGCTCGAGGTCGTCCCACATGGCGGCCACATCGTCGAACGGCGCGTCGAGCACTCGCTCGACCAGCGCGCTTCCGGGCAACGCCGCTGCCATCACCCGCAGGCGCCGGACAGGGTCGAGGGTCGCGACCGGCCACTCGCTCAAGCTTCCCACCTCCTACGAAACGCGGCGCGCGCCCGGTGCAGTCGCGACTTCGCCGTGCCCGGTGCCACGTCGAGCAGTGCGGCCGCTTCCGCTTCGCTCACACCCTCGAGGTCACGCAGCACGAGGATGACCCGCTGCTCCGGCGCCAGCGCGTCGAGCGCGGCCCGCACGTCGACGACCTCGGCCACGTCGGCGCCGGGCGTCGCGACCAGTCCGGGGTCGAGGGCGACCGTGGCGGGCCTGCGCTTGGCCGTGCGCACCGCCTCCCGCACCGCGATGCGCCGCGCCCAGCCCCATACGGCGGCCGGCTCCTGCAGTGATCCGAGATTGCGCACGATGGCGATGAAGGCCTCCTGCATGGCGTCGTCGCCATCGTCGAGGGCGATGGCTCCGCAGATGCGGCCGACATAGGGCGAGAGCTCGCGGATGAGCGCGCTGACGGCGAGGCCGTCGCCCCGTTGGGCCCGGCGCACGAGCTCCTCCATGTCCAGAAGAGGACGGGAACCTCCGGAAGGTTCCCCGCCTCTTGTGGCATGAGCAGACGACAACGCGGAGGTCGGATCCATGGACGGCATCACGGTGGTCGGGGGCGGGCTGGCAGGCCTGGTGGCAAGCATCGCGTGCGCCGAGGCGGGAGCCCCGGTGCGCCTGGTCGAAGCCCACGCTCAGCTGGGCGGCCGGGCCCGCAGCACGGCCGGGTCCTACGTCGCCAACTACGGGCCGCACGTCCTGTACTCGGACGGGCCGGTGTGGGAGTTCCTCGCCGAGCGGGACCTCGTCCCGACTGTCGCCAAGCCGCCGCTCAAGGGACTGCGCTTCCGGCTGGACGGCCAGCTCCGCAGGACTCCGCCCGTCGCCCTGATCCGACCACTCTTGCATCGCAAGGTCGACGCGCCGGTGGACCGGGACTTCCGCTCCTGGGCCACAGAGCGCTGGGGTGACACGAGCGCACGCCTGCTGTCCTCGGCGGCCGGCGTGTTCAGCTTCGACGCCGATCCCGGCTGTCTCTCCGCGGCCTTCGTGTGGGACCGCCTCGTCCGTGTGTTCACCACGCTTCCCCCGGCCGCCCGCTATGTGATCGGAGGCTGGACGGCGATGGTCGACACGCTGGAGAAGCACGCTCGCAGCCTGGGCGTCGTCATCGAGACGGGCACGGTGCTCGACGCGGTACCCGACGCACCCGTCATCGTCGCCACCGACCTGACCGCGGCCCGACGTCTGCTCGGCGACGAGACGCTGCGCTGGGAAGGGGCCCGCACCGCGCTGCTCGACATCGGTGTCCGGACGCGCCGTGGTGATCCGTTCGTCGTCTCCGACCTCGACCAATGTGGCTGGGTCGAGAACTACTCGCTGCCCGACCCGTCGCTCGCTCCGGCGGGCCACAGCCTGCTGCAGGCGCAAATGGGGCTGCGCGAGGACGAGACGCTCGACGAGGGGGTGGCCCGCATCGAGATGCTGCTCGACATCGCCTACGACGGATGGCGGGAGCGGGAGACATGGCGACGCCGCGCCGTCATCGACGGGCGGTCGGGCGCCCTCGACCTCCCGGGTACCACGTGGCGGGACCGGCCCTCGATCGATCGCGGCAGTGGCGTGTTCCTGGCCGGTGACATGGTGGCGGCACCGGGCACGCTCGGGGAGGTCAGCGTGACATCGGCGCTCATTGCGGCGCGGCTCGCGGTCGCCTACGCGGGATCGACGACAACCGCGGCACGCGCTCGCCCCGTCGGACTGCGCTCGTAGACGCCGAGCAGCCCACCATCGGCGTCGAGCAACGCGACCGCGCCGCTCCCGGGTTCCAGCTCGACAGACCGACCGTGGCGCACGTCGTCGACCGCCGCCCCCTCCAATGTCACGGCCGGGTAGTCGCGAAGTGCGTCGGCGGCCGACAGCGCGGCATCGGTGGTGAGCTGCTCGAGCCGCACCGCGTCCTCGGCTCGGAACGACCCGACGGCGGTGCGCCGCAGATTGCGAAGGTGCGCTCCCCCGCCGAGGGCGTGCCCGAGGTCAGCAGCGAGCACGCGGATGTACGTGCCCGACGAGCACTGGATCTCGATCGGGAGGACGCCGGGCACGGACGCCTCGTGCACGTCGAAGCGATGCACCGTGACCGGCCGGGCCTCGCGCTCGACCACCTCGCCCTTGCGCGCCAACGCGTGCAGGCGCTGGCCGCCGATCTTCACGGCCGACACCATCGGCGGCACCTGCAGGATGTCGCCGGTCAACGCGATCGCGGCAGCCCGCGCCTGCTCCGGGGTGACGGTTGCCATGTCATGGGTCGCAACCACCTCTCCGCTCGCATCGAGGGTCGATGTCTCGGTACCCAGGACCACCTCCCCGGTGTACGTCTTCGGCAAGGCGGTGAGGAAGCGCAACAGGCGGGTGACGCGACCCAGGCCGACGAGCAGGACGCCGGTCGCGTCAGGATCGAGGGTGCCGGCGTGGCCCACCTTCTTCTGCCCGAACACCTTGCGACACCGCGCGACGGCGTCGTGCGACGTCCACCCCGCCGGCTTGTCGACAACCACCAGGCCGTCGGTCAAGAAGTCAGCTGGCGCAGCTCGTGCTTGATGGCCTCGAGCACCTGCCAGACCGAGCCGGGCGCGGTGAACCCGGCGGCGAACCGGTGCCCGCCGCCGCCGAAGCGCTGTGCGACCGCGCCCACGTCGGCGGACGACACCGCGCGCAGCGAGACGCGGATGCCGTCAGGCGTCTCCTTGAGGACGCAGCTCACTTCCGCCTCGGCGGCGCGGCGCACGAGATCGATGAGGCCCTCGGTCTCCTCGATCGCGACCCCGTAGCGGCGCATGTCGTCCTCGGTGATCCACGTGGCGACGAAGCGAAGGTCGCGGTCGAGCTCGCTCCGGCCGAGGCAGGCCGCCACCAACTGCAGGTAGTCGAAGCGGCTCTCCTCGAAGAGCTGCCGCGTCATCTGCGCGATGGGCAGGTCGAAGTGCGACAGCTCCTCGGCCATCGCGAAGACCTCGGGCGTGGTGTTCGAGTACTGGAAGCGGCCGGTGTCGGTGACCAGGCCCGTGTACAGGCAGATCGCCGCGTCACGGTTCAACTGCCACCCGAGCCGTCGCACCAGCTCGCGCACGACGACGGCGGTTGCCGCCGCGTCCGGTTCGACGACGTTGATCGTGCCGTAGCGGTCGTTCGAGCGGTGATGGTCGAGGACGATGAGCTCACGTGCAGCGCGCGCCGCCGGCGCCAGGTCGCCAAGCCGGTCGATGGAGCCGCAGTCGAAGGTGACCATCACATCGGGCTCGGCCGGGAAGTCGAGGGGCTTGGTGACGATGTCGAGGCCGGGCAGGTAGTCGTAGTGCGGGGCGACGATGAACGGCTCGGACCACGACGCGATCGACGCACGCCCCTGCGCCCGACACAGGTGGTGCATGGCCAGCATGGAGCCGAGGGCGTCGCCATCGGGGCCCACGTGGCACGCGAGGGCCAAGGTGCGGGCGTCCCGGATGGCCGCTACGGCCCGATCGAGGTCAGTGCTGGTCAAGGTCAACCGTCGTCATTCCGCTGCTGGAGATCTCGGATGATCTCCTCGATCCTCTGACCAGTGAATACCGCAGGATCGGGCTGGAAGGAAAGCTGCGGCGTCCGTTTGAGCCGCCCCTGGCGGGCGATGGCCGCCTGCAGACGCGGACGAACCTCGCGAAGCGCCTCCTCGGTGTGCTCGTCCATCGAGCTCAGCAGGACGGTGGCATGGCGGAGATCCGGCTCCACCTCGACATGGGTGACGGTGACGAGGGGCAGGCGGTCCTCGTCGGCCACCCGCTCGAGCTCCTCGGCCACGATCTCGCGCAGGAGTTCGTTCAGACGGGCTTTGCGGGGATAGCGGCGGTCAGGCATCAGGCGTCTGCAGCCTCTATCGACAGGACCTCGACCTCGGGAAAGGACCACACGAAGCGCTCGATGGCCTCCATGACCTCGGTCGCGTGATGCTGGCTGGCCGACACGACGGCCACGCCGATGGCGGCCCGCTGCCACTTGTCCTGGTGGTCGACCTCGGCGACCGCGGCCTGGTATCGGCGGCGGACTCCTTCGACGATGGGCTTGATCACCGCCCGCTTCTCCTTCAACGAGTGCACGTGCGGGAGGTGCAGGTCGACGCGAACCGACGCTACGAACACGCGCACACCTCCTACGTCCGGGGGATCTCCCGGTCCTCGTAGGTCTCGATGATGTCGCCGCCCTTGAGGTCCTGGAAGTCCGACAGGCCGATGCCGCATTCGAACCCGGCCTGCACCTCGCGCACGTCGTCCTTGAAGCGACGCAGCGACGTGATCGTGCCCTTCCAGATGATGACGCCCTCGCGCAGGAACCGGACCTTGGAGCCACGGGTGATGGCGCCGTTGCGCACCATGCAGCCGGCGACGGCGCCGACACGCGGCACCCGGAAGACCTCGCGGACCTCGGCGTCGCCTGTGACGATCTCCTCGTACTCGGGAGCGAGGAGGCCGAGCATGGCGCTCTCGATGTCCTCGAGCACCTGGTAGATGATCTCGTAGGTGCGGATCTCCACCTTCTCCGACGCCGCCAGCTCCCGAGCCTTGCGGTCGGGGCGCACGTTGAAGCCGATGATGGTCGCGTTCGAGACGCCGGCCAGTTGCACGTCGTACTGGGTGATGCCGCCGACCGCGCGGTGCACGAAGCTGAGCTTCACCTCGTCGCGCTCGAGCTTCTTGAGGCTCTCGGTGAGCGCCTCGAGCGAGCCCTGCACGTCGGCCTTCAGCACGAGGTTGAGGGTGGCCGTCTCGCCCCGCTGGATCTGCTCGAAGATGTCCTCGAGCTTTGCCCCGCCACCAGTGGCCGCGGCCGAGCCCGACATGCCCGCGAAGCGGTAGCGCTGCTCACGGGTCTCGCCGATGGTGCGGGCCGTCTTGTCGTCGGTGGTGACCCGGAACTCGTCGCCCGCGTTCGGCACCTCGGAGAGGCCGAGCACCTGCACGGGCGTGGAGGGCATGGCCTCCTTGACGTTGTCGCCCTTGTCGTCGATGAGCGCACGCACGCGTCCCCACGCCGCGCCGGCCACGATGGGATCGCCGACCCGCAGCGTGCCGTTCTGGACGAGGACGGTTGCGACGGGGCCCCGACCCGTGTCGAGGTTGGCCTCGATGACGGCGCCCCGGCCGCGACCCTCGGGGTTGGCGGTGATGGGCGGGTCGGACAGGTCGGCGACGAGGAGGAGCTGCTCGAGCAGCTCGTCGACGCCGGTGCCCTGGAGAGCCGAGACGGGAACCGTGATGGTGTCGCCACCCCACTGCTCGGGCACGAGGTCCTGCTCGGAGAGCTGCTGCATGACCCGGTCGATGTTGGCGTTCTCGCGGTCGATCTTGTTGATGGCGACGACGATCGGTGCGCCCGACGCCTTCGCGTGGTTGATGGCCTCGATCGTCTGGGGCATCACGCCATCGTCGGCCGCGACGACGAGGACGACGATGTCGGTGACCTCGGCGCCCCGGGCGCGCATGGCGGTGAACGCCTCGTGGCCCGGGGTGTCGATGAAGGTGATGAGGCGGCCGTTCTTCTCGGCCTGGTAGGCGCCGATGTGCTGCGTGATGCCGCCCGCCTCGCCGGCGATGACGTTGGCCTCGCGGATGCGGTCGAGCAGCAAGGTCTTGCCGTGGTCGACGTGGCCCATGACGGTGATCACCGGCGGCCGGGGCCGCAGCGTGTCCTCGGCGACCTCGTCGTCCTCGAAGTAGCGAGCCTGGAGCTCGGCTTCCTTCTCCTCGCCCGGATCGACGAGACGGATCTCGGCGCCGAGCTCGGCCGCGAACAGCTCGATGGCATCGTCGGACAGCGACATGGTGGCCGTGACCATCTCGCCCTGCTGCAGCAGGAAGCGCACCACGTCGGCGGCCGATCGGTTCAGCTTGGGACCGAGGTCCTGCGCGGTCGAGCCGCGCTCGATGATGATCTCGCCCTCGGGCACCGGCGCGTTCGACGGGGTGTAGGTGGTGAGCTGCGTGGGCTCGAGCTCGTCCTCGCTGCGCCTGCGCCGACGGCGCCGCTGCGGCGGACGGCCGCGGCCACCGGGGCCACCCCGTCCGGGGAAGCCGCCGCCGGGTCCGCCGCCGGGTCCACCGGGACGACCGCCGAAGTTGCCACCGGGACCCCCGCCAGGACCGCTGCGAGGACCGCCGAATCCGCCACCACCGCCAGTACCGCCGCCGGGGCGCCCGCCGCTCGGGCTCGGGCGACCGGTACCGCCGGGCGCGGGTCGCGGTCCGCCGGGTCGGCCGGTGCCGCCGGGCGACGGCCTGCCGCCGGCGGGCGCGGGACGACCGCCCATGCCGGGAGGCGGCGGGATGGGCTTGCCACTGCGGGACACGGGGGGGCCGCCGGGCGGGGGCGGGATGGCCTTGCCGCTCTGGGACCGGGGCGGGGCCGAGGGCGGGGGCGTGACGCCGCCGCCTGCCGGCGCAGTGGGACCGCTCGGGGGCGCGGACGTGGGACGCGACGGCGCGCCGGTCTGCGGACGATCGGCGCGGGGCGGCGCGGGACGAGGGGAAGCGCTCGGCGCGGGACCGGCGGCCGCCGCCGGGCGGGGCGCCGCGGGTCGGGGTTCGGGCCGCGGCGCGGGACGGGGCTCGGGTCGAGGCGCGGGGCGGGGCTCGGGTCGAGGAGCGGGACGGGGCTCCATGCGCGGCTCGGGGCGGGCGTCGAGGTCGGGCTGCTCGCTGGCGGGCCGGCTGCGGACGAGCCGCGACGGCGCGGCCGAGGAAAGGGGCCGCTCCGACGGCGTGCTGGTGACCGCGTCGGCCGCGGCCGAGCCCTCGTCGTCCTTGGGCGCCGCCTTCCGCGCTCCAGCGGACTTCTTCTCCGCCTTGGGCTCCTCCGGGGAGACCTCGCGACGGAGCCCGTCACGGTCGGCCTTGCGGCGGGCGCGGTCCGCTTGCGCGTCCTCGATGCTCGAGGAATGGCTCTTCACGCCGATACCGAGGCCGACGCAGAGGTCGAGCGCCTCTTTGTTCGTGAGGCCCAGCTCTCTGGCGAGCTCGTAAACCCGGATCTTCTTTGCCAAGTCCTGCGTCAGTCCCTTACATGCTCGTGAGCGCGCGCGATCCCCGGCGCGGTCATCCAGTCTCGCACACGAGGGTGCCCTACTCCGAACCAGTTGCGAACTGGTGTCGCAGTTCGGCCACCCTGGGTGGTTCCACGTCGGCTCGAAACGCCCGGGACCACGCCCGACGCCGGGTGGCCAGGTCGATGCAGGCCGCAGGCGTGGCGGCACACAGCCAGGCGCCCCGGCCGGGCAGCGTGCGCCCTGCGCGCAGCGAACCGTCGGGCATGCGCACGATCCTGACCAGCTCGTCCTGGGACGCCGGGCGGCGGCACCCCAGGCACGTGCGGATCGGCGCGGTCAGGCCTCGGTCTCGGCCGGCTCGGGTTCGGGCTGGGCGGGCGCGGCGTCGGGCGCCTCGTCGACTGCGGGCTCGGTGCCCTCGGCCACCTCGAGGACTGCCTCGTCGACCGGCGCCGCCGGGGCAGCTGCCGCCTCCTGGGCAGCCGCGTCCGTCGTGTCGGCCGCCGGGGTCTCGGCACCGCCCTCCGTCTCGCCGTCGGTGGGCTCGCCGGCCGCCCACGCCTCGGCCGAGAGGGCCTCGCCGCCCTCCGCGGGCTTCCAGACCATCTCGCCGGAGGCGGGATCCTGGACCCACTCGCCCTCGGCCCACTCCTCGCCCGCGTAGCCCGCCTCTTCGGCGGCCAGCTCGCTCTCGCTCTTGATGTCGATGCGCCAGCCGGTGAGGCGGGCGGCCAAGCGGGCGTTCTGTCCTTCCTTGCCGATGGCGAGGGACAGCTGGTAGTCGTGCACGACGACGGTGGCGGTGCCGGTCTCCTCGTCGAGGCGCACCTCCTTGACCTTGGCCGGCTGCAGGGCCCGTTGGACGAACTCGGGCGAGTCCTCGGAGAACGGGACGATGTCGACCTTCTCGCCGCGCAGCTCGTTGGTGACCATGCGGACCCGCGCGCCGCGCGCGCCGACGCAGGCGCCGACGGGGTCGACGTTGGGGTCGTTCGACCACACTGCGATCTTGGTGCGGTGGCCTGGCTCGCGGGCACACGCCTTGATCTCGACCACGCCACTGCTGATCTCAGGCACTTCGAGGTCGAACAGCGCCTTGATGAGGCCGGGGTGGGTGCGGCTCACGACGATCTGCGGGCCCTTGGTGGTCTTGCGCACCTCGACGATGTACGCCTTGAGCCGCTGGTTGGGCTCGTAGCGCTCGTAGGGCACCTGCTCGGCCTGTGGCAGCAGTGCCTCGACCTTGCCGAGATCGATGAGCGTGTAGCGGTTGTCGCCCTGCTGGACGATGCCCGTGACGAGCGCGCCCTCACGGCCCGCGTACTCCTCGTACTTCTGGTCGCGCTCGGCCTCGCGGATGCGCTGGAGGATGACCTGCTTGGCCGTCTGCGCGGCGATGCGCCCGAAGTCGTCGGGCGTGTCGTCCCATTCACGGGTGACGTTGCCGTCCTCGTCCAGCTCCTGTCCGTAGACCTTGATCTCCCCCGTGTCGGGATCGACCGTGACGACGGCCTCCTCGGCCGCGTTCGGCATGCGCTTGTAGGCCGCCACCAGCGCGTTGGCCAGGGCGTCGAGGAGGATGTCGACGCCGATGTTCTTCTCGCGCGCGATCAGCTGCAGCGCTTCCAGGAACTCGAAGTTTTGCTTGCTCATGTCTTTGCCTTCTTCTTGGCAGGACGGGATCCGACTTTGCCGGGCTTGGGCGGTGGGCCCCACTCGAACACGGTGCGGGCCTTCTCGACCTCGGAGTAAAGGAGGTGCCGGCTGGCCGTCTCCCCGTTCGCGTCTCCGAGACGCACGTTGAATCCGTCGTCGTCGACGTCGGTGAGGATGCCTTCGACCCGCCGGTCGCCCTCGACGCCAGAGCGGGTCTTGACCGAGACCTTCGCGCCGGCGAACCGGCGGAAGTGCTCGGGGGTGCGCAGCGGACGCTCGAGGCCCGGGCTCGACACCTCGAGGGCGTAGGAACTGGGGAGGGGGTCGTGGGCGTCGAGCAGCGAGGAGACGAGCTGGGTCACGTCGCTGATGGTGTCGAGGTCGACGCCGCCCTCGCGGTCCACGGTGACGCGGACCAGCTTGGCCTTGACCTCCAGGTCGACCAGCTCGAGATCCTGGGCGGCGAGCAGGGGGTCCACGAGATCACGAAGGGTGTCTTCCTGACTCATCTGCTCCTCCTTTCCAAGGATCCGGGCCAAAAGAAAACGTGGGCAACAGCCCACGTCCGAACGCACAACTCTGATGAAACGTGGCCGACCGCCTCCCGGCGGGCGACCTACAACTATACCGACCTCTCAGGCGCTCAGTAGGCCCTGCCGACGTAGGCCACCACGTCGTCGGACCCGGGTCCGGGGAGGCCTCCGTCGGCCGTTTGGAGGCAGCGCACGGACACACCGGACTGGGCCAGACGGTCCTCCCCCTCCTCGCCGACCGCGGTCCACGGCAGCCGGGCCCATCCGGTCTTGGCCGCCTCGGACGCCTCGTCGAGCCCGCCCACGTCGACGGTGCGCTCGTCCCGCATGGCCGTCGCCTCGGCCAAGAGCCCACGCTGGATGTCGCCCAGGGCGAGGCTGGCCCGGCCCCAGGCCTCGGCCACGGGCACCTGCTGCTTGTCGCCCGTGTCGCGGCGGACCAGAGTGACGTTGCCGTCGGCCAGGTCACGGGGCCCGACCTCGATCCGCACGGGGACGCCCTTCAGCTCCCAGTCGGTCACCCGCCGGCCGAACGACGTGTCGACCCGGTCGTCGAGCCGCACGCGGTGGCCGAGCTCGGTCAGCTCGGCCGTGATCTTGCGGGCTTCGGCCAGCACATCGCCCTCGTCGCGGATGGCGAGCACGACGACCTGGACGGGCGCGACAGCCGGGGGCAGGCGCAGGCCGTTGTCGTCACCGTGGGCCATGATCACCGCACCGAGCAGTCGGGTGGAGACGCCCCACGACGTCTGCCAGACGAACTGCTGCGCGCCGGTGTCGTCCAGGTACTGCGTCTCGAACACCTTGGCGAAGTTCTGGCCCAGCTCGTGGCTCGTGCCCATCTGCAGGGCCTTGCCGTCGCGCATCATGCCCTCACACGTCCACGACTCGTCGGCGCCCGCGAAGCGCTCGCGAGGAGTCTTGCGCCCGACCCGCACGGGGACGGCGAGCACGTTGACCATCACGTCCTCGTAGACCTCGCGCAGGATGTGCAGGGCGTAGTCGCGCGCATCCTGCTGCGTGGCGTGACAGGTGTGTCCTTCCTGCCAGAGGAACTCGGTGGTCCGGAGGAACACCCGCGGGCGCAGCTCCCAACGGACCACGTTGGCCCATTGGTTGAGCAGCAGCGGGAGGTCGCGGTAGCTCTGCACCCACTTGCTGAAGTAGCTGTTGATGATCGTCTCGCTGGTGGGCCGCACGACCACGGGCTCCTCCAGCTCCTTGCCGCCGGCATGGGTGACGACCGCGAGCTCGGGGCTGAAGCCCTCGACGTGCTCGGCTTCCTTCTGCAGGTACGACTCGGGGATGAACAACGGGAAGTAGGCGTTCTCCGCTCCCGCCGCCTTGATGCGGTCGTCGAGCTCGCGCTGGACGAACTCCCACACCGCGAAGGCCCATGGGCGGATGACCATCGTCCCCCGCACCGGCCCGTTCTCGGCCAGCTCGGCCTTGGCCACCACGTCCTGGTACCACCGCGGAAAATCGGTCGCCTGCGGCGTCAAAGGGGGCGGCTTGGCCATCGGGTCAGCCTACCGATCAGGTTCTGGTGCACTAGGTCCCAATACCGACCGCAAGTGCACCAGAAGCTCGGATGACGTCAGAACATCGTGCGGCAGTAGGGCGCCTTGTTGCTCGCGAAGAGGACATCCGCGCGGTGCAGGGCCCCGGGGGTGTGCTCGTCGACGCGGCCGGCGCGCGCAAGGGTCGACGCGGTGACGCCGCCCAGGTAGAGCGAGCCGAGCTCGGCGACGCCCAGCGTCACGTCGGCGGACTCGGCCGTCGCGGCACAGGTGGCCCCGTCGGTCGTCACGTCGAGGGCGAAGCGGCCGGCGGCCGAGCCGAGGAAGTCGTCGACGACGTCGATCACGATGCGGCCGGCCGTGAAGTACCGCCGTGCCGTGAGGCAGGCGCTCACGTCGATGGGACGCAGCCACAGCTCGTCGGTGAGCGCCTTCACCTGCATGCGACGTGGGTCGGCGAGCAGCCACCGAAGTGGCTCGTCGACAGGCCGCTTCCACGAGTCGACCTTGGCCACGAGGTCGACGTCGAGCACCTGGCGCCACAGGTTGGCGTAGGCGGCGTCGGAGGTCCACGCCATGTCCTGGATCGAGACGGTCGCCCCGGGCAGGCCGCCGGCCCAGTCGCCCTTGACGCGGTAGGCGACGTACCCGTCGGCCTGCCCGGGCTCGGACTCGTGCACGAGGTAGAAGCGGGCGCTCGCGCCTTGGCGATCCTTCTCCTTGTCCTTGAAGAACAGATCCCACCACGCTGGCGCACGCGTGACGTCGCCCGGCGTGAGGCGGCGGCTCCGCTCGAAGATCTCCGGCAGCACCTTGGCCGCCGCTTCCGGGTCGACGAAATCGAGCCGGCCCTCGGGCAACGGCGCACGGAACTCGGCCCGATCGGTGCCGATGACGACGTGCACCTGCGAGCTCGCGATGCCGTAACCGAAACGGCCGTAGATGATGCTCTCCGACGCGTACAGACCGGCGATCGCCTCGCCCCGCTCGCGCACGTCCTCGAGCTGGGCGCGCATCATGGCCGTGAGCACGCCCTTGCGGCGGTGGGTGGACCGCACGCCGACCACCGTCACGCCCGCCATGGGAATCGACACGTCACCGGGCACCGCCACCTCGAGGCTGAAGGCACCGGCGTTGCCGATGATGCGATCGCCCTCGAAGGCGGCCAGCGTGCGGTCGAGCTCGGTGAGCGTCCGGAACTCGGGGATGTCCTCGTCGGTCGGCTGGCCGCCGAACGCCGCCTCGACCGAACGGACGTAGGCGGGGAACTCCTCTTCGGTGACAGGCCGCAGCTCGTAGGACATGCGCGCGGTTTTACCGCTTGTGCCGCTCCACCGCTCCCGACTTTTGGGAAGTCTGGAGGAATAGAGCCCCCAAAGTGCCGAAAAGTCGGTCGGAGGGGTCCGGGCCGGTCAAGTCACGGTCTTGCGGATGAGGTCGATGCGTTGCCCGGCGTTGTTGGCGTCGGCG
Source organism: Actinomycetota bacterium (assembly GCA_041166085.1). Taxonomy (GTDB): domain Bacteria; phylum Actinomycetota; class Acidimicrobiia; order Acidimicrobiales; family JAFATL01; genus JBEEFP01. Next base: position 16,473 of record JBEEFP010000018.1, read on the forward strand.
CCCTGGTCGTCGAGCAGGGCCCGTCGGTCGGCCTCGGCTTCGGCCGCCGCGCCCGCATCCGCGGCGGCCAGGCGGGCCTCGACGCCCTCGCTCACGAGCAGCCGGGCCTCGGTGAGGAGGGCGGACACCATCTCGTCCTCGGGGACGACGCGCACGACCTCACCCTTGACGAAGAGGTGGCCCCGCTTGCGGCCGGCCGCGATCCCGATGTCGGCCTCGCGCGCCTCGCCCGGTCCGTTCACCACACAACCCATGACCGCGACCTGGATGGGCAGGTGCTCGGCCTCCAGCGCGGCCTGCGCCTCCTTGGCGACAGCAATGACGTCGATCTCCGCCCGGCCGCACGACGGACACGCGATGAGGTCGAGTCCGGTGCGCTCGCGAAGGCCCATGGCCTCCAGCAGCTGCCGCCCGGCCTTGGCCTCCTCGACCGGGTCAGCGGTGAGCGAGTAGCGGATCGTGTCACCGATGCCCTCGGCCAGCAGCGTCGCGATGCCGGCCGTCGCCTTGATGAGCCCACCAGGCGGCGGGCCCGCCTCGGTGACCCCGAGGTGGAGCGGATGGTCGGTGACCTCCGACAGCTGGCGGTAGGCCTCGATCATCAACGGCACGTTGGATGCCTTCACCGAGATCTTCACGTCCTCGAACCCGACCTCGTCGAAGTAGGCAAGCTCCTTCTGCGCCGACTCGACGAGCGCCTCGGGCGTGGCCTTCCCGTACTTCTCGTAGAGGTCGCGGTCGAGCGATCCCCCGTTGACGCCGATGCGGATGGGCACGCCGCGGTCCTTGGCTTCGCTCGCGATCAGCTTGATGTGCTCCGGCTTGCGGATGTTGCCCGGGTTCAGGCGGAGGCATTGCACGCCCGCCTCCAGCGCGGCGAGGGCCATCAGGTGGTTGTTGTGGACGTCGGCCACGATGGGGACGGGCGAGCGCGGCACGATCTGGGCCAGCCCCTCGGCCGCGGCCTGCTCGTTGCACGTGCAGCGCACGATGTCGGCGCCCGCCATCGACAGCGCGTAGATCTGGGCCAGCGTGCCCTCGACGTCGGACGTCTTGGTGATCGTCATGGACTGCACGCTGACGGGCGCGTCACCGCCCACCGGTACCGAGCCCACCATGATCTGCCGGGTGCGGCGACGCGGCGCGGGAACGGCGGTGCTGGTCACTGGAGATTGAGGGGTCGGGCGATGTCGAGGTAAAGCGACGTCACGGCGAGGACCATCAGTAAGAGGAACACCACGTAGGTGATGGGCAGCAGCTTGGCCACGTCCGCGTGGTAGCGGCGACGCGCCAGCTTCGACCTGATCGCCTCGTACACCGCGATGGCGACGTGGCCTCCGTCGAACGGGAGCATCGGGAACATGTTGAGGATGCCCACGAAGATGTTGATGCTCACCAGCAGCACGAGCACCTGGCGGATGCCGTTCTCGGCCGCCTGCGACGCCACGCGTGCCAGACCGACGGGCGACAGGAAGCGGGGCTGATCCTGGCTGGGTGTGGTGGGGCCGTGACCCGAGGTGAGCTGCTCGCCGTACTGGTGGAGACCTTGGAGCGAGAACAGATGCCCGAGGGCCTTGACCGTCTCCCGGCTGTAGAGACCGATGTCACCGACGCTGCGCACCACGCCCTTGCCCAAGGAGTCCTTCTCCACGGGGTACGCCGGCGCGATGCCGACGAAGCCCACCGGCTCGGGCTTGCCGACCGGCTGACCGTCGGGTCCGACCCGTCGGCCCTGCTGCGTCACCGGCGTGACGGTGACGGTGACGCGACGACCGGCGCGCTCGATGAGGAACTCGACGGGCTTGCCCGGGTGGTCCTGGATGTAGTTCCGCATGGCGGTCCAGTCCTGCACGGGCTGCCCGTCGATGGCGATGATGTGATCCCCGACATGCAGGCCGGCCCGTTGCGCGGGGCTCGGCCCCGTCGACAGCCGGCTGATCTCACCGATCTGGGGCAACGGCTGCTTGTCGTACCGGATGATGCCGACCGTCGAGTGCAGCGCGACGAGGAGCAGGAAGGCGATGACGAAGTGGACGAAGGACCCGGCAACGGCGACCGCCAGCCGTCTCGGGAACGACTGTTGGCGATAGGTGCGCGGTTCGTCGGCGGGGTCGACGTCCTCCAGGTTGTGCATCCCGATGATCTTCACGTAGCCGCCCAGCGGCAAGGCCTTCACGCCGTACTCGGTCTCGCCCTTGCGCACCGACCACAGGCGGGGACCGAACCCGACGAAGAACTCAGTGACCTTCATGCGCGACGCCTTGGCCGCGACGAAGTGCCCGAGCTCGTGCAGCATGATCATGAGCACGACGGCGAGGACGACGAGCGTCGCCTTGGCGATGCCGAGGGCGTAGGCGGCGAAGGCGCCGGCGAGGACCACCAGCAGCAGGCGGAACATGGCTTGGCGCTGCTCCTGGGCCTCCGCGTCGGGAGTGGGTCGCTGGTCGGTGATGGTCACGAGGAGGATCTCCGTCTGATCGTCTCGGTCGCCCGACGTCGGGCGGTGCGGTCCGCTTCCAGTACCACGTCGACGGACGGTGCTTCGGTTCCCTCGTACCCGTCGAGGACCTCGGCGATCACATCGCTGATCTGCAACCAGCCGATGGCGCCGTCGAGGAAGGCGGCGACGGCCACTTCGTTGGCCGCGCTGAGCCACGCCGGCGCCAACCCACCCCGGCGTCCGGCCTCGTAGGCCAGCCGAAGGCACGGGAAGGCGTCGACATCGGGCGGCTCGAAGTCGAGCTGCGACAGTCGCGCCCAGTCGATTCGACCGAACGGCGTGCCGATGCGCTCGGGCCACGCCAGCGCGTACCCGATCGCGAGCCGCATGTCGGGCAGCGAGAGCTGCGCGATGGTGGCGCCGTCGCTGAACTCCACCATCGAGTGCACGATCGACTGCGGGTGCACCACCACCTCGATGGCGCCGTACTCGGTGCCGAACAGCTCATGGGCCTCGATGACCTCGAGGCCCTTGTTCATCAGTGTCGAGGAGTCCACCGTGATCTTCGGTCCCATCGACCACGTCGGATGGGCCAGGGCGTCGTCGATGGTGACGGATGCGAGGTCGACGCGGGAGCGGCCGCGGAACGGGCCGCCACTGGCGGTGATGACGACCCTGGCGACGGGGCCGCCTCCGGCCAAGCACTGGTGGATGGCGCAATGCTCGCTGTCGACCGGCACCAGCTCGGCGCCGGGCGTTGCCCGGGCCGGCTGCACCACCGGCGCCGCGGCGATGAGCGACTCCTTGTTGGCGAGGGCCAGGCGTTTGCCGGACGTGAGGGCGGCGAGCGTGACCGACAGGCCTGCGAACCCCACGACCGCGTTGAGCACCGTGTCGGCTCGCGTGGAGATCTCGGCCAGGCCGTCCGGTCCGGCCAACACCTCGGTGCCGGCCGGCACCTGCTCCTTGAGCTCGGCGGCCAGATCGGCGTCGCCGATGGCGACGACCTCGGGTCGCACCGCCTGCGCCTGCTGCGCGAGCAGCCCGACCGACCGATGGGCGCCGAGGGCGACCACGTCGAACCGTTCGGGCTCGGCGGCGGCCACCTCGAGGGCCTGGGTGCCGATCGACCCAGTCGACCCCACGATGCTCACGCTCGTCATGACCCAGCCATTCTCGCAGGCGGGCCTCCGCAACCGGTCCTCGGGCTAGAGGATGACCCCGGCGTGGAAGAGGTAGCCCACGAGGTAGAAGGTCGCGGGCAGCACGAAGAGCATGGCATCGAACCGGTCGAGCACGCCGCCGTGCCCCGGGAGGATCGTGCCCATGTCCTTCACGCCGATGTCGCGCTTGATCATCGACTCGCACAGATCACCGAGCGGGGCCATGACTGCGACCATGACACCGAGCCAGAAGGCCTTCCCGCCGTCCCACGGCGAGACGCCGGGGATGTACTTGAGGACGAGCACGGCGATCACGATCGACGCCACGCCGCCGCCGATGAGGCCCTCCCAGGTCTTGTTGGGACTGATCTCGGGCGCGAGCGGCCGCGACCCCGCCTGCCGACCGACGAGCAGCGCACCGACATCGTTGGCGACGGTGGCGAGCACGGCGCCGAGGAGGATGGTGATGCCGGGTCGGCCCACCGCGAGCATGAGCGCGGCATAGGAGCCGAGGAACCCGACCCAGAGGAACCCGAGCAGCGTGACGGCGATGTTCACGGTCGGGCGCGCCACTTCGACACCGAAGAGGAACCACAGGAAGGTGGTGACGACAGTGAGGGCGGTGACGAGCAGCAGCCCGGTGGTGCCGTAGTTGTACGACGCGATGAGCGCGGCAGCTGTCGCGGTGAGGCCGAGCAGGGTCGCGGGCTTGTATCCCGCCCGGCGCAGGACGTCGAACACCTCGACGGCCGCCATCATGACGACGGCCATGACCAACAGCATCGACGTGAGCGGGCCGAGCTTGAAGCAGATCAGCGCGAGTGCGCCGAGACCGAGTCCGATGACGAGCGCCTGCTGGAGATCGCGCGGCGAACCTCCGCCGCCATGAGGCTCGGCGTAGGTGGGCTGCTCCTGCCTGCCACGCCGAGGCGGGGGCGTCATGGGAGGCGCGGCCATGCGCGTGGGTTCGGGCTCGGCACGAACGGGCTCGTCGAAGCTGAACAGGTCGGAGTGCTCGGTGCGGTCGGGGTCGAGCACGCCTTCGCGCATGTCGGTGTCGACCAACGCGGACGCGTCATCGAAGTCGGGCTCCTCCCAATCGCTCTCCTGATCACGCCAGCGCGGCGCGCGCGATGTCAGCCCTGACCACGCGTCGAGATCTTCGTCGTCGGCGTCGCCCGCCAGCACGCTCGGCACCTCGCCGGTCGCGGGCTCGGTCCAGTGCGGGAGCTCCGGCGACGCGACCGGCTCGGGCGGCGGCGGGGGCACGAGGGGCGGCCGCTGCACAGCTGTCGCGGGGTCGACCGAGTCCGGCAACGGGAAGCGGTGGGCGGGACGCGGACCTTCGGGTTGCGCGGGGACATCCCCGTAGCGCGGCGCGTCCTCAGGACGCCGCCCGGCCGCGTGACCTGTCTCGAGGGCGGTGGCGGCCTCCTCGGCGCCGATGATGCGGACACCCTCTGCGGGCGTGCGCGTCGTCGGCGGAGCGGGCTCCTGGTCGTCGTCCTCCCAATCGTCGTACTGGTCGCCCTCGTCCATCGCGATCCTCCGGTCTCTCAGACTTCGAGAAGCTCTTGCTCTTTGTGCTGCAGCATCCGGTCGATCTCAGCCACGAAATCGTGGGTGACCTTGTCGAGCTCCTTCTCGGCTCGCTCGAGATCATCGGAGCTGATGTCGCCGTCCTTCTCGAACGCCTCCAGCTCCTTGCGGGCGCTCCGCCGAGCATTGCGTACCGTGACCCGGCCGTCCTCGGCCTTGTGGTGCACGACCTTCACGAGCTCCTTGCGGCGCTCGGCCGTGAGCTGCGGGAAGCTGAGGCGGATGACGTGGCCGTCGTTGGACGGGTTGATGCCGAGGTCGGAGTTCTGGATGGCCTTCTCGATGGCAGCCATCGACGACTTGTCGTACGGCGTGACCACCAGCAGCCGGGCCTCGGGCACGTTGAACCCGGCCAGCTGCTTCAGCGGCGTCTCGGAGCCGTAGTAGTCGATCTTCAGGTTCTCGATGAGCCCTGGCGAGGCCCGACCCGTGCGCACACCGCTGAACTCGTTGCGGGTGTGCTCGACCGCTTTGGTCATCTTGTCGCGGGTGTCGGCCAGGACGGCACCGACATAGGAATCGTCATCCATGCTGGTCACGAGCGTAGTCAGCCCGTCCACAGAAGTCGGGGTTGCCCACTGCCAGCCGTCTCGAGGAACTGGGGTACCGAATCGGTACCCCAGTTCCTCGAGACGTCAGGAGACGAGGGTGCCGATGGGTTCGCCCTGGATGGCGCGGCGGATGTTGCCCGGGGCCATGAGGTCGAACACGACGATCGGCAGGGCGTTGTCCATGCAGAAGGTGATGGCGGTGAGGTCCATCACCCGCAGGTCCTTGCTCAGCACCTCCATGAAGCCGATGCGGTCGTAGCGGGTGGCGTCGGGATCGAGCTTGGGGTCCGCGCTGTAGACGCCGTCCACCCCGCCGTGGGTGCCCTTGAGGACCACCTCGGCCTCGATCTCGGCCGCCCGCAACGAGGCGGTGGTGTCGGTGGTGAAGTACGGGTTGCCGGTGCCGCCGGCGAACACCACGATGCGACCCTTCTCCAGGTGCCGCATGGCGCGGCGCCGGATGTACGGCTCCGCCACCTGGGCCATCTCGATGGCCGTCTGCACGCGTGTGGGCTGACCCTCGCGCTCGAGGGCGTCCTGCAGGGCCAGTGCGTTGATGACGGTGGCCAGCATGCCCATGTAGTCGGCGGTGGCGCGGTCCATGCCTGCGTTCGCACCCACTGCGCCGCGCCAGATGTTGCCGCCGCCGACGACGATGGCCAGCTCGACCTCGAGCTCGGCGCGCGCCTCCGCGATCTCCGCGGCGATGCGAGCGACGATCTCGCCGTCGATGGTCTCGTCCGACGCCTCACTGGCGAAGGCCTCCCCCGACACCTTCAGGAGGACACGGCCCCACTTCGGCTTGTCGGCGGCCACGTCCGTCAGCTTCCGATGGTGACCTGAGAGAAGCGGTTCACCTTGGCGTCGCCGAGGACCTGGGCGACCGTCTGTTTGTCATCCTTGGCGAAGGCCTGATCAACGAGGACGCGGTCCTTGTACCAGCCGTTCATGCGGCCCTCCACGATCTTCGGGAGCGCGGCTTCGGGCTTGCCCTCGTTGCGGCTGATGGCTTCGAGCTCGGCGCGCGCCTCCGCGACCGCGTCGGCCGGGACCTCGTCGCGCGTCAGGTACTCGGGTCGGGCGAAGGCGATGTGCACCGCGACGTCGTGGGCCTGGTCCTTGCTGCCGCCCTGCAGCTCGACGAGCACGGCGTTCACGCCGCGGTCGTTCTGCACATGCAGGTAGCTGTCGAGGACCGCGCCGTCGGGTACCTCGAAGCGCACCACGTCGCCGACCTCGATGTTCTCCTTGAGGGAGACCTTGAGGCTGTCGACGTCGTCCTGACGCTCGGCGATCGCACCCTCGCCCTTGTCGGCGACGAGGTCGGCCAGCTCCTGGGCCAGCTTCACGAAGTCGGGGCTCTTGGCGACGAAGTCGGTCTCCGACCGCAATTGCACGATGGCGCCTGCGTTGTCGTTGACGGCGACAGCGACGGCGCCTTGGGTGTTCTCGCGATCGGCGCGCTTGGACGAGGACGCCAGCCCCTTCTCGCGCAGCAGCTTGGCCGCGGCCTCGAAGTCGCCACTGGTCTCCTGCAGCGCGTTCTTGGCGTCCAACATGCCGGCACCTGTCGCCTGACGGAGGCGCTGCACGTCCTTGGCGGTGAAATCAGCCATCTCTCTTACTCCTGGGGTGTCGCTGTGTCTGCGTCATTTGTTGCCTGCGGCGTGGTCACGGGATCCGCGGCCGCGATTGCTTCGACAGGCGGGTCGGCGGGCGCCTCGGGGGCGGCGGCGGCCATGCGGGCCTCGCGCTCCTGGGCCTGCAGCGCGGCGGCCCGGCGGGCTTCGGCCTGCTGGGCCGCGACGCGCGCCTCTTCTTCGGCGGTGCGCTCGGCCGGCGTCTGCACGGGGGCGCCGCTGCCGTTGCCGCCCTTCTTCGACGCCATGAGTCGACCCTCGTCGACGGCGTCGGCGATGACGCGGCACATGAGGTTGCCGGCGCGAATGGCGTCGTCGTTGCCGGGGATCACGTACTGGATGACGTCGGGGTCGCAGTTGGTGTCCACGACGGCCACGATCGGCAGGCCCAGCTTGTTGGCCTCGGTGACGGCGATGTGCTCCTTCTTGGTGTCGATGATGAACACCGCGTCGGGCAGGCGGCTCAGGTTCCGGATGCCGCCCAGGTTGCGCTGCAGCTTCTCGAGCTCACGGCTGAGGATGAGCGCTTCCTTCTTCGGCATGGCCTCGAAGTCGCCGGCCGCCTTCATGCGCTCGTACTCCTGCATCTTCTTCACCCGGCCGCTGATGGTGGAGAAGTTGGTGAGCATGCCGCCCAACCACCGCTCGTTGACGTACGGCATCCCGACCTTGCTGGCGTAGTTGGCCACCGGGTCCTGGGTCTGCTTCTTGGTGCCGACGAAGAGAATGATCCCCCCGTTGGCCACCATGTCCCGCACGTAGGTGTAGGCGGTGTCGATCCGGCGCAGCGTCTGGTTCAGATCGATGATGTAGATCCCGTTGCGCTCACCGAAGATGAACCGCTTCATCTTCGGGTTCCAGCGCCGGGTCTGGTGACCGAAGTGGACTCCGGCCTCCAGCAGGTTCCTCATGGACACGACGGCCATGGCAGATGTGCTCCTTCCCATCGGTTGGTCTGGTCCGTGCGCCGCACCGCCGAGACGGTGACCGTGGGTGGGCACGGACGGAACTCGACCCCGGCCCAGTGCCGGGGTCGCAGTCAGTGTACTTGGCGACGGGTGCGGACCAGCAGGCTCGAGACGAACAGCAGCAGGGCCAGCGCGCCGAGCTCCCACCAGCTGTCACTGGCCCGCGCGCGCACCAGTCCCTCGACGGTGGCGAGGTGGGCGTCGCGTCGCACCGGGTGGCTGGCGACGATGAAAGCCAGGGGTGCTTCGGTGGTGCGGCCGCCGCCGGCGTCGAGGTGGACGACGACCTGACCTCCGCCGGGCACGGTTGACGGAGGCACGTCGAGCACCTGGTCGCCCGCCTCACGCAGGCCGAGGTCGGTGACGACAGGCGCCGCGGCAGGAAGCTGCACGGTGAGCCGCACGGCTGCGGGGGCCAGGAGCCGGAAGTGCAGGCGGCCGCCCTTGCCGGGCTCGGTGACGTCCCGCTCGAGACGCAGGTCGCCGATGCCCGGCGGCCGGGCCTGGTCGGCCGGTGCGACGACCCGCAGACGGTGCCCGCCCGCAGGGAGGACCTGCCACGCGCCGCTGGCCGAGAGTGCGATCACATTGCCGGCGCCGTCGAGGACCCGGAACCGCCCCGCGCCGCCGACCGTGGCGTTGGCCCGGGCCGGGTCGAGCAGCACACGGATGGTGCTCGGCAGCTGCTGCGGCGCCGCCGTCACCGGCTTGAGGCCGCCGTAGTAGCTGGCGAGGATCTCCGGCGCCCGCATGCCTCGCATGGCCTTGCCGAGGGCGCCGTACTGGCTCATCCCGATGCCGTGGCCCCACCCCTGGCCGTCGGCGACAACGCCACCGGCCCCGTCCGACGCCAACGCGAAGCGCACCGACGGCAGCGCGAGCGGCAGGCCCGCAGGCGCGGGGACAGCGGCGTTCACGCGGGTGCGGAAGTCGGCCACGGGCACCACCGTCTGGGTGGTCGTCGTTTCGCCCGTCGTCGGGTCCTGCGCGGTCCAATCGAAGAGCACGCCGTCACCGACACGGTTCACCGCTGTCAGGTCGCCGGTGGACGGGAAGAGGGCCGCCAGCGCGGGCAGTCCCAGCACCACCTGCCAGCGGTGGTACGGACTCACGGCGTCGTCGCGGTCGTCCACCGCGCGCAGGTAGGGCTGGCCGCCCGCGACCGAGCGCCCACCGTTGGTGGACGAGTACTTGGCGTTGATGGGACCGTCCCGCCACACCAGGACCTGCCCGGCCGTGGCATCGACCGCGGCCGACCATGCCGCCGCTCCGGGCCGGCGCTCCTTGGCCATGCCCGCGTAGACCTGACACGACTGCGTCGGGCAGATGTCCGCGATCTCGCCCTTGCCGCGGTGCTCCATCTCCCACAGGGCGTAGGTGCGGGCGGCGACGGCTTGGGCCTTCTGCGCCTCCTGGGGCCACTGCACCGGCACCTCGCTGATGCCCTTGACGTAGTCCTCGAGGCCGAGCTCGTTGACGACGGCCACGCCCCCGCTCGCCGCCGTCAGGTCGATGACGCCCTTGTAGTCGCCGACGCCGGCGACCGTGAGGGGGACGTCGATGGGCTCGAACCGCACGCGGTCGACCACCCAGCCCGGCGGCGCTGGGGCGGGTGCCGCCCCTGCCTGGGGCACGCCTGAGGCGGCGAGGAGAACGGTGCACACCGCCCAGACCACCACCCACCTCCCGCCACGCATGGCGGCGCATCCTACGGCCTCGACAGGCGGCCCCCGCGACCGCGCCCCTACACTCCGGCCGTGCCTGGTGAGGACGAGGGCCCGCCCGGCGACCCCACTTCGGATGCGGTGCGGCTGGAGGCGGCAGCGGCCCGCCTGGAGACGTTGGGCGTCGCGCTGCAGCGCAGCATCGGCGAGACGACCGAGTCGACCGCGTCGCTCTCCCGGACCATCGGCACCGTCTCGGTCGACCTGGGACAGCTCATCGGTGATGCCGTCACCGCGCTGGGGAAGACCCGCCAGATCGTGCTCGCCACCGACGACTCCGTCGGCAGTGTCGCCGTCGCCTTCGAACAGATCGAGCGCCGGCTCACGGCCGTGGCCACCGAGCTGTCCGAGACGGTCGAGCGCCAGCGCCGCCTCGAAGAGGACCGGCCCACGCCGGAGGCGGTCGGCGCCGCGGTCGGGGCCGAGGTCGCAGCCGCGTTGCAGGTGCTCACCGAGACGTTCACCACTCAGCTCGAACGGCTGACGGCCGAGCTCGAGGAGGAACGGGTCCAACGGGCCGCGCTGGTCGAACAGGTGCAGCTGCTCACCGAGCCGTCGGACCCGCCCCTCACCGAAGCAGCGGTGGGCGCACAGGTGGAGGCGGCGCTCGAAGCGCTCGTGCACCCGTGGCTCACCGAGATGCGCGATGTCCTCCATTCCCTGGAGGGTCGCGATGACGTGGCCGAGCTGCAGGCCGTCGTCGAGGAGGGGATGGCCGCGCGTGACGACGGCGCCGTCGATCGTCTCCGCACCGACGTCCTCGCTCTCGCCGAGGATCTGGCGACCACCGCCAAGCGGGCCTCGGCCGGTCAGCGGGCGGTCGAAGCGCTGCAGGCCAGCGTCGAGCAGGAGCTCCCCGCTGAGATCGAGCGGGCCCTCGCCACCACCAGTAGCGAGATCAAGCGCGACACCGAGGGGCTGGTGAGCGAGCTGCACGACGATCTCGCGCTCGTCATGCGCCAGGTCGTCACGGGCAACGAGGAGCTCGAGGGCCTGCGCGAGGCCGTCGCCGAGCTCGCCGCGCAGTCCGACGAGCCCGACGAGCCGAAGACCGACCCCGGGAGCCAGCTCACGCCGGTCGTCCGGGCCGCGCGTGACGACGTGCTGGGCGCGGTCGGCGACCTGCACGAAGATCTGGCTCTGGTGCTCAAGCGCCTGGCCACCGGCCAGCGCGAGTTGGACGACGTGCGCGAGGCGTTGTTGGCCTCGGTCGCGCCCGCACCGGTGGCCGCAGTCGACGAGGATGCGCTGGCCGCCCGCGTGCGCGACGAAGTCGTGGGCCCGCTGGCCGAGATGGGCGACGACCTGTCGGTGCTCGTGCGCAGCGTCGCCCGCACCCAGGAGGACATCGACGCGCTGCGCGTCGGACTGGCCGATCTCAACGACGCTGTCGTCGCGGCCCAGGCCGCCGCCGAGGTCGAGTACGAGGAGGCAGCCGAGGCCGAGGACGTCTCCGAGTACGACACTGGTCCCGACGTCACCGAATTGGTCGACGGGTTGCGGTCGGACATCGACGCGGGCATCGGCGCGGCCGTGTCCGACCTCCGCGACGAGCTCGACAGCGTGCGCCGGCTGGTGGCCGACCAGCCCGAGCCCCTCGCCGCGGGCGACATCCGCGCGGAGGTGGAAGCGCTGCTGGCCGACGTACGCGACGACCTGGCCGTGCTCGCGCACCAGTTGGCGACGGGTCAGGACGACGCCACCGGGATGTACGCGCAGCTGCTCGAGACGTTGGCCGCGAGCCAGGGGTCGCTCGGGGCTGACCCCGACGTCGCTGCCGCCGCGGCCGAGGCGATCGGCGAGCAGGTGAGCGGCGAGGTGGGCGCGCTGGCCGAGGAGCTGCGGGGCCAGTTCGAGCGGCTGCGCACCGTGGTCGGCCGCGCGAGGACCGAGGCGCCCGCGCCCGACCTCAGCACCCTGGCTCCCGATGTGGCGGCCGAGGTCGCGGCGTCCGTGGAGCCGGTCGTCGCCGCGCTGCACGAGGACCTCACGTCCCTCGCCGGTCAGCTCGACGACGCACGGGTCGCCATCGAGCAGCTGCATGCGGAGGTGGCCGCCGCGCCGACGGTGACCGCCGACATCGACGTCGGCGCCGAGGTGCAGGCGGTCGTGGCCGACCTGCACGAGGACCTGTCCCTCGTGCTCGGCCAGGTCGTGGCCGCCCAGGAGGAGCTGCAGGGCGTCCGGCTCGAGGTCAGCGCGGGTCAGGAGGACCTCCGCGTCGTCCTCGACGCCGTGGCCGCAGGTCAGGACGATGTCCGCGTGGTGCTCGACGCGCTGATCGGGGGCCAGGACGACGTGCGGGCGCTGCGTGACGACGTGTCCGCCGTGCTCGAGGTCGCGGGTTCACCGGCCCCCGTCGTCGTCCCGAGCGACGTCGACATCGAGCCGCTCGAGATCGCCATCGCCGACCTGCCGGCGGTGGTGGCCGGCGAGCTGCGGGCCGAGCTCGAGGTCGTGGCCGACGACATCCGCGCCCGGCTGCGGCAGCTCGAAGCGGTGGCCGAGGAGGGTACACACGTTGGCGGCGGAGGAGGCATCGACAGCACCGCGCTGCAGGCCGTCCGCGACGAGGTGCAGGCACTGGCCGCTGATCTGCAGACCGACCTCGGCACGGTGATCCGCGAGATCGTCGCCAGTCACGACGAGGTGAGTCAGCTCCGGGCCGAGGTCGCGAACGTGGTCGACGACCCAGCCGTGGCCATCGATGCGGTGCGCGTCGACGTCACCGCTGGCCTCGTCGACATGGCCGCCGAGCTGCGCAGCGACCTCGAGAGCCTGGTGGGCGAGCTCCACGACGATCTCGGCGCGCTCATGCGCCAGGTCGTGGCCGGGCAGGACGACCTCGACGCGCTGCGCCAGCAACTGGCCGAGGTGGCCGAGCTGGCGGCTGCCTCCGCGGGCGGCGATCAGGTTGGCGACGACCTCGACCGGCTGACCCGCGACCTGCAGGCCCTGCGCGACCGCATCCCCGGGGGTGCCTCGGCGACGCCGGCCCGCCGGCGGCCGCGCGCTCACCCGAACCGGTAGGCCACCAGCTCGTTCTGCGCCGCCTCCCTCGTGGCCACCAGCAGGAGGGCGCCGGGGCCGGCGGCCACGCCGCTCACCCGCCCCGGCGGGTCGAGCACCGTCACGTCGTGCCCGCGCCGAAGGAGCACCCGGCCGTCGTCGATCGGCAGCCCGACAACGCGGCCCGCGACGGCGGGCCCGCCCCGCACCGCCGCACCGCGGCCGCTGGTGCGCCACTGCGGGGCCCCGGTGCCGGGGCGCAGCGCAGTGATGGTGCCGAGCCGGTCGGCGACCACCAGATCGGTCGCGACCGCCGGCGGCACCTCGGGCGAACCCGCACCCGGCGTCGCGCGCGTCCACCGCGGCGCGCCGGTGCTGACGTCGAAGGCGTGCACCCGGCCGTCGCCCGCGACCACGACTGCGACTCCGTCCATCACGGCCGGGCTGCTCACGCCGTCAGCCGCGACTGCGTGACGCCAGCGCAGGGCACCGGTCGCGGCGTCCACCGCGACCAGGCCCGCGCTGAACCCGTCGTCCCACGACGCGACCGCGACGCCCGACCCTGCGGCCGCCGGCCCGAGCACGTCACCGGGGAGGGTGACGGTCGCGCGCACGACACCCGTGGCGGCGTCGAGCAGCAGGAGGTGTCCGTCCCACGTGGTGAGCACCAGCGTGCCCGCACTTACGGCGACAGGCGTGTTGGCCCGATCGCCGAGGTCGACGTCCCACAGCCGCGCGCCGTCGCGACGCGCAAATGCCGCGGCGCCGTTGTCGGTGGCGGCGACCACGCGGTCGCTGAGGAGCAGCGGCGCGACGTCGCGCAGGCCGAGCCGCTCGGCCTCCCAGCGACGGTGGCCGTGACCATCGAGGACCACCAGCCGCAGGTGTCCGTAGGTGAAGCCGATGCTGGTCCGGTCGGCGGCGGGCATGCCGACGGACCCGAGCGGGGGCGGGCGCCAGCGCCACGCGGCCGCGAGACCGTGCGTTGGCGGGTTGTCGCAGCCGGCGGCGAAGCCAGCGACGAGGGCAAGGCAGATGACGGTGCGACGGATCACGGGTCGGTCCTTTCGACAGAGCGGACGGGAGTGGGCAGGCCGGCGTCGAGCCGTCCTGCGCCGTAGGCGAGGCCGACGGCGGCGGCGTCCTCGGCCTTGCTGATGGCGCGGCCGACTGCGGCGTCGTCGAGCGCAGTGGCGAGTGATTGGCATGTCGGGCCCCGGTCGGAGACGGCGAGGGCGATCTCACGGGTGGCCTCGGCCGACCCCGGCAGCTGGTCGTGATCGGTGCCGATGCCAGGAACGTCGACGATGACGTTCGTCGCGCCGGCGAGGTCGGCCCGGGGGGATGGCACGATGGGGTCGCCGCGCGCGGCGATCGACGTGAAGTGCACGCCCTCGGGCAGCGGACGGTCGTTGAGCTTGCGGATGAACGACGACGTCTCGGCCAGCTGGCGCACCGACGTCGACCGCGGGTCGATACCGCCGAGGCGGGCCGACCCCGCCACCGCTTCGCCCAGCTCGCCGACCGCGCTGTGACCGAGCAGGGCGCCCGCCGTCGCGGCGTTGGCGCCGTGGTGGGGCGTGCCGAGCGTGACGACGTTGGCGATGCGCGGGGTGCGTGGGTCGAGCCAGTCGAGCTCGTTGCCGAGGGCGCTGCGCACGACGAGGCCGCCCTGGGAGTGGGCGATGATGTCGATGGGAACGCCCGGATGCTCGAACTGCATGCGCTCGAGCAGCTCTCGCAGCCGCCGCCCCGAGGTGCGAATGTCGACCTGGGTGTCGTCGGAGGTGTACCCCCGCTGTTCGGTGGTGCCGCCGCGGTACGAGAAGCGGTAGACGTCCGCGTCGGCGTAGACCGACGCGGTGTCGACGCGGAACACCGCGCCTCCACCCGTGGGATCGGTCGGATGGCGGGCCTGGTGCGAACCCAGTCCGGCCACCTCCACGACGAGGCGATGGTCGGTCACGCGCGGGGGCGGTTGGTCCCGCGGCGTGCAGTCGCGCTGGTTGCGTTGCCACGCTGCCGTCGTCCGGAGGGTGAGGAGGAGGTCCTCGACGTACGCGGGCATGAGCAGCGCCCGCGCGTAGTGCGCGAGCAGGCGAAGCTGGTCGACGCGGTCTCGGACCTCGGCGACCGCCGTACGCGTGGCGGCGTGGGCGCCGTCGCGCGCCCACGCCAGCGCCTGGGCGCCGACGGCCCCACCCGCCCCCGCTACGTCGGACCCTGCCCCCGCAACTGTGCGTCCGGCCCTTCCCAGCCAGCCGACGAGCGCGGCCACGTGGGATCGCTCGACGCCCTCTGGCGCAGGCCGCACGGGCCCGTCCGGCACCAGGCGCACGCGGGGCGGACCCGTGCCGAGGAGGACCGCGGGGTCGAGGTAGGCGTCACCTGCCCGAACACCGAAGTGCAGCGATGGCCCCGCCTCGCCGACGCGCTCCCCCGCCGCCACCCGCTGACCACGCGCGACGCGGACCGCAGCCAGGAACGAGTAGCTGGTGCGAAGCCCGTCGGCGTGCAGCACCACCACGTGCAGGGTGCCGCCCACCTGTCCCGCGAACACGACCTGGCCGGCGGCCGCGGCCCGCACCACCTGCCCCGGTTGGGTGGCGTAGTCGACCCCGAGGTTGCCGGGCCCGTACCCCGACGCGGACGGGCGGAAGCGGTCGACGACCGGCCCGTCGACGGGTGGCCGGTACGTGACCGGCGATGGGTCAGCGGCGGCGCGCGACGTCCCGGCCAGCAGGACGAGAGCGGCCACCGCGACAGCGGCCAGGTGGCGCATGGGATCCCCCCAGGCAGAAGGGCCTGTTCAGGGGGAAGGGACTGCGCCGTGCGCCGCCGAGGGTACCCCCGCCACATGACGCTGAAAAGAGCTGCGGGGAATTCGCCGACGGCCGAGATCGCGGCCGAAGGCCGCCCCCACGGATGTCAGCGCAGCGGAAAGATGTTCAGCGCACAGCCGAGCCGGCGTCAGCCGGGAGGTTGTGCCCGATCAGTTCGCCCGAACGGAGTGAGCGTCAGCGAACGAGTGAGCGGCGAGGCCGTCAGGCCAGCTCGCGTTCCGGCTCGCTCATCTTGGAGCGGAGCTGGAGGACGGCCTTGGTGTGGATCTGACACACCCGGCTCTCGGTGACGCCGAGGACCTCGCCGATCTCGGCCAGGGTCAGACCCTCGTAGTAGTAGAGGGTGAGGACGACCTTCTCGCGGTCGCCAAGACGGTTGATGGCGCTGGCGAGGATCTGCTTCATCTCCTCGACCTCGAAGGCAGCGACCGGCCCCTCGCCCTTGTCGGGGATGGTGTCACCGAGCGTCGTGGACTCGCCCCGCTCGCCGCCCGAAAGCATCTCGTCGAGGGCGACCAGGCCGACGAAGGAGATCTGGTTGAAGATGGTGTGGAGGTCGGATTCGCCGATGCCCATCTCGGCCGCCACCTCGGCGTCAGTGGGCGTGCGCAGCAGGCTGGCCTCGAGGGTGGAGTACGCCTTCTCGACCGCTCTGGCCTTGGCCCGCACCGAGCGGGGCACCCAGTCGATCGAACGGAGCTCGTCGATGATGGCGCCCTTGATGCGAGCGATGGCGTAGGTCTCGAACTTGATGGCCCGCTCGGGATCGAACTTGTCGATGGCGTCGATGAGCCCGAAGATCCCGTAGCTCACGAGGTCGGCCTGCTCGATGTTCTGGGGCAGACCAACGGACACGCGGCCCGCCACGTACTTCACCAGCGGCGAGTAATGGACGATGAGCTTGTCGCGGGCGTCCCGCGACGCAGAGGCCTTGTAGTCCGCCCACAGACTCGCGATGACGCTCTGGTCCTCGTTCTCCACGGTGTCTTTCAGGCTCGCGGGTGGGTGGACTCGTACACCTTGCGCAGGCGTTCCTTGCTCACATGAGTGTAGACCTGCGTCGTTTCGAGGCTGGCATGCCCCAGGAGCTCCTGCACGACCCGCAGATCGGCGCCCCCGTCGAGCAGGTGGGTGGCGAAGGTGTGCCTGAGGGCGTGCGGATGGGTGGGACTGGCAGCGCGGTGGTCGAGGATGCGCCTCACGTCCCGTGGCCCGAGGCGGTTGCCCCGGCGGTTGAAGAACACCGCATCGGTGGGCGGCGCCGAGGCCGCCATCACGGGCCTGCCGCGGTCGAGCCAGCCGGTGAGAGCGGAGGCGGCGGGCGCGGTCATGGGCACCTGGCGCTGCTTGGAGCCCTTGCCCCACACGGTGAGGCGGCGCTGGGGGACGTCGAGATCGCCGAGCGTGAGTCCGCACAACTCGGCCACCCGCAGGCCACTGCCGTAGAGCAGCTCGAGCACCGCGTCGTCGCGCAGGCGAATGGCGTCGTCGTCCTCGTCGACCCGGGCCGGCGGGACGTCGAGGAGGGTTTCGAGATCGGCCCGCTGCAGCACCTCGGGCAGGCGTCCACCCCTGGCGGGCGCCGACAGGCGCAGGGCCGGGTCGACCCCGATCACCCCCGTGCGGGCCAGCCAGTGGAAGTAGCGGCGGAGGGCGGCCGCCTTGCGAGCGATGGTGCGGCGGGCGTAACGGCGGGTGGTGAGGAAGGCCAGATAGCGACGCAGCACGAGGCGATCGACCGACCCGGGCCGCTCGTGACCCGCCCGCTCGGCCCACGCCGCAAAGGCGGTCACGTCGGCGCGATAGGCCGTCACGGTGGCCGGCGCGACCGACGTGAGCGACTGCGCAAAGGCGTCGATCCGCCACTCCATGCGTCATCAGGCTACCGGCCGCCGCGATCAACGTCTGCGACCCCGGAGCGCTCCCACCACCCCCCGGTGGCGCTGACCCAGCCCTCGGCCTCGAGCTCGGCCAACGCCACCGCCGCCGGCCCGGGGCGCAAACCGGTGCGCCCGAGCAGCTGGTCGAGGGTGGCGGGCGCCCAGCCCAGCGCGTCGAGCACCGCGGCGGCCGTGCCCTCGGGGGTGGGGCGGGCGGCCGCGGTGGCGCACTGGGGGACGGGAGCGTCGAGGCCGAGGGCGACCAGCACGTCGTCAGCGTCGAGGGCAGGGGCACAGCCCTCGCGGATGAGCCGGTTGGTGCCCACGGAGGCGGGGCTGACGACGGGGCCAGGGACGGCGAGGATGGCGCGGGCGCGGTCGTTGGCCGCCTCGACGGTGTGCATCGAACCGCCGCCCGCGTGCGACTCGACGACGACGACCGCCTGCGCGAGGGCGGCGATGATGCGGTTGCGGGCCGGGAACCGCCATGGCTCGGGCCGCGACCCGAGCGGCGCCTCGGAGACGAGGGCGCCCGCCTCGGCCACCCGCCGCCAAAGCGAGCGGTGGACGGCCGGGTAGACGACGTCGTGACCACTCCCCACCACGGCGAAGGGCGGCGCCGCGCCGCCCGAGAGTGCACCCTCGTGGGCGGCGCCGTCGATGCCCTTGGCCAGACCGGAGACCACCACCACGCCGGCGGCCGCCAGCTCTCGGCCCAGGCGGTGGGCGACATCGTGGCCGTAGCGCGTGCACCGGCGGGTGCCGACGATCGCGACACGCGGCGCGTCGAGGATCGCCAGCGAGCCTCGGCTGAAGAGCACCGCCGGCGGCTGGTGGTCCTCGGCCAGCGTGGCTGGGTAGCCGGGGAGCCCGATCACGTCGATGGCGACACCGGCGGCGCGGTGGGCTGCACCCAGCGCTCCGGGATCGCTGGTCGACGCCGCCTTCCACCACAGGGCGGCCACGCCCGCGGGGTCGGGCCGGCAGGCTTCGGCCACCTCGGCGTGCGCCATCACCCGCCTGCTCACGACCTGCGCCCACGCTTCCTCGGGTTCCCACGCCCGCAACAGCGCCAGCAGCCGCGCCGGGCCCATCACGGGCAAAGCGGTGAGGGCGACGGCGCAGTCGCGCGGGTTCATGCCGCGTCCCGAAACGACACGGCAGCGCGCAGCTCGAGGGCGGTGCACACGTGCTCGTCGCTGAGGAGCTCGGGGGCACCCTCGAGGTCGGCCAGCGTGCGGGCGACCCGGCGGATGCGGTCGAGCCCCCGAGCCGACAGAGCGCCGCTGCGCAGCTTGTGCTCGAGCAGCCGCGACGCGGCCGGGCTCAGCTCGGTGGCCTTGCGCAACGCCCCGCCCGCCAGCTCGGCGTTGCAGCGCACGCCCCTGCCGACGGCGTGGACGCGGGCCTCGACGACCCGCTCGGCGACCGTGGCCGACGCCTCGCCGGGCGGCCCGGCCAGCAACTCCGGCGCGTCCGGCCGGCTGACCGCGATGCGCAGGTCGAAGCGGTCGAGCAGTGGGCCCGAGAGGCGGCGGGCGTAGCGGGCGCGGGCCGCGTCGCTGCACCTGCACGCGCCCGGCGCGCCCGCCTCGCCGCAAGGGCACGGGTTCATGGCGCCGACGAGGAGGAAGCGGGCAGGGAACGTGACGGCCGCCTTGGCCCGGCACACCCGCACCACGCCCTCCTCGAGGGGCTGACGCAGCGCGTCGAGCACGACGGCCGGGAACTCGCCCATCTCGTCGAGGAACAACACGCCGTTGTTGGCGAGGCTGATCTCGCCTGGACGCATCCACGCGTGGCCGCCGCCGATGAGCGCGACCGCAGACGCGCCATGGTGTGGCGCACGCAACGGCGGACGGTCGATGAGGGCGTCGACCGTGATGGCACCGGCCGAGTGGATGCGGGTGGTCTCGATGGCCTCTTCGCGCGACAGCGGAGGGAGGAGACCGGGAAGACGGCGGGCGAGCATGGTCTTGCCCGACCCCGGCGGTCCGGTCATGAGCAGGTGGTGTCCGCCGGCAGCCGCGACCTCGAGGGCGAAGCGGCCCAGGTGCTGGCCCCGCACGTCGGCCAGGTCGGGCTCGTCGGAGGTGCTGGAGTGGGCGGGGGTGGGCGGGGAGTCGGGCCACTCGTCGATGAGACGGAGCGCGGCCAGCAGCTCGGTGAGTGTGGTGACGCCACGCACGTGGTGGCGTCCGACCAGCGCCGCCTCCCGCGCCGCCGTGTGGGCGACGACAACCGCCGGCGCGGTGAGGGCGTCGACGAGCGGCACCATCCCCTGCACCCGTCGCACCGAACCGTCGAGGCCCAGCTCGCCGACGAAGGCGAATCCCGTGGCCGCCTCCGCATCGAGCTGACCGGACGCCACGAGCAGGCCGATGGCGATAGCGAGGTCGAGGCCGGCGCCCATCTTGCGGACCCCCGACGGCGCCAGGTTCACCGTCACCTTCTTCATGGGCCATTCGAGCCCGGACGACAGCACCGCGGCGCGCACGCGGTCACGCGCCTCGCGGCACGCGGCGTCGGGCTGGCCGACGATGGTGAAGCCCGGCAGCCCGTTGCTGACGTGGACTTCGACGGCGACGGGACGCCCGTCGACGCCGAGCAGGCTGGCGGAGGGGATGGTGGCGATCACGGGGACCTCCCGGACGATGAACCTCGGGAGAGCACCGGGTCGCACGGCCGCTCGATCTGCACCCGACAGTACCCAGGGGGTATGACAGGAACGTGGGCCTCAACCCGTTCCGGCAGCAGAAGCGACGTCCCTCGGACT
This sequence comes from Actinomycetota bacterium, assembly GCA_041166085.1. Taxonomy (GTDB): domain Bacteria; phylum Actinomycetota; class Acidimicrobiia; order Acidimicrobiales; family JAFATL01; genus JBEEFP01. The sequence continues at coordinate 37,066 of JBEEFP010000018.1, forward strand.
ACGTGCTGGTCGCGGCCGCCTTCATCGTCGTCGCCCTGCTGGTGCTGTGGGCCGCGTTCCCCCGCTGACGAGCGTGACGCACAACCCGGGCCCGGCAGGAGCGCCGGCACCCCACGTGCGGCCCATCAACCGCATCGGGCCGGCGGTCGGGCGTCGCGAGGCACGAGCAGCCCGACAGTGAGCGACCGTGAGGGAGCGAACCATGAAACGGTAGAGGTCAGGCGCATCCAGCCGTTCCAGGCCCGCAAGGCCTACCTCTGCCCCGGCTGCAACCAGGACATCCGTGTCGGGCTCGGCCACCTCGTCGTCGTCCCCCTCGACGCCCCCGACCTGCGCCGTCACTGGCACCACGCCTGTTGGGAGCACCGCAACCGCCGCCGCCCGGGCCGCCCCTGACGCCGTTCTTGGCAAGAACGGTCAGGCCAACGCCTGGGTGAGGTCCTCCCAGAGGTCGTCGACGTGCTCGAGCCCGACGGACAGGCGGATCAGGCCGGGTGGCAGGTGGCCCTCCATCGACCACCGGGCCCGTCGCTCGATGAGCGTTTCTACGCCGCCGAGCGACGTGGCCGGGCACATGAGCCGGACGGCGCCGCACACCTTGTCGGCCGCCTCCTGCGTGCCTACGTCGAACGACAACACGGCCGCGAACCCCGGGTAGTGCACCTCCCGCACCGCCGGGTGGGCGCGCAGCCGCTCCGCCAGCTCCAGGGCGGACGCGCCCGAGCGCTCGACCCGCAGCGGCAGTGTGCGCACGCCGCGCAGCGCAAGGAAGACCTCGAACGGACCGGGCACCGCGCCGTGCAGGCCGCGCCGGGTCCGCAGCTGTTCGAGCCAACCGTCGTCCGCCGTCACGGTCACCCCCATCAGCACGTCGGAGTGCCCGCTGATCTGCTTGGTCGCGCTGTGCACGACGACGTCAACACCGAGTGACAGGGGCCGCTGCAGCATCGGTGTCGCCAGCGTGTTGTCGGCCGCAACCGGAACGCCGAGCGCGTGCGCGTCGGCAACCACCGACGCGATGTCCACCACGCGGCACAGCGGGTTGGTGGGCGACTCCAACCACAGTAGGGCCGCGCCCTCGACTGCGGACCGCACCGCCTCACGGTCGGTGGTGTCCACGAGCCGCGGCTGCACCCGCCCGCGCGTCGAGAGATCGTGCAGCAACCGGCGGGTCCCGCTGTAACAGGAGCTGTCCGCCACCACCGCCGCGCCCGCCGGCAGGGTCTCGATCACCGCCGATATCGCGGCCAGCCCCGAGGCGAACGCCAGGGCCGTGCCTCCCTCCAGCGCGCCGATGACCTCCTCGAACGCCTCCCACGTGGGATTGCCGTCGCGCCCGTAGGTGTACGCACCCTCGGCCCGATACGTCGACGTGAGCACGATGGGCGGGTTCACCGGGTCACCCGGTTGTTCGGGGCGCCCGAGATGGACGGCGGCGGTCTCGGGGCGCATGTCCATCAGAACGCGCCTTGCAGCACGTCGATCTCGCCTCCCAGCACCGAGGCCACGTCGAAGCGGATCTCGGTGGGACGCAACGGCGCGTCGTCCTCCAACCAACGGGCGGCCAACCTGCGCAGGCGCTGCTGCTTGTCGGAGGTGACCGCCTCGGCCGGCGCCCCGAAAGCGGTTGACGTGCGCGCCTTCACCTCGCAGAACACGAAGGTGCGGCCCGCGCGCACGATGAGGTCGAGCTCACCGTCCTTGCAGCGCCAGTTGCGGGCCACCACCTCGTACCCCTGGGCCAGGTACCAGGCCGCGACGAGGTCCTCGCCGTCGATGCCCAGCTGGCGCGACGTCAGATGCCTGTTCCCATGGTCGACACCGGCCTGCGGCCTAGATCTCCTTCTCCGGGAGCTCCTCGACGTTGACGTCCTTGAACGTCACGACGCGCACCGAGGAGACGAAGCGGGCCGGGCGATACATGTCCCAGACCCACGCGTCGCCGAGCTCGATCTCGAAGTACGGGCGACCGTTCTCGTTGCGGGCGTTCATGTTGACCTCGTTGGCCAAGTAGAAGCGCCGCTCGGTCTCTACGACATAGCGGAACATGGGGAGCACCGCCCGGTACTCCTGATACAGCTGGAGCTCGATCTCGGTCTCGTACCGTTCGAGGTCCTCGGCGCTCATGGGCATCGAGTGTAAAGCCTGGTCACAAGAATGAGGCCGAGCCTGGCGGCCACACCCGCAGGATGGTGCGCCCCACCACTGTCGAACGGCGGACGGGACCGAACACGCGGCTGTCCGAGGAGTTGCCACGGTTGTCACCCATGACCCAGAGCGACCCGGCCGGGACGACGACGGGCGGGAAGTCGCTCGTGATCGTGCCGTTCGGCAGGTACGGCTCGTAGAGCAGGCGGCCGTTCACGTACACCCGTCCCGCCTTGGCCTCGACCGTCTCGCCGGGCAGCCCGATGACCCGCTTGATGAACTCCTCGGTGGACGGCTGCACGATGCCGACCGCCTCCCCCATGCCGCGCACGACCCGCACGATCACATTCGGCTTTGCGGGGGTCCCGACGGTCGCGGCCCCCGACCGGGGGTCGTCGAAGACGACGATGTCGCCGCGGTGTGGCCCGTGCAGGTGGTAGGCGACACGTGAGACGACGACGCGGTCGTTGACCTGGAGCTGCGGCACCATCGATTCCGACGGGATGTAGAACGCCTGGGCGACGAACGACTTGATGAGGAAGGCGATGACCGCCGCCGTCACCAGGAGGACCGGCACCTCGCGGGCGGCCCGCTTGGCGGTAGGCGGTTGCGCGACGGCGAAGGGCGGCAGGCCTTCGTCAGTGTGAGGAGCGTCCAGAACGGGCTCCCACCCGATCAACGGGCGGCCCGCTTCTCCTTAATTTTTGCTGCCTTCCCGGTGCGATCACGGAGGTAGTACAGCTTGGCCCTGCGCACGTCGCCGCGCGTGACGACCTCGATGCGGGCGAGGATCGGCGAGTGCACCGGGAACGTGCGCTCCACGCCCACGCCGAAGCTCACCTTGCGCACGGTGAACGTCTCGCGTGCACCCCCGCCCTGGCGGCGGATGACGGCGCCCTGGAACACCTGGATGCGCTCGCGGGTGCCCTCGACGACCCGGACGTGCACCTTGACGGTGTCGCCTGGGGCGAACTCGGGGATGTCGTCGCGCAGGCTGCCGCGGTCGACGAGATCGGTCGGGTTCATGGCGCGGGTACTCCTCGAATCGCTGCCGGGGGACCTCTCAGGATAGTCCGAACTCCTGGAGGACGGCACGGTCGGCCTCGGTCAGGCCCCCGCGCGCCTCGATGAGGTCCGGTCGGTGCTCCAGTGTCCTTGCTATGGCCTGGGCGTGGCGCCACCGCGCGATGCGGCCGTGGTCACCCGAGCGCAGGACCTCGGGCACCTCCCAGCCCCGGAAGGTGGCGGGACGGGTCCACACCGGCTCCTCGAGCAGTCCGTCGTCCCCGAAGGACTCGTGTCCGGCCGAGGTGGCGTTGCCCATCACCCCAGGCACGAGGCGGGCCACCGCTTCGACGACGACGAGGGCGGCGGTCTCGCCCCCGGCCAGCACGTAGTCGCCGACCGACAGCTCGTCGTCGACCAGGTGGTCGGCCACCCGTTGGTCGACGCCCTCGTACCGGCCGCACAGCAGCGAGAACCCGCCCCCGGAGGCGAGGTCCCGGGCCAGGCGCTGGTCGAATCGGCGTCCTCCCGGGCCGAGCAGGAACAGGGGCCGAGGCGGGTCGGCCGCCTCCACCGCGCCGAAGACCGGCTCAGGGGTGAGCACCATCCCCGCTCCCCCGCCGAAGGGCGTGTCGTCCACCGAGCGGTGCGGGTCGGTGGCCTTCGAGCGCAGGTCGTGGACCCGGATGTCGAGCAGCCCCTCGACGCGGGCCTTGCCGATGAGGCTCTCGGCGAGGAACCCGTCGACCATCCCCGGGAAGATGGTGAACAGGTCGATCCGCATGGCTACAGGTCGAGCAGGCCGGCGGGCGGGTCGACGACGACCTTGCCGTCCTCGTGGTCGACGACGAACCGCAGGGGCACGAGCCCGCCCGCGTCGAGCACGAGCAAGTCGCTGGCGGGGTTGGCCTCGACCGCCGCGACCACACCGAGCCAGGTCCCGCTGGTGTCGACGACGTCCGCACCGATGAGCTCGTGCACCCACAGCGCGTCGGGATCCTCGATGGGCTCGGCCTCGAGCACCCGGCCTCGCAGCAGGTCGGCGCCCTCGCGGTCGACCACGCCCTCGAAGCCCACGATCCAGCGATGACCGTGGGGCTTGACCTCGGTCACTACGAGGTCGCCGAAGCGCGCGCCCGGGGCCAGACGCTCGGTGCGGTTGGTGATCAGCTCGACGACGACCTGCCCGCGCAGGCCGTGGGGCTTGGCGACGCGCCCGACTTCCAGCACGGAAGCGTCAGTCGACGATCTCGACCTGGGCCTCGATGCCTTCCTTGGCACCGGCGGCCCGGACGACGGTGCGGATGGCCTGCGCGACTCGCCCACGCCGTCCGATGATCTTGCCCATGTCGTCGGGCGCCACGTGCAGGCTCAGCTCGACGCCGTTGCGCCGCTCCTCCACCTCCACGACCACGCCGTCGGGCTCGTCGACGATGGCGTTGGCGAGGTACTCGAGCACGGCGCGTGACATGGCCGCGTCGGGCGCGCCCGCGTCGGCCGCGTCGTCCGCTGCCTCGTCGGTGGGCTCGGCTGTCTCATCGCCGGTGACGTCGCTCATGACGACGTCGTGCCCTTGAAGTCGTCCCAGGCGCCCGAGATCTTCAGCAGCTTCTGCACGGTCTCGGTGGGCTGGGCCCCCTTGCGTAGCCAGCCGACGGCCTTGTCGTTGTCGATGTTGATGCGGGACGGCTCGGCGCGCGGCTCGTAGGTGCCGAGCACCTCGATGAAGCGGCCGTCGCGCGGCGACCGGCCGTCGGCCGCGACGAGGCGGTAGGTCGGCTGCTTCTTCTTGCCCATCCGCATCAGGCGGAGTTTCACTGCCACGGGTTCACTGGCTCCTAGTTGAGGTTCACGTTCTTGGGCGGCGTCACACGGCCGCCCTTCTTCTTCTTGTTGCTCTTCATCTTGCGGCCCACGCCGGGGATCTTGGCGAAGCCCTTCATCATCTTCTGCATCTCGGCGAACTGCTTGAGGAGCAGGTTCACCTCCGAGGTGCTGGCGCCGCTGCCGTTGGCGATGCGCAAACGGCGCGACCCGTTGATGATGGCAGGGTCGTTGCGCTCGGACGGCGTCATCGACCGGATGATCGCCTCGATGCGAGCGACCTCCTTGTCGTCGATCTCGGCGTTCTTCACTTCCTTGGGGATGCCGGGCAGCATCCCGATGATGTTCTGCAGCGGTCCCATCTTCTTCAACTGCTGCATCTGCTCGAGGAAGTCCTCGAGCGTCAGCGTGCCCTCCTGCAGCTTCGTTGCCGCCGCCTCGGCCACGTCCTGGTCGTAGGCCTGCTCGGCCTTCTCGATGAGCGTCAGGACGTCGCCCATCCCGAGGATGCGACTGGCCATGCGCTCGGGGTAGAAGGTGTCGAAGTCGTCGAGCTTCTCCCCCGTCGACGCGAAGGCGATGGGACGACCGACCACTTCCTTCACCGACAGGGCCGCGCCACCGCGAGCGTCGCCGTCGAGCTTGGTGAGGATGACGCCGTCGAGCTCGAGAGTGGTGTGGAACGCCTCGGCGGTGGTGACGGCGTCCTGGCCGGTCATGGCGTCGATGACGAGGAACGTGTAATTGGGCTGCACCGCCTTGGAGATGTGGCGGACCTCGTCCATCAGCTCCTCGTCGATGGTGAGGCGGCCCGCGGTGTCGACGATGAGCACGTCTCGGCCAAGGCGGCGGGCCTCTTCGAGGCCGGCCTTGGCGACCGCGACCGGATCACTCGGCTCGCTGAAGACGGGGACGCCCGCCTGCTGGCCGAGCACGCGCAGCTGCTCGACCGCGGCGGGGCGCTGGAGGTCGGCGCCGACGAGCAGCGGGCTGCGGCCCTGCTGCTTGAACCAGCGGCCGAGCTTGCCGACCGCGGTCGTCTTGCCGGACCCCTGCAGGCCGGCGAGCAGCACGACCGTCGGCGGACGGCTGGCGTAGCTGATCTTGAGGTTGTCGCCGCCGAGGATGGCGGTGAGCTCCTCGTTGACGATCTTGATGACCTGCTGGGCCGGGCTCAGGCTCTGCGACAGGTCGGTGCCGACCGTGCGCTCCTTGATGCGCTCGACGAACGTCTTCACCACGCGGAAGTTGACGTCGGCCTCGAGCAGGGCCATACGGATCTCCCGCAGGACCTCGTCGACCTCGGCCTCCCCGAGGCGCCCCCGCCCGCGGAGGCGCGTGAAGATGCCCTCGAAGCGGTCGGACAGGGATTCGAACATGAACCACCCAGGCTACCGGAGGGCCCGAGCGGCCCCTCAGAGCGGGGAACAGAACCCGAGCGGCCCCGCAGAGCGGGGAGCAGAGCCTCTTGGCTCTCAGGCCGTGACGACGATCTCCAGGGTGGCCTCGCCGTGGCTGGCCTTGGGCGCGCACGAGTCGGCGGTGAACGTCGCCGTGTAGGTGCCGGGCTTGGCGTAGGCGTGGGTGAAGGTCCGGCCGACGGCCGTCGCCTGGGGCGGGAAGCTCTCCCGGCTGCAGATGGACATGCAGCGCACCGACTGGTCGGCCTCGTCCCCGAAGCCGGCAGTGGGCTGCTGGCAGCCGTCGGCGTCCATGGCCGCGTCGGGGTCGGACGCCTTGAGGCTGAAGGTGACGGTCTCGCCCACCTTCGGGTGCGAGGGCGAGGCGCACACCTCGAGCGTCAGCGGTTGGTTGTCGTTCCCGCTGCCGTTGGCACTCGCCGCGCTGGACGTCCCCGCGCACGCCTGGCTGTTCGAGCCGCCGCTGTTGCCGCCGCCTGTCCCCGGCGAGGGCGGCACCTCCTGCGGTGGACCGCCCGGCTTGGGCACGGGCGCGGGCTCGGGTCCGCCGCCCGGTTGCTCGAGCAGTGCGTCGACGACGGCCGGCACCGGAACGACGCTGCCATCGTCGACCGCGAAGAGGAAGACCGGCACCGCGAAAGCGCCCTGGGGCCCGGGGACGGACTGCAATCCCAGCGTGGCGCCGGTGATGGTGCGCACCACTGGGCTCGTGTCCTGCACGGGCGCTCCCCCGTCGACGGCGATGGCCGGTTCGGGCCCGCCCCGCATCGGCACCGGGAACGACTGGGACTTGAGGCGCTCGACGCCCTTGGCGGTGGAGACGAGCGGGTAGTCGCCCAGCGCTTCGGACGGAGGAAGCATCCCGCCCCCGCGGATGATCGCGCCCTTCGGCCCGATGGAGAGGTTGCTGGCGCCGCCGATCAGACGACGGCCGTCGATGCGGGGCTCGGCCGACACCTCCCACGCGTCGCCCGGTCCGGACACCTCGACGTTCCCCGACGTGTCGATGCCGGCGTTGTCGAGGACCCTCAGCGCGATGCGTCGCGCCTCGTCCTTCGATGGCAGGTCGGGCGGCGTGGTCGGGGGCGGCTGGTAGGGACAGAGCCCACCCGGCGGGCACGGCGCGACGGCCACGCCGCTCGACGCCGCACAGCTGACGGCCATGTCCGGCGGGACGTCGACAGGGGGCATGCAGTCCGACCCCGAGCCGAGGTTCCAGCCGAACGCCGTCACCTGCAGGCGCCGCTCGGCCGCACCCACCGTCCATGTGCCGCCCTGGAACTGGGGCGTACCGCCGACTCCAAGCGCCCGCGCCAACTCGGTGACGGCGTCTGCGGTCACGTTCGCACTCGAACGGTATGCAGTCGCGCGGTCGGGCAGGCTCGGCAGCTCGCCCTTGACCCGCCACTCGACGGGCCGGACCGGCATCATGTCGGCCGCGGCCGCGGTTCGCTCCCCGTAGGCGCCGGCAGGCAACTTCGGGAGGTTGGCCGACACCGAGGTGCTGCCGTTGTCGTCCGTCACCACCAGCAGGGCGACGCCGGCCGCTCCGACCAACAGGCCGACGACCACACCGAGGAGCACGATCCGGTTGCGCATGTCGTCTTGGACGGTACGCCCGCCTGATCGGTTCCGCTGTGCGGACACTGGGGGGGGTTTTGGAGGCTACGGGCGAAAAGAACGCATCGCGCCGTAACGCACAGTGGCCTGATCCGTTGACTGGGCGGCGGATGACCGCTATGAGTAGTAAGGCACCGGGGGGGTGCGCATGGGGGAACTGGGCCAAAGCACTTCGTGTGCGCCGGCATTGTGCCGGTGCTCACTACAGCCAGCCGGTCGCGCGCGCTGATGCGCCGCACACCGGTCGACAAGCGACGCGGCGCGAAGGCTGAGCTCCCGGACCGCGCGACCGCGACCGCGCCGACCGCGGGCGCGGAGCGACGGCCGGACGGGCCCCAACTCGGCGAGACACTCGTCGCCGGAGGCGTGATCGCTCCCAGCCAGCTGAACGAAGCGCTGCTGCAACAGCCGACGTCGGGCAAGCGCATCGGAACGCTGCTCGTCGAGCTCGGCGCGTTGAGCGAGCGGAAGCTGGCCGAGATGCTCTCGCCTCACCTCGGCGTGCAAGTCGTCGACCTGCGCCAAGAACAGCCCGAGCCCGCGGTCGTCTCGCTCCTGCCCGAGGCCACAGCGAGAGCGCTCACGGCCATCCCCATCCGCGACCACGCCGGGAAGCTCGAGGTGGCCGTCGCCGATCCCCTCGACGGGAAGGTGCTGAGCGAGCTCGCAGCGTCGACTGGCAAGAGCGTCCGGCTGCTGCTCGCGGCGCCGTCGGACATCGTGCGAGCGATCGACAACTCCTACCGCGCGCTCACCGACGTGGACGATCTGATCGAGACGTTCCAGACGACGGAGGCACTGCGTCGCGAGACCGAAGAACTGCCACGGTCGGCGAGCGACGAGGCGCCGGTCGTCCGCGTCGTCAGCCTGATCCTCACGCAGGCACTGCGTGATCGCAGCTCGGACGTGCACATCGAACCGCAGGAGGACCGGGTGCGCGTGCGGTTCCGCATCGACGGCGCGCTCCACGACGTCGTCGCCCTGCCGGCGAAGATGGGACCGGCCGTCATCAGCCGCCTCAAGATCATGGCGGGCATGAACATCGTCGAGCGGCGCCGCTCACAGGACGGCCAGATCGTCACCGAGGTCGACGGCCGCCCCGTCGACGTCCGTGTCAACACCAGTCCGACCATCTGGGGTGAGAAGGCGGTGCTGCGGATCCTCGATCGCAGCCGATCGCTGCACCGGCTCGACGACCTGGGCATGCCCGACGCCACCCACGCGGCGTTCGGCCGGCTCGTGCGCTCGCCGTTCGGCATGGTCGTCTGCGCGGGCCCGACGGGCAGCGGCAAGACGACGACGCTCTACGCCACCCTCGCCGAGATCAACCAGAGCGAAGCCAACATCACGACCATCGAGGATCCGGTCGAATACGTCTTCCCGTCGATCAATCAGATCCAGATCAACGAGCAGGCCGGCATCACCTTCGCCAACGGACTGCGGGCCATCCTGCGCCAAGACCCCGACATCATCCTCGTGGGCGAGATTCGCGACGTGGAGACGGCGCGCATCGCGGTGCAGTCCGCACTCACCGGGCACCTCGTGCTGTCGTCCATCCACGCCACCGACGCGCCGTCGGCGCTGCTGCGCTTCGTCGACATGGGCATCGAGCCCTACCTGATCGCGTCATCGGTGATCGGCGTCGTGAGCCAGCGCCTCGTGCGTCGCATCTGCGAGCACTGTCGCGTCGAGTACATGCCGCCCGTCGAGGAGCTCGCCTTCTACCACGAGGCCGGCGGCCCCGAGAAGCTCGAGTTCACGCAAGGCGAGGGCTGCAACTTCTGCGCCCGCACCGGCTACCAGAGCCGCATCGGCGTCTACGAGCTGCTCCCAGTCTCTGACGAGGTGAAGCAACACCTCGTCATCCGTTCGTCGCACGACGAGATCCGCGACGTGATGATCAACCGTGGCGTCCGCAGCCTCCTCGACGAGGGGCTGCGGCTTGTCGCGGACGACGTCACGACCATCGCCGAGATCATGCGCAGCATCTACTCGACCTAGGTGACCTGATGCCCAAGTTCAAGTACGCAGGCGAAGACGAGGCGGGTGCCAAGGTGCGCGGCACCGTCGCCGGAAACAGCATCGACGGTGTGACGACCACCCTCATCGAACGCGGTGTCCGCGTCTACCGGGTCAAGCCGTCCCGCAACATCCTGCAGGCTGAGATCACCACCAAGAAGGTCAAGCGGGCGGACGTGATGCACTTCTCACGCCAGCTCGCAGCCTTCCTCCGAGCCGGCGTGCCCATCCTCGACGCCCTCGAGATCGTGCAGGGGGAGGCGAGCGACAAGGTCCTCAAGCGGGTGCTCACCGAGATGAGTGACGCGTTGCGGCGAGGTGAGAACTTCTCCAACGCTGCCGCCGCCCACAGCGAGGTCTTCCCGCCGTTCTACGTCAGCGTCCTCCGCTCGGCCGAAGCCACGGGCGCCCTCGACGTCGTGCTCGAGCAGCTCTCCCACTACATCGAGCGCGACCTCGACGCCCGCCACAAGATCCGCTCCGCCCTCGCCTACCCCGCGGTCGTCATGGTGTTGTCGTTCGTGACCGTTGCAGTTCTGTCGGGATTCGTGCTGCCGCGGTTCAAGACGTTCTTCAAATCCCTCAACGCCCAGCTCCCACTTCCCACACGCATGCTTCTCGCCGTCACCGACTTCATGACCGCGTGGTGGTGGGCCCTGCTCGGCGGGTTCGCCTTGTTCGTCCTGGTCATCTTCCTTGCACTGCAGACCACGGGCGGCCGGCATGCTCGGGACCGTCTTCTCCTGAAGATCCCCGCCATCGGTCCGGTCGTCCGATACGCGGTCATCGAGCGGTTCTGTCGAATCCTCGCCGCCATGGTCGAGACGGGCGTGCCCCTGCCCGAGGCCATGCACCTCGCCAGCAACGGCGCACACAACCTGGTCTACGAGCGGGCACTGGAACAGGTGCAGGACGCGCTGCTCGAGGGTGAAGGCCTGGCCGGGCCGATCGCGCGCACCGAGCTGTTCCCGAGCGCTGTCACCCAGATGGTCCGCGTCGGCGAGGACACCGGCACCCTCGACCAGCAGCTCGAGGCCATGGCGAAGTACTACGAGAAGGAGCTCGAGTACAAGCTCAAGAACCTCACGACGCTCTTCGAGCCCCTGGTGATCGTCTTCATGGGCGTCGTCGTCGGCTTCGTCGCCGTCGCGCTCGTGTCAGCGATGTACGGCGTGTTCAACCAGGTGCAAATCTGATGGTGTCGCGGGATCGCGAGCACGGATCGACGCTCGTCGAGCTGCTCGTGACCATCGTGATCATCGGCATCGCGTTCGCGGTGATCGTCGGCGGCATGACGACCTCGATCTTCGCGTCTGACGTACATCGTCAGCAGGCATCGGCCGAGACGGTGATGCGGCAGTTCGCGGAGACCGTGAAGGCGGCCACGTATGTCGACTGCGCATCCAATTATGCGTACTCGCCCCCGACGGGGTTCGCCGCCACTGTCTCCACGATTTTCTACGGCAGTGGCGACAGCATGTCGTTCCCCTCGCCACAGCCGTCGTGTCCTCCCGATCCCGGTTTGCAGCGCGTCTCGCTCCGAGTCGCCGCCACGAACGGCCGCGACAGCGAGACACTCGACATCGTGAAGCGGAAATAGCGCGGATGCAGACCAAGTCCGACGCCGGCTTCACACTCATCGAGGTGCTCCTCGCGACCGTCATCCTCGCGGTGATCTTCGGGGCGATCACCGAGGCAATGGTGATGGGCCTCCGCACCTCGGACTCGACCGACCGCCGTCTCCGCGAGTCGATCGACGCACAGGTACTTGCGACCGTGTTCGGCCGCGACGTGCAGAGCGCTCAGACGGTGTCCACCACTGTCGATCCAGCCCCGGCCGAGCAATGCGGCACGGGCACCCTTGCTGTCAGCCTGCGCTGGACCGATCCGAAGGATGTCTCCCCAGCCTCCGCCACGCGACGTGCCTCCTACTTCGTAGCCGCTGACCCAATCGGGGACCGCAGGTCGACCGGGGAAGAACGAGTTCTCACCAGGGCATATTGCGAGGATGGAGCCCTTGTGTCCGAGCGTCAGGTAGCCCGATACCTAGCGTCCGGAGCCTCGGCCGTTGCGATTGCATTCGACGACCCTGTCTGCCCGGATCCTCCGGTGAGCCCACCGCCATGCCGAGTCGCTCTCACCGCGACTGACGTAAATGGTTTCAAATACAGGGTCGAGGCAGTTAGGCGCTCGCGATGAGCGCACGATCATGGAGGGCCGCGGAGGAGACCGGCAGCGCGCTCGTCATCGCGCTCGTCTTCCTTTCAGTGTTCGGACTCCTGATGGGGTTCCTGCTCAGCTTTTCGGAGACGGCCTTCAAGGCAACGGGGGTCGTGCGGCAGAAGCGATCGCAGTCGTACTCGGCTGACGGTGCCGTCGACGCGGCGATCAAGGCGATGCAGTCGTACACGCTCGCCACCTGCCCAACCTTCACCCCGCAAGCGATCAACGGCGTGTCCACCAAGGTCTTCACCAATGGTGTGGGCTCGACATGCGCGCCCAACAGCGACGAGGACAATCTGACCAACGCTCCCGGTCAGGCCGTTCTCACCATGGCGACAGGGAGCGAGGACGGCTTCACCAACTCCTCGAGCAACACCCTGGCAGTGGGCGGGAGCGTCTTCTCGAACACCACCATCATCGGCGGGTCGAAGCAGATTGCCGTTGACGGGTTGGTGGAGGCCAAGGGCACGTGCAGCGGGATCACCAGTGCGGACGCCGACGGCAGCGGCAATCCGCAAGGCGTGAAGTGCTCGAACACCGGTGGTGGGTTCGACCCGGCTCACGGCGTCGACCCGAATTACCCCGCCGAGACGACCGTCGTGCCAACCCGCCTGGTCGGGCCGACCTGCCCGGCCGGGTGGCTCGTCACGTTGCAGCCTGGGTACTACGACAGTGCGGCGGCCCTCAGTGCCCTGACCGGGTCGGCCTGTGCAGACCGTGTGCTGTGGTTCAAGCCGGGGGTGTACTACTTCGACTTCAGCTTCGCGTCCGGCTGCAGCTCCGTGTCCTGCGTTTGGTCCATTCAGCCGGGAGGGAGCCGCACGTCCTACGTCGTGGGAGGAGAACCCCTCGGCTGGGATCCCACCGCAGGGGCCCGGCCGACGAACGTCTTCCCCACCGATCCCGCACTCCCGAGGCCGCAAGCGTGCCGCACGGGCAAGACGACGCCCAAAGCGACCACTGGGGTGGAGTTCATCTTCGGTGGCCAGAGCCAGATCTCCATGGCCAACGGCGCATCCCTCGAGCTCTGCGCGCCGCCCAACACGACCAAGCAGCAGATCGCCCTGTACGGCCTCAAGACGGGATCCGCGGCGCCGACCGCCACGCAAGTCGTCCCGAACGCCAACGCCGGCGTCGCCGGTGACCTGGCGTTCAGCAACCCGACCAACGCCTACGCATTCGATGCCTCGACGGCCGACGCGTCGCTGCCTTCCAACAACACCAAGGCAGGGATCGCGCTCGTCGGCTACGGGCTGAGTCCCGCCCCGGCCGCTGGCTCCCGCCTCGAAGGTGCGCTGCTGCGGATCCGGCACCGCGAGGTCGGCGGCACCGCGGGGACAACGGTTCGGGCGACGGTGACACTGGCAACGGGTGCCACCTGTCCCGCTACCGGGTGGACGAACGATGCGGCCGGCTGTCACCGCGCCTTCACGCTGGGGTTCAAGACCGCACTCGCGGAGGACCAGGTGAACCTGGTCGCCAACGGGCTCACAACCGTGAGTCAGGCGCTCGGGTTCTCGGTCGCTTACGAGGTGCTCCGGAACACGAGCCCGGCAACGGCTGCGTCGCTCGACGCCGTCGTGGCCGACGTCACGTACACGACACCGGCCTTCGAATCTCTCGGTGGCTGCCTAGCAGTCGCGCCGTACCCGGCGACGTCGGGATCGTGCGCGCTCATCACGGCCGGACCCAAGCCGCGTGTCGCCTTCAACGGAACCGTCTACGCGCCCACGGCCGCCATCGATCTGCATCTCAACCAGGACGCATCGGCTTCCGGACGGGGCATCATCGCCCGGACGCTCGTGCTCAGCTTGTCCGGCAACCTTGCCCCCGGGCAGGCGGCCATCTCCTCACCTGTCGTTGCCGTCTCCGGTTCCGGCACGAGCAGAAGGATCCTCTTCACCGCCAAGTACTGCGCCACCGCTCCGGCCACTGTCGGTTCGTGCTCCGACGCGGCATTGACCACGCTTCTCGAGGCCCGGGTCGACTTCGACGATCTCAGTCCGACGCATCCCGCAACAGTCCGTAGTTGGGATGTCCGAGCATGAACGGTGACCGGTGGGGCTTCGCCGGGAAGGAGGTCGCCACGCACCACGGCCTCTGACTTCTGCAATGCATCATCCCGGCAGCAACGAGCTGACGGGCCACGTTTTCATTCGGCGCCTGGAGGGCGCCCAAACTGGGGGGACATCAAGACATGTACGAACAGATCAAGCGAGCAAAGGACAGCGAAGAGGGCTTCACCCTCATCGAGCTCCTCGTCGTCATCATCATCCTCGGCATCCTTGCCGCGGTCGTCGTCTTCGCCGTCAGCGGCATCAGCGACAAGGGCCAGACCAGCGCGTGCAAGATCGACACCCGCACCATCCGCACCGCCGAAGAGGCGTTCTACGCCGCCCCGCTTGGTGGGAAGAAGACCACCCCGCCGGGAACGTACGGCACGGAGGATGAACTGGTGACTCAGGGCTTCCTGTCTGAGACGTCGAGCTACCACGACATCACCGTTCCGGCCGGAGCGGCATCGTTCACAATCAACAACATCGCGCCCTGCACGGCCTAAGGCGACGAACTGCGCTCCGAGGGCCCGGCTTCGGCCGGGCCCTCAGCGCGTCCGGCGACGGCGTCCGGAGCGGCCGTCGTCGGTCGGCTCGGCAGCGGACACCGGCGCCTTGACGTCACCGGGGTAGAGCGTCCGTGCGAGCGCGTCCTCGTGACTGACAAGCCCACGCGCCACGAGGTCCGTGAGGCCCGACTCGAGCGTCTGCATGCCTTCGCCGCTACCCGTCGCAACCACGTTGCGGATCTGACGCGACTTGCCTTCGCGGATGAGGTTGGCCGCGGCGTGGGTGCCGACCAGCACCTCGAACGCGGCAACACGTCCGCCGCCGACGCGCGGCAGCAACTGCTGGTGCAGGATCCCGATGAGCGTGTTGGCGAGCTGCAGTCGGATCTGCGGCTGCTGCTCGCCCGGGAAGACGTCGACGATGCGGTCGAGGGCCTGGGCCGTGTCGTTGGAGTGCAGCGTCGCGAACACGAGGTGTCCGGTCTCGGCAATGGTGAGTGCGGAGGCGATGCTCTCGGGATCGCGCATCTCGCCGACGAGCACGACGTCGGGATCCTCGCGCAGCGCTGAGCGGAGGCCGTCGGCGAACGAGTCGGTGTCCTCCCCGACCTCGCGCTGGCTGACGGCGGAGAGCTTGTGCTGGTGCACGTACTCGATCGGATCCTCGATGGTGAGGATGTGCACCTGCCGGGTGGCATTGATCTCGTCGAGCATGGAGGCGAGCGAGGTGGACTTACCGGATCCGGTCGGTCCCGTGACGAGGATGAAGCCGTGCGGGAGGCGCACCCACTTGTGCACGATCTCGGGGAGACCGAGCTCCTCGATGGACGGGATCTCGAACGGGATCATGCGCAGTGCGAGCGCCGCGGCTTGGCGTTGGCGGAACGCATTGCCGCGCAGCCGCGCCTTGTCCTCCCAGCTGAACGAGAAGTCGGCCTGCTTCTTGTCCTGGAAACGCTGACCCTGCCCCTCCCCGAGGACCTGGAGCACCAGCCGCTCGGTGTCGTCAGGACTCAGTTCAGCTTCGCCTTCGAGGGGGCGCAGCATGCCGTCGACCCGCAGCAACGGCGGAGACCCCGCCGTCAGCAGGAGATCGCTCGCCTTCGCCTCCCACATGGCCCGCAGCAGGTGGTCGATCGGCGCCCCAACAGCCTTGACCATCGCCGAAGTCTAGGACCACCGATCAGCTCGCGCGCAGGGTGCTCAGCGTCGGCCGAGACTCAAGGCGGCGTTGGGGGTGTCGATACCCCGGGGGTGAAGGCGTTCGCCATCCGCTGGTCGTTGCTCGGCGTCTTCTTCGTCGCGCAGGTGCTCGCAGCTCATGCGACTGCACCCGCGCCCCCCGGACCCCCCACGGTGCAACTCGGTCCCGCCGCGGTGAAGGTGCTCGACAGCTACAGCTGCGTTCGGGCGTGCGAATCCGAGCGGGTCCTGCAGACCGACAGCGTTCCGACCTGACGATCGGCTCGGCTCGGATCAGCCGGCGAAGAGGGCTTCGACGAACTCGTCGGGGTCGAACTCAATGAGATCCTCGGCCGTCTCGCCCAGGCCGACGAGCTTGATGGGGATGCCCATCTCGGCCTGGATGGCGAGGGCGATGCCGCCCTTGGCGGTGCCGTCGAGCTTGGTGAGGACCACGCCGGTGACGCCCACTGCGTCGGTGAACTGCTTGGCCTGCACGAGCCCGTTCTGACCGGTGGTAGCATCGATGACGAGCAGCACCTCGGTGACCCTGCCGGGCTCGCGCTCGGCGACGCGGCGCACCTTCTTGAGCTCCTCCATGAGGTTGACCTTGGTGTGCAGGCGGCCGGCGGTGTCGGCGAGGACGAGGTCGGCATTGCGCGAAGCGGCGCGCTGCACCGCGTCGAAGATGACCGAACCGGGGTCGGCACCGTCCGCGCCGCGGACAAGGTCGGCACCGACGCGGGCCGCCCACAGCTCGAGTTGCTCGCCGGCCGCGGCGCGGAAGGTGTCGCCCGCGGCCATGACGATGCTGCGGCCCGCTTCCTTCTCCCGCTGACCGACCTTGCCGATGGTCGTCGTCTTGCCCACGCCGTTGACGCCGACGAACAGCCACACGTTCGGCGAACCCGGCTGGGGCTCGAACCGCAACCCCCGCTCGGCGCCGGCGAGGCGATCCTTCATCTCGGCCTTCAGGGCGTCGAGAAGCTCTTCGGGCTCGGTGATCTCCTTGGCTCGCACCCGCTCGCGGAGGCCGTCGAGCAGTTCGGTGGTCACGTCCAGGCCGAGGTCGGCCGACAGCAGCGCATCTTCGAGGTCGTCCCAGGTGGCGTCGTCGATGCCGCGACGTGACCGGACGCTGGTGAACGCGGTCGACAAGGCCGCCCTGGCCTTGGTGAGGCGGTCCCGGAAACGGGGCCGCTCCACGATCTCGACGGGCGCCAGCGCCTCCTCGATCTCGACTTCCGTCTCGGCCGGCACCTCGAGCGGCGGTGCCTCCCGGTCCAGGACCGCCGTCGGAGCGGGAGTGACGGCTCGGGTCGAGGGCGTCGCC
>JBEEFP010000019.1:0-56464 GCA_041166085.1 Actinomycetota bacterium
TTCGGGCGGGGCCGCCTCACCGTCACCGCCGCCGCCGTGGGCGACATCATCGCCACCGTCATCTACGGCGTCGGCGTCGCCGGCCAGGGCTTCATCTGGGCCTGGTGGCAGCGTCGGGGCAAGGCCAAGCCGAAGGAGCTCCCGACCTCGGCGTACGGCCGCCCGTTGGTGAAGAGGGCGTAGCGATGGCCCGCACCGACGCCAACCCGCCGATGCCGGCGTTCACCGGCGACTACGTCCTGCAGGAGATCGACCCGGCCGCGCTCGAGCGGAGCGTCAAGCCGAAGCAGTTCCTGCACATCGACCAGTCCGAGTGCATCATGTGCGAGGGCTGCGTCGACATCTGTCCGTGGAAGTGCATCCACATGCTCTCCACCGAGACGATCGTCGAGGCCGTCAACACCGAGGAGCCGGGCATCGACCCCGACGACCACGTCGTCTTCGTGGTCGACGAGGACGTCTGCACCCGATGCGGCCTCTGCGTGGACCGGTGCCCCACCGGCGTGATCATCATGGGCAAGACAGGAGTCGCTCCACGCGAGGGCGACAAGCACCAGCGTGACGACCAGCACGGCTACGCCTACGGACTGAGGTTCTGAGACACATGGCACGCAGGATCGGAACGGGGAACGGAGCGGCGGTCAGGACGCCCATCCGTGAGCGGCTGAAGGAAGGGATGGCGGGGCGGTGGGAGAAGCTCCACGGCTCCCCGTTCTTCATGTCCGTCTTCCGGCCGGGCTCGATCTTCCGCAAGGGCTACACGGACAGCCCGAGGAACCGGTCGTACGTGATCATGAACAGCGTGCTGTACCACCTCCACCCGGTGAAGGTGAAGCGCCACGCGGTGAAGGTCAGCTACACGCTGTGCCTGGGCGGGCTGTCGTTCTTCCTGTTCATCATGCTGACGGTCACCGGGATCTTCCTGATGTTCTTCTACCGACCGACCGCGGTGAACGCGTGGAACGACATCAAGACGCTGCACACCACCGTCACGTTCGGCCTGCTCGTGCGCAACATGCACCGTTGGGCCGCCCACCTCATGGTGATCTCGGTTTTCCTGCACATGGCGCGCGTCTTCTACCACGGTGCCTACAAGCCGCCGCGCGAGTTCAACTGGGTCATCGGCATCGTGCTCCTCCTCCTCACCCTGCTGCTGTCCTTCACCGGCTACCTGCTGCCGTGGGACCAGCTCGCGCTCTGGGCGGTGACGGTCGGCACGAACATGATGGGCTACACGCCAGTCTTCGGGACGCAGGTGAAGTTCGTCCTGCTCGGCGGCAAGGAGATCGGCACCGACACCCTCCTGCGGTGGTACGTGCTGCACGTCCTGATGCTGCCCTTCGTGATCGTGATCTTCATGGCCATTCACTTCTGGCGGGTCCGCAAGGACGGCGGCCTGTCCGGACCGCTGTAGGAAGGGGACACACATGACGGACATCCCCGAACACCTTCTCAAGCGGGCGCAGGAGCGCCGAGCGGCCCTGCAGGGCTCTGGCGGCGCGTCAGGCGGCGGCGGCGAGGGCGGCTCCGGCGGCGAGGGTGCGGCCGCGTCCGACGACGATCCTGACAAGATCCCCGGCCGGTTGTTGACGGGCCAGGCTCCGGCCGCTGGCGGTGCGCCGGCGGCCGCGGCGACGGCGGTGGCAACCGCGCCCGCGCCGGGCGTCACCGGCCCCGCAGGCCATACCCAGCGCCTCCTCACCGTCGTCAAGGCGGGATCGATCCAGGACGTGCGAGCCACGCCGGTGGACAAGGTGCACACCTGGCCCCACCTGCTGGTCGGCGAGTTCGTGGCCGCCCTGGCCATGACCGCGTTCCTGCTGATCTTCTCGACCTTCGTGAACGCGCCCCTCCTCGGCATGGCCAACTTCAACCAGACGCCGAACCCGTCCAAGGCGCCGTGGTACTTCCTCGGGCTGCAGGAGCTGCTGACGATGTTCCATCCGATGGTCGCTGGCGTGACCATCCCCGGGGTGGCCCTGGTCGCTCTCGGCGCCGCCGGCTACATCGACAAGAACCCGAGCAACAAGCCCGAGGACCGTAAGTTCGCCATCGCCATGATCACGATGTTCCTCATGTTCTGGGCCGTCCTCGTCATCATCGGCTCCTTCTTCCGCGGCGAGGGCTTCAACTTCATCCTCCCGTGGCGGCAGGGTGTCCATGAAATCTTCGATCTCTAGGAGCATTCCCGAGTTGCGCGCGCTCGTCCGTAGCGGAGAAGGTGCCGGGCTGTGATCGTCGGCATCGCCATCGCTGTCATCGCTGTCCTGGCCATCGTGTTCGTCGTGACGAACCTGGCCAGGCGCGACCGCGCCTCGGCGGTGGGCGAGCTCAACCGCGAGACGCTCCAGCGCGACCAGGGCAGCGACGTGCTGGCGGCCGAGACCGGTCCCACCGGCCGCGAGGTCGAGCGGGCCGCCGCCCTCGAGTGGCGGGGCGAGGCACCTGGCACCGAGCTCGCACCCCGGGAAGCCGCCCCGCCCGCTCCCCGCGCACCCCTCGACCCCGAGGTGGTCGACGTCACCCGCCGCCAGTTCCTCAACCGCGGTGTGGCCACGCTCTTCGGCGTCGGGCTGGCCGGCTTCGGCGGCTCGATGCTCGCTTTCCTGTGGCCCACCGTCTCGGGTGGCTTCGGCTCCAAGATCAAGGCGGGCGCGCTGTCGGACATCACCAGCCAGATCGCCGACAAGAAGGAACCCTTCTACGTCCCCGAGGGCCGCTTCTACCTGCAGCCCTATCCGAAGGACGACATCGACAAGGCCAAGAAGGCGTACACCGGCGGCGTGCTGTCCGGCATGGAGCTCGGCCTCGTCGCCCTGTACCAGAAGTGCGTGCACCTGGGCTGCCGGGTGCCGTGGTGCAAGTCGTCGCAGTGGTTCGAGTGCCCCTGCCACGGCTCGAAGTACAACCGGGTCGGTGAGAAGAAGGGCGGGCCCGCGCCGCGTGGGCTCGACCGCTTCCCCGTGTCGGTCGCAGGCGGCCAGGTCGTGGTCGACACCGGCCTGCTGTCGATCGGGCCGCCCATCGGCACCAACACCACCGGCCAGGAGGCAGAGGGGCCCCATTGCGCGTGACGGTTCTCGCCGCCACCACCCAGCAACGACTCGGCCTCGCCGTCGTCGTCATTCTCGTGCTGGCGTGGCTCGCCTACATCATCAGCCAGCTCGGCCGCAGCCCGGCACCTGTCGGCACCGAGATCGAGCTCGCCCCCAACCGCAAGCCCTACTTCGACGACGAGCAGCTCGAGGGCCCGCGGCTCACCAAGTACCTCGTGATCGCGCTCGCGCTCATCGCCGTAGTCGCCATCGGGCTGCCGCTCTACTGGGTCAAGGAGCCGGGCCGGCAGGTGGGCGCGGAGGAAGGCTTCGACAAGCGGGCCGTCGAGCGCGGGCGCATCCTGTTCCTGCCGACGACGTCCTCCGAGCCAGGCCTGCACTTCGGCTGCGGCGGGTGCCATGGACCCGACGGCGGCGGCGGCGTCGCCCCGTACACGATCACCGACTACCTGGGTCGCCAGCGTTCGGTGCAGTGGAAGGCGCCCGCCCTCAACAGTGTGCGGGCCCGGTATCCGCGGCCGGAGAACGCGGACACAGGCCACGACGAGCTGCGCACCACGATCGTGTACGGCCGGCCCAACACGCCGATGCCGGCATGGGGCGTCGAAGGTGGCGGCCCCATGAATGCGCAGCAGATCGACGACCTCGTCGCCTACGTCGAGAGCATCCAGGTCTCGCCCGCCGATCTCAAGAAGCAGGCGGCGGCGATCGGTGACGACGGCGCTGCTCTCTTCGACGCCTTCTGTGCCCGCTGCCACACCAAGGGTTGGTCCTTCGGCGAGCCCGAGGTGCAGGGTGGCGGGGCGTTCGGGCCCAACCTCACCAACGGCGACACGGTGCGCCAGTTCCCCGACATCACCGCGATGATCGACTTCATCACCGCCGGTTCGCAGTTCGAGAAGCCCTACGGCGTGCGCGGCGTCGGCACCGGCCGCATGCCCGGCTTCGGTGACCGGGGCGAGGGCACGACGAAGGTCAACGGGCAACTCACCGAGGCCCAGATCCGGGCCATCGTCACCTACGAGCGGAGCCTGTGATGGAGCACCTCGTCGCCGCCCTGTCGTGGGACCCGCAGATCCGTGGCGCGCTCATCGTGCTGACCGCGATCCTGATCCTGCCCGGGAGCGTCTACCTGCTGCTGGCGACCAACACGGGAGCCAAGATCGGGTTCGTGCTCGCCATGGCCGGGCTGTCGGGCTGGATCACGGTGATGGCCATCATCTGGTCGGTGTACGGCATCGGCCTGAAGGGCCGGGAGAAGCACTGGAAGGTGCAGGAGGTCGTCGTCCAGGACGTGCGCAACGCGGGCGTGAAGGCGATGCAGGACTTCCCGAAGGGCTGGCATCAGCTCCCGGCGGGCAATCCGGTGCGGGCCGACGCGCAGGCCGCAGCCGATGCCGCGCTGCTCCCGGCTGCGCCGCCCGCCGCGGGCCACGAGGCACCTGCGGCACCCAAGGAGCCGCCCCGCTACGTCACGCCGTTCAAGACGACGGCCGACTACGTGATCCTCGACGCGTACGACAAGGGCGGCGACAACCAGCTGTTCACCATCGGGCACCACAAGTTCTACTTCCGACACTCGGCGCACTACGCCACCATCCACGTCAAGCCCGTCCTGAACCAGACGGGTGGCCCCGGCGGTGCCCCGCCCACGCCGGTCCCCGACCCGTCGGCCCCCGACTACTACGTGGTGATGGTCCGCGACCTCGGCTCGCTGCGGTTCCCGCCGCTCGTCGTCGCTCTGTCGTTCGGCACCATCTTCGCCGTCAGCTGCTACTGGCTCCACGAGCGGGACAAGCGCATCTGGGCCGAGCGGGCCGCCGGCGAGCCGGCCCCCGCGCCGGCATGAGTCGGCCGAAGGCGGACGTGGCCCGAGCGGCCGTCCGGCGGCGCGCGGGAGGAAGCCGGCCGTGACCGCCTACCTGCCGATCTTCACCATGTTCGTGCTCGCCCTCGCCTTCGCCGCGCTGTCGTTCCTCGCGTCGGGCCTGCTCGGGCCGAAGCGGCCGACCATCGCCAAGTCGGCGCCGTATGAGTCCGGCATCGTCCCCACGCGTGAGCCGGCGCAGCGGTTCCCTGTGCGCTTCTACCTGGTGGCGATGATCTTCATCATCTTCGACATCGAGATCATCTTCCTCTACCCGTGGGCGGTGATCTTCCGCCCGAACTCGAGCCTGTTCCTGCTCATCGAGATGGTCGTGTTCGCCGTGGCGGTGTTCGTGTCGTTCGTGTACCTCATCAGCAACGGCGCCCTGGACTGGGGCCCCGCGCCTCGCATGCGAGCCACTGACGTGCCTCTCGGGCGCACCAGTGACACGACGGTCCGGCGGGTAGGAGCCGACACCGGCGAAGCCGCCTAGGCGAAGGAAGGAGGCCCTATGGGCCTGGAGAGCCTCAACCACAACTTCCTGACAGGCACCCTCGAGAACGTCGTCAAATGGGCCCGTCGCAACAGCATGTTCCCGGCCACGTTCGGCCTGGCCTGCTGCGCCATCGAGATGATGGCCACAGGTGCGGCGGACTACGACATCAGCCGCTTCGGTATGGAGGTGTTCCGCGCCTCGCCTCGGCAGGCCGACCTCATGATCGTGGCCGGCCGGGTGTCGCAGAAGATGGCGCCGGTCCTGCGCCAGGTCTACGACCAGATGGTCGAACCCAAGTGGGTCATCTCGATGGGCGTCTGCGCGTCGAGCGGCGGCATGTTCAACAACTACGCCATCGTGCAGGGCGTCGACCAGGTAGTGCCCGTGGACGTGTACGCGCCCGGGTGTCCGCCCGGACCGGAGACCCTGCTGCACGCCATCCTCACCCTGCACGAGAAGGTCCGCACCGGCGAGATCACCCGCCGGCGGGAGGAGACGGGCAAGGGCGCCGGCGTGCAGGTGCAACCTCATTACGTCGGGACACCCACGTGAGCGACGTCGACACGCAGCCCGAGGGCGAGGTCGACGCCGAGGCAGAGGAGACGGCTCCCACGGAGCTGCACGGCGCACCGGTCACGCGTTCGCGCGGACAGGACGTGGCGCATCCGAGCCGGGACACGTACCTGCACGTGGTCGGGGCGCTGAAGGACGAGGGCTTCGACATGTGCGTCGACGTCACCGCCGTGGACTACCTCGCCTCACCTCTGCGTGACCTGCCCGACGGGCTGACGCCCGAGCGCTTCGAGATCGTCGTCAACCTGTTGTCGCTCGAGCAGCGCCGCCGGATCAGGCTGCGGGTCCAGGTGCCGGCCGACGACCCTGTCGTGCCGAGCCTCTTCCATCTCTACCCGGGCACCGAGACGCCCGAGCGCGAGGTCTACGACATGTTCGGGATCCGCTTCGACGGCCACCCCGATCTCACCCGCATCCTCATGCCGGAGGACTGGGAGGGTCACCCCCTGCGCAAGGACTACCCGATCGGCCGCGTGCCAGTGCAGTTCAAGCACCCGCCGGCGACGAGGTGAGGTCGACGTGAGCCGGACGGACGACAAGAGCAGGGCGCTGGCGGGCCAGACGTCGGAGGGTGCCCAGGAGCTGATGTCGCGCGCCGACACGCCGCCCGAGGAGCTGGCCGTCGAGACCGGCTCCGTGCTGCGGCTGGCCGAAGGCGTCACCGTCGATCCGACCGACATCGATTTCGAGATCCAAGAAGACGAGACGATGATCATCAACATGGGGCCGCAGCACCCCAGCACCCACGGGGTGCTGCGGGTGATGATGGAGCTCCAGGGCGAGACGGTGCTGCGCTCCAAGCCGGTGATCGGCTACCTGCACACAGGGATGGAGAAGACCGGCGAGGACCTGACCTATGTGCAGGGCGGCACGAACGTCACGCGCATGGACTACCTCGCCAACCTGTTCACCGAGCTCGTCTACGCGATGGCGGCCGAGCAGCTGCTCGAGATCGAGGTGCCGCCGAGGGCCACCTGGATCCGCATGCTCATGTGCGAGCTGAACCGACTGTCCTCCCACCTGCTGTGGATGGCCACCAACGGCATGGACATCGGCGCCGTCTCGATGATGATCTACGGCTGGCGCGAGCGCGAGTTCGTCCTCCGGTTCTTCGAGAAGGTCACCGGCCTGCGGATGAATTACAACTACATCCGCGTGGGCGGCGTGGCCGTCGACCTTCCCGACGGATGGAAGCAGGACGTCGAGGACATCCTCGACGCGCTGCCGCCCCGACTGCACGAGTACGACGAGCTCCTCACGGGTCAGCCGATCTTCCGGCAGCGCACCGAGGGCATCGGCGTCCTCAGCGCCGAGGAAGCCATCGCCCTGGGCGCCACCGGACCCATTCTGCGGTCGACCGGGGTCCCCTGGGACCTGCGGCGCACGATGCCCTACCTGTATTACGACCAGGTCGATTTCGACGTGGTCGTGGGCAGCTACGGCGACTGCTTCGACCGCTACGCCATCCGCCTCAACGAGATGCGCGAGTCCATCAAGATCGTGCGGCAGATCATCGACCGCATGCCCAAGGGCGACTACCGCATCCAGGACAAGAAGGTGACCCCGCCGCCGAGGGCGCGCATCGACGAGTCCATGGAGGCCCTCATCCACCACTTCAAGCTCTTCACCGAGGGCATCAAGGTGCCCCCGGGCGAGGTCTATGCGGCAGTGGAGTCGCCCCGCGGCGAGCTCGGCTGCTACATGGTGGCGGATGGATCGGCCAAGCCCTACCGCATGCACATCCGCGGTCCGTCCTTCGTGAACCTGCAGACCCTCCCGCGCATGATGCAGGGCGGCCTCGTCGCCGACGCCGTCGCCGTCATCTCCTCCGTGGACCCCGTCATGGGAGAGGTAGACAGATGATTTCGCCTTCTGCCTCTTGCGCAGACATCCGTGGGGGCCGCCTTCGGCGGCGATCTCGGCCGTCAGCGCGCCGCTGGCGCCCTGATCCGGCGCCACGCGCCGGCGTCGGCCGGCCTGCGGCCGTCGGCGATCGCGTCCGCGCCCGATCCTGCCCCGGCATGGGAGAGGTAGACAGGTAGTCCCATGCCCCGGCTGAGCACTGACATGGTGGAGCGCGCCCGCGACGTCATCGCGCTCTACCCCCAGCCGCGCTCTGCCCTCATTCCCCTGCTGCACCTGGCCCAGGAGCAGGACGGCTGGCTCACCGAGGACGCGATGGCGCACGTGGCCGAGCTGCTCGACATCACGCCGGCCGAGGTCTACGGCACCGCGACGTTCTACGACATGTTCTTCACCGAGCCGGTCGGCAAGTACCTGGTGTCGGTGTGCACGAACATCGCCTGCTTGCTCAACGGCGCGGCGGAGCTGCTCGAGCACGCCGAGGGCGCGCTCGGGGTGAGGCCTGGTGTCACCAGCGACGACGGGCAGTTCACCCTCGAAGAGGTGGAGTGCGTGGCGACCTGCGGCGAAGCCCCGTGCATGGCGGTCAACTGGCGCTACTTCGGCAACGTCACCCCGCAGCGCTTCGACACGGTCATCGAGGACCTGGCGGAAGGGCGACTGGCCGACGAGGTCCCTCCCCACGGCACCCTCAACCGGGTCCGGCGCGAGATCACCGCGTGGGCCAACGCCGCGGCGACGAAGACGGAGGCTCCACCCGCGCCGCCGTCGCCCGCCCAGGGCGGTACGAGCGCGCCGACACCCACCGAAAAGCCCACCGGCTCCGCCGAACCCCAGCCCGCCGACACCGAGGCCGCGAGCACCGACGCACCTGCCGAGGCGGGCGCCATCGAGGAGTCCGGCGAGGGCACGTCGGAGACAGGGGATAGGGCCTGATGGCACTCGCTCCCGCGCAGCGCATCGTCACCCGACGCATCGGCATCGCCGACTCGTGGACGCTCGCGAGCTACCTCGACAATGGCGGTTACGAGGGTCTGCGCAAGGCGCTGACGATGACGCCGGAAGCGGTGGGGGAGGAGGTGCTCACCTCCAACCTGCTCGGGCGGGGCGGCGCCGGCTTCGAGGCAGGCAAGAAGTGGGCCATGAAGCGCAAGGCCGAGCCCGTCTACCTCGTGATCAACGGCGACGAGAGCGAGCCCGCCACCTTCAAGGACCACATGCTCCTCGAGAACGACCCGCATCAGGTCATCGAGGGCGCCCTCATCGCGGCCTACGCCAACCAGGCGGCCCAGGCCTTCATCTTCGTGCGAGGCGAGTTCGCCCTCGGGCTCGAGCGCATGTCCACCGCCCTCAACGATGCGTACCGCCACGGCGCGGTCGGCCGCGACATCTTCGGCTCTGGCTACTCGGTGGACGTCATCATCCATCCTGGCGCGGGCGCGTACATCTGCGGCGAGGAGACCGCCCTGCTCGAGAGCCTCGAGGGCAAGCGCGGCTTTCCGCGGATCAAGCCGCCGTACTTCCCGGCCGCCATCGGCCTCTACGGCGCGCCCACCATCGTCAACAACGTGGAGACGGTGTCGAACCTGCCGTGGATCGTGCTGCACGGCGGCGCGGCATTCGCGGCGCTCGGGGAAGGCCGCTCCACTGGCACGCGCATCTTCTCCCTCTCGGGTCATGTCAACCGGCCTGGGAACTACGAGGTGGAGATGGTCAAGACCACCTTCCGCGACCTCATCTACGGCGAGGACTACGGGCAAGGTGTCCGCGAGGGCAATGACCTCAAGGCATTCATCCCGGGCGGCGCCTCGGCGCCGTGGTTCGGTCCGCAGCATCTCGATCTGCCGCTCGGACAGGACGAGGTGTCGAAGGCCCCCGGCGTGCTGCCCGGCGGCGGCGGGTCGATGTTGGGCTCCGGTTCCATCGTCGTGATGGACGACACCACGTGCATGGTTCGGTCGGCCTGGCGGCTGGCCCGCTTCTTCGCTCGTGAGTCGTGCGGACAGTGCACGCCGTGTCGGGAGGGAACCGGCTGGCTCGACCGCATCATGCTGCGCATCGAGCAGGGTGCAGGGCGGCCGGAGGACCTCGACCTCCTGTACGACGTCTCGGACAACATCGCGCCCGGCCTGTCGTTCCCTTACCCGATGACCACCATCTGCTTCCTCGGTCCGTCATCGCCGATGCCGATCATCTCCGCGCTGCAGATGTTCCGCGCCGAGTTCGAGCGCCACGTCGACGAAGGGCGGTGTCCCTACCAGTGACCGACGTGCAGAAGGACACCGTCTCGATCACGGTCGACGGCAAGCCGGTGGAGGCGGCACCCGGTGAGATGATCATCGCCGCGGCCGAGCGCAACGGCGTCTACATCCCCCGCTTCTGTTACCACCCGCGGATGAAGCCGGTCGGCATGTGCCGCATGTGCCTGGTCGAGGTGGAGGGGCCGCGCGGGCCGCAGCTGATCCCCTCGTGCTTCGTCCCCGTGGCGGAGGGTCAGAAGGTCGTCACCGACTCGCCGCGCGTGAAGAAGGCGCAGGACGGCGTCCTCGAGTTCCTCCTGGTCAACCACCCCCTCGACTGCCCGGTGTGCGACAAGGGCGGTGAGTGCCCTCTGCAGGATCAGACCTTCACCTTCGGTCCGGGCGAGACGCGCTTCGTCGAGGAGAAGCGACACTGGGAGAAGCCGATCCCGCTGTCGGACCTCGTCGATCTGGATCGCGAGCGCTGCATCCAGTGCGCCCGCTGTACCCGGTTCGCCGACGAGATCGCCGGCGACCCGTTGATCGACTTCGCCAACCGCGGTGAGAAGACCGAGGTCTCGACCTTCCCCGACTCGCCCTTCGCGTCGTACTTCAGCGGCAACACCGTGCAGATCTGCCCTGTGGGTGCGCTGACGGCCCGGCCCTACCGGTTCAAGGCGCGGCCGTGGGATCTCGAACAGGTCGAGAGCACGTGCACGAGTTGCTCGTTCGGTTGCCGGGTGGCGGTGCAGTCATCCAGCAACCAGTTGACCCGGTACCTCGGTCTCGACAGTGACCCCGTCAACCACTCCTGGCTGTGCGACAAGGGTCGCTTCGACTTCCAAGCGGTCAACAGCTCCGAGCGGCTGGCCCATCCGGCCGTGCGTCGGGGTGAACGGCTGGTCGAGACCAACTGGGGCGAGGCGCTCGACGCAGTCGCCCGCGGTCTCGGCGACGCCAAGTCGCTGCACGGTCCCGGTGCCATCGGCGTCATCGGCGGCGCCCGCCTCGCCAACGAGGATGCGTATGCGTGGGCCCGGCTGGCCAAGGGCGTGCTCGGCACCGACAACGTCGACGCGCAGCTCGGTGACGGGCTGCCGGCGGAGGTTGTGCTCGGGCTGCCCAGGGCCACCATCGACGACGCGTGCCGCGCGCCGGTCGTGATCCTCCTCGGGCCGGACCTCAAGGAGGAGCTCCCCGTCCTCTATCTGCGCCTGCGCGCCGCCGCGGTCGACGACGGCCTGTCCATCATCGAGATCACGCCGCAGCGCACCGGGATGAGTCGCTATGCCAAGGCCACCCTCGCCCACCGACCGGGCGAAGCCGCGCTGGTCGCACGCGCACTGGTCGAGGGCGGCGACGGCGACGCCGGCGGTGTGACGGCCGCCGCGCTGGCGGACGCGCGGGAGCTGATGGCCGACGGCGCGGTCGTGGTGCTCGGCCGACCCTCGCTGGCCGAGGGCCCTGGGGCCACCGTGGACGCGGCCGCCGTGCTCGCACGTCGCGGTGCCCGTTTCCTCCCCGCGCTGCGGCGCGGCAACGTCATGGGCGCGCTCGACATGGGACTGGCGCCCGGCGTGCTCCCCGGTCGCGTCGGCCTGGATGCGGGGCGCGCATGGTTCGAGGCGGCGTGGGGGGGCGCACCCGCCGAGACCGGCACCGACACGGAGGGCATCCTGCGGGCCGCCGCCGATGGCCGGCTGCAGACGCTCGTGCTGCTCGGCGCGGATCCTCTCACCGACTTCCCCGACCGCGAGCTGGCCCGTCGCGCCCTCGCCGGCGCGGGGTTCGTGGTGTCGGTCGACGTCTTCCTGAACGACTCGGCGCGCGAGGCGGATGTCGTGCTGCCGGCCGCCGGCTACGCCGAGCGCCCCGGCACCACCACCAACATCGAGGGCCGGGTGACGCGCCTCGGCCAGAAGATCGTCCCGCCGGGTGTCGCCTGGCCCGAATGGGTGATCGCCAACGAGCTGGCCCATCGGCTCGGCGGCGACCTCGGCTTCGAGAGTCTCGAGGGCGTCTGGGCCGAGATCGAGCGGCTGGCGCCTTCACACCGCGGCCTCTCGATGAGCCTCCTGCGCGAGCGTCGGTACCGTGACGGCATCGTCGCGCCCGTGCCGCCCGAAGGCGCGCCCGCCACCGTGCCCACCCCCGTCGACCCCATGTCCGACCCCGGCATCGACGCGGTCGAGACCCACGGCGAGACCGCCTTCCGCAAGGAGGGCGGCGACGAGGAGGACCTGCAGGGCGAACAGGGGGCCGAAGCTGCGCCCGAGGAGTCCGAGACCGTCGAGGCCCCGGGGCCCGAGGCGCCGCCGGTGCTGCAGTTCGAGCCGGCCGCCGCGCCGTCGTCCACCCCAGCACTCGACGCCTACTCGCTGCGGCTCGTGTCGCAGCGCTCCCTCTACGACTGCGGCACCCTCGTGCAGCAGTCACCCGCGCTGGCCCCGCTCGCCAAGCCGGCCCGGCTCCGCGTCAACCCGTACGACCTCAACCGACTCGGCGTGAGCACGGGCGGTCGCGTCCGGCTCACGGCGGCGCGCACCAACACCGTCATCGAGGTCGAGGCCGACGAAGGCGTGCCGCGAGGCACCGCGTCGCTTCCGTTCAACGCCCCCGGCGCGGCCGCCGCCGATCTCATCGACACCGGCGCCGGGGTCACCGACGTGCGGATCGAGACCGTCTCGTGATCCGCGCCCTGCTGGCCGCCGGCGATCCGCTGTTGTCCGGCCACATCGACACCGGCGTCGTGCTCATCGTCATCGTGAAGACGATCATCACCTTCGTCCTGTTGCTGGTGTCGGTGCTGCTCATGATCTGGTTCGAGCGCAAGGTCATCTCCGACATGCAGAACCGCGTCGGTCCCAACCGGGCGGGACCGTTCGGCGTGCTGATCACCCTGGCCGACGGCATCAAGTTCTTCTTCAAGGAGGACCTCCTCCCGGAGCGGGCCGACCGCCGCGTGTACCGGCTGGCGCCGTACTTGTCGGCGGTCCCCGCGTTCCTCTCGTTCTCCATCGTGCCAATCGGCGGATCGGTGCACGTGTTCGGCCACACCACGCGGTTGCAGCTGGCCGACCCGCCCGTCGGCATCCTCTTCCTCCTCGCCATGTCGTCCATCGCCGTCTACGGCGTGATGCTGGCGGGCTGGTCGTCGGGATCGAAGTACCCGCTCCTCGGCTCGGTACGAGCGTCGGCGCAGATGGTGTCCTACGAAGCGGCCCTGGGCCTGTCCGTCGCGGCGGTCGTGCTGATCACGGGCTCGTTGACGATCAGTGACATCGTCGACTCGCAGTCGGGAGCGATCGGCAACCTCAACCTCATACGGCTCGGCTTCGTGCCGTTCGTCATCTTCCTCATCGCCGCCACGGCTGAGCTGAACCGCCCGCCCTTCGACCTGGTCGAAGCCGAGCAGGAGCTCGTCGGTGGCTTCCACACGGAGTACTCGTCGGCCCGCTTCGCGCTCTTCTTCCTCGCCGAGTTCATGAACACCATCACCATGTCGGCGATCGTGGTGACGCTCTTCCTCGGCGGCCCGTCCGGCCCTGGGCTGCACACCCTTCCGTGGGTGTGGCCCATCCTGTGGTTCTTCGCCAAGCTGATCGTGTTCCTGTTCGTGCAGGTCTGGTTCCGGGCCACGCTGCCCCGGCTCCGCTACGACCAGCTCATGGATCTGGGGTGGAAGGTGCTGATCCCGGCGGCCCTCGGCTGGCTCCTGGTCATGGCCGCCCTTCTGGTCGAGCGCTGGTACCTGGCGGTCGCCGTGGTCGTCGGCGGCGGCGCGTGGGCCCTGCTCGCCCGGGCCATGCGGGTCGGGCGCGAGCGCTCGCAGGACGAGCTGATGGGAGTGGGGCGCTGATGGGATTCCGAGACGGCTTCAAGGTGACCCTGCAGCAGATCGGCCACGTCGTCACCAACCAGTATCCGAAGGTCAAGCGACCCAAGCCGGCGCGGTTCCACGGCCGCCACGTCCTCAACCGCTACGAGGACGGCATGGAGAAGTGCATCGGGTGCGAGCTGTGCGCGGGCGTCTGTCCGGCCCGTTGCATCTTCGTGCGTGGCGCCGACAACCCGCCCGACGCGCCGGTGTCGCCCGGCGAGCGCTACGGCTTCGTGTACGAGATCAACTACTTGCGGTGCATCCACTGCGATCTCTGCGTCGAGGCCTGCCCCACCGAGGCCATCACCGAGTCGAAGCTCTTCGAGTTCTCCTTCCTCAACCGCAACGACGCCATCTACACCAAGCAGGAGCTGGTCGTCGGTGACGACGGCAAGCCCAAGCGGATGCCGTGGGAGGACTGGCGCGAGGGAGACGACCTGCCCACCTCGGCGTGGGTGCGAGCCACCTCGCCTTCCGGTGACGCCGACTTCGAGGGCAAGGTGCAGTGGTCCGGCGAGCTCGGCTACGGCGTGCGCCCGCCGGAGAAGGGCCAGTCGGAGGAGTGAACCTCATTCCCTTGCTGGCAGCAACGAAGGTCGACTCGGCCGTGTTCGTGCTGGCGTCGGTGATCGTGCTCTCGGGCGCCATCGGCGTCGTGGTGGCGCGCAACCCGGTGCACTCGGCGCTCATGCTGGTGATGACCCTGTTCGGCGTGGCCGTGCTCTTCGTCGCCCAGGACGCGCAGTTCCTCGCCGCCGTGCAGGTGATCGTCTACGCCGGCGCCATCGTCGTGCTGTTCCTCTTCGTGATCATGCTGCTCGGTGTGGACCGCGTCGAGAACGTCGCCCTCGAGGAGCTCCGCGCGCAGCGGCCGATCGCGTTCCTCCTCGGGATCATCGCCCTGGCCGAGATCCTGCTCATCACGCGCGGCGCCCACTGGGTATCGGGCGCCAGCTCCGTCGGCGGACGGGCGGAGGGGCAGGGCACCAACGTGCAGACGCTGGCCCGATCGATCTTCACCCGCTATCTCCTCGCCTTCGAGGCCACGTCGATCCTGCTGGTGATCGCCGTCGTCGGAGCCGTGGTCCTGGCCCGCAGGCTCAGCGCCTCGTCCGAACCGGCCGAGGGACAGCAGTGACGGTCGGCGCCGGCGCATACCTCACCGTGGCCGCGGTGCTCTTCACCATCGGCGCCGTCGGGCTGCTGATCAGGCGCAACGTGTTGGTGATGTTCATGTGCGTCGAGCTCATGCTCAACGCGGTCAACCTCACGTTCGTCACCTACGCCCGCGTCCTCAACGACATCGGGGGCCAGTCCCTGGTGTTCTTCGTCCTCGTCGTGGCGGCCGCTGAGGTCGTGGTCGGTCTCGGCATCATCGTGTCCATCTTCCGACGGAGGGTCGAGGCAACCGCCGACGACCTCCACGAGCTCCAGGGCTAGGCAGGCATGGTTCACGCCACCTGGCTCATCCCCGCCCTCCCGCTCACCGGGTTCCTGCTGCTCGTGCTGTTCGGGCGCCGGCTGGGTGACCCCGCGGCCGGGTGGCTGGCAACCGCCATGGTGGGCCTGTCCTTCTTGACGACGGTCGGGGTCTTCGTGGACCTCCTCTCACGCGCCGAGGCGGCGCGCAGCGTCACCGTCGACCTGTTCGCGTGGATCCCGTCGGGAGGGTTGTCGGTCAACGTCGCCTTCCTGGCCGACCCGCTCTCGATCACCATGGCCCTGTTCGTCACGGGGGTGGGCGCTCTCATCCACCTCTACTCGGTGGGCTACATGCACGGGGACCCGCAGTACCCGCGCTTCTTCGTCTATCTGAATCTGTTCGCGTTCTCGATGCTCGTGCTCGTCCTCGCCGACAACTTCCTGCTCAGCTTCCTTGGCTGGGAGGGCGTCGGTGCGTGCTCGTACCTGCTCATCTCGTTCTGGTTCACCCGCGAGACGGCGGCCAGCGCCGGCAAGAAGGCGTTCGTCACCAACAGGGTCGGCGACTTCGGGTTCATGGTCGCGGTGTTCCTCATCTTCTCGGTCTTCGGCACCTTGACGTACTCGGGCGTGCTTCCCCACGCTCATGACCTGTCGAGGACGACCGCGACCGCGATCGCCTTGCTGCTCTTCCTCGGCGCGGCCGGCAAGTCGGCCCAGCTGCCGCTGTACGTCTGGCTTCCCGACGCCATGGAGGGCCCGACGCCGGTGTCGGCCCTCATCCACGCCGCGACCATGGTGACGGCGGGCGTCTATCTCATGGTTCGAGTGGCACCGATCCTGCACGAGGCGCCGACCGCGATGACGGTGATCGCCTGCGTGGGAGGCGCCACCGCCCTCTTCGCCGCCACCATCGCCTGCGCGCAGAACGACATCAAGAAGGTGCTCGCCTACTCGACCATCTCGCAGCTCGGATACATGTTCCTCGCCGTCGGCTCGGGCGCGTACGTGGCCGCCATCTTCCACATGGTCACCCACGCCTTCTTCAAGGCGCTCATGTTCCTCGGAGCCGGGTCGGTGATCCACGGGCTGCACGACGAGCAGGACATGAAGCGCATGGGCAACCTGCGCAAGTACCTCCCCATCACCTACGGCACCTTCCTCATCGGGTGGCTCGCCATCTCCGGCATCCCGCCGTTCGCAGGCTTCTGGTCGAAGGACGAGATCCTTCTCGGCGCGTGGAACAAGAGTTGGATCCTGTGGGCCATCGGCGCCTTCACCGCCCTGCTCACCGCGTACTACATGACGCGCCAAGTCCGGCTCGTGTTCTACGGCGAGGACCGGTGGAGCGAGGTCGAGCATCCGACGCCGGGTGACGCCGATCCCGAGCTCAGCCACCCCGAGCCCGTGGCCGACAACCACGGCGCCGGCAGGCACGGTGCCGGTGATCACGCGCAACCCCACGAGTCGCCACCCACCATGTGGGTGCCGCTCGTCGTGCTCGCCCTCCTGTCGCTCGTGGGCGGTGTCATCAACCTGCCGTTCACCCACCGCACGGAGCTGCTGCTGCGTTGGCTCGAGCCGGTGTTGGGCGACAACATCGTCGAGTTCACCGGTAGCAAGCTCGTCCTCGCTCTGGTGGCCAGCGCCCTGGCTGCGCTCGGCATCCTGATCGGTTGGACGGCGTGGCGGCGAGCCGACCGTCCGGCGCTCGAGCCCGAAGCGTTGAGGCGGGCGTGGTACGTCGACCCGCTCTACCAGGCCATCATCGTGCGACCGGGCGCCGCGCTCGCGTCGTTCTCGGCCTGGGTGATCGACCGCAAGGTCGTGGACGGCGCCGTCAACGGCGTCGCCGTCCTCTTCCGCGACAGCGGCAGTCAGTTGCGGCGGCTCCAGACCGGGTACGTGCGCAACTACGCCCTCGGTGTGGCCGCCGGCACCGTCGGCCTCCTCGCGTGGTTCCTGGTGCGGGCCCGCTGATGCACACGCCTACGCCGGACGCTGGCTTCCCGCTGCTCACGCTCATCGTGCTGCTGCCCGCCCTCGGCGGCCTGCTCGTGCTCGTCACCCCGCGCCAGCGCACCGACATGCTGCGGGTGATGGGGCTGCTCTTCTCGGTCGGCACCGCCGCCTTGACCATCTACATGGCGGTCAAGTTCAAGGCAGGCAACGGCGACTTCCGCTTCGTGAGCCACCACTGGTGGATCAGGCAGTTCGGGATCTCGTGGAAGCTCGGCGTCGACGGCATCTCGTTGTGGCTCGTCGTGCTCACCGGCGTGCTGTTCCCGATCGCCCTGTTCGGGCCCGAGGTCAAGCGCGACCTCAAGGCGTACCTGGGGTGGATGCTGCTGCTGGAAGCGGGCTGTCTCGGGACGTTCCTGTCCCTCGACCTCTTCCTCTTCTTCGTGTTCTTCGAGATCGTCCTCGTCCCGATGTACTTCCTCATCGGGGGCTGGGGTTACGAGAACCGGGTGTACGCCGCCCTCAAGTTCTTCATCTACACCCTGGCCGGTTCGGCCCTCATGCTCGTCGGCATGCTGGCCTTCGTCTTCCTCCACCAGAAGGCGACGGGCCAGCTGACCTTCGACCTCGTCGCGCTGGCCCGCAATCCCGGGATCGCCGAGTCGACGGCGCGTTGGATCTTCCTCGCCTTCACGCTCGCCTTCGCGGTGAAGGTCCCACTCTTCCCGCTGCACACGTGGCTGCCGGACGCCCACACCGAAGCACCCACCGCGGGGTCGGTGATCCTCGCGGGTGTCCTGCTGAAGATGGGCACTTACGGGATCCTGCGCTTCGGCCTGTACCTGTTCCCCAAAGCGGCGGTCGACCTCGCGCCGCTGCTCCTGACGCTTGCCGTCATCGGCATCATCTACGGCGCCCTCGTCGCCACGGTGCAGAAGGACCTCAAGCGACTGGTGGCCTACTCGTCGGTGGCCCATCTCGGGTTCATCGTCCTCGGCACCTTCGCCTTCACCACCCAGGGGTTGTCCGGCAGCGTGCTGCAGATGGTGAACCACGGCATCTCCACCGGGGCGCTGTTCCTTCTCGTCGGCATGATCTACGACCGTCGTCACACGCGGCAGATCTCCGAGTTGCGGGGCCTCCAGAAGGCGGCGCCCGTGCTCGCTGCCGTCTTCACCGTGGTCATGCTGTCGTCGATCGGCCTCCCCGGGCTCAACGGCTTCGTCGGCGAGTTCCTCATCCTCATCGGCACCTTCGTCACCCACAGGTGGTGGGCGGTGGTGGCCGCGACGGGCGTGATCCTCGCCGCCTTGTACCTGCTGTGGGCCTATCAGCGCGTCTTCCACGGCGAGCCGGACGAGGAGAACGCGTCGATGCCCGACATGACCTGGCGGGACAAGGCCACGATGGCGCCGCTCATCGTCTTCATCGTGCTCCTCGGGGTCTACCCGCGCCCGTTCCTCGACCGGATCGAACCGTCGGTCAACCGCCTGCTCGCCCATGTCGAACAGCGCACCGGTGAGCACCAGCCCGCCGTCGCCGAGTCACGAACGGCGGTGGACAGATGATCTTCGCTCAGGCCACCGGCGCCAACGCACCGATCCACTTCCCCAACGTCGAGTATTCGACGTTCGTCCCCGAGATCGCCCTCGTCGTCGGTGCGCTCGTCATCCTGACCATCGCGTCGCTGTCGCGCCGGCGCTACTCGTCGACCGTGTACGCGGCCCTCACTGTTGTCACTGGGCTGGTGGCCCTCGGCGCGGCCGCCGACCTCTGGAACCGCATCAGCGCCCATGGGGGCACGCTGGCCGTCGACCGCGCCCTGGCGGTGGACGGCTTCAGTGTCTTCTTCCTGGTGCTGATCTCCGTGACGGTGATCCTCGGCGCGCTGCTCGGCGAGTCCTACGTCCGTCGGGAAGGTCTGCCCGCGCCCGAGTTCTTCGTGCTCATGCTCCTGTCGGCGTCGGGCGGGATGTTGATGGCGTCGGCCAACGACCTCATCGTGCTGTTCCTCGGCCTCGAGATCCTCTCCATCGCCCTGTACGTGCTCGCGGGGTATCACGCCAGGCGGGAGGCGTCGCGCGAAGCGGCCATGAAGTACTTCGTGCTCGGAGCGTTCTCCTCGGCCATCTTCCTGTACGGCATCGCCCTCACCTACGGCGCCACCGGCACCACCAACATCGGAGAGATCGCGGTGTTCCTCTCCAAGAACGTGCTGTCGCACAACGGGGTGCTGCTGGCGGGGATGGGCCTCATGCTGGTGGGCCTCGGGTTCAAGGTGGCGGCCGTGCCGTTCCACGCGTGGACGCCGGACGTGTATCAGGGCTCGCCCACTCCGGTGACGGGTTTCATGGCCGCTTCGGCCAAGGCGGCCGGGTTCGCAGGCCTGCTGCGCGTCTTCACTTCGGGACTCCATTCGCTCCAGCTGGACTGGCGACCGGTGGTGTTCGTCCTCGCCGTGCTCACCCTTGCCGTGGGGTCGGTGCTCGCCCTCGTGCAGACCGACGTGAAGCGCATGCTCGCCTACTCGTCGATCAGCCATGCCGGGTACGTGCTCGTCGGGCTGCAGGCGGCCACCAAGGAGGGCATCGCAGGCTCGCTCTTCTACCTGCTCGCCTACACCTTCATGGTGCTGGGCAGCTTCGCGGTCGTCATGCTGGTCGGTCGGCGGGGAGACGACCACCACTCGCTCGACGACTACCGCGGCCTGGCGGCACGCAGGCCCGGGCTGGCCCTCGCCTTCACCGTCTTCCTGATGGCCCAAGCCGGGGTGCCTTTCACCTCCGGCTTCCTCGCCAAGTTCTACGTGATCGCGGCGGCTGTCGATCGCCACTCCTATGCCCTCGCCATCATCGCCATGCTCGGCGCGGCCGTTGCTGCGTTCTTCTACCTGCGCCTCGTGGTGATCATGTACGGCCCGCCCGCCGAGGGCGAGGAGCCGGTCCGCATCCCGATCCCGCGCACGGCCGGTGTTGCCCTGGCGTTGACGCTTGCCTTCACGCTGATCGCAGGCATCCTCCCTGCGCCGGTCATCGACTTCGCACGACACGCCACGCTCCTCTTCTGATCTCTCCGATGGATCGGCGGAGCCGATCCATCGGAGAGATCAGAAGAGCGCTCTGCTCATGGTTCGGTCGCTGACGCTCCCTCACTGTCATCCTGCGCCGACGGCGCCGGCGCCTGCGGCGCCAACGGATGACCGGCGGCCCAACCAAGGCGATGGGCAGCCAGGTTGGTGCCG
Source organism: Actinomycetota bacterium (assembly GCA_041166085.1). Classification (GTDB taxonomy): domain Bacteria; phylum Actinomycetota; class Acidimicrobiia; order Acidimicrobiales; family JAFATL01; genus JBEEFP01. The sequence continues at coordinate 20,601 of JBEEFP010000019.1, forward strand.
CCGCTGCTGCCGGCGTCGCGCTCCGCGCTCGGCAACGCGCCGGATGCTGCCGCTCCTGCCGGCGTCTCGTCTCCGCAGCCCTGCTCATTGTTCGCTCGCTCACTGTCATGCTGCACCGGCAGACTGACACGCGGACTTAAACGGTTTTTTCCGCGAATGGCGCGGGAAGGAACGCGGTGTGCAACTGCACAAGGTGATCCGGAAGCGGATCCGGCGGACCGACGGCGGGAGCAACCTCGTCGGGGACGTGCAGGCGGTGGTCGCCGGCAACATCGGCGAATCCGGTTCCTCGCACGTCTCGGTGTCGAGCCGCCAGGACATCGTCCAGGACTCTGGGCGATCGACCAGACGGAACACGACCCAGGAGGAGAACCCGTGAGCGAGCGTGAAACCGAGCTCAGCGCCGAGGAGCTCGACGACCAGGAAGCCGAGGAGCTTCCCGACCGTGAGGCGATGTCGCTGATCAACACGAACATCGCCGCGCCGATCAACGCGGCCGTCGCGCTGAACGTGGCCAGTGACAACTCGGTGGCGATCGCCAACGCCCAGCAGACCGGGAACATCACCCAGTCCACCTGACGAGAGGAACTCCAATGGCTGACAAGCCCGAGATGACAGACGACGAGCTGGAGCAACAGGACGCCGAGGAGCTTCCCGACCGGGAGGCCATGTCCCTCGTCAACGCGAACCTGGCCGCTCCCGTCAACGCCGCCGTTGCGCTCAATGCGCTGAGCGACAACTCCACCGCGGTGGCCAACGCAGAGCAGACCGGCAACATCACACAGTCCATCTGAGGAGGCTCACCATGGCTGAGAACAAGAACCCCGAACTGACCGACGAAGAGCTGGCCGAGCAGGACGCCGAAGAGCTGCCGGACCGCGAGGCCATGTCGCTCATCAACGCCAACATCGCCGTGCCCGTGAATGCCGCGGTCGCAGCCAACGTGCTGTCGGATGGCTCGATCGCCTACGCCGACGCGCAGCAGCAGGGCGACATCACCCAGGGCATCTAGGAGGATCGATGGCAGAGAACGCGCCAGAGGGCCTGACCGACGAGGAGCTCTCGGAGGAGGACGCCGAGGAGCTGCCCGACCGTGAGGCCATGTCCCTCATCAACATGAACCTGGCTGCACCGGTGAACGCTGCGGTCGCAGCCAACGTCCTGAGTGACAACTCGGTGGCCTACGCCAACGCCGAGCAGAACGTCAACATCACCCAGAGCACCTAGCAGCACGACACATGCAGCCGAGGGGCGGCCCGCCGGGCCGCCCCTCCGTTGCATCTCCCGGAGGAAGCATGGCCGTCGTCGAGGACCCGAACCCCACCAGCACCACACGGGCCGCGCCCAGCGCGACGGGGTCGGCTCCGCGTCTGGCCGAGGGCGTGGAACTGATCGGCGAGTTCGCGGGCTCTGGTTACAAGCGTCCGCCCGCGTTGGTGCGGCGAGGCGACGGCCAGGTCATCCAGTTGAGTGAGCTCCTGTACCTCGTGGCCAAGCATGCGGACGGCAGCCGCGACGAGCAGGCCGTCGCCGACGCCGTCTCCTCCGAGTACGACAAGGCCGTGAGCGCCGACAACGTGCGCACGCTGGTCGACGAGAAGCTCCGGCCCATGGGTGTCCTCGCCCAGGCCGACGGCTCGAGCCCGGCGCTCGAGAAGCCCGACCCGCTGCTCGCGTTGCGCTTCCGCCGCCAGATCATCCCCGAACACCTGTCTCGCGCCGCATCCACCCCGTTCAAGCCGCTGTTCTGGCCGCCCGTCATCCTGGCCGCCCTCGTCGGGTTCGTGGCGTTCGACGTCTGGCTCTTCGCCCACCACGGCGTGGCTCAGGGCATGCGGCAGGCCATGTACGACCCCGCCCTCATGCTCGTGGTCTTCGCCATGGTGGTGATCTCCGCCGGCTGGCACGAGTTCGGCCACGCGGCCGGCTGCGCCTACGGCGGCGGCCGACCCGGGGGGATGGGGGCGGGGATCTACCTCGCCTATCCCGCCTTCTACACCGACGTCACCGACTCGTACCGCCTGAGCAAGGGCGGACGCCTGCGCACCGACCTGGCCGGCGTGTACTTCAACATCGTCTTCATCCTGGCCGTGGCCGGACTGTACGCACTCACGCATTGGGAGCCGCTGCTGCTGGTGATCCTCGTGCAGCACTTCGAGATGGTGCACCAGCTGCTGCCGTTCCTCCGGCTCGACGGCTACTACATCGTGGCCGACCTGACGGGCGTGCCCGATCTGTTCGCGCGGATCAAGCCCATCCTCACGAGCGCCGTCCCGTTCCGGAAGCCCGACGAGAAGGTGCTCCTGCTCAAGCGCTGGGTCAGGGTCGTCGTCACGCTGTGGGTGCTGGTGGTCATCCCGCTCCTGCTGTTCCAGCTGCTGATGCTGCTCGTGCACCTGCCCCGCATCGTCGGCACCGCGATCGACTCGCTCGGCAAGCAGTGGCACGGCACCACGGCCGCGATCGCCGACGGCAAGATCCTCAGCGCGTTGGCTGCTGGCGCGCAGTCCCTCATCCTCCTCGTGCCCTTGGCCGGCATCGCCCTCCTGCTCTACCGGCTGGGCAGCCGCGCGTATCAATCCGCGTGGAAGAACACTGCAGGCCGGCCCGTGGCCCGCGCGGTCGCCACGGCCGTCACCGTGGCCATCGCCGCCGGGCTCGTCTATGTGTGGCTCCCCAATGGTGACTACGACCCGATCCACCGGGGCGAGCGCGGCACGTTGGCCGAGGGCGTGCAGGCGGTGGCACACGTTCGCACGGGCCGGTCGAGCCTCACGCCGAGGGAGCGAGCGAAGGCACGGGGCCAGCTCGACACCACCCCGGCGGCGTCGACGGCCGACGAACAGCAGGCGCCGATGGAGGAGACGACGACCTCCACCACGTCGCGCAGTGAGGCCCGTACGGCCACGACGCTGCGCTCCTCGTACCGCACGACGACGACCATCGACCGCACCTCGACGGGAGGCACGACACCGTGATTCGCCGCTTGCTCCTCGCTGCCGCCCTTGCGGCCACCGTCGCGGTGCCGCTGGCGCCGGGTCACGCGACCGCGCAATCCGACAGCGCGGTGGCGGTCAACAAGCACGACGGCAAGTCGGTGTTCAAGCTCGCCTTCCACGTGCGCAAGACGATGGACAGCGACGTCGACGCGCAGAACGCGGCAGTGGCGTATGCGTCCTGCACCGACTGCCGGACCGTCGCGGCGTCCATCCAGGTCGTGCTGGCCATGGGCGACGTCGACAGCGCCACCCCCGAGAACGTGTCCATCGCGATCAACGACCAGTGCTCGGAGTGCGAGACCCTGGCCGCCGCCTACCAGTACGTCTTCGGCACGGGCGAGCCCATGAAGTTCACCGCCGAGGGGAACCGCAAGCTGGCGGACATCCGCCACCGCCTGCACGAGCTGCAGAAGCGCGACGACCTCACCCTCGACGAGCTCGCCGCCGAGATCGCCAAGCTGGCGGCCGAGACCGCGGAGGTCGTCGACACCGAGCTCGTCCCGCGCAACCAGCCCGCGTCGCAGGAGTCGACCACCACGACGAGCTCGTCGACGTCGAGCACGTTGCCCGAGCCGGGCGGCGCGACGACGACCACCGCCGACGCCAACACCACCACGACCGGACCGTGAGCCGCCGCATCCTCGGAGCGGTCCTGGCCTCGTGCGCGCTGCTGGCCGCGTGCGGGGGCGACAAGACACCGGGCGAGAAGGCACTTGGGCAGGCCCAATCGCATCTCGCCGACGTGCACAGTGGCACCCTCAGCATGACGTTCCTCGCGTCGACCGCTGCCGCGCCTGCCGGTCAAGGCCTCGGGTTCTCGTTGCGTGGTCCGTTCGCGGTCGCGTCGAAGAAGGGCACCCTGCCGGTCGCCCGACTCGAGTACACCCGCATCACCGGCAGCCGCCGGCGCACGACCGCGTTCATCAGCACTGGCGCGGCCGCGTTCGTCGAGCTCGACGGTGTGACGTACCGTCTCACGCCCGCCCAGGTCGCCGACCTGCGAGCCACCGACGAGGGCGGGGGCGGGCTCGACGGCCTGGCCCTCGAGGACTGGATCGACTCACCGCGCGTCACATCGGCAGGGACGCGGGACGGCGTGGCGGTGCAGCGCATCAGCGGGCGCGTCGACGCCGTCAAGGCCTTCAACGGGGTGGTCGGCCTGGCCCACGACTATGGCGCGTCGAGTGCGGACGCCCCCGCGCCGCTCGAGGGCGCCGGCGCCGACCGTGTGCGCGCCGCCGTTCGGTCGAGCCAGGTGGAGGCGCTGGTCGGTCGCGACGACCACTTGCTGCGCAGCTTCGGCCTCGTGATCGAGCTGGCGCCGGGCAGCCAGCAACGACTGCGGTCCGCCCTCGGCCGCTTCACCGGCGTGCGGCTGCGGTTCGACATCGGCGTGGCTCGGCCCAACACCAGGGTCACGGTGCGCCCGCCTACCCACGCCCGTCCCGCGAGCGAGATACCCCAAGAGGGCTGATCCGGGGGAAAACGTCCGGTGGACAGGTGGGGCCGGACACCGGACGATGGCAGGCATGGCAACGGTCCTGGTCATCGAGGACAACGACGACATCCGGCTCCTGCTCGAGTCCCTGCTCTCGCTGTCCGGCTATCAGGTGATCCAGGCCGACGGCGGGCCTGAAGCGTTGGCCCTCCTCGGCGAGATCCAGGTCACCCCTGACCTCGCCATCCTCGATGTGGAGATGCCCGACCTTTCGGGGTGGGAGGTGCTGCGGGCCATCCGAGCCGACCCCGCGACCACCGACCTCCCGGTCATCCTCTGCACGGTGCGGGGAAGTGCGGCCGACCTCGACCGTGGGCGCGCGCTGCGATGCGACGGGTATCTGCAGAAGCCGTTCGACGTGGACGACCTCATCGCCGAGGTCAGCGGCGTGATCGACCTGCGCGGTTAGACCAGCGCGTGAAACGCGTCGGCGGTGACGGTGGCCGGCGCCTGTTCGGCGGGCTGCCGAGTGCGATCGGCGGCCGCGGTCAGGCTCGACGTCAGGGCCTCCATCGCAGACGGGCCCACGTCTCTGCCGATGACGCCCTGGCGGACCAGCCGGGGCTCCGCGCCCTCGGCATCGCGCCGGAGCACGAAGTAGGCCTCGCCCCGGCTGGTCGGCAGCTTGCGCTGGATGACCATGCTCTTCCCGAAGCGGTACACGGACGTGTCCCCGACGATGAACGTCGAGCTCTCGGTCGCACCGCGCAGCACGATGCGAGGATGGGCATCGGCACGGATGCCGAAGGTGTCGGACCAGGTCCCCAGGTCCCGGACCAGGCGGCGGTAGTCGCTGAGGTCCATGCTCATGGGTGTGTGATCGGTCGGTCGAGCTAGTCAGTTGATAGGTCCGGGGCCCTAATTCGCGCGCAGAGCGTTCACTCCCGGCCGCCCCGTCCCCTTTGCGGGGGCTACCTCGCGGCCTCGAGAAAATGGTCTTCAGCGCTGGAGTGCGAGCAGACGGTCGGCGAGGGCACCGAGCTCGTCGTCCCAGTCCGTCGGCTCGGTGACCGGGACCACGACGAACTTGGAGACGCTCACGCTGACGAAGCGCTCGATCGCCGCGTACAGGCCGTCGAGGCCGGAGGGGATGAGCGCGTTCGGGTCGACGCCGGGCCGGCGGGCGGCAAGGGCAGCCACCAACCGGTCGGGCAGCTCGCCGTGGACGTAGGGGATGAGGGCGCCGTAGTGCTCCGGGTCGATGGCCCGTCCTGCACCGTCAGCCGCCTCCTCGATCACGAGCCGTCCGGCCGCGGCCTCGGCCGGGGTGCAGAAGCTGGGGAGCCAACCGTCGCCGAGGCGGCCGGTGCGGCGCAGCTCGCTCGGCGACAGGCCGCCGAGCCACACGTCGATGGGTTGCTGCAACGGCTTGGGCCGCACCGTCAGTGCCTTGTAGGTGAAGCGGTCGCCGTCGTGGTCGATGCCGTCCTCGCTCCACATGCGCCGGATGAGCGGCAGCGCCTCCTCGAACCAAGCGGCCCGCTCGCCCCGCTCCACGCCGAAAGCTTGGTGCTCGGCGGGGTCGGGGGTGCCGAGCCCGACCGCGGGCAGCAGTCGCCCGCCGGACACCACGTCGAGGGTGGCGAGCTCCTTGGCGAGGACGGCTGGGTTGCGCCCGGGCAGCACGAGCACGCTGGTGCCGAACTTGAGCTTGCGCGTCCGCCCGGCCGCGTAGGCGAGGGCGACGATCGGATCAGGTGCGGTGCCGGTGACCCGCTCGGACAACCACAGGCTGTCGAACCCGAGGCGCTCGAGTCCGTCGATGACCGTCGTCAGGTCGCCGTCCTCGCGCAAGCCCTGCGTCCCCAACCCGAACCCGATCCTGATCTTCATGGGTGGCCAGCCTGCCACCCCGACCGGACTTCTGGACACTGAGTCGCCGAGGGAGCATGCCGAGGGGAGCGACTCAGGCCGGGTGGCCGGCCTCGATGTCCTTGGCCTGCTGGAACGTGAACAGGTCGTCGGGATCGCCCGTGCCGGCGTCGCCCTCGAGGGGATCGATCACGAAGCCGTGGTGATCGCCGAGGTCGACGATCTCGATGACGGGGCCGGCGAACCATCCCTTGGCGCCGTCCAGCACGGGCACGCCACCCGGGCCGGGGTGCCAAGGGATGAGGCCGAACTTGTCGATGTCGTCGCCCGTCTTGGCGCCGAACAGCTCGGCGGTCGCCGTGTCGTCGCTGTGCAGCAGGTGCACGGCGAGCATCTCGGCTCGCCGGGCAACCCCGTAGGTGTGGTTCTTCACTGAGAGGCAGGCAAGGAAGCGGGTCGGATCGATGCTGCACTGCGTCGCGAAACCCACGAGGCAGCCCGAGCGCTCACCGTCGGCCGCCGCCGTGACGACGAACATGGGGTAGTCGACGGTCGCCGCGAGACGCTCGAAGGCGCTGCTCACGAGATCCAGCTGGTGGGGTACGAGGGGTCGTCGAACTCCTCGGCGGCGGCTGCGAGCGCGAGGGGCCGGAACGTGTCGAGCATGACGGCGAGCTCGTCGGTGTGGGTGCGGCCGATGGACTGCTCGGCCACGCCTGGCGCCGGCCCGTGCGGGATGCCCCTCGGGTGGAACGAGAGCGCCCCCTGCTCGATGCCCTTGCGACTGAAGAAGTCGCCGCTCACGTAATAGAGGATCTCGTCGCTGTCGAGGTTGGCGTGGTTGTACGGCGCAGTGACGACGTCGGGGCCGTCATCGAGGCGTCGGGGGACGAAGGAGCAGACCACTGCCCCGTCGAGCTCGAAGGTCTGGTGCACGGGCGGGGGTTGGTGCTGGCGCCCACTGATGGGCTCGAAGTCGTGCACGGAGAACGCGTACGGGTAGAGGTGGCCGTCCCACCCCACCACGTCGAGCGGGTCGTGGTCGAGGGTGTAGAAGGCGGTGCGGTCGCCGACCCTCACCCAGACGTCGGTCGGGGTCGGGTCGTCATGGGAAAGGAGCTCCGTCGGTCTGCGGAAGTCCCGCTCCCAGTACGGCGCGTGCTCGAGCAGCTGGCCCTCACCGCTCTGGTAGCGGCGGGGGAGGCGCACCCGTCCCAGCGTCTCGATCACCAGATGACGGTTGCCCGTCGCGGCGGGCGCCCACCGGTGCGTCGTGCCCTTCGGGACGACGACGTAGTCGCCCGGCCGGTAGTCGAGCACGCCGAAGACCGACTCCAGGCGCCCACCCCCTTCGTGGACGAAGTGCAGCTCGTCGGCGCCGCCGTTGCGCACGAGCCGGCCGGCGTCGGCGCCGAAGGCGCTGATGGCCACCCGGACGTCGTCGTTCCAGAACAACCAACGCCGTCCGTCGAGCTCGTCCTGGCCCGGCGCGGCTGCCGCCGTGCGCAGGAGGTGATGGCGCAGAGTGGCGTCGGCGGCCGGTCGCGGCGGGGCGGGTGCGGGCTCGACCTCGGACACCTTGAGCACGCGAGTGGGCGCGTAGCGGTGGTAGAGGATGGAGTAGCCCCCGCTGAAGCCCTCGGTGCCGACGACCTCCTCGGGATACAGCGCGCCGTCGGGCGCCCTGAAGGCCACATGTCGCTTCGGCGGGACCTCGCCCAACCGGTGATAACTGGGCGCCACGTGGCCATCGTACGGCCGCGAACCGGCCTCGTGGGCCGGGGTTTTCCCGGTGTTGGCCGTGACTTTGGCTTCTCGTGAATGCCGTCACTAGGCTCCGCGGCCGATGTCAGCCTTCCTGCGCAGCTTCCTCGTCGTGGCGCTCTATGGCGCCTCGGGGTTCGTGTTGGTGGGCGGCATGCTGGCCCTCGGGAAGCTGGTGCGACCCGACCGACCCCAGCCCCAGAAGTACATCAACTACGAGTCCGGCGTGGACCCGATCGGCTCGGCCTTCAGCCAGAGCCACGTCCGCTATTACATCTACGCCCTGCTGTTCGTGATGTTCGACGTGGAAGCGGTGTTCATCTTCCCGTGGGCCGTTCGCCTCGAGGCGCTGGGCGTCTTCGGCCTGGTCGAGATGATCGTGTTCATCGTGATCCTGGCCCTCGGCCTCCTCTACGCCTGGCGCAAGGGGGTCCTCCGGTGGGTCTAGTCGAGAAGGGGCGGGTCCCGAAGCCCCTGACCTGGCTCCTGAACTACGGCCGGAAGCGCTCCTTGTGGGTGTACCAGTGGGGCTTGGCCTGCTGCGCCATCGAGATGGGCGCCGCCTTTGCGTCCCCCCGTTACGACGTGATGCGTCTCGGCGTGATCCCGCTGCCCGCCAGCGCCCGCCAGGCTGACCTCGTCGTCATCTCGGGCACCGTGGTCGACAAGATGGCCGTGCCCATCCGCCGACTCTACGAGCAGATGCCGGACCCCAAGTACGTGATCTCCATGGGCTCGTGCGCCAACTGTGGTGGGCCCTACTGGGACAGCTACTCGGTCACCAAGGGCGTCGACCAGATCATCCCGGTCGACGTCTATGTGCCCGGGTGCCCCCCGCGCCCCGAGGCGCTGCTCGAAGGCATCGTCCTGCTCCAGGAGCGCATCCAGCACGAGGACATGGCCGAACGCTGGCGAGGAGACCCGATTGTCGTCGGCGGATAGCGGGGGCCAGACCCCCGAGGACGAGACGACCGCCTCGGTCGAAGCGCCCGCCGACGCACCCCAGGCCGCGGCTGTCCCTGACGCACCCGATGCGCCCGCGGCCGAGCCGGAGCCGGAGCCGGAGCCGGAGCCCGATCCGGTGCGCCAGCCCATGCTCGACGCGTTGCAGCGCGAGCTCGGCGACGACCTGGTCGGCAGCGAGATCGCGGGCGGCGACATCTGGGTGCGCGTCGAGCGGTCGGCCTGGCGCAAGGCGGGCCAGACCTGCAAGAGCGTGCTCGGCATGGACTACTTCTGCTTCCTCTCCGGCATGGACTGGCTGCCCAACCCCGACCTGTCGGGGGAGAAGGTCTGGGATCCTGACGGCGGCCCCGCCACCACGCCCGAAGGGACGCCCGTCTACGAGACCGGCGTGGCCGGCGGCCAGACCCGGTTCCAGGTCTTCGCCCGGCTCTACAGCACCACCGAGAAGGTCGGCATCACCCTCAAGGCCGACCTCGACGACGAGGACCCCCGCGTCGAGTCGTGGATCCCCGTGTACCGAGGCGCGGACTGGCACGAGCGCGAGATCTGGGAGATGTACGGCTTCCAGTTCGACGGTCACCCCGACCTGCGCCACATCTACCTCCCCGCCGAGTTCGAGGGGAACCCGCTGCGCAAGGATTTCCCGCTCCTCGCGCGCGAGATCAAGCCGTGGCCCGGACTGGTGGACAAGGAGCCGATCCCCGGCGAGGAAGAAGAGGCGGACGCCACCGCAGGAGGTGACGCATGACCGACACGGTCACCGAATGGCAACAGCAGGCCTACATCGCAGGCCAAGCGGCCGACGCGCGCGTCAACGTGGAGCTGGAGACCGAGGGCATGACCCTCAACCTCGGACCGCAGCACCCGGCCACCCACGGGACCCTGCGCGTCGTCGTGCGGCTCGACGGCGAGCAGGTCGTGTGGGCCGACCCCGCGTGCGGCTACATGCACCGCGGCTACGAGAAGCTGCTCGAGGTCCGCAAGTACCCACAGATCACCACGCTGGTGAACCGCCTCGACTGGCTCGGCAGCTTCGCCAACGAGGTGCCGTTCATCCTGGCGGCCGAGAAGCTGATGGACATCGAGGCGCCGCCGCGGGCCCAGTACATCCGCACGATCCTCTTCGAGATGGCGCGCATCGCCAACGTGACGCTGTTCCTCGGCGACATGGGCGTGCAGCTCGGCGCGGTGACGCCGGTGTTCTACGCGTTCCGCGATCGGGAGTACGTCCTCAACCTCATCGAGGCCGCCACCGGCGGGCGCTTCCATCCCAACTACGACCGCATCGGTGGCCTCAAGGACGATCTGCCCAAGGGCTGGATCGACGAGTGCAAGTCGGTGATGCGTCGGGTCCGGGATTTCTGCGACGAGATGGACACGCTGCTGGTCGGCAACGAGATCTTCAACTCACGGACGCGCGGCATCGGCGTCATTCCGAGGGACGTCGGCCTCGAGTACGGGCTGTCGGGCGCCAACATCCGGGCCAGCGGCGTGGACTGGGACCTGCGTCGTGACAGCGACTCGCCGCTGGCGTGGAAGGACGTCGACTGGAAGGTCTGGACCCATCCCGACGGCGACAGCTTCGCTCGCTACTGGGTGCGCTTGCAGGAGACGCGCGAAGCAACGTCCATCGTCGAGCAGCTCCTCGACGGGCTGCCGGCCGGCCCGATCATGGCCAAGGTGCCCCGCATCATCAAGGTGCCCGCCGGCGAGGTGTGGATGCACACCGAGAACCCCCTCGGCGAGATGGGGTACTACGTCGTGAGCAAGGGCGATCTCGGCCCGTTCCGCGTGAAGGTGCGCACGCCGTCGTTCAACAACATCTCGATCCTCCCGTGGCTCCTGCGTGGGGTGTACGTGCCGGATGTGATCACGATCCTGGCCTCCCTCTACTTCATCCTCGGTGACATAGACCGGTGAGCGAAGCGAACGGTCAAGTGAGAACGGCCCGATCGATCGAAGCGAACGGTCAAGTGAGAACGGCCCGATCGATCGAAGCGAAAGGTCAAGTGACGGCCCGATGACTCTGGGCGTCGAGCTCGGGTACGGCTGGATCACCGCGATCAAGATCGCCGCGGTCTACGCGGCGATCCCTGTAGGCGCGCTCCTGTACGTCTATGTGTTCCTGTTCAAGATGGTGAGCCATCTGCAGAGCCGGCTCGGCCCCATGGAGGCCGGGCCCCACGGTGTGCTGCAGGCGCCCGTCGAGCTGCTCAAGTTCCTGCAGAAGGAGGACATCTTCCCGGCGCGTGCCGATCGGCGCATCTTCGCCCTCGCCCCGTTCGTCGTGTTCATGTCCACCTTCCTGCTGTTCGTGGTCATCCCGGCCGGCCCCCGCCTCGTCGCCGAGAACCTCGACACCGGCGTGTTCTTCGCACTCGCCGTCTCCTCGCTGTCGGTGATCGGCATCCTCATGGCCGGCTGGGCGTCGGCCAACAAGTACTCCGTCACCGGCGGGCTGCGGGCGGCCGGCCAGCTGATCGCCTACGAGCTGCCGATGGTGCTCGCCGTGGTGGGTGTCGTCATCCAGGCCGGCACCATGAGCCTGCAAGGCATCGTGCACGCCCAAGCCGACGGGGCCATCTTCGGATTCAGCGGCATCGGCAACCCGTACATCCTCACCCAGCTCGTCGGGTTCATGATCTTCGCCATCGCGGCCCAGGCCGAGCTCACCCAGACGCCGTTCGACATGCCGGTGGCCGAGTCCGAGCTGGTGGCCGGGTACCTCACGGAGTACTCGGGGGTGCGGTTCCTGCTCTTCTTCATGGCCGAGTTCGCGAGTGCCTTCGCCTTCGCGGCGATCGCATCAGTGCTCTACCTCGGGGGCTGGTACATCCCAGGCGTGCACGGCGCCACGGCCGACTTCCTCGGGCCCGTCGTCATGCTGATCAAGACAATGCTCCTCGGGTTCGTCATCTTCTGGGTGCGCTTCACCTTGCCCCGCTTCCGTGAGGACCAGCTGCAGGGCTTCGCGTGGAAGTTCCTCATCCCCATCTCGCTCGTCAACATCCTCCTCACCGGCATCCTGAAGGTGGCGTTCTGATGGCCAAGCTCGTGCCCGGCGTCGTCAAGGGTCTGGGCGTCACCTTCCGGGAGCTCACCAAGCGGGCCGTCACCGTGCAGTACCCGCACGTGAAGGAGGCGCCGCCCACCCGCGCCCGCGGCGTCATCGCGCTCAAGGAGGAGAACTGCACCGTCTGCATGCTCTGCGCGCGCGAGTGCCCGGACTGGTGCATCTACATCGAGGGCCACAACGACAAGGCCCCGCCCCGGCGTGAGGGCGGCAAGCCCCGCACCGTCAACAAGCTCGACCGCTTCGACATCGACTACGCCCTCTGCATGTACTGCGGGATCTGCGTCGAGGTGTGCCCGTTCGACGCTCTCTTCTGGAGTCCCGAGTTCGAGTACAGCGAGGTCAAGATTGCCGACCTGCTGCACGACAAGGACAAGCTCGGCGAGTGGATGGAGACGGTGCCCGAGCCCCCGCCCCTCGAGGTGGGCGCGCAGACGAAGGGCAAGAAATAGTGCCGATCACATTCGCTCGCTTGCTGCGCGGCGCTCGCTGGGGTGCGATGGGGGCCCCACAGGCCCGGCCCGCGAAGGTCCGTCCGGTGCTGCTGCCCCATCGCGGGCTCCTGCCGGAGTGCGATCGGCCGGTAGACGCATGACGGCTGAGAACGTCGCCTTCGGGATGATCGCGGCGGTGATGGGGGTCAGCGCCATCCGCGTCGTGACGACGAAGAACGTGGTGCACGCCGCGTTGTACCTCGTGCTCGTGCTCGGCGGAGTCGGGATGAACTTCATCCTGCTGGGCGCCGAGTTCACCGCCGTCACCCAGTTCATCGTCTACATCGGCGCCGTCGTGGTGCTGTTCCTGTTCGGCATCTTCCTCACCCGTGCCCCCATCGGGCGCTCGGCCGACCTGGACAACGACCAACGCTGGCTGGCCGTGCTGGTGAGCCTGCTCCTGCTCGGCGTGCTCGTGGGCACCCTCCAGGACGCGTTCAAGGGCACCAAGATCGGGCTCGAGCAGCCCCAGACGTCGGCCCAGGTCGGCGACTCCATCTTCTCGACCTACCTCATCCCGTTCGAGGTCGTCTCGGTGCTCCTGCTCGCCGCCCTCATCGGCGCGATCGTTCTCGCGAGGCGCGACTGACCATGTATCTGTCTCAGTTCCTGTTCCTCGCCGCCTTCTTGTTCTGCGTCGGGGTCTATGGCGTGCTCGCACGCAAGAACGGCGTGCTCGTGCTGATGTCCATCGAGCTCATCCTGAACGCCGTCAACATCAACCTTGTCGCCTTCGGGGCGTTCAGGGGGACGGTGGCCGGACAGGTCTTCGCGCTGTTCGTGATCGCCATCGCCGCCGCCGAGGTCGGCGTCGGTCTCGCCATCGTGCTGCTCATCTACCGCAACCGACACTCGGTCGACCTCGCCGAGATCGACCACCTCAGAGGCTGACGCAGTGGACTGGTTCCTCGAGAACGCGTATCTCATCCCCGGGACGCTGGTCGCGTCCTTCGTCCTCATCCTGTTCTTCGGCAAGCGCCTGCCGAAGAAGGGGTCGGAGATCGGCGTGGCCGCCATCGCCATCGCCTTCACCCTTGCCTGCCTCGCGGTCGTGGCCTGGGTGCAGCGGCCCGCCAGCGTGGTGCCCGAGACGGCCGCGGCGCAGGCCTCGGCCAACGTCGGGAACGACCAAGCCATCGCCGATACGAACGCCGAGGCGGGCGGGTCGACGGGGGAGCAGGCAACCGCTGGGCACCACGAGGTCGAGCCCATCCGGCCCGCCGTCGAGCGGGGCTTCACGTGGTGGCAGAGCGGCAAGACCAAGATCGGCGGCGGCATCCTCATCGACGGGCTGGCCGTGATGATGCTCTTCGTCGTCACTGCCATCTCCCTGCTCGTGCACGTGTACTCCACGAGCTACATGCACAACGACCGGCGCTACACCTACTTCTACGCGGCCCTCAGTCTCTTCACCGCGTCCATGCTGCTGCTGGTCATCTCCAACAACCTGCTGCAGCTGCTGGTGGGCTGGGAGCTGGTCGGTCTCTGTTCGTTCATGCTCATCGGGCACTGGTGGGAGGAGGGGGTCAACTCCGACGCGGCCCTCAAGGCCTTCTTCACGACCCGTGTCGGCGATGCCGGACTGATGATCGGCATCATCACCTTGTTCTTCGGCGCGGCCCAGACGTTCAACATCAACGACATCAACGCCCGCGCCCTCGGCGGCGGCTTCGACCACACTGTGCTCCTCGTCGGTGCCGTCGGCCTCATGTGTGGCGTCATCGGCAAGAGCGCCCAGTTCCCACTGCACACGTGGCTGCCCGACGCCATGGCCGGCCCGACGCCGGTGTCCGCCCTCATCCACGCCGCCACCATGGTCGTGGCCGGCGTGTTCCTCATCGCCCGCACCTACGGCGTGTTCTGGGAGGCGTTCAGCATCCACGCCGGAGGCATCAACTTCGTCTCCCTCATCGGTGGGACGACGGTGATCATCGCCGCCCTCCTCGCGTTCGTGCAGTCCGACATCAAGAAGGTGCTGGCGTACTCGACCGTGAGCCAGCTCGGCTACATGGTCATGGCCCTCGGCGTGGGGGCGTGGACGGCCGGCATCTTCCACCTCTTCACCCACGCGTTCTTCAAGGCCAACCTGTTCCTCGGCGCCGGCTCGGTGGGCCATGCGGTGCACAGCTTCGACATGAAGAAGGAGATGGGCGGGCTCAAGAAGCGCATGCCCCAGACGTACAAGACCTTCCTGGTGGGCTCGCTGGCCCTTGCCGGGCTCCCGCCGCTGGCCGGGTTCTGGTCGAAGGACGAGATCCTGCTCGGAGCCAAGGAGAACGGCTTCCAACTGTTCTTCTGGGTTGGCGTCATCGGCGCCTTCATGACCGCCGCCTACATGATCCGCTGCATCTACCTCACCTTCCACGGCGAGTACCGCGGCCACGGCGAGCCGCACGAGGCGGGCCCCGCCATCACCCGCCCGCTGTGGATCCTCACCTTCATGTCCGTCGTGGTCGGCCTCCTCAACGCCCCGAAGATCGAACTGTTCAGCAAGTGGACCGGGAACGAGACCATCGCCGCAGCCGGATTGGTCCACCACCAGTTCAACTGGGGCGTCGCCATCTTCTCGACCGCGGTCGCCTCGCTCGGCCTCGCAGCGTCGTACCTCTATTACTTCCGCAACGCCGGTCCGCACGGGGCCACCCAGCGGAGCGCCGTGCTGCGCGGCGGATACACGTTCCTCGACAACAAGTACTACCTGGACCGTCTCTACACCGACGGCATCGTGGGATCGATCAAGGGCCCCATTGCGCGGGCCGCGTACTGGGTCAACCAGAACGTGATCGACGGCGTGCTCAACGGCACCGCGTGGCTCGTGGTCCGGTTCGGGCGCTTCACCTACGACGTCATCGACCAACAGGTGGTCGACGGCCTCGTCAACGGCGCGGGCGCCTCTGCCGAAGGCAGCGGCAGCCTGCTGCGCACCATTCAGACGGGCCGTGTGCAGCAGTACGCGGCCGTCCTCTTCGCGGCGGCCGCCCTGTTCGGCGTGGCCCTCATCTTCTGGAGTTAAGGAGCGAGATGAATTCGTTCGACCACTGGGCGCTGTCTGCAGCGGTCTTCCTGCCGTTGCTGGGAGCGCTGGTGCTGATGGCGATGCCGAAGTCCTGGGGTGAGGAGAGCCTCAAGGGCTGGGCGTTGCTGGTCACCGTGGCGACGGCAGCCGTCGGCGTCTACCTGCTGGTGCAGTTCGACTACGACAAGGCCGACAAGCTCCAGTTCGTCGTCAACCGACCCTGGATCGACGTCATCAGCAGCCGCTATCACGTCGGCATCGACGGCATCTCCCTCCCGCTGCTGCTCCTTTCGATGCTGATCACCGTGCTCTGCGTGATCTATTCGTGGGACCACTTCCCCGAGCCTCACAACCCGAAGGCGTTCCTCGCGCTGATGTTGATCCTCGAGACGGGGATGAACGGCACCTTCGCGGCCCAGGACCTCATCCTGTTCTTCGTCTTCTTCGAGATCGTGCTGCTGCCGATGTACTTCATGATCGGCGTGTGGGGCGGGCCCAACCGCCAGTACGCGGCGATCAAGTTCTTCCTCTTCACCCTGTTCGGATCGGCGCTCATGATCCTCGGGTTCCTCGCCCTGTATTTCAAGGGCGGGAACACCTTCGACATCCCGCAGCTCATCGAGAGCGGATCCAACATCGCCCGCGGCACCCAGATGCTGATCTTCGGCGGCCTGTTCGTGGGCTTCGCCATCAAGGTGCCGATGTTCCCGTTCCACACATGGCTGCCCGACGCGCACACCGAGGCGCCCACCGTCGGGTCGGTGATCCTCGCCGCCATCCTGCTGAAGCTGGGGACGTACGGCTTCATCCGCATCGCCATTCCGATCCTCCCGCAGGCCGCCCACCGGTGGGCGTGGTTCATCGGGTTGCTAGCGGTGATCGGCATCATCTACGGCGCCCTTGGCTGTCTGGCCCAGAAGGACATGAAGCGGCTCATCGCCTTCTCCTCGGTTGCCCACATGGGCTTCGTGATGCTGGGGATCGCGACGCTCACGGACTTCGGCATCAACGCGGCGGTGTTCGGCATGGTGGCCCACGGCCTCATCACCGGGATGCTGTTCTTCCTCGCTGGCTCGATCCAGGAGCGCTTCGGCACCCGCGAGCTGGCTCGTCTCGGCGGCATCCTGGTCCAGGCTCCGCGGCTGGGCTGGATCCTCGGGTTCTGCGCCATGGCCTCGCTGGGGCTGCCCGGCCTGGCCGGGTTCTGGGGCGAGTTCCCGGCCATCCTGTCCGCCTACTCGCCCGCAGCGGGTCTCAACGAAGCGCTCTTCCGTGGCTTCATGGTGGTGGCGTCGATCGGTACGGTGCTGGCCGCCGGCTACCTGTTGTGGATGTTCCAGCGCACCGCCTTCGGTACGCCCAAGGACGAGTTCGCGGACGCCCACATCCACGACATCCACACGCCCGAGTACCTGGCCTGGGTGCCCATGCTCCTGCTGATCGTGGTACTCGGGGCGTTCCCGGGCCTGCTGTTCAACGTGACCAACGACGCGGTCCGCTCGGTGACCGCCGCCTTCGGTGGGTAGCGTGCCCGCCCTCCTCGCGGCCTCGGCGTTCAAGGCGCCGAACCTCGACTACCACGCGCTCGCGCCGGACATGGTGCTGGCCGGGGTGATCGTGATGGTCCTGCTCGCCGATCTGCTGGTGAGCGAGACGCGCAAGGTCCTCGTCACCAACCTGGCCGGCATCGGCGTCCTCGCCGCCCTCATCCCCATCATCACCTTGGCGGTGGACGGCGGCGACCGCTCGATGTTCGGCGGCGCCTACGTCGTCGACAACTTCGCGCTGCTGCTCAAGGCGACCTTCCTCGTCGCCGGCTATGTCGTGCTGCTGATGAGCACCAACTACGTGGCCGAGGGCGACTACTACGAGGGGGAGGTCTCCTTCCTCCTCTTGTCGTCGCTGCTCGGGATGACGGTCATGGCGTCGTCCCGCGACCTCATCACGATCTTCGTGGCCCTCGAGCTGCTGTCCATACCGGCCTACATGCTGGCCGGCTGGCGCAAGCGCGACCTGGACAGCAACGAAGCGGCACTCAAGTACTACCTCCTCGGCGTGCTGGCCTCGGCCGTGATGCTCTACGGCATGTCGCTCGTGTTCGGCGCCACCGGCACCACCATCCTGGTCGGCATCCGCGAGGGCCTGGCTGCTGGCGCTCCCCACGCGCTGGTCACCATCGGGATCTTCTTCATCATCATCGGGTTCGCGTTCAAGATCTCAGCCGTGCCCTTCCACTTCTGGGCGCCTGACACCTACGAAGGCGCGCCCACGCCGGTCGCAGCATTTCTCTCGGTCGCATCCAAGACGGCTGGGTTCGTGGCCCTCTTCCAGCTCATCTTCGTCGGCTTCCTCGGTCAGAACGAGGTGTGGGGCCCGCTGTTCTGGGTGCTCGCCGCGCTGACCATGACGGTCGGCAACCTCATCGCCCTGCGCCAGACGAACCTGATCCGGCTGCTGGCCTACTCGTCGGTCGCGCAGGCGGGGTACATGCTCGTGCCCTTCGCAGTGGCGGGCGAGAACGGCAAGGCGCTGGCGTCGGCCCAGACCGCGACCATCGTCTATCTCATGATCTACGCGGCCATGAACCTGGGCGCGTTCTCCGTCGTCATCGCAGTGGCCCGCAAGACGCGCAGCGGGGAGATCTCCTCGTATGGCGGATTGCTCAGCTACGCACCCGGCCTGACGCTCTTGATGACGATCTTCCTGTTCTCCCTCGCCGGGATCCCGCCCCTCGGCGGCTGGTTCGCCAAGCTCTACATCTTCCGGGCCGCCATCGACGCAGGCACGCCGAGCGCGGTGGTGCTCGCCGTCATCGCAGGCGTGAACTCGGTGATCGCGCTCTTCTATTACGCGAACATCGCAAAGGAGATGTGGATGAACCCGGCCCCGGACGACGACCGCACGCCGGTTCGCGTCCCTCCCGCCCTGGCAACCGCCCTCGGGTTGACGGCCGCAGTGGTGATCGCCATCGGCGTGTATCCGCAGGTGTTCGCCCGTCTCGGTGACCTGGCATCCCTGACGCGCTAGCCGCCGTCGTCGAGCGGATCCACCGCCTCGGCCCCATCACCTACGAGGAGTACCTCGACGTCGTCCTGTACGACGACGACGTCGGCTTCTACGGCGCGGGCGGCGGCGCGGGCCGAGGGCGCGATTTCCTGACCAGTCCCGAGGTCGGTCCGCTGTTCGGTGCGGTGCTGGCGCGCGCCCTCGACGCGTGGTGGGCCGAGTTGGGTCGCCCCGACCCGTATGTCGTCATCGAGGCGGGCGCGGGCGTCGGGACGCTGGCCGCCGCGGTGCTGGCGGCTGACCCTGAGTGCGCAACCGCGCTCCGGTACGTCACCGTCGAGCGCTCACCGTCCCTACGGGCCGAGCAGCGGGGCCGGCTTGCGCTCGAGGAGCCCGCCTTCGTGTTGGGCGTGTCGGAGCACCCGGAGGAGGACGAGGAGGCGCGGCCCCGACCCGGGCAGGGACCACTGGTCACCGCGCTCGCGGAGCTTCCTGCGCTGGCGGTCGAAGGCGTCATCCTCGCCAACGAGCTGCTCGACAACCTCGGCTTCCGCCTCCTGGAGCAGGGCGGGGACGGGTGGCGGGAGGTGCTCGTCGGCGAGCACGACGGGCGGCTCCGCGAGGTGTTGGTTCCTGCTCCGCCCGATCTCGGCGTCGCAGCCGACGAGCTGGCGCCCGACGCCCCGCCTGGCGGCCGGGTCCCGTTGCAGCGCCAGGCTCAGGACTGGGTCGCCACCGCGGTCGGGCTGCTGCAGCGGGGGCGGGTCGTGGTCATCGATTACGCCGATCGGACCGCTTCGCTGGCCCGCCGCCCCTGGGAGGACTGGTTGCGCACGTACCGCGGGCACGGTCGAGGGGGCCACCCGCTGAGCAGCCCGGGCACGCAGGACGTGACGTGCGAAGTCGCCGTGGACCAGCTGCTCGGAGTGGCGGCACCTCTGGCGGTCCGCTCCCAGGCCGAGTTCCTCGCCTCCCACGGGATGGGCGACCTCGCGGCCGAGGCGGCAGCCGAATGGGAAGCCGGAGCGGCTCGCGGCGACCTCGGATCGGTCCGGGCCCGCAGCCGGGTCGGCGAGGCCCGCGCCCTCGCCGCCGCCGATGGTCTGGGCGCGTTCGCGGTCGTGGAGTGGGACGTGGCGCGGCGGCAGGACCGCGTCGCGCGGTCGTAGACTCTGTCGCCCGCGACGGCACGCTGCCGTCGGGGGCGGTCGTCCCGATGACTCCTCGCACCCGCACACCGTGACGACGGCCGCCGCCGCTCCGGTCCTCTGGCCGTTCGCAGGAACGGACGCGCTCCTGAACGTCAGCCTGAGCGCGTGCATGCTGGCGCTGCTGCTGCTCCTGCCCCTGGGATGGATCGTCATCCGCCGCCGGCTCGGACTGCGTGCGGCCGGCCCGCTCTGGCCCCTCCTCTTCTTCGAACTGCTGGCCACCTTCTATGCGTTCATGACGCCGCCGTGGCTGATGCCCGACGAGCCGCAGCACATGCTCCGCACCGAGCTCGTGCAGAACCTCAGCCCGGCGGCCAACGAGGAGCTGGCCGCAGGGGGCTACCCCAAGAACCCTCGAGAAACCGTCGAGAGCTTCGCCACCTACGACACCATCCTGCGTTCGGTCGAACGCTCCCAAATGGACCGGTGGCTGCCGGGCGCGAAGCCGGAGTTGGCCGCGCATCGAGTGCCAGGTGTGACCGAGCTGGGTCATCCGCCCCTCTACTACGTGGTGGCCGCCGGTCTGACCGCACCGTTCAAGCGGGCTGACGTCCTCGGCCGCCTTGCCCTGCTGCGTGTCCTCGGGGTCGCCCTCACCGGGTGGGCGGTTTGGCTGTGCGGGGCCGCGGGCCGGATGGTGTGGCCGACTCGCCGTCGGATGGCCGAGGCGCCGTTGGTCCTCGCGGCCGGTATCCCGACGGTCGCCGCGTTCGCGGGTGCGGCGAACAACGACGTGATGGCGAACCTCGTCGGCGCGCTCGTGTTGGTGCTCGTGGTCGCGGCGGTCACCGGTTGGATCAAGCGCCGACCATGGCTGTGGACGTCCGGGCTCGTAGCAACGGTCGTCGTCGCGCTGCTCACAAAGCGCACGCTCTTGCCGTTGCTCTTTGCTCTGCCCGTGGCATTGGCCCTGCGTCGGCCCACATCCCTGCGCCGCTTGCTCGGCCTCGGTATCGCCGTCGAGCTTGCGCTCGGCGTCCTGACGCTCGGGTTCCCAGTTCAGCGACTGGCGGACTGGGAGACCGGCGACCAGCCGCATCAGTATCGATGTCCAGGCGGCGTCGTCGGCGAGTGGTCGATGTGCATCGAGCCGGCGGCGGCCGACGGCATTCGTCAGTACGTCTCGCTCGCGGCATTCGACGACCTGGCGGGGCGTCCTGCAACCGTCGGCCTCTGGGTCAGGGGGGAGCCGGGTACGCAGCTGCATGTCGACATCGGTGACGGCGCGTCGGTGGAGCGCCATGACGTTCCTGTCGAGGCGGACTGGCGGTTCCAGACAGTGCAGTTCGTCCGCGCTCGCGCGACCAAGGAGCTTCCTCTTGGCTTCACCGGGACGTCCCCTGGCCGAGTCGAGCTCGACGGGGTGGTCCTCGCACGCGGGCGGCTGTCGGCGACGGCCCCGGTCTATGGGGACGGGGGCAAGCAGGTGATCTGGGATGGGCGGACCTTGTCGAACCACCTCGCCAATGGCTCGGCTGAGCGGGCCAGCCGCCGAGCCCCCGGATGGTTCCCGCGCCCACTGGAACGCACCGCGAATTCGACCATCGATCAGAGCACGCGCATCGCGGAGCTCTGGCCGGACACGCGGCACTCAGCGAACGTCGTCTGGGCTCGGGCCGTGCAGACCTTCGGCATGTTCTGGGCGACGGCGGGGTGGGAGGTGCCACCGCTCCTGCTGCCCGTAGGACTGCTCGTGCTGCTGGCGGCGCTGGTTGCCGCCGGCTGGTTCGGCGCCCTCTCGCACGTCGTCAGGCCTGGCCGCGCCGCGGGCGCATCAGCCGCAAGGAGAGGTATCAGTGCCTTTCTGGTGGTGTTCGCCGTGGCCTGCGCGGCGGTGATCGGCCGGGGTCTACCGCCTGACCGCTCGCTCGTGATCAGCGGTCGCTACCTGTTCCCGACCCTGGTCGCCATCACCGTTGTCATGGTCACGGGCTGGCGCTGGCTCTGGCCGGGCGACGACCGCTCGTTCCGCAACGCGGTGCGCTGGCTCGCGCTCAGCACCCACGCGGTCTTCATCGTCGTGCTCTTCTTCCCCTTCCTGGCTCGCTGATGCTCTGCTCATGGTTCGGTCGCTGACGCTCCCTCACTGTCATCCTGCGCCGAGGGCGCCGGCGCCTTCGGCGCCAACGGATGACCGGCGGCCCAACCAAGGCGATGGGCACAACGGTTGGTGCCGCCGCTCCTGCCGGCGTCCCGTTTGTCCGCGCTCTGCTCATGGTTCGGTCGCTGACGCTCCCTCACCGGCGGCCCAACCAAGGCGATGGGCACAACGGTTGGTGCCGCCGCTCTTGCCGGGGCCGCTCGGTGCGTTCGGCAGCGCTGCCGCCGGACCTCGGCGCGGTGCGCATGGTCGGGCTCCTGGTCAATAGGCTCCGGGCATGTCCGAGGACACGCGCGCTGCCATCGAGGACTACTACTCCGAGGAGCGCACCTTCCCGCCGCCGCCCGGCTTCGTCGAGCAGGCACTGGTGAGCGATCGGTCCGTGTACGACGCGGCCGATGCTGATTGGGAAGGCTTCTGGGCCGCGCAGGCCCGTGAGCTCGTCGATTGGTTCGACGACTTCGACACCACGCTCGAGTGGAAGCTTCCGTTCGCGCGGTGGTTCGACGGCGGGACGCTGAACGTCTCCTACAACTGCCTCGACCGGCATGTTGCGGCGGGACGGGGCGATCGGGTGGCCTTCCACTGGGAGGGCGAACCCGGCGACACTCGCACCATCACCTACGCCGAGCTCCTCGACGAGGTGCAGCGCTTCGCCAACGTGCTCAAGGACCTCGGCGTGCAGCGCGGTGACCGGGTCAACATCTACATGCCGATGATCCCCGAGCTGCCGGTCGCCATGCTGGCGTGCACGCGCGTCGGCGCCGCCCATTCCGTCGTCTTCGGCGGGTTCTCGTCGGACGCCCTGCGCGATCGCATCAACGACGCCGAGGCCAAGGTGCTCATCACGGCCGACGGCGGCTGGCGGCGCGGCGCGCCCGTCCCCCTCAAGGCGAATGCCGACGTGGCTGTTGCGGACACGCCCTCCATCGAGCACGTGGTCGTCGTCCGCCGCACCGACACGAGCGTGACCATGACCGATGGCCGCGACCATTGGTGGCACGAGCTCATGGCCGAGGCGGCAGCGGAGTGTCCGCCCGAGCACATGGACGCGGAGGACCTCCTCTATCTCTTGTACACCTCGGGCACAACCGCCAAGCCCAAGGGGATCATGCACACGACGGGGGGTTACCTGACGCAGGTCACGTTCACCCATCGCTACGTGTTCGACATCCATCCGGAGACCGACGTCTACTGGTGCGCGGCCGACATCGGGTGGGTCACCGGCCACAGCTACATCGTGTACGGGCCGCTCGCCAACGGCGCCACGTCCGTCATGTACGAGGGGACGCCGGACTTCCCCGACAAGGACCGTTGGTGGTCGATCATCGAGCGGTACGGGGTCACGATCCTCTACACCGCGCCAACCGCGATCCGCACGTTCATGAAGTGGGGGACGAGGTACCCGGAGGCTCACGAGCTCTCGAGCCTCCGGCTGCTCGGCAGCGTCGGCGAGCCGATCAACCCGGAGGCGTGGGTCTGGTACCAGGAGCACATCGGCGGCGGCCGCACGCCCGTCGTCGACACCTGGTGGCAGACCGAGACCGGCGCCATCATGATCTCGCCGCTGCCGGGCGTGACGGTCTGCAAGCCGGGATCTGCAACCTTCCCGCTGCCCGGGATCGCCGCCGAGGTGGTCGATGACCAGGGCAAGCGGGTCGAGCGGGGCGGCGGTTACCTCACGCTCACCCGGCCGTGGCCGTCGATGCTGCGCGGGATCTACGGCGATCCCGAGCGCTACCGGGAGACGTACTGGAGCCGCTTCGAGGGCCGCTACTTCGCGGGCGACGGGGCCAAGCTCGACGGCGACGGGTACCTGTGGCTGCTGGGACGCGTCGACGACGTCATGAACGTGTCGGGCCATCGCGTGTCGACCACCGAGGTGGAGTCCGCGCTCGTCGACCATCCCTCCGTCGCCGAGTCGGCCGTCGTGGGCAGCAAGGACGCCACAACGGGCCAGGCGATCATCGCCTTCGTCACCCTGCGTTCGGGCAACGAGGCCGACGAGGCCCACGGCGAGATGCTGCGCAAGCACGTGGCCCAGAAGATCGGGGCCATCGCCCGACCGAAGACGATCATCTTCACCGACGACCTGCCCAAGACCCGCAGTGGCAAGATCATGCGCCGGCTCCTCCGCGACGTGGCCGAGGGACGCGACCTCGGCGATACCACCACGCTGGCCGACGCGTCTGTCGTGGATGAGATCCGGCGCCGGGCCACCACTGCGCCGCCCGACGAGGAGTGAGCGACCGACCCACGCCGGACAACTGGCGCTGGCGGGACGGACCGGTTGCGCCCGGACGCGCCGTCGTCTTCGACATCGACGGCGTCCTGTCCGACGCGGTCAGCCGCCAGCACTTCATCGAAGCCGGCCGTCGCGACTGGAACGCCTTCTTCGACGCCTGCGGCGACGACCCCCTCATCGACGACGTGGCCCGGCTGCTGGAGCTCCTCGACCCGCGGCTCCACATCATCCTGCTCACGGGCCGGCCCGCACGCGTGCAGCCCCAGACGCTCGCGTGGCTGCACCGGTACGAGCTGCGGTGGGATCTGCTGATCATGCGCGACTACGGCGACTACTCGGCGGCCCGGGAGTTCAAGCGCTGGACCGTGCACGACCTCCGCGCCCACGGCTTCACGCTCGAGCTCGGCTTCGAGGACGACCGCCGCAACCTCGAGATGTTCCGCCGCGAGGGCGTCCCCTGCGTCTACATCCACTCCGGCTATTACGACTGAGTTTCGCTTCGCTGCCGCTCGGCGAGCTCGATGGTGCTTGGCCTCCCGGCTTCGCCGGTTTGGCCTGCGCCTCGCGGCCTGTCTGGCGGCGTGGCCGCCATCCGGTGCGGCGCCTGCGGCGCTGGTGCGGCCGGCGTCCGTTGCCGGACGGCTGGGTGCCCCTGCTTCGCTCGGGCCCGTACGCTGCGGGAGGAACTTTTTCGTCCACCACGAGCGTTTCGAAGGGTGAGATGAGCAAGAACACGATCAAGACGTATGTCCTCCTCGCTGCCCTCGGCGGGTTCCTCGTGCTGGCCGGGTCGTTCTTCGGCAAGGGCGGCACCGTCATCGGGCTGACGATCGGGCTGGCCATGGTGGGCGGCTCGTACTGGTTCTCCGACAAGCTCGCCATCAAGGCCGCCCGTGCCACGCCGGTGACCGAGCAGGAGATGCCGGAGTACTACCGCATCGTCCGCGAGCTCACCGAGCGGGCCGGCATGCCGATGCCCAAGCTCTACGTGACCCCCGACATGCAGCCGAACGCGTTCGCCACCGGCCGCAACCCGCATCACGCCGCTGTCGCCGTGACGCAGGGGATTCTGCAGATCTGCGATTGGGACGAGCTCCGCGGCGTGCTGGCCCACGAGATCAGCCACGTCGGCAATCGCGACATCCTCATCGGGTCGGTGGCTGCGGCCATCGCCACCGCGATCCTCTTCGTCAGCCGCATCGCCATGTTCTTCGGCGGCGACGACGACAATCGCAACCCCATCGTCCTGCTGCTCCTCATGATCCTCGCGCCCGCGGCTGCCTTCCTGTTGCAGATGGCGCTGACCCGTAGTCGGGAGTACGAGGCCGACCGATCAGGCGCCCGCCTCATCGGCGACGGCGAGCCCCTGGCTCGGGCCCTCGCCAAGCTCGAGCAGGGCGCCAAGCAGATCCCCATGAACGTCGACCCGGCGCACGCCCAGATGTTCATCGTGAACCCCCTCACCGGTCGCAACATGCAGTTCCGGAACCTGTTCACCAGCCACCCGCCGACCGACGCGCGCATCGCCCGTCTGCGCTCCCGCGACTGGCAGAACTAGGATCCGCCGGCAGGATTCGTCCGCCTGCCCTCCGAACTTCCCGATTGCATGCCGCGCCCCCTCGCTCTCGCCGCGCTCGTCGTCGCCGCCATGGTCACCGCCGGCGTCCTCACCGCGGCACGCGCCCAGGTGTTCGATCCGAACCCGACCACCACGACGCCGCCGCCGACCGGCGACTCGACGACCACCACCAGCGCTCCGCCATCGACGCTCCTGCCGGAGCAGCCCACGACGACGACGACCACCGCCCCGCCCGCGGGCGGTGGGACCGAGCCTGCGCCCGCGCCGACCGCGCCAGGCGAGGGTGGCGGCGACGGTGTGGTGCCTCCGGGCACGTCCCAGGTCGTGCCGCCCGAGTTCCAGGCCATGATCAACTCGGTCAAGCGCAGCAAGGCCAACGGGACGGCCAAGCTGCTGACCGCGCTGCAGCCGCTGATCGACGAGGGGCTCTCGCAGGACGAAGCCATCGCCCTCGGGTTCGGTCAGTTCCCTGTTGCCGGCTTGGTCAACTTCACCGACGACTGGTGGTACCCGCGCTTCGTCCCGACCTTCCACCTGCACGAGGGCACCGACATCTTCGGGGCCGCGGGTACGCCGGTGCGCGCTCCGGACGACGGTGTGCTCAAGCAGACCGACGGCGCAGTCGGCGGGATGGCGTCGTACGTGTACGCGGCCGACGGCACCTACTACTACATGGCCCACCTCAGCGCGTGGGTCCCCGGCCAGGTCAACGGGCAGCGGGTCAAGCGGGGCGAGGTCGTCGGCTACCTCGGCGACTCCGGGGACGCCAGGGGCGGCTCACCGCACGTGCACTTCGAGGTCCACCCCGCGCCGACGAAGACGTTGACCACGGGCCGCGGGAAGGCCAAGGTCACCAAGGTGGTCCCCGTCGCCGTCCGCCCGGGCACGGCACTTCCTGCCACCGACCCCAAGCCGTACCTCGACCAATGGCTCGCTGACGCGCTGGCCAACGTGCCGAACCTGCTCGCCGGTCTCGAGGCCAACCGCCCGAGGGTGATCGTCGCAACTGGCCTCACCCGTCGTTTTGCCGACGGACGGGGCGGCGTCTTCGCGGCGCCGACCACGCCGTCGCGCGACCAGCTCCTGTGGGCGTCGTCCGCCAGTCCCTCCGGCGGCGCGCTGCAGCTGGCCCAGGCCGAGGCGGCGGTGACCGCGCAGTCCTTGGACTGGAGCCGCATCTCCCAGGAGTCAGCCGGGGCCACGGGCGCGTGGGCCCGCGCCGACGAACGGGCCAAGGCCGCGGCCGCCCTTGTGACGCCTGGCCCGCTTCGGCGTTTCCTCGGATGGGGAACCTGAGACCGTGAGCACCACCACCGACGACATCGAGCAGGACACCAGTCCTGAGCCGGTTCCCGCACCCGCAGCCGAGGAGGCGATCGCGGGGCGTCGCTGGGTGCGGCGCTCGGTGCTCGGCGCGTCGATCGTCCTGGTCATCCTCGGCGTGACGGCGGCTGCTGCGTCGGCCTACGACCGGGCCCACCGCGACGAGCTCCTTCCGGGTGTCCGGGTCAACGGCCGCCCCGTCGGCGGCCAGGAGCAGGCGGTCGTGCTGCGTCAGCTCGAGACGCCACTGTCCGACGCTGGTCGTTCCATGGTGCGGGTCACGGCCGGTCCCGCCACCGCCGCCCTGAGCCTGCAACAGATGGGCCTGCACTCCGACGCCCGCGCCGTGATGGCGGCGGCCAGGGCCGACGCCGATCACCTCGGGTTGGCCGGCCGCATGTGGCATCGCGTGCTGCACAAGCCAGTGCAGGAGAGCTACACGGTCCGTCTGCACGTGGACCGGAACGCGGTGCGCGACGCCATGATCGGCCTCGGTGCCCGGGTTCAGCGAGCACCCGTCGACGCCAAGATCGACACGTCCACTGGGTTCGTGCGGATCGTCCCGGCCGTCGCCGGCCGCAGCATCGACCTGACCGCCGCCACCAACAAGGCGTTCGCCCGCGGCGAGGAGCTGGCCGCCCATCCTGTACCGAACGGCGGCACGGTCGACGCGCCGCTCCTCACCAGCAAGCCCGACGTCGAGGGCTTCGCCGACGTCCTCCTCGTGCGTACCGGCGAGAACCGGCTCTACCACTACGAGAACGGCAACCTGGTGAAGACGTACATGGTCGCCACCGGCCAGCCCAAGTACCCGACGCCCAAGGGCAACTTCAAGATCGTCCTCAAGCGGTTCCGGCCCGTCTGGATCAACCCCGACCCCACCGGTTGGGGGGCGAGCCTGCCCAAGAGCATCCCCGCCGGTCCGGGCAACCCGCTCGGGACACGCGCCATGAACCTCAACGCGCCTGGCATCCGCATCCACGGGACGACGAACGTGAAGTCGCTCGGCACGTCCGCGTCGCACGGCTGCATCCGGATGGCCATGCCCGACGTCGAGGAGCTGTTCGACCTCGTCGACAACGGCACCCCGGTGATCATCCTCGCCGGCGCCCCCGCCGGCGCGGCGCCCGCCGCGCCGACCACGGCCATCGGCGACCCCAACGCCCCGGTCGACCTCGAAGCGGGCTGAGCCGCCCTCCCGGGCAGGGGTTGACCTCGCCGGGAGCGAACCTTCCCCTTTGTGATGCGCCGGGTGGTTTTGGGGGTCGTGCTGGCCGTGACCGTGCTCGTGCCGGCGTCGGCCGACCCGTCACCGACCCCGCCCAGCGCCCTGCGCCACCTCGAGGCCATCCTCGACCGTTCGCCCGCCCCTGAGTACCGCCGGGCAGGATCGCCCGGAATGGCGGCGGTCGCGGACTACGAGGGCGGCGCGCTCACCGCCGCCGGGTACCAGGTCGTCCGCCAGGACTTCGACCTCGGAGCCAGCCGCTACGCCGTCGACTACGCCGCCGGCCACGCGCCCCTGCTCGAGCGGGTCAGCGACGGACACCAGTTCAAGGTCGACAGCGCCTTCGGGCTCACCCGCCAGACCGGCCCCGAAGGCGTGGAGTGCACGGTCAAGGCCATCGCGGAGGTGGGACCCGGTGACTGCGGTTTCGTGCCCTTCGCCACCGCCAGCCCGGAGTGGAAGAACGTGAGCGCCAACCTGGCGGCGGCCGCCAAGCAGATCACGGACCAGGGCGGCGCAGGCGCCGTGGTCCAGGGCGACGTGGCGCGCAACGCGGTGATGGCCGTCACCATCCGCCAACCCCTGCCGTCCGTCGTCGCGGTCGCGACATCCGACGAGCTCCTCGGACAGCGGGTTCTCCTGCGGGCCATGCGCGACACGGGTGCGCCCACCCTCGCCCACAACGTCATAGGCGTGCGCCACGGTCCGCCCGGCTCGCCGTACGTGCTCCTGCTCGCCCACGCCGACGGCTGGTACCAGGCCGCGGCTGACAACGGCGGCGGTGCTGCGGCGGTGTTGCGCGCCGCCGAGGTGCTGGCGACACAGAACCCCGCCATCGGCGTCGTGGCAGCACTGGTCGACGGTGAAGAGATCGGCCTGCTCGGTTCGAAGCAACTGGCGGCCACTCTGCAGTCTCCGGGCGGGCTGGCGCTGCCGGACGGGCGCGCCCTTCGCATGGGGGACCTGGCCGCGGTGATCAACCTCGACGCGTCGAGCGCGCGGGCGTCCGACGCGCAGGCGCCGGTGCACCAGGCCGCGGGTGTCGACGCGCCGCTGTTCAGCTGGCGCGCAATGGTGTACTCGGTGCACGCCACGTTGCCGTCACTGTTCCTTGCGACCTTCGCGCAGCACGGCGTGCTCGGCCTCCCGCTCACCAGTCAGGCCGCCATCGCAGTCAACGGCAGCTGGCGCACCGATGCGGGCGCGTTCCACGCCGCCGGCGTACCCGTGGTGTGGCCGGTCGCCGGCTATCCGGAGTACCACACCGACGCCGACACCCTTGCCGCCGTCGACGCGGCCGACCTGGAAGCCATCGCGGCCGCCTCGGCCGACCTGGTGGGCCGGCTCGTCAACGTGCCGCGCACGCCGATCCTCGCGCCGTAGCGGTCAGCCCCAGGGCGCCGGCGGTGCGGTGCTCGTGCATCCTGACGCGGTGCCGAGCTGGCGCAGGCCTTCGCGATCGCCGACGCCCCACGCCGCGGGCGTCCACGGACCGACGACGGGATTCATGACCTCGGTGGGATCCTGCACGTGCGCCATCCCGACGGCGTGGCCCAGCTCGTGGAGCACGACGCTGCCGACGGACGCGCCGCCGAATCCCATCGACAGGCCCGCAGCCTGGTCGGCGTCGATCGCCACCGCACCCGACACGTCGACGAGCTCCCCGGTGGCCACGAACTGCAGCGTGACGGGGAAGCCCGTGCCTGCGTTCGTGCCTTCCAGGAGGTCCGACTGCCCCTGATGGGCGAAGCCGATGAGCAGCGGCTGCCACCCGTGCGGGTAGCTGGCCGAGGGGCCGAAGCCCCAGACACTGCTCGGCACCTCGGCGGTCGTCCCGTCGAAGGTGAAGCTCATGCCCGTCGCAGCCGCCGTTCTGGCGACGGCCTGCTGGACGAGCGCCAAGCTCCCCGTCGGACCGGCAGACGCGTTCACGATGTAGTGGATCGGCGCGCAGGGGTTCCACCGGGCCGGCTCGCCTGACGATGCCTGATCAAGGAATGCGAAGTGACCGCCGACCGAGGTGGTGCTCGTCGTCCCACCGGACGGAGCGGGAGCGGTGCTGATGGAGTCACCCGCGGCCGCCGCGGGCACGGGGGACGACGCAGGCGCCGACGGCGACGCGGGCTGCGACGGGGCGGTGAAGGTGACGCCGGGGGCCGCGGCGCGGGTCGGTACGGGAGTGCGGCGGGCGACACGCGTGGCCGGCGCGGGCGGGGTCGGGGGCGGGGCCGCGGTGGTCGGGGGCGGGGTGGTGGGGGGCGGGGTGGTGGGAGCGCCCGGGGCGGTGGCCGGCGTCGCCGGTGCGGCCCTGCCGAGGGGGCCGGACGCCGGTGCGGGCCCGGTCTCGAGGGCGATCTCGGTGGTCCGTGGCCGGACGACCGCGACGCCCAGACCGCCCAGCACCAGGCACACGCCGATGATCACGGCGAGCAGGCCCGGAGCGCGGCGTTGCGTCATCCCCGGGTCATCGACCCCCGGTTCGCGGCGCTTTACCTAATCGCGGAAGTTCTGGAACTGCAGCGGGATGCCGAAGTCGGCGCCCTTGAGCGAGGCGATGGCCGCCTGGAGGTCGTCGCGCTTCTTGCCCTGCACCCGCACCTGCTCGCCCTGGGTCTGCGACGACACGCCCTTCAGGCCCAGGTCCTTGATGTGCTTGTTGATCTGCTTGGCCCGGTCGGTGTCGATGCCGGCCCTGATGGTGATCGTCTGGCGCACCGTGCCCTTGGCCGCCTCCTCGATCTTGCCCTGGTCCAGCGACTTCAGCGACACCTGCCTCCGCACCAGCTTCTCCTCCAGCACCTGCATCAACGCCCGCAGACGGTCCTCGGTGGACGAGTGCAGGTTGATCTCCTGGCCGGAGAGCTCGACGGAGCTGTCGGTGTTCTTGAAGTCGAACCGGGTGGTGACCTCGCGGCTGGCCTGGTCGACTGCGTTCTTGACCTCCTGCATGTCGACCTCGGAGACAACGTCGAAGGTGGGCATGGAGGGCCACGCTATCTTTGGTCGCTCCAGGGTCGGTGCCCGAGCGGCCAAAGGGAGCAGACTGTAAATCTGCCGGCACAGCCTTCGGAGGTTCAAATCCTCCCCGGCCCACCACATCTCGTGAACTGGCCAGGCGGGTCGTTCATCCGCCGGGCTTGGCGACTTACAGACATGTCATACAGAGGTTCTACTAATTTGCCCAAAGCTAGTAGCACGTGGCTACTCTGTACCTACTAACTCCGGAATGATTAGTAGGAAGTTGGTAGTTTGCGATGAAGCCGCCACAGAGGCCGCCCGACTTCGGTTCGCTCCTAAACGATCTTGCGCCAGGCGAGATTGCCCGCGTCCTAGCTGGCAAGGGCCCTCTAGACCCGAAGGGCCGCTATCTCCACTGGGACGAGCTGCGCAACCGCACCCCACCTGACGGGCTCTCACACCGTGAGTGGTGGCTGGGCATGACCTTCGCGCGGCGAAACGTCGCTCGTGCGCTGCCGCTAATGGGGACGGACGGGGACCCATTCGTCTTCAGCAACATCGACCTAGTTCAGGAAAAGGTCCACCACATCGACCAACAGGCGGGCGGGCGCATCATGGCGGACGATCTTGTCATCAGCCTTAGGTCGAGCGACAGGTACCTCGTCAGCTCGCTGATTGAAGAGGCCATCACGTCCAGCCAGCTGGAGGGTGCGAGCACGAGTCGGAAGGTGGCGAAGGAGTTGCTGGCGACCGGGCGCAAGCCGCGCGATCGCAGTGAGCAGATGATCGCTAACAACTATCAGGCGATGTTGTACGCCCAAGAGTTGGTGGGCCAGCTGTTGGCCCCAAGTGACGTCTTGGACCTCCACCGGATCGCCACCGAAGGCACGCTCGACGATCCCGAGGATGCTGGCAGACTCCAAACGGAGAGCGACGACAGAATCGCGGTGTATTGGCACGACAACACTCTTCTCCATCGTCCACCACACGCGAACGAACTACCCCGCCGCCTCGAGATGATGTGTCGCTTCGCGAATGGCGAAGCCACCGATGGGTTCATCCACCCGGTGGTCCGGGCGATCATCGTGCATTTCTGGCTCGCGTACGATCACCCCTTCGTCGACGGCAACGGGCGGACCGCCCGGGCGCTCTTCTACTGGTCGATGCTCTCGAGCGGATACTGGCTCACGCAGTACCTCTCCATCTCCAGCATCCTCAGGAAGGCGCCGGCTAAGTACGCAAGGTCGTATCTTCATGTGGAGACCGACAGCAATGACATCACCTACTTCGTCCTCGACCAACTCGTCGTAATCGAGCGCGCGATCGCAAGCCTGCACGACTACCTCGCGCGCAAGATCGCTGAGACGAGGGAGATCGAGCAGCTGCTCCATGGGTCGCCTGAGCTGAACCATCGCCAGCTCGTGGTGTTGCGCGATGCACTTCGGGATCCGATAGAGCCCTTCACGATCGCAGCACAGGCGAGGCGGAACCGGGTTACCTATGAGTCGGCGCGAAGCGACCTGCTTCGACTTGAAAGCTTGGGACTGTTCAACAAGGAGAAGGTAGGGAAGAAGTTCATCTTCAGGGCCCGGCCGGACCTGCCGGAGCGACTACGCACGTTGGCCGCGCGGAGGTGACGAGGTTCTCCATCGGCACAGTCTCAGCGCCGAGTCTGGAGCGAGTAGACGCGGATCCCGCACCGTGAATCACATCGGCGACTACGCCTTGCTCGGGGACTGCCACTCGGTTGCACTGGTCGGTCGAGACGGCTCGATCGACTGGGCCTGCTTCCCTCGGTTCGACTCGCCATCGGTGTTCTGCAAGGTGCTCGACGACGTCAACGGCGGCGCCTTCTCGATCACACCGGCGGACCTCAGGCGCACGACCCGTGCGTACCTCGACGGCACCAACGTGCTCGTGACGACCTTCGAGTCCGACACGGGCACGCTCGAGGTCACCGACTGCATGCCGGTCGCCGCCTCGGACCCGGCCCGCCTTGGCGGCGTCCGGGCGCGCCGGGCCATCCTGCGCCGGCTCCGCTGCGTCGACGGCCGCGTGGTCGTGGCGGCGCGGGTCGCGCCCCGGTACGAGTACGGCGCGTTCGTGCCGCGCCTCCGCGTCGCCGACGGCCTGGGGGAGGCGGTGGGTGGAGCCGACGCGCTGTGGGTCGACGCAACTCGGCCCATCCGCGTCGTCGAGGAAGCGCTGGCCGGGGACTGGCTCCTGGAGCAGGGGGAGGAGGCGTGGGTCGAGGTGGTGTGGACCCCGTCGCACGACGCGGCGCCCGACGAGCGCGGTGCCGAGGCCATGCGCAGGCGGCTCGAGGACACCATTGCCTTCTGGCGCACGTGGATCGCGGGATGCCGATACGAAGGTGAGCACGCCGACGCGGTGCTGCGGTCTGCGCTCGTCCTCAAGGCGTTGACCTACGCGCCGAGCGGCGCGGTCGTCGCCGCCCCGACCACCTCGCTCCCCGAGGAGGTAGGCGGCGAGCGCAACTGGGACTACCGCTACACCTGGATCCGCGACGCCACGCTGACCCTCATCTCGCTCTTCGAGCTGGGCTTCGCCGACGAGGCGGCCGCTTTCAAGGGGTGGCTCGAGCGCACCGGAGCCGGTCGGCCCCTCGACCTGCAGATCATGTACGGCATCTGCGGGGAGCGTTCGTTGCCGGAGCTGGAGCTGGGACACCTGGCGGGACACCGCGACTCTGTGCCCGTGCGCGTCGGGAACGGCGCGGTGAAGCAGTTGCAGCTCGACTGCTACGGCCAGTTGCTGGAGGCGGCGTGGCTGTTCCGCGAGGCCGGGGGCGAGCTGACGGACGACAACTGGGCCTTCCTCTCCGGCCTGGCCGACGTCGTGTGCGATCGGTGGCGCCAGCCCGACCAGGGCATCTGGGAGATCCGCGACGACCCGCGTCACTTCACCCACTCGAAGCTCAACTGCTGGGTCGCCCTCGACCGGGCGATTCGCATCGCGACGACCGGTGACCTCCCCGCGCCCCTGACCGACTGGACGCGCGAGCGCGATCTCCTGCGCGCCTATCTGCTCGAGGAGGCGGCCGCCGATGGCTGGTTCGGCCAGGCGGTGGGGTTCCCGGTCGCCGACGCGTCGACCTTGCTGGTGCCTGCGCTCGGGCTGCTGCCGAGCACGCACCCCGCCGTGCTCAAGACCATCGAAGTGGTGCAGCGCGACCTCACCCAGGACGGGCTCGTGCACCGGTACCTCGCGCCCGACGGCCTGCACGGCGGCGAGGGCGCGTTCCTGCTGTGTTCGTTCTGGCTCGTCGACTGCCTCGTGCACGCGGGACGGGTGGACGAGGGCGCCGAGCTGCTCGAGCGCCTGCTCGGTCTGGCCAACGACGTGGGGTTGTTCGCGGAGGAGGTCGACGTCCGCACCGGCGACGCCCTCGGCAACTTTCCCCAGGCCTTCACCCACATGGCCCTCGTGTCGTCGTGCGCCCACCTGTCCGCCGCGCGTCGCGGCCTGCTCCCCACCGACGGCCAGCCCCACGACTACGCCGAGCTCGCCCTCGCCCGCCTCCTTGAAGGAGAAGAATCAACCTGACGGGCCCCCAGCAGTCAGCTCACAGCAGTCTCTGCAGCTCCACCACATCGAGCCAGCGGCCGAACTTGCGGCCGACCTCGCGCTCGACGCCGACCCGCTCGAACTCGCACGCCTCGTGGACGCGGATGGACGCGGCGTTGTCACCGACGATGCGCGCGATGACGGCGTGAAAGCCGTGATCGGCGGCCAAGCGCAACAGCTCCTCGAGCATGTTCCTGCCCACGCCTTCGCCTCGGTGTTCGCGGTGCACGAAGAGGGAGTCCTCCACCGTCGTCGCGTACGCGGGCCGCTCCTTGTAGGGCGACAGCGATCCGTAGCCCACCACCGCTCCGTTCGACACGGCCACGATGGCCGGGTGGGCGCCGGCGTGATCTGCCAGCCACGCCTGTTGCTGCTCGACGGTGCGGGGGACGAGGTCGAAGGTGTTCGTCGACTCCGAGACCTCGACGTTGTAGATCGCCCGGATCGCCTCGGCGTCGCTCGGAATGGCCAGGCGGACCTCCATGGTCGGTTGGCTATCATCGCCAGTCGCGATCACGCCAGATGCATCACGGATCGCTGCAGCAGGTAGGCCCTCTTAGCTCAGTCGGCAGAGCACAGCCATGGTAAGGCTGGTGTCGTGGGTTCGATTCCCACAGAGGGCTCGGCCATATGCCCATATGGCGAGCACAGCAGGGCGGCGTAGCTCAGTCGGTGAGAGCACTCGGCTCATAATCGAGGGGTCGTCGGTTCGAGTCCGACCGCCGCTACACCCACAGGACGCGGACGAGGGATAGGACGAGGCACACCGATATGGCCAAGCAGAAGTTCGAGCGCGACAAGCCCCACCTGAACATCGGCACCATGGGTCACATCGACCATGGCAAGACGACGCTCACCGCCGCCATCACCAAGACCCTCGCCGAGCGCGACACCTCGGGCAAGACCACCTTCACCGCCTTCGACCAGATCGACAAGGCGCCCGAGGAGAAGCAGCGGGGCATCACCATCAACATCGCCCATGTCGAGTACCAGACGCCCAATC
>JBEEFP010000020.1:0-3094 GCA_041166085.1 Actinomycetota bacterium
GGTACGGGCGGTCGGTCGTCATCGCGTCGAACGCGTCGACGACCTGGAACACGCGAGCGGGCAGCGGGATCTCCTCGCGGCACAGGCCCTCTGGGTAGCCCGCGCCGTCCCACATCTCGTGGTGGCAGCGCACGATCGACGCCGCCGAGGTCATGAACGGGATGCCTTGGAGGATCTGGTAGCCGATGATGGGATGCGTCCGCATCACGCGCCACTCGGCCGCGCTGAGCGGCCCCGGCTTGTTGAGGATGCGCTCGGGCACACCGACCTTGCCCACGTCGTGCAGCAGGAACCCGTACTCGGCGTCGGGGTACTCGGAGGCGACGCCGAGCGCGTCCATCAGCGCGTTGCCGTAGACCCGGCACCGCTCGAGGTGCTGGCCCGTGTACGCATCCTTCGCCTCGACGACGTACGCCATCGAGCGCACCGTCTCGAGGTAGGTGGTGCGCATCTGCACGAGCGCCGACTCGAGCTCTTCGGCCCGGTCCTTCTGCGCCCGGTACAGCTCACCGATCTCGACCGCGAAGCGGTTGAGCTGGTGCTCGAGGTCGGCGGGCGTGGACAGCGGCTGCGGAGGGGCCGTCACCGGCCGCCTCGCAACCTCGGTCACGCGGGGACCAGCTTCTCCACTGCGTCGAGCAGCTCAACTGCGGAGAACGGCTTCGTGAGGTACGCGTCGGCACCGGCGGCGGAGGCACGCTCCTTCGTCTCCGCGTCGTCCCGCGCCGACAGCATGATGACCTTGACCTTGGTGTGGTCGATCTTCTCGCACACCTCGATGCCATCGATGCCCGGCATCATCACGTCGAGCACCACGGCGTCGGGCCCACGGCCGAGGATCGCGTTGAGCAGCAGCAGCGCGGCGGGCCCGTCCGCGGCCTCCACCACCTCGAAGCCGTCCGCCTCGAGCACCGATCGCACGACCGTGCGGATGGCCTCGTCGTCGTCGACGACCAGCACAATCCGACGGCGCGCCCCACCCGGGTCAGCAGTCATGCAGTTGCAGCTCCCTCATTGCAGCAAGGTCTCAACCGTGGCCTCCCCGGTGCGGTAGCGCCGGGTGATCTCAGCCTGGAGCGAGTCGATGCGGTCGAAGACATCTCGCCGGCGCGCCGACACCTCGTGCTCGAACGCTTCCAGCGCATCGTGCAGCGCGAGCAGCTCGTCGTCGCTCAGGCCGGGCAGCGACTCGATGTCGTGGCCCTCGACGATGTCGTTGAGGCGCAGCTCGAGCTCGGGCTCGATCTCGCCGGGCGCCATCGTCTGCGGCAGGCGGCCGACACCCGGCGACCGGGTGTGCTCGGACAGGATCTCCGGCAGCCGGCTCACGAGCGTCGCGAGGTCGCCCGGCTCGCCGCCGTCGCGACGCCGTTGCAGCTCCATGCCGACGATGTCGAGGCGGCCCTGGACGAGGCGACGGAGGTACGAGAGCCCGGTCTCCACGCTCTGGCACTCGCTGCGCATCGAGCGGACCTCGTCCATCGAGCGGCGCGGCAGATCGCCCTGGTAGTCGGCGCTCAGGATGCGATCGAGGTGAGATGCCACGCGTCGGCAAGGTTAGCCCTGCGCGGTCGCGGCCCGTATCGTCCTGCACATGCACCGCCACACCACACGCGCCCTGCGCGCCGCTGCCGCGCTGACCGTCCTCGCTCTCCCGATCGCCGCCTGCGGCGGCGGGTCGTCGACATCGGGAGGCGGCGACGCGGCGAACGCCGACGTCACCGTCGTCGGCCAGAACATCAAGTTCGACAAGCCGGAGTACGTGACGACCGCCGGCAGCAAGAAGATCGCGCTCGTGAACAAGGACAGCGTGCAGCACACCGTGACGATCGTCGAAGAGGGCAACAAGGAGGTCACGTCGGCGAACGGCGGCCAGACCAAGGTCGGCACCACCGACCTCAAGCCCGGCACCTACACGATCATCTGCACCGTCCCCGGCCACGCCGGCATGAAGGCGACGCTGAAGGTCAACTGACCGGAGCTACGGCTTCATGATCAGTTCCCAGCCGACGAAGTAGATGACGGCGAGGTAGACGAAGCCGTAGATGATCGTCTTCTTGTGATCGTCGAACAGCAGCTTGTTGATCGCGTTGTCGAGCCCGCCGATGTAGCCGAGCGCCGACGCCTCGACGACGGCCCACAGGATGAGCACGAGGACGATGTAGACGGCGAAGTTGCTCACACCACCGTCGGCGTTCGCGAAGTGTGGGCTGAAGTGCGCGGTGAACACCATGAACCAGAGCATCGTGATCGAGAAGAACGTGTTGCACCGCGAGGCCCTGGCACCCTTCTTGGCGGCGGCCGCGGCGTTCGGGTCAGCCTCGCCCCCGGCAGCCACGCGCTCGGCGCTGCCGATGTTGATCTTCTGGGCCGGCCAGATGACCATCCACACGTTGGCGAACATCGTGATGCCGAACAGCATGCCGGTGATGATGCTGGCGCCGGCCGTGCTCTTCAGGTAGCCCGCGTCGCTGTCCGAGGAGTAGATGCCGAGCAGCACGATGCCGAGGGCGAACGTGGCCGCCGCTGCCCAGCGGAACCAC
Organism: Actinomycetota bacterium; assembly: GCA_041166085.1. GTDB lineage: Bacteria > Actinomycetota > Acidimicrobiia > Acidimicrobiales > JAFATL01 > JBEEFP01. Next base: position 2,544 of record JBEEFP010000020.1, read on the forward strand.
CACAGCGCGCGCAGCGTCAGCTTGCGCAGCGCCTCCGAGCGCGCTCCTGGCTCCATCTCCGCGAACGACGGTGTCTGCACGAAGTTGAAGAAGTAGAGCAAGCCGATCCAGGTGATGCCCACGAGGATGTGCCCCGCGCGGGCCATGAACTGCAGGCCACCACCAACCTCGAAGAAGTTGTCGAAGATCTTCACGTGCACTCCTCGTGTAGCCGGCTGACGCCGCGAAACATACCGCTCACGACTGCCCGAGGTGGGTGAACCGGCATCTCACCGGGTAGATGTGGACCATGCCTGACGACATCTACACGCTTCCGGATCTGCCGTACGACTACTCGGCGCTGGAGCCCCACATCAGCGCGGCGATCATGGAGCTGCACCACGACAAGCACCACGCGACGTACGTGAAGGGCGCGAACACGGCGCTCGAGAAGCTCGCCGACGCACGGTCCAAGGACGACTACGCGCTCGTGGGCAAGCTCACCAAGGACCTCTCGTTCAACCACGCGGGCCACGTGCTGCACTCGCTGTTCTGGCAGAACCTCGGGCCGA
>JBEEFP010000021.1:0-2646 GCA_041166085.1 Actinomycetota bacterium
CGGTGGACGCAATCCACTGGCCGGCGTGGTGCTCGGGTTGTCGATCCTCGTGCTCGGCGCCTGGTGGATGGCATCCGTCGCCCGAGCCGGTGACCGCTCCTCCACGATCCAGCAGGGCCGCTCGGCCACCGGGGTGATCGACGCCAGGAGGTTCATCAGCCCGTGCGGGCGCAACACCTGCCGGCAGATCGACTACTCCGTCCGCTACATCGCGGCAGGGCGGGTCTACCGGGGTGACGTGCTGGCTGACGACTGGGACCACCCCAGGCGCCCCGGCGAGACCCTCGACCTCGTCTATGACCCCGCCCACCCAGGCAGAGCCGAAATCCGTGGGCGGCCCCCGTCCCGGACGTTGCCGTTCCTCGGCGCGTCTCTCTGCCTGGCCGCAGGCCTCGCCATTGCCGCGTTGTGGGCCTACGTCCTGATCCGCGACCGTCGTACCCCTCGATGACCACGTCACGCCGCCCCGGTACACCGCTGTAGCAGGCCTATTCGGGCCTCGATCGGGGGATCGGCGGACATGAAGCGGAGCTGGTCGGTCTTCCGGGGTTGGCCGTTCGCGGGTCAGGTCATCTCGGGCCTGGTCGCGTTCTTCCTTCTCGCCGGCGTGGCGAGCGCTGCGGCCGGACCCCCGAAGCCGACGCCTGCCAAGGTCAGCACCTTCGTGGCGACCACGCTGCCCCGGCCGACAACGACCGAGTACATCGCCCCGACCACCACCACTGAGGCACCCACGACGACGACGGCAGCTCCAACGACGACCACCAGGGAGTACACGCCGCCCACCACGGAGTACTCCCCGCCGACGACGGCCTATCGGGCACCGGTCTACAGCCCGCCTCCGACGTACACGCCCCCGACCACGGCCGGGTCGTCCGTCTACTACGCGAACTGCGATGATGCCCGCGCTCACGGAGCCGCGCCGATCTATCAAGGACAGCCGGGCTACCGCCCGGGGCTTGACCGGGACGGTGACGGGATCGCCTGCGAGTGAGTCGGGAGCGCTGACCCAGTCAGTACACGCGGTCGTTGGCGATCGTGAGGTCGATGAACTCCGGCGGCCCATCGAAGATCTCCGCCATGATCGCTCTTGCCTTCGCCAGCCCGTCCTGTCGTCGGGGGTCTTGCTCTCGGGCTCGAGCTTTCTCTTCGCTTTCGAAAACGACCAAAGTGAGGACCCGGCTCGGATCTTGCTGATCGACCATGGTGGTGGACCGGAGAAGCCCGGAGCCGGGCTGCTCGGTCGCGTCTAGCTCCTCGACCAGCCTGGGGACGTCACCCTCCCGGCCGGGTCGTAGACGAAACGTGATGAGTTGCGCCCACATGCGGTACCCCCTTGTTTGGAAGGCCTACCTGGCGACGAACGCCGTCACTGGCGGTAGGACGCCGTGGCTTTCCATGACGGCGGCCATCTCAGCGGGCGGTGAGGCGAGGGTCGCCACAACGCTGGCGGCGTCTTCCATGTCGGCGCTGATAGCCACGGTGTTGCTTCCATCCTCGGCCACGTGGTCGACCACGTTGGTCCCACCCATGGCGCCGATGGCTTCGGCCCTTTCAGACTTGCCCTTCAACCATCTCTCGACGTCAACGACGCTGTGGGTAATGACCATCTTCGGCATACCGTCTCCTCGCACGAGCGTCGTCGCGATGACGGCGTTGCGTACTGTCTACTGCGGCCGCCAAGCGTGTGCCTTCGCAAGTCCATGTATGTCCCATTGACCTCGTGCCACAGGCGCAGATGGACAGGAAGGCTGCCAGCACTGCCAACAAAGGAGAACGACATGCTCGTTGACAACAGGATCTCTGCGGTGCTCGTGTCCACCGACCTCGACAACGCTCGCAGCTTCTACGAGAACAAGGTCGGCCTCACCCTTTCCCCGGAGACGATCAAGAACCACCTCGTCTTCAACTGCGGCGGCGACACCTCCCTGTTGATCTACGGCCGCGCCGCTGGCAACAAGGCCGACCACACACAGGCGCGTTTCTGGTCGACCGACATCGACCAGGATGTCGCCGAGCTCGTCGAGCGCGGCATCGAGTTCGAGGAATACGACACTGAGACGTTCAAGACCGTGAACCACGTGGTCACCTCAGTCGGCATCGGCCGATCCGCCTGGTTCAAAGACCCCGACGGCAACACCATCGCCCTCTTCCAACCCGAGTGACCATCGTCGAGAAGGGGCCGGCTCGGCGGCGCTGCCGTTTCTGAGTCGCGCATTCACGTCACACCCGGCGTCTACCCTCGGCGAGATGGGCGAGGGAACGGCTGAGACCGTCGCGAGCGGGGTCACTGGGGCCCTCGCGCGCGTGGTGGCTGAGCTCCCCGGCGGCGGCGAGGCGCGCGCCGGGCAGCTCGAGATGGCCCAGGCGGTGGCGAAGGCGATCACCGAGCGGCGACACCTCGTCGTGCAGGCCGGGACGGGCACCGGCAAGTCGCTCGCCTACCTGGTGCCGGCGATCCTGAGCGGACAGCGGGTGATGATCGCCACCGCCACCAAGGCCCTGCAGGACCAGCTGGCCACCAAGGACCTGCCCTTCCTCCAGGCCCACCTCGGGCTGCCCTTCGAGTTCGCCACCCTCAAGGGCCGGGCCAACTACCTGTGCGTGCAGCGAGCCCGCGAGGTGGCGGGGGGCGGGGGCGACGAG
>JBEEFP010000022.1:0-6354 GCA_041166085.1 Actinomycetota bacterium
TACCTGGCAGAGAACCTGCACCGGGCCCCGTACCTGGTGGTCACGGCCCTCGACGGGCGGTGCGAGGATCTCGGCGACCCGTACGGCCAGTCCGCGTTCTGGGGCGGGATCATGCCCGCGACCTGGAGCTTCATGCTCGCTGCGCGGGCCCGAGGCCTCGGCACCGCGTGGACGAGCATGCACCTGCAGTTCGAGGAGGAGGCGGCCGAGGTCCTCGGCATCCCGTTCGCGTCGGTGACCCAGGCTTGTCTCACGCCCGTCGCCCACACGCTTGGCACAGACTTCTCGCCTGCCCGCCGCAAGCCCCTCGAGACGGTCCTGCACTGGAACGGCTGGTGAGCCCGGTGGCCGACCCCGGAATCGACCTGTGGGCCATCGCCGCCGTCAAGGCGCGGTACTTCCGCTTCATGGACCTCAAGCAGTGGCCGGACATGCGCGCGCTGTTCGCCGACGACGCTGTCTTCGACCATCCGACGCTCGGCCGGTTCGTCGACCCGTCCGCCGCGATCGACGCGGTGGCGGCGCTGCTCGACCCGTTCTGGACCGCGCACGAGAGCGGCATCCCGGACATCACCCTGACCTCGCCGGACACTGCGACCGCGGTGTTCGCGATGTCGTCGATGAGCAGGCCGCCCGGGCGTGACGGCCTCGCCCGCACGTTCGGGCACTACCACGACGAGTTCGCCAGGCGGGACGGCAGGTGGCTGATCACCTCGCTGCAATTGGTCAGCACGTATCGGGAGCTCTGACGCGTCAGCGACCCGCCACACGCAGGTTGACGGTGGGGTCGGCCAGGTCGGCGGGGGAGACCAGGGCGCCGCGCGCGATCAGCCTGCGGCGGCGTGCAGGGCCTTGCCGCCGTCGATCACGGTGCAGCCAACCAGCACCCCGTTGGTCCAGCCATCCGCCGAGGTGGCCGTCGACCAGGGCGTGCTCGTCGACGACGGCGGGCGCATGTCCCCGCCTCGTGCGGTCGATGCTGAACAACCAGGTCGAGCCGCGGAGCATCCGGACACGGCCGCCGCGGAACCGCAGCTGCTGTATCTCACCCTCGGGTACGACCTCGCGTCCGAACCGCGTTCGCGATCCTCAGGCACGCCCGCGAGATGCTGACCCCGTTCCAGCGGAAAGGCCCCCTCGACCTACACGGACATCCCCGGCGTGTTCGCCCCGGGCGACCTGGTCGACCACAGCTACTGGCTGGCCATCACGGCGGCCGGGTCCGGCTGCTCGGCCGCGGTCGACGCCGAGCGCTGCTGGCCGACGAGCCGATCGAGCCTGGATGAGTCGGTGGCCCCCGCACCAGGCCGGGGCCACCGTGATCAGCTCGGCCCGTAGACGACGAACAGGTTCCCCCAGGGATCCTGCGCCACCGCGCGGACCTCGTGGGGACCCTGCAGGGCAGGCCGGACGACCCCGCCGCCCGCCTCCTTGATGGACTCCAGGGCCTCGGCGACGACCGGCACCTTGAACGACGCCGCGGCGCGCTGGGTGAGGTCTTCGTCCGGGGCGGCGAGGGCCAGCGTGCCGCCGCCCGCGTCGAGCGCCGCGTACCGCTTGCCGTCGACGAACTTGACCGTGAGGCCGAGCCCGGCCTGGTAGAAGCTCGCGGCGGCGGCGACGTCGGCGACCGGGTGGGTGACGTTGCCGAGCCTGGCCCCGCTCAGAACGTCGTCCAGCCGGCGTCGACGGGCAGCGCCACGCCGGTGATGAACTCCGCCTGGTCAGAGGCCAGGAAGACGACCGCCCGGGAGATCCCGTCCGGTGGGATCATCCCGTCGGGCAGCAGCGACCGGTCGAGGGTGAAGAACCGCGGCTGCCACTCCGCGGACTGCTCGATGGTGCCGCCCTGCAGCATCTTCGTGTCGACCATGCCGGGGAGGACGGCGTTGCACCGCACGTTGTACTGGCCGGCCTCCCACGCGATGGTCTTCATCAGGCCGAGCACGCCGTGCTTCGCCGCGGTGTACGCCGCCGACGAGGGCTGGGCCTTGATCCCCATGGCCGACGAGGTCAGCACGACCGACCCACCGCCACCCTCGATGATCTTCGGGATGAACGCCGTGGTGACTTTCCACGCCCCGGTCAGCAGGACGTCGATGCTCTCCTGCCAGGCCTCCTCGGTCGTCGACCAGGAGTTCTCCGAGATGGCCCAGATGCCGTGGTTGACGGCGAGCACGTCCACCTTGCCGAACTCGCTCACCGCCTCGTCGGCGAGCGACCGCAGCGCCGAGAGGTCCCGGGCGTCGACCTTGCGGGCGAGGATCCGCTGGTCCTCCTTCTCGACCAGGCGCACCGTCTCCTCGAGGTCCGCCTCGGTGGAGCCCTCGTGGAGGGTGTCGAAGTGTTGCAGCGCGTCGAACGCGACGATCGAGGCGCCCTCGCGGGCGAGGGCGACCGCGTGCGCACGCCCCTGTCCGCGAGCGGCGCCGCTGACCACCGCGACCTTGCCGTCCAGTCGTCCCATGGTTCGTTCCCTTCGATTCGGGTTCAGAGGATCTCGACGGCGTCGATCGTGAAGCGCATCGTGCCGGATTTCGCGAACGGCAACGTGTCGATCGCCGCCTGCACCGCGGCCTCGTCGGGCGCCTCGATCACGAGGTAGGCGCCGGTGTCGTCGGTCCGCTTGATCAGGATCTCGATCAGGCCCTCGGCACGCAGCTGCCCGACGCGCTCGACCTCGGCCGCCATCTCGGGCGCCGGGTCCTTGCCTGGCACGAACCGCGCGTCGACGTGGAACTTCACTTGACGAGGATGCCCGCGTCGATGGGCAGGGTGACGCCGGTGATCAGCCGGGCGTCGTCCGAGGCGAGGAACACGAGGGCCTTGCTGATGTCCAGCGGGTCGGCGATGGGGATCGGCAGCGCGTGGAGCGACTGCGAGGCGACCATGAAGTCGTCCCGTGTGGGGTGCTCGAGGTCCGGGCGGAAGATCTTGAACGTGGCGTCGTTCATGATCATCGGAGTGTCCACCTGGGTGGGGTGCACGGTGTTGACGCGGATCGAGTACTGGGCGAGCTCGGCCGCAAGGGTCTTCATCAGGCCGACGACGCCGGTCTTGGCCGCGCTGTAGGCAGCGATCCCCTGGTAGACCTTGAGCGCCGCCATCGAGCTCGTGAGGATCAGCGATCCGCCGTTGCCCGCGGCGATGATGTGGGGGACCGTGGCCTTGCAGGTCTTCCAGACACCGGTGAGGTTGATGGCGACCATCTGCTCCCACTGGTCCTCGGTGAGCTCGTGGGCCGGGGTGGCGTTGGCGGCGATGCCCGCGTTCGCCGCGACGATGTCCAGCCTGCCGAACTCCGTGACCCCACGCTCGACGGCCTCGGCCAGCGCCGCGTAGTCGCGGACGTCGACCTCGGCGGTGACAATGCGCCGGTCGAGGGCCTCGACCTCCTTGGCGGTCTCGGCGAGCTCCTCGGCGGTGGCCATCGGGTAGCCGAGGCCGAGCTCCGGCAGATCGTGCGCGACGTCGATCGCAATGATGTCGGCGCCGGCGCGCGCCAGCTCGATGGCGTGGCTGCGACCCTGGCCGCGGGCAGCACCCGTGACGAGTGCGACCTTGCCTGCAACGCTGTTCATGGTGACCTCGTACTCTCTGGCTGGGGGGAGCCCTCAGCTCCGGTCGTCGGAGAAGGTGCCCTTCTCCCACTGCTCACGCAGGACGAACTTCTGGATCTTGCCCGACAGGGTCTGCGGGTACTCCTCGACGAAGTACCAGCGGGCCGGGATCTTGTAGCCGCTCAGCTTGGGCCGGAGGAACTCGACGAGCTCCTGCTCGGTCGCCGACTCACCCTCCTTCAGCTTCACGAAGGCGGCGACGATCTCGCCGTAGTAGTCGTCCGGCACACCGATGACGACAGCGCCCGCCAGGGCCGGGTGCTGGTAGAGCTCGTCCTCGATCTCCCGCGGGTAGAGGTTCTCGCCACCGCGGATGATCATGTCCTTGATTCGGCCGTTGACGGCGATGTAGCCCCGCTCGTCCATGCTCGCCAGATCGCCGGTGTGCAGCCAGCCGTCCGGCTCCAGGGTCGCGGCGCTGGCCTCCGGCAGGTTCAGGTAGCCCAGCATGGTGTGGTAACCCCGGGTCAGGAGCTCGCCGCGCTGACCGCGGGGCAGGGTCTCGCCGCTCTCCGGGTCGACGATCTTGATCTCGACCCCCGGCAGCGGGAGGCCGCAGGTCGTGGCCTTGTCCTCGGCGGTGTCGTCCGCGGCGGTCATGGTGATGACACCGCTGGTCTCGGTCTGCCCGAAGACGATCGTGAAGTCCACCCCGAGCGCCTTCTCGAACGACCGCACCATCTCGGCAGGCACCGGCGCGCCGCCGGAGACCAGCGACTTGAGCGCCGAAAGGTCGCGGGTGGCGAAAGTCGGGTGCTGCATCATGGCGGCGACCATCGTGGGGACGGGGTTCGTGATGGTGACCCGCTCCTCCTCGATGAGCTGCAGCGCGAGGCCTGCGTCGAAGTTCAGCAACGGCACGACGGTGCCCGCCAGCGACATCACGCCCATGCCCGCGAGCACGCAGCCGCCGACGTGGAACATCGGCAGGACGGCCAGCCAGACCCCGCCCTCCTGCCCGCCCGCGCGCACCGCGGACTGCCGCGGGTCGTTCACGATGCCCCGGTGGGGGATCATCGCGCCCTTGGGAGTGCCGGTGGTGCCCGACGTGTACTGGATCTGGGCCGCGCTGAGGGGGTCGACCGCAGGGAGCTCGATCGACTCGTCGGCGCTCGCGAGGAACGCGTCGAACTCGGCGAAGGAGAACACGTCCCGCAGCGTCGGCAGGTCACCGTGGATGCGCTCGGCGATCGCCAGCATGGGGCTGCCGCGGAACTCGGGGTAGGCGAAGCAGGCGACGGCCCCCGACTGTTCCAGGCTGAAGCGCACCTCCTGCTCGCGAAAGGTGGGGTTGATCGTCACGATCACCATGCCCGCGAGGGCGGCGCCACACTGGAAGACGGTCCACTCGGGGATGTTGGGCGCCCAGATCCCGATGTGGCTCCCCGGCTCGTAGCGAGCGAGCAACGCGCGGGCGCACGCTTCGGCCTCTCGCAGCAGCTCCGCGTAGGTCCATCGGCGACGGGTCTCGCGGTCCACGGAGCCCTCGACGATGGCGTAGCGGTCCGGTGCCATCTCCACCGCTCGCCGGAGCAGGTCGCCGACGGTCATGTCCAACACGGGAGGCTCGTGCGGACCGGCTGCGTAGGATAGTGAATCGTCGGCCACGTCGCTCCCTGCGGTCGCACCTTGGCGCAAGGGGTGGCCCACGTGACAGTGCGCGTGGATTCGCGCTGGTGAGAGCGTCGTTGCCTGCCCGCCGGGTTCGGTCGTGAAGAAGGGCCGAAGCCGCTGGTGAGCCACCATTCTCGCTGTTCTGTGTCGACCACGCTATCAGGAGCGGAGATCGTGCTCAAGGTCTCGCTCCCGAGGGCTGACGAGCGTCCGTACTGCTCTCGATACAGCCTGGTCAGGGACCGCCACCGGGTGCAGCGACGAGAGACGTCTCGGTAGTGAGTCAAAGTTGACTAGATGACGCGTAGGCAGCGCCGGCAGGACCGGGACGAGCGCTGTCGTGGCGGCCTCGCTTCTGCCATGATCCCCGTGGCGCCGCTCACAGCGTGTGTCGTCGCGGTGCGGCTGCGTCGACACCTGCGCCACGACAGCCCGTCGGCGGGCCTTCCCGGCCCGTGCCGGCGTGTCGCGCCGCCTTCCCCGGTCCTGGCACCGGCGCCGGGACCTTCACTCCGAGGAGCCTCCGATGAAGATCGGTGACGTCCGGATCGACCCTCTGATCGACGGCGAGCTCGCGCTGCCCGGGCCGTCGTTCTACATCAACTCGACTGACGAGGACTGGCTCCGCTATGCGGAGTTCCTCGAGTGTGTCGACCACCAGCCCGTGCACATGAACACCCTCGGTGGGTACCTGCTGCGGTGGGACTCCAGAGTGGTGGTCGTGGACTGCGGCGTCGGTCCCGAGCCCAAGCCACCGTTCCGTGGCGGCGGCTTCCGCTCGGCGCTCGCGGCATGCGGCGTCGCCAGGGCGGACGTGACGGACGTCGTCTTCAGCCACCTGCACTTCGACCACATCGGCTGGGCGTCGCTCGACGGCAAGCCGTACTTCCCCAACGCCACCTACCGCGTGGACCGGCGGGACTGGGACTTCTACTGCGGTCCCGGTGCGGTGCTGCCGGAGATCGAGGCGGCCTACTGCCACGCGGAGCTGGACGCCCCGTCGGCCCGGCTGGCGCCGGTGGCGGACCGCATGGAGTTCTTCGAGGGTGAGGTCGAGGTCATCCCCAACCTCAACGCCTACGAGGCGTCCGGGCATACTCCGGGCGAGACGGTCCTGGAG
>JBEEFP010000023.1:0-2813 GCA_041166085.1 Actinomycetota bacterium
CGATCGCTGCCGCCCGCTCTGCGGGGTTGCCGGACTTGAAGATGCCCGAACCGACGAACACTCCCTCGGCTCCGAGGTGCATCATCATGGCCGCGTCGGAGGGGGTCGCGATCCCGCCGGCGGTGAACAGCACCACCGGCAGCTTGCCGCGCTGGGCCACCTCGGCTACCAGGTCGTACGGCGCCTGGAGCTCCTTGGCGGCGACGTACAGCTCATCGGCCGACAGCGAGGTCAGCCGGCGGATCTCGCCCCCGATCTTGCGCATGTGCATGGTGGCGTTGGAGACGTCGCCGGTGCCGGCCTCGCCCTTCGAGCGGATCATTGCGGCGCCCTCGGTCATGCGCCGGAGCGCCTCGCCCAGGGAGGTCGCGCCGCAGACGAAGGGCACCGTGAACTGCCACTTGTCGATGTGGTTCGTGTAGTCGGCGGGGGACAGCACCTCGGACTCGTCGATGTAGTCCACGCCGAGGGCCTGCAGCACCTGCGCCTCGACGAAGTGACCGATGCGGGCCTTCGCCATCACGGGGACCGAGACCGCGTCGATGATGCCGGCGATGAGGTCCGGGTCGCTCATGCGGGCGACCCCGCCCTGCGAGCGGATGTCCGCGGGCACGCGCTCGAGCGCCATGACCGCGACCGCGCCCGCGTCCTCCGCGATCTTCGCCTGGTCGGCGGTGACCACGTCCATGATCACGCCGCCCTTCAGCATCTCGGCGAGTCCGCGCTTGACCCGGCTCGTGCCGACGCTGCTGGTGGTGTCCGTCATGAGAAGTCCCTGATCGAGAGCGTGATGCCGTGGCGGAGCCGCCGACGGCGATCCCCGATTCTACGCCGGAGCCCCTCCCCCTCCCGGCGCCACCGTCATCCGGCGGCACGCGGCAACGGGTCTCAGGCCGCGGGCCAGGCGGCGGCCAGGGCGGCGCGGGTGTCGCCGAGCAGGATCGGCAGCGCCTTGGTCTGCGCGACGATCGGGAAGAAGTTGGCGTCCGACGCCCACCGCGGCACGACGTGCTGATGAAGGTGGTCGGCCACCCCGGCGCCCGCGACCCGGCCCTGGTTCAGTCCCAGGTTGAAGCCGTCGCACTTCGCGTCCGCTCGGAGCACCCGCATCGCCGTCTGGGTGAGCGAGGCGATCTCCCGCGTCTCGTCGTCGGTCGCCTCGTCGTAGGACGCGACGTGCCGGTAGGGGCAGACGAGCAGGTGCCCGGAGTTGTACGGGAACAGGTTCAGCAGCACGAACGCGTGCTCGCCGCGAGCGACGATCAGCGCGTCCTCGTCGGGCAGGGACGGCGCCCGGCAGAACGGGCAGGCGTCGTCCTCCGGCTCCTCCACATGGTTGGTCTGGATGTACGCCATCCGGTGCGGCACCCAGAGCCGCTGGTAGGCGTCGGGGACGCCGACCGCGCCGTCGATCCGGGGCACGCCGTCGAACTCGTGCGCCCCGTACGGCCCGGCGTCGTCCGTCATACCGCTCCGACCGCCGCAGCTCCGGCTCCGCCGGCGGGCTCGAGATCGGTCTCGGTGGACACCTGCATGCGGCCCCGGATGGCGCTCGTGATCAGCTCGACCGCCTCGTCCACCGGCACCCCGTTGCGGGTCGTGCCGTCGCGGAAGCGGAAGCTGACGGCGTCCGCCGCGCGGTCGTTCTCCCCCGCGATCAGGAGGAACGGCACCTTCTCGGCCGTGTGCGTACGGATCTTCTTCTGCATCCGGTCGTCGGAGCGGTCGAGCTCCGCACGCACGCCCTCCCCCTGGAGGCGGGCGACGACGCCGCCCAGGTAGTCGGCGTACTCGTCCGCGACGGGGATGCCGACCACCTGCACGGGAGCCAGCCACACCGGGAAGGCGCCCGCGTAGTGCTCGAGCAGCACGGCGAAGAACCGCTCGATCGAGCCGAAGAGCGCGCGGTGGATCATGATGGGCCGCTGCTTCGACCCGTCAGGGGCGGTGTACTCGAGCTCGAAGCGGCGGGGCTGGTCGAAGTCCAGCTGGATGGTGGAGATCTGCCAGGTGCGGCCGATCGCGTCCCGGGCCTGCACGGAGATCTTGGGCCCGTAGAACGCGGCGCCTCCGGGATCGGGGACGAGCTCGAGTCCGGACTCATCCGCCACTTCGGCGAGGGTCGCGGTCGCCTCGGCCCAGATCTCGTCGTTGCCGGAGAACTTCGGGCTGTCGTCCCTCGTGGAGAGCTCCAGGTAGAAGTCCTCGAGCCCGTAGTCGCGCAGCAGGTCGAACACGAAGTTCAGGGTGCGGGTCAGCTCCTGCTTCACCTGGTCGCGCGTCACATAGATGTGGGCGTCGTCCTGCGTCATCCCGCGCACGCGGGTGAGCCCCTGCAGCGTCCCCGACTTCTCGTATCGGTACACCGAGCCGAACTCGAACAGCCGCATCGGCAGCTCGCGGTAGCTGCGGCCTCGCGCTCGGAAGATCAGGTTGTGGAAGGGGCAGTTCATCGGCTTCAGGTAGTAGTCCTGACCCGGCTTCACCACCTCGCCCGCCGCGTCCCGCTCCTCGTCGAGGTGCATCGGGGGGAACATCCCCTCCGCGAACCACTGCAGGTGCCCGCTCGTGTTGAACAGGTTGCCCTTGGTGATGTGCGGGGAGTTGACGAACGAGTAGCCCGCCTCGGTGTGCCGGAGGCGGGAGTAGTTCTCCATCTCCTGCCGGATGATGCCGCCCTTGGGGTGGAAGACGGCGAGGCCCGAGCCGATCTCGTCCGGGAAGCTGAACAGGTCCAGCTCGGCGCCGAGCTTGCGGTGGTCGCGCTTGGCGGCCTCCTCGAGCCGGCGCTGGTGCTCCCGCAGCTCGTCCTT
>JBEEFP010000024.1:0-37871 GCA_041166085.1 Actinomycetota bacterium
GGTTCAACATCTACTCCCTCGCCGTCGCGCCCACCGACGACGAGAACCTGAGCCGCTTGACCATCGTGGTCGACGTCGAGTCCCGGCCCCTCGACCAGATCACCAAGCAGCTCAACAAGCTCATCAACGTCGTGCAGATCATCGAGCTGGCGCCGGAGGAGGCGGTCGAGCGCGAGCTCATGCTGCTCACCGTCAAGGCCGACCCGGCGGTGCGGGGCCAGATCATCGAGCTGGTGCAGGTCTTCGAGGGCCGCATCGTCGGCGTGGGCCAGGACGAGCTCATGCTCATGCTGGCCGGGTCGCCGGCCAAGCTCGACGACCTCGAGGAGCTCGTCCGCCCGTATGGCATCGTGGAACTGCAGCGCACCGGTCGGGTGGCGCTGCCCAAGTTGGAGCGCCGGGCACCGCGCCTGCGCTCCGTGTCAGGGAAGGTGTCCTAGATGGTGGCAGCGCTCGACTTCGAGACCAAGATCTTCGAGAAGGAAGTCGTCGACGTCGGCGGCACCAAGGAGGCGGTCGTGCGCGGGGGCCGCCACCTCTTCCCTCTGCTGCCCAAGGCGTTCGAGGGCATCTCCCGGATCGGCGTGATCGGGTGGGGCTCGCAGGGGCCCGCTCAGGCCCAGAACCTGCGGGACTCATTGCAGGGCACCGACATCAAGGTCGCCGTCGGTCTCCGTGAGGGCTCGTCCTCGTTCGAGTCGGCCCGGGCCGCGGGCTTCTCGGAGGACGACGGCACGCTGGGCGAGATGTTCGACGTCATCGGCAGCAGCGATCTCACCATCCTGCTCATCTCCGACGCGGCCCAGGCCCAGCAGTACGAGAAGATCTTCGCCGCGCTCCAGCCGGGCAGCACCCTCGGGCTGTCCCACGGTTTCCTGCTGTCGCATCTGCAGAACGTGGGTGCCGACTTCCCGAAGAACGTGAACGTCATCGCGGTGTGCCCGAAGGGCATGGGTCCCTCGGTGCGTGCGCTGTACCTCCAGGGCGCGGAGGTGAACGGCGCGGGTATCAACGCCAGCTTCGCCATCCACCAGGACGTCGACGGTCGCGCCACCGACTACGCGCTGGCGTGGTCGGTCGCCCTCGGGTCGCCGTACACGTTCCAGACCACACTCGCGTCGGAGTACCAGTCCGACATCTTCGGCGAGCGCGGCATCCTGCTCGGCGCGGTCCACGGCATCGTCGAAGCGTTGTATCGCCGCTTCCGGAACGAGGGCGACTCGCCGGAGCAGGCCTTCCTGCGCTCGGCTGAGTCGATCACCGGCCCGATCTCCCGCACCATCTCCCATGCGGGGATCATCGGCGTCTACGAGCAGCTCGACGACGCGGGCAAGGAGATCTTCAAGCGGGCCTACGACGCGACCTACGGCCCTGCGCGCGCGGTGCTGGCCGAGATCTACGACGAGGTGCGCAGCGGCAACGAGGTCCGCAGTGTGGTGGTCGCAGGGCAGCGCCTCAGCCGTTACCCGATGCCGACCATCGACCAGACGGAGATGTGGCGGGTGGGGAGCCAGGTGCGTGCCACGCGGTCCGACGCCGACATCCCGCTCGACCCGTTCACGGCCGGCGTGTACTGCGGGACGATGATGGCCCAGATCGACGTGCTGCTCGAGGCCGGGCACCCGCTCTCGGAGATCGCCAACGAGTCGGTCATCGAGGCCGTCGACTCACTCAACCCCTACATGCACGCGCGCGGCGTCGCCTACATGGTGGACAACTGCTCGACCACCGCTCGCCTCGGTTCGCGCAAGTGGGCGCCGCGGTTCGACTACGCGCTGGTGCAGGAGACGTTCCCGGCCCTCGACGCCCAGGCCCAGAGCGACCCGCCGTCGGGCCGCTTCGAGGGACACCTCATCCACGATGTGCTCGCCACCGTGGGACAAATGCGCCCATCAGTGGACATTTTCGTCGAGTAGGTCGACCGTTCCGGGGTAGGACTCCGTCGGGCCGGTGGCGAACCTCTTGAAGATGCCTGCGCGGCGGAACCTGGTGGGGATCATGGCGATCCTGGTGCTCCTCGTCGGATGCACGCGCAACAGCGGCGAGCGTGTGGTCGCCGATCGCAGCAACGCGCGGAAGGACGCGGAGTTGGCGGCCGGGCCGACGCCCACCGTCGCCGAGTCGCAGCAGGAGCAACTGCAGACGGCCATCTCGGCCGGCGACGACGTGGTGCCGACCGTGCACACCCCCCGTCCGGCTCGGACGTCGGGCCCCGCCCCTGCTCGCAGCGGCCGGGCGGCCGCCCCCAAGCCGGCGAAGGGTGCTCCGACCGGTCGCTCCGTCGGTGCGGACGCGGGCGGCGGACCGTGGACGCCGGGTCCCGACGCGCCGAGCTCCTGGGCCGTCGTCATCGGGATCACCAACTACACGAGCCCGACCCATGACACCTTCGGTGGCACGGGCGACGCCAACGCCTTCGTCGAGGCACTGCGCCGCAGCGGCTGGGCGCGCGACCACGTGCTCGAGCTGAAGGACGGCGCCGCCAGCGGCTCGGCCATGCGCAACGCCATGCAATGGCTGGTCGACCACAGCGGGCCCAACACCTTCACGGTCTTCCACTACTCGGGCCACGTGAAGCAGAAGGGGGTCGGCAACGAGTTCCTCTGGTCCGCCGACAACCAGTTCATCGCCAACACCGACTTCGGGTCGATGATGAGCAAGCTCCAGGGGCGGGCGTGGGTCGACGTGGCGGGTTGCGAAGCGGCCGGCTTCGACCGGGGGATCTCGAGCCCGTCACGCTTGTTCACCGCCGCCTCCGGTGAGACGGAGAAGGGGTACGAGAACCCCGACTGGCACCAGTCCATCTGGACCGGCCTGTCGGTGGACCAGGGCATCCTGCAGGGCGCGGCCGACGAGAACCACGACGGCAAGGTCACCATCCAGGAGGCGGCCCGCTACGGCGCCCGCAACGCCCCGAACATGACCCAGGGTCAGTCCCACGGCCCGCAGCACCCGGTCGTGTCGGGCGGGTCGGGCGACTGGCTCCTCGGGCGGCCGGCGCCGCCCCCGCCGCCGCCCCCGCCGCCGTCGAACGGTGGGGGTGGGGGTGGTGGGGGGTCCACCACCACCACGATCAAGCCGTCCGATCCCTGCGCCGGGATCACGATGGGCATAACGCACTGCTGATTGCACCGTTGTCGTAAGAAACCGGCCACGACTGCCTTTTCTGTGTGCCGGTTCACACGCACCGTGGTCTTGCAGTCACAGGCTGGCCGATGCGGTGGCACACTGGAGACGGCGAGAGCAGGGCACATTGGCTGGTGGGGATGCATGGGCGGGAGCGGCGGAGGAGCGACGTCTGCGCGCGCTCCTCGAGTACGCCAGCGACGTCCTCGTCGTGCTCGATGCCGCCGGCCACCTGATCTTCGACCTGCCCCAGACGATCCTCGGATACCGCGACACCGAGCTGCGGGGAAGGAACGCCATCGACCTCGTCCATGTCGACGATCGCGATCGCATGGCGGATTGGTTGGGCGCCATCCTCTCGCGACCGGGCGCCGTCGGTGAGACGGAATGCCGCGTCCTGCATGCCGACGGGTCGTGGCGCTCGATGCACATCCGAGCTGCCAACCGCCTGGATGACGACGCCGTCCGCGGCGTGGTGGTGAACGCTCTCGACGTCACGCGCGAGCGAGAGGCCGAGGCCATCGCGCTGCAGAGCGACGCCCGGCTGCGCTCCTTGGTACGCAACGCCACCGATCTCACGGTCGTGTGCGACCCGCGCGGTGTCCCGCGCTATGCCACGCCGTCTCTCCAGCGCATCCTCGGTCTCACGCTCGAAGAGATCGGCGGCGACGACGAGCGCTTCCACTCCGAGTTCGTGCACGAGGACGACCTGCCTGCCCTCGTCACCGCCTTCGAAGAGGCGCGGGCCGAGCAGGGAACCGCGGCGCCGATCGAGTTCCGCGCCCGGCGCACCGACGGGAGCTGGCGCGTCCTCGACGGCACGATCACGCACCTGCTCGACGACCCGGCGGTGGCGGGCATCGTGATCAACGTCCGCGACGTCACTGACCGCAAACAGGCCGAGAACCAGCTGCGTGACCAGACGCGGTTCGTGGAGACGCTGCACGGCGTGGGCAAGACGCTGGCCGCGGAGCTCGACCTGGACAAGCTGGTGCAGGCAGTCACGGATGCCGCCGTCGACGTCAGCAGCGCCACCTTCGGCGTCTTCGTCGGCGGCGAGGAAGTGGCGGTGACCGCGTCGTCGGGCGCGCGGCCCGACGACCATCGCTTCCCGGACGACACGCTGACTCGGGTCCTGCAGGGCGAGGGGCCGGTGCGTTCCGCCGAGGTGTTGGCCGTGCCCGTGACGTCGCGCCGAGGCGAGGTGCTCGGTGCCCTGTTGTGCGGCGGCCCCGAGGGCGATCGCTTCACCGAACGGGGCGAACGCATGCTGCTCGGGATCGCCGGCCACGCCGGCGTCGCCCTCGACAACGCCCGCTTGTACCACGCGGCCCAGATCGAGATCTCCGCGCGCAAGCAGGCCGAGGCGGAGCTGGCCCACGCCGCCACCCACGACCCGCTCACCGGTCTTCCCAACCGGGCGTTGTTCCTCGATCGTCTGGCCATGGCGGTCGGCCGCTCCGCCCGGCACACCGGGGCGACGGGCGTCCTGCTGTTCGACCTCGACCGCTTCAAGGTCGTCAACGACAGCCTTGGCCACTCCGCCGGCGACGAGCTGCTCGTCCAGGTAGCGGCGCGGCTCGAGTTGATCGTGCGACCGGGCGACACCGTCGCGCGAATGGGAGGCGACGAGTTCATCATGGTGTGCGAGAACCTCAACGGCGAGATCGACGCCATCGGCATCGCCGACCGCGTGGCAGAGACGCTGAGCGCACCCTTCTCGCTCACAGAGGCCGAGGTCTCTGTGTCCGCCAGCGTCGGCATCGCGGTCGCGGCCGGCCCGGGCCACTCGCCGGCGGCACTCGTGCGCGACGCCGATGCTGCCATGTACCGGGCCAAGGAGCGGGGCCGCAACCGGTGGGAGCTGTTCGACGAAGGCCTCCGCACGCGTGCGGTGCAACGCCTCTCGCTGGAGACCGATCTCCGGCACGCCATCGAGCGCGAAGAGCTCCGGCTGCACTTCCAGCCCATCATGGCCGTGCCCACCGGATCGATCGTCGGTGTGGAGGCGCTGGTGCGTTGGGAGCGGGCCGGAGTCGGGCTCGCCCCGCCAGCCGACTTCATCCGGGTGGCAGAGGAAACGGGCTTGGTCGTCGGCGTCGGTGAGTGGGTGCTGGCCGAGACGTGCCGCCAGATCAGCGCGGGGTTGTTCGACGGTGTGACGGTGAGCATCAACGTGTCGGCCCGTCAGCTGCAGCAGCGGGACATGCTGCGCACGATCCAACGCGCGCTGAGCTCGTCCGGCATCGATCCGCATCGCTTGTGCATCGAGATCACCGAGAGCGTGCTCATGGAGGACGTGGCGTCAGCGGTCGCGGTGCTCGAGGAGCTGCGGAGCCTGGGCATCAAGCTGTGGGTCGACGACTTCGGGACGGGCTACTCGTCGCTTGCCTACTTGCGCCGGCTGCCCATCGACGGGCTCAAGATCGACCGCAGCTTCGTCGCCGGGTTGGCCAAGGGGGCTGAGGATCTGGCCATCGCGACCGGTGTCGTGAGCCTGGCCCACAGCCTCGGGCTGGTCGCGCTGGCCGAGGGTGTGGAGACGGACGAGCAGCTTGCGCTGCTCAAAGGCCTCGGTTGTGACCTGGCCCAGGGCTTCCACTGGACCCCACCGCTTGCGCCCACTGATCTGCGGACCTGGATGGCGGCGGTCTGACCGTGTCCAACCGGTCGATCGCGTTGTAGGACGCCGCTCGGCGCGCCGCCGCCGCATCCCGGCGGGCCTGCCACCGGCGCTTGCGCCGCGAGCGGAGGGCGATGAAGGCGAGCAAGAGCACGCCGGCGGCGGCCGAGAGCTCGTCCTCGTGGCGGCGCAGGTTGTCGGCGACCGCCGGGTCCGAGGCCACGCGCAAGGCGGGAGACACCGACACCGGCGGGCCGGCGTGCTCGGGGTCAGGCAGCCGGTCGGCCGGCTCGGCCGACACCGGTGTGGCGAAGCCCTGGTCGAGCAAGTGGCCGGCGGCGCCGTAGGTGTCGTACACGTCGATGACCACCGCGAGCATGGTGCGACCGTCGCGCTGGGCCGCGGCCACCAGGCACCGGCCCGACCGCTTGGTGTAGCCCGTCTTCACGCCGATGGCGCCGGGATAGGTCTTGAGCAGTCGGTTGTGGTTGATGAGATGGTGCTGGATCCCGTCCCCGCCCAGGAACCGCGCGTCGACGCTGGCGACGACCTGGGCCAGTCGATTCTCGTTGAGCAGGGCGCGCGCGGCGATGGCCAGGTCGCGGGCGCTGATGAGGTTGCCGCCGTCGACGGAGAACTCGTCGTCGAGCCCGGCCGGATCGCGCAGCACCGGACTGTCCTGCAGCCCGATACGTGTCGCCGTCTTCTCCAGATCGCCGATGAACGCGTCGAGGGATCCGGACGTGCGCTCGGCGAGGGCGACGGCCGCGTCGTTGGCCGACGACAGGAGCATGGACGTGAGGCTGTCCTCGAGCGTCCACACCTGACCGGCTTTCATGTTGATCTTGCGCGCCGGCATGCCCTCGGCCTTGGCGCTCACCGGGATGTCGGTGCCGGGCTTCAGCGCGTGGACGACGGTCAACGCGGTGATGATCTTGCTGAGGCTGGCGACGGGCTTGGCGTCGCGATCGTCGCTCGCCGACAACACCGCGCCGGTGTCCGCGTCGACCAGCACCCACGCCTTGGGCGGTGGGGCCGCGGCCGTGGTCGACGTCTCCTGGGCTCCCCCTGGGGCGGCGAGCGCGACGATCGGCAAGAGGCTGGCACAAAGTGCCAACAGTCCTCGTCGGATGCGACGAGCCTAGAGCGCCGTCGCCGTCAGGTCAGGGGAGGCGCTCGACCACGTAGTCGATGGACCGCGTCAGGGCGGTGACGTCGTCGGGTTCGATGGTCGGGAAGATGGCGATGCGCAGTTGGTTGCGACCGAGCTTGCGGTAGGAGTCCGTGTCGACGATGCCGTTGGCACGCAGCACACGCGAGACGGTGGCGGCGTCGACGTTCTCGACCAGGTCGATGGTCGCGACGACGTGGCTGCGCTCGTCGGGCTTCTCGACGAACGGCTGCGCGAACGCCGACGCCTCGGCCCACCCGTAGAGGATCTCGGCACTCCGGTCGCAACGCGACGCCGCGCCCTCGAGCCCACCGTGGCCCACCATGTGGTCCACCTGGTGGGCGAGCAGGAAGAGGGTTGCCAGCGCGGGGGTGTTGTAGGTCTGGTCCTTGCGCGAGTTCTCGACCGCGATGCCGAGGTCCAGGAACGCCGGCACCCACCGGTCCGCGACGAGCCGCTCGATGCGCTCGACCGCGGCGGGCGACAGCAGCGCCAGCCACAGGCCACCCTCCGACCCGAAGGCCTTCTGCGGCGCGAAGTAGTACGCGTCGAACTGTGCGGGGTCGACCCGCAGTCCTCCGGCCGCACTCGTCCCGTCGACGGCGACGATGCCGGCCGCGCCGTCGGGTCGCACGATCGGCATGGCGACGCCCGTCGATGTCTCGTTGTGGGTGAGTGCGTACAGGTCCACGTCGTCGCGCGCCGCGGGCAACGGATGGGTGCCCATGGCCGAGGTGATGATCTCGGGCTCGTCGAGGTGGGGCGCGGCCGTCGCGGCGGCCGCGAACTTGGAGGAGAACTCACCGAAGGAGAGGTGCTGGCTGTGCCGCTCGACCAGGCAGAAGGTGGCGGCGTCCCAGAACGCCGTCGTGCCGCCGTTGCCGAGGGCCACCTCGTAGCCCTCCGGGAGCGAGAAGAGGTCGGTCAGCCCGGCGCGGATGCGGCCCACGACGGACTTGACCGGTGCCTGTCGGTGGCTGGTGCCGAGCAAGGACGAGCCCGTGGCGGCGAGGGCGGCCAATGCCTCGGGCCGCACCCTGGAGGGGCCGGAGCCGAAGCGGCCGTCGGTCGGGAGCAGGTCAGCAGGGATGCGGATACTCGGTTCAGCACGGTCGGGCACGTGTGTCAGCATGGCAGGCGTGCAGCGCGTTTCCCGACTGATTGCCGCGGTGGCAGAGTCCGCCACGCTCGCCATCGACGCCAAGGCCAAGGCCCTCAAGGCGGCGGGCGAGGACGTGGTGGGTTTCGGCGCCGGCGAACCCGACTTCTCCACGCCCGACCACATCGTCGAGGCCGCGGTCGAGGCGTGCCGCGACCCGAAGAACCACCGCTACACGCCCACCTCGGGCCTGCCCGAGTTACGCGAGGCCATCGCGGCCAAGACGGCTCGCGACTCCGGGCTCGACGTCACCGCGTCGCAGGTGCTCGTCACCAACGGCGGCAAACAGGCGGTGCTCGAGGCGTTCGCGGCCCTGCTCGACCCGGGCGACGAGGTGCTCGTCCCTGCGCCGTACTGGACGACCTACCCCGAGGCCATCGCCTTGGCGCAGGGCGTGTCGGTCGTCATCCCGACGGATGAGGAGACCGGCTTCCGCGTCACCCTCGACCAGCTCGAGGAAGCGCGCACCGATCGGACCAAGGTGCTGCTGTTCGTGTCGCCCTCCAACCCGAGCGGCGCCGTGTACCCGCGCGAGCAGGTGGAGGCCATCGGGCGGTGGGCGGTCGAGCGGGGCATCTGGGTCATCACCGATGAGATCTACGAGCACCTCGTCTACGGCGGTCGGGTCGCGGCGTCGATGCCGGTGGTGGTGCCCGAGCTGACCGATCACTGCGTGGTGGTGAACGGCGTGGCCAAGACCTACGCCATGACGGGCTGGCGGGTGGGGTGGCTCATCGGTCCGCCCGACGTGGTGAAGGGGGCGACCAACTACCAGTCCCACGCCACCTCCAACGTGGCCAACGTCAGTCAGCGGGCCGCCCTGGCCGCGGTGTCGGGCGATCTCACGTGCGTGGCCGAGATGCGTTCCGCCTTCGACCGGCGCCGGCTGAAGATGTGGGAGGGGCTCAACGCCATCGAGGGCGTCACGTGCATCGAGCCCGAGGGTGCCTTCTATGCCTACCCGTCCTTCAAGGACGTGCTCGGGCGGGAGATCCGGGGCCGCACGCCAGCGAACACGCTCGAGCTGGCCGAGGTCCTCCTCGACGAGGCGCGCGTCGCCATCGTCCCCGGTGAGGCGTTCGGCACGCCGGGGTACGCCCGCCTGTCCTACGCCCTCGGCGACGACGACCTAGTCGAGGGCGTGACGAGGATCGGCAAACTGCTCGCCGAGTAGAAAGGTCCGTGTGACCGACGCGACCATGGCAACAGCCCGCGGTGGGGTTGGGGTCCCCGCGAGGCGGACGGCGAAGTACTTGCGCTTTGTGCGGCTGGAGCCGCGTGTTGCCTTTGGCGAGGACCCAAGTACTTCGCCGTCCGCCTCGGCCGCACTTCAGCGAGCGCAGCTTGCAAGCGAGCGAGTGTGATGGCCCGGATCCTCGTCACCGAAGAGATCGCCGACTCCGGCTTGCAAGCGCTGCGTGACGCTGGTCACGAGGTCGACGTGCAGCTCGGCCTCTCGCCCGAACAGCTGCTCGCCGCCGTTCCCGGCGCGGCCGCGCTGATCATCCGTTCCGCCACCAAGGTGACCGCGTCGGTGATCGAGGCGTCCGACGGGCTGGTGGTGGTGGGACGGGCCGGCATCGGCCTCGACAACGTCGACGTGGCTGCCGCCACCAAGCGGGGCGTCATGGTGGTGAACGCTCCGCAGTCGAACATCCTCTCCGCCGCGGAGCACACCATGGCGCTACTGCTCGCGGTGGCGCGCAACGTGCCGCAAGCCCATGCCGCCCTGAAGCAGGGCAAGTGGGAACGGTCGAAGTGGGAGGGCACGGAGCTGCACGGCAAGACCCTCGGCGTGGTCGGGCTGGGGCGCGTGGGGGCGCTGGTCGCGCAACGCGCGTCGGCGTTCGGCATGCGCCTGGTCGCCTACGACCCGTTCGTGTCTCCCGACCGCGCTCGCCAGATGGGCATCGATCTGCTGTCGCTGGAGGACCTCGTCCGCCAGGCCGACATCATCACCGTCCACCTGCCCAAGACACCCGAGACGCTCGGGCTGTTCGGCAAGGACCTGCTCGCCCAGATGAAGCCCGACGTGCGCATCGTCAACACCGCGCGCGGTGGCATCGTCGACGAGCCGGCGCTGGCCGAGGCCATTCGCAGCGGGCGGGTGGCGGGCGCCGCCCTCGACGTCTTCGCCGAGGAGCCCACCACCTCCTCGCCCCTCTTCGAGCTCGACGCGGTGGTGGTGACGCCGCACCTCGGCGCGTCGACGAGGGAGGCGCAGGACAAGGCGGGCGTCACCATCGCCGAGCAGGTGCAGCTGGCTCTGGCGGGCGACTTCGTGCCCTTCGCCGTGAACGTCGCCGCGAGCGAGGCTTCGGAGACGGTGCGGCCGTTCCTCGCCCTCGCGGAGCGCATCGGCCGCTTCTTTGCCGAGTTGGCCGGCGCCCTGCCAGGCGTCATCGGGGTGGAGTACCAGGGCGGCCTCGCCGACTACGACACCCGCATCCTCACGCTGTCGTTGCTGAAGGGTCTCTTCGCGGCTGGGACCGACGAGCCGGTGTCCTACGTGAACGCGCCGCAGCTGGCGGAGGAGCGGGGCGTCGAGGTGCGCGAGACCAAGGCCCCGTCCGCCCACGACTTCGTGAACCTGCTGACCATCCGCGGGGGCGACCACGCCGTGGCCGGCACGCTGGCCGGGCTGCGGGGTGAGCACCGGCTGGTGATGATCGACGATCACAGCATCGAGATCCCACCCAGCCGCCACATGCTCGTCGTCCGCAACGAGGACCGACCCGGGCGCGCCGCCGCGGTGCTCGCCGCCCTCGGTGAGGCCGGCATCAACATCTCCGACATCCACCTGGGCCGCTCGCCCGCCGGCGAGGCCGCGCTGATGGTGCTCGCCGTCGACTCACCGGTGCCGGCCGATGTCGTCGAAGGCGTACGCGCCATCGACGGCGTCCTGTCCGCCCAACCGGTGAGCGGCGGCTAGCCGCCGCTAGCGCTTGGCCTGGCGGAGGCCGTCGGCCACCGCGGCGTCCTCGGCCGCGTAGCAGCGGTCGGCGTGGGTGCGGTCGTAGGCGAGCATGCCCGGCAGGTGGAAGATCCTGCTCGAGAGCTTGGCCTTGATCGGGTGGGACTGCGGACAGATGCCGTCGCTCGACGGCTCGACCCACGCGTGACCCGCGGTCGCCGGCGGCGGGGGCGTGGTGACGGCGGCGGGTGCTTCTGGCGCGCCGCTCGGCTCGGGACGGGGATCGGGGCGCGGCTCCGCGGCCGGTTGCGGCGCGGGCCGCGGTGACGACGGCGGCGTGACCGGGGGCCAGGACGGGCCCGGGACGGGCCTCGACACCTCGACCCGACGCTGCACGACGCGCATGGCGACGTAGCCGAGCGACGCCAGCACGCTGAGCCGGAATGCGAGTCGGAAGGCCTTCCGAATCATCACGCGAGCCTAACCGTCGGGGTTGACGACCAGTGCCGCTCCTGTACGATGACGGAACGATGTCTGTCGAAGTCCTGCGCGCCAGCCTGCTCCTCCTTACCTGAGGCGAGCACGCGCGCGTGCTCGCCCCAACCTCCTGCGCCGAAAGGCCAGGGGGTTTTTTGTTGCCCCCGTCACGACCAGCAACCTGAAAGAAGCGATCGATGCCTCCGGAGAACGCACGTCCGAAGAAGATGCCCTTCGAGAAGTACACGCCGTTCCGGCCGCTGCCGCTCCGCCTGCCCGATCGCGAGTGGCCCAACCGCCAGATCGAGAAGGCACCGCTCTGGTGCTCGGTCGACCTGCGAGACGGCAATCAGGCCCTCATCGACCCTATGGACCCGGCTCGCAAGCTGCGCATGTTCGAGACCCTGGTCGCCATGGGGTTCAAGGAGATCGAGGTCGGCTTCCCGTCCGCCTCCCAGCCCGACTACGACTTCGTGCGCCAGCTGATCGAGGAGGACCTGATCCCGGATGACGTGACCATCCAGGTGCTGGTCCAGTGCCGACCCGAGCTCATCGAGCGCACGTATGAGTGCCTGGTCGGCGCGCCCAAGGCGATCGTGCACTTCTACAACTCGACGTCGGTCCTGCAACGGCGCGTCGTCTTCGGGCTGGACAAGGACGGCATCACCCAGATCGCGGTCGACGCGGCGCGCCTCTGTCGCAAGCTGGAGAAGGACGTGCTCTCCGGTACCGACGTGTTCTACGAGTACTCGCCCGAGAGCTTCACCGGCACGGAGATCGACTACGTCATCGAGATCTGCTCCGCCGTGGCGGATGTCATCGAGCCGACGAGCGACAGGAAGGTCATCTTCAATCTGCCGGCGACGATCGAGATGTACACGCCGAACATCTACGGGGACGTCATCGAGTACTTCCACCGCAACGTCCCCAACCGCGACAAGATCGTCCTGTCGCTCCACCCGCACAACGACCGCGGCTGCGCGGTCGCGGCGGCCGAGTTCGGCGTCATGGCCGGCGCGGACCGCGTCGAAGGGACGCTGTTCGGCAACGGCGAGCGCACGGGCAACGTCGACGTGATCACCCTGGCCATGAACCTGTTCAGCCAGGGCGTCGACCCTGAGCTGGACATGAGCGACATCGACGCGCTGCGTCGGGTGGCCGAATACGCCAACCGGCTGCCGGTGCACCTGCGCCATCCGTATGTCGGCGACCTGGTGTACACGTCGTTCTCCGGCTCCCACCAGGACGCCATCAAGAAGGGCTTCGAGGCCCTCCCCGATGACTACGACACGTGGGGCGTGCCGTACCTGCCCATCGACCCCAAGCACGTCGGCCGCACCTACGAGGCCGTGATCCGGGTGAACAGCCAGTCCGGCAAGGGCGGCGTCGCCTACATCATGAAGGCCGAGCACGGGCTCGACCTGCCCCGGCGCCTCCAGATCGAGTTCTCGAGCGCCATCCAGCACATCGCCGAGGACACCGGCACCGAGATCATGCCCACCGAGATGTGGTCCACCTTCACGACCGAGTACCTACCCGATGACCCGCGCATCAGCCTGCTGTCGTACGAGACGACCACCAATGAGTCGGGCGCGTCGGTGACCGCGCAGCTGCTGGTGGGCGGCGAGCACCGCACGGTGAACGCGGAAGGCAACGGTCCCATCGCCGCGTTCGTGCACGCGCTGCGCAGCGGGCTGGGCATCGACGTCGAGGTGCTGGACTATGCCGAGCACGCGGTCAGTGCGGGCAGTGAGGCGACCGCCGCCGCCTACGTGGAGGCACGCGACGCCGACGGCACGGTGCGCTGGGGTGTCGGGCTCGACGAATCGATACTCACTGCGTCGTTGCGCGCCGTGCTCGGAGCCGTCAACCGCCTGGGGCTCGACCCGTCCTGAGGCGGCTACTCCAACGGGTCGATCAGGAACTGGTTGAAGTTCATCCCTGCGTCAGGGATGACCGTCGAAAGGCGATAGATGCGGTCGCTGATCTCGGTGACTGTGGTTTCCCATCAGAAGGGCACGCCCTGTGCGAGCAGGCCGGAGCCGGTACCCCGGCCTGAAAGGATCCGGCAGAACTCGACGGCGTCGAGCCCCAGGTGCTCCCCGCTGTCGCCACCGCCGGGCGGAGCAGGCAGATCAGCAGAGGTGTACGTGCCGCCGGCCGGTCCGGCCAGCACCAGGGTGAACGGCAGATCGTGGGTTCGGGCCCACTCGGCCACGACGTCCGCGACGATGCGGCCGTCGTGGTCCTCCGTCAGAACCAGCTCGTGGCCGGTGGCGCGACACAGGTCGATTCGGTGCATCCACGTGTCACGCGTGTAGATCACGTCGATGAGGAAGCCCAGCGTCCATTCGCCCACGAACGGCGGCCCCGGCGTCATGGACGTGGCCAACACCTCCGGAGGCATGTTGCTGCGGCCCCGCAAGGCCTGGGGTGCCATCGCCCGGAGCCGGTCGACCATCTCGGCGGGGGAGAGTGCGGCGTGCTTCTCGACCTGGAGCGCGCTCAGCGCGTCGATGAAATGGCCGCCCCCGGCTGCTGCCGCCTCGCCCGCCGCCGCCCGCTGGCGCATCGCCTCCTCGACGCTGGCGTTGCTGTCCATCGTCCCCAGGACGTGCCCGAGCATGGCCCGGACGTCCCACAGGTCGTTGTCGGTCTGCTGGTGCCAGTCGTCCGGACCGAGCTTGTCGACGACGGCGATGAGCCGGTCGTACTCGGTCGCGGCCAGGCCCATGGCCTCGGCGTGGTTCATTTGCGCCTCCGCTTCCTCTTGTCGAGATGGTCGAGGAGCATGTCGACGACGTCGTCAATGAGCCGCAGCCATCGCTCGCCACCCGGGTCGTTGGAGATCTGCTGATCGGTGAGCCCGGTGATCAGCGCCGTCCACAGGTCGATGTGTGCCGGGTCGGTGAGGCCGACCTTGCCCAGCTCGGCGCGGGTCTGGGTCAGCGCTTCGACAGCGAGGGCGTAGGACTCAGGGGACGGCTCGAAACCCGGGATGGTCCGCTGGAAGAGCAGCTGGTAGCGGGCCGGGTCCTCCACGCAGAAGTCGATGAAGAGCCGAGCCCGGCGCTTGAGCCATACCCGGATGTCCTTGTGCTGGTCGAGCTGCATCGCCAGATGGCCCGACAGCTCGCGGTATCCCTGGGCGAACATGGCGTCGTAGATCGCGTGCTTCGAGTCGAAGTACTGATAGAGCGAAGGCGCCTGCATCCCGACCGTGCGGGCCACGTCCCGCAGCGACAAGGCGGCAAGGCCTTCGGCCCGGACCAGCTCCCACGCCGCCGCCAGGATCTCGGCCTTGGTGGCTTCGTGGCGCTCGGCTCGCCTATCGCGTGTCGGGTTCTCTAACACCATTAGGGATCATGAATTGGGTTTGGAAACCTGTCAACCCCTAGCTTTCGAAGTCTCTGGGGAAGCGAATCCTGATCGTCTTGTGCGTCGGTATGGGCGCGCTGGTGTTCGGGTTCGGCGCGGCCATCGTCTACGGCACCGTGCAGCTCGGGCACATCCCCCGCATCGCCTGCGGCTCCTGCGAGGACACCCAGGCGGGCGCCGCCATGAACGTGCTCGTCGTCGGATCGGACAGCCGCCAGGCGGTGGCCGACGAGGCCGCCAGCTTCGGCACCGTCGCGGGCCAGCGCAGCGACACCATGATGGTGCTGCGCATCGATCCCAAGCACGGTCGTGCCGCCATGCTGTCCATCCCGCGGGACCTCTATGTGCCCATCGCATCGGGAGGCGTCGACCGCATCAACACCGCCTTCGAGCGGGGACCCGACAACCTCGTGCGTACGGTGCGGGCCGCGCTCGGGATCCCCATCAACCACTACATCGAGGTGGACTTCGCCGGCTTCCGCGACATCGTCGGTGCGATCGGTGGGGTCACCGTCTACTTCCCGACACCGGCGCGCGACCTGGTGTCAGGGCTGCAGGTGGATCGAGCCGGTTGCGTCGCGTTGGATGGAAGCGCCGCCCTGTCCTACGTGCGCAGTCGCCACTACGAGACGCTGGTCGGTGGGAGATGGCGGGCTGGTGGCGCCGGTGACCTCGACCGCATCGAGCGCCAGCAGGACTTCCTCCGACGGGTGCTGGCCAAGGTCCGCAAGGTCCGGAATCCGGTGACGGTGCACCACCTCGTCACGACTGGTACGCACAACGTCCGCTTCGACAGAGCGCTCTCGACCGGCGACATCGAGCAGCTCGCCAGGCGGTTCCGCACGCTCGTGCCCAGCACCGTGCAGATGCAGACGGTGCCCGCCGTCTTCGACCACGTGGCCCTCGGCGGGCAGCGGGCGTCGATCCTGCGCGTGCAGCAGCCCCAGGCCCGCCAGGTCGTGGCGCGGTTCCTCGGTCAGGCCACGTCTGCGCCTCCCGCATCGTCCACGGTCGTCACGCGGCCGCCTGCGGGGCTGGTCACGACATCGACGGTGCCGCCCCGGCAATGCTGAGCCGGTCGAGCTCAGCGGATGCGGAAGACGGCGGCGACGGCCAGGCCGAGCACGAGCAGCGCGCCGGCCCGGCGCGTATGCAAGAAGGCGATGGGCGCGAACCACAAGGGCCACACCGGGAAGTTGCGGGGCGGCCGCTCGGGTCGGGGCCTGCCGAAGGCCTGCCACACCTTGCGCAGCGCGGGCAGCGCGCCGAGCGCGAGCAGCGAGGGCCACGGCAGCGCGCCGATGGCGACGGCCACGACGACCGTCGCGTAGAAGCTGGCCATCATCGCCTGCGTGACACGGCGGCTGGCTGCCTCACCGAGCAGCACGGGCAGCGTCTTGATGCCCTGGGGTTCGTCCCACGGTGCCTTGTCGATGTGCTTGCCCATGAGCACCGTCGTGCACAGGAGGGCATAGGGGATCGAGGCCACGACGATCTCCCACGGCAGGTGCCCGACGGCGGCGTAGTACGTGCCGCCAACCATCAGCGGGCCCCACACCAGCAGCACGTCGAGCTCGCCCAGGCCGCGCTTCTTGAGGCGGAGAGGCGGGGCGGTGTAGGCGAAGCTGAGCGCGAAGCCCGCGACCGCGAAGGCCACGACCGGCCACCCCCGCTGGGTGAAGAGCACGAGCATGATGGCGAGGTCGAGCAGGTTGACGAACAGGGCGGCCGCGGCCAGTCCCTTGCGCGTGATCATCCCCGAGAGGATCGGGTGCGGCGCGTACAACGCGCGCGGGTAGCTCGCCGTGTCAGACCCGACGTCGGCATCGGCCAGGTCGTTCATCAGGTTGTTGGACATGTGGGCCAGGGCGATGCCGACCACTGCCAGCACGAGCAGGGCAGGGCGGAACCCGTCGTCGCCGACCGCCAGCAGGCCGGCAACGAGTCCGGCGGTGAGGGTCATGGGCAGCACGGCCGCGCGCGTCAGCACGAGCCAGCGCGACACCGGGTCGAGCCGGCCCTCGGGCGGGTTGCCGGTGCGCAGGACCTGGCGCCAATTGGCGACGACGCTGGAGGTGGGAGCAGCGACCTCGGTCATGGGCCGAGCCTACCGACGAGCGGGACCGTGCTCACATCCGGCCCCGGCGAAGGTTCGCTGCTTGCCCGGCCGGGTAGTGATGAAGGCATGGCGGTGCCCCTGCAGTTCCTGATGGCGTGGATCATGTGGTGCGCAGTGGTCTCGATGCTGCTCGTCCGCACCATCGACTGACGCTCTCTGTCGCGGAGGCTGCGCTCTCGAGGGACACGAGGCCCCTCGAGAGCGCAGCGGCGTTTCATGCCTGCTGGCCGATCCTGACCCTGGCCAGGTTGCCGATGGCGTCGGCGGTGCCGGTGGAGATGGTCACTTCACCGTCCTCGCCTGCGGCCACCGAGTTGTCGCCCGTGAGGGCCGCAGCACCGCCGTGGTTGGCGGCGCCGAGGCGCTGGTCGAGCTGCTTGTCTGTTGTGTCGGCGGCGATGCGCTGCTCCGCTGACGTCGACGACACATTGCCCTGAGCTGACGCGTTGCCGGATGTGACGTCGCCGCTGTCGGCAGCGTTGTCACCGGTCGATGCCACCGCGTCTCCGTCGTTGCCCACTCGAGCGGCTTGGTCGATCAGAGCGAGATCGCCTGTCGCCGCCGCGGCTTGCAGGACGGTGGAGCCGGCTTGGTTGCCCATGGCCAGCGCGTCGCCCGTCAGGATGTCGCCGTCGACGAGATCGTTGCCGCCCGTGTTGGCGTCGGCGTCACCGTCGTTGCTGATCCTGATGGACTGCGTGGTCGTGGCCAGGCCGGGAGGTGGACCGGCGCCGGACACGGCGCCGAGGATGCTGTTGTCCCGGGGTGCTGTGGCAGGAGCGGCCGCGGCGGGCGCGGTCGCGTTGTCGATGCCGCTGCTGGTCTCGGGGACGAGCGAGCTCGAGCTTGCGCTGGCTGCAGGAACGGTCGCGATGGGTGTTCCTGCAATGGACGAACCGTCTGCTGCTTGGCCGGTCCCGGGCGTGTCGCCGGTCGACACTGGCCCGGGTCGGGGTGTGGCCGCGGCGACGTCGCCCCTCGCCGTGGTTCCTCCCTGAGGAAGGACCGCGTCGACGATCGAAGCCGAGGATGGCGCAGCGCTGTCGATGCCCGCTGACGCGGGGAGCGGTGTGACGGTGGTGTCAGGGCCGAGGGTTTGTACCGCAACGGTGTGCGTTGCGTTGCCGACCGCTGTCGCCGAACCCGTCTCGAGGCTCGCGGTCCCGTCCGAGTCGTTCTCCTCGTCGGAGATGTTCGGAAGGGAGCCGTCATCGGGGCTCGCAGTCTGGGTGTTCGAGGTCTCGTTCACCGAGTCGTTGCCGATGCCCGAGTTGTTGCCGGTGTCTGCCGATGCCGTCCCCTCGTTCGAAATCGTCGTCTTGCTTTCGGCGATCTGGACCTGGGCGTCGGCACGCGCGCCCATCAACAGGAAGCCGATGCACGCGGTCGCACCAACGGCGCCGAGGCGGAGCAGCAGACGCAAAGGGATTGCGTGCTGGTTCGTTTGCATGAGTTGTCACCTCCTCCCGCTCCCGGATTCGACCGAAGCGGCAGGGAGTGACCCGGAACGTAACGACGCGCTGTCTCTTCTACGTCACGTTCGTGTGTCGGGAGTGAGAACAGCCGGTTGCTGGTCGGCTCACCCAGTGGTGGTCGGCAGCCAGGCCGAGCGGCCCGCTTCGAAGGTGTCGATGGCATCGGTGTGACGCATGGTCAGGCCCACGTCATCGAGACCTTCGAGCAGCCGCATCTGGGTGAAGTCGTCGAGGGGGAACGGTGCTTCGATGCCCACCTGCTCGGCCCACACCATGCGTGCCTCGACGTCGACCGTCACCACCAGGTCGGGGTCGGCCTCGACGGCGGCCATGAGCGCCTCGGCGACGGCCGCGTCGACCTGGACGGGGACGAGCCCGACCTTGGTGCAGTTGGTGCGGAAGATGTCGGCGAAGCGGGGCGAGATCACGGCGCGGAAGCCGAAGTCCTGCAGCGCCCAGACCGCGTGCTCGCGCGACGAGCCGGTGCCGAAGTTGGGGCCGGCGACGAGGATGGACGCGTCGCGGTAGTCCTGGCGGTTGAGGACGAAGTCGGGGTCCTTCTTCCAGGCCGAGAACAGGCCCTCGCCGAAGCCCGTGCGCTCGACCCGCTTGAGCCACTCCGCTGGGATGATCTGGTCGGTGTCGACGTCGGACCGCCGCAGCGGCGCCGCCGTCCCGGTGATGACACGAACGGCGTCCATCAGAGGTCCTCCGGTGTGGCGAAGTGTCCGGCCACCGCGGTGGCGGCGGCGACGGCGGGGGAGACGAGGTGGGTGCGGCCGCCGGGTCCCTGCCGCCCCTCGAAGTTGCGGTTCGACGTGGACGCAGCCCGTTCGCCCGGCGCCAGCTTGTCGGGGTTCATCGCCAGGCACATCGAGCACCCGGCGTCGCGCCATTCGAACCCGGCGGCGGTGAACACCTTGTCGAGCCCTTCGCCCTCGGCCACCTCCTTGACCCGCATGGAACCGGGGACCACGAGGGCGCGCATGCCGTCCCGCACGTGTCTGCCCTCGAGCACGGCGGCCGCGGCCCGCAGGTCCTCGATGCGGCCGTTGGTGCAGGAGCCGATGAACACCGTGTCCACCGGGACGTCGCGCATCGGCGTCCCCGCCCGCAGGTCCATGTAGGCCAGGGCGCGCGCGGCAGCTTCGCGCTCGGACGCTTCCAGGAAGTCGTCGGGCGAGGGGATGACACCATCGATGGCCACCACCTGGGCGGGATTGGTGCCCCACGTGACATGGGGCTCGAGCGACGCGGCGTCGATGGCGACGTCCTTGTCGAACGTCGCGCCGTCGTCTGTCACGAGCGAGCGCCAGTCGTCGAGCGCTTGCTCCCACATTGGGCCCGTCGGCGCGTGGGGTCGTCCCTCGAGGTAGGCGAAGGTCACGTCGTCGGGCGCCACCATCCCAGCGCGCGCCCCTCCCTCGATCGACATGTTGCAGACCGTCATGCGTCCCTCCATGGAGAGCGCACGTATGGCCGACCCGCGGTACTCGATCACGTACCCGATGCCGCCGCCGGTGCCGATGCGGCCGATGATGCCGAGGATCACGTCCTTGGCGGTGACGCCGGCCGGCAGCTCACCGTCGACGGTCACGGCCATGGTGCCAGGCCGGCGCTGCGGCAGCGTCTGGGTGGCGAGCACGTGCTCGACCTCGCTGGTGCCGATGCCGATGGCGAGGGCACCGAAGGCACCGTGGGTCGAGGTGTGGCTGTCGCCGCACACGATCGTCATGCCGGGCTGGGTGAACCCCTGCTCCGGGCCGATGATGTGGACGATGCCCTGGTTCCTGTCACCCATCGGATACAGGGGGACACCGAACTCGGCGCAGTTGGCCGAGAGCACCTCCATCTGCCTGCGGGAGATGGGGTCGCGCACGGGCTCGCCCAAGCTCAAGGTGGTCGGCACGTTGTGGTCCATCGTCGCCAGCGTCAGGTCGGGCCGCCGCACCGTCCGCCCCGCCAGACGCAGTCCGTCGAAGGCCTGCGGGGACGTGACCTCGTGCACGAGGTGCAGGTCGATGAACAGCAGCTCGGGCTCGCCCTCGACCGACCGCACCACGTGCCGGTCCCAGATCTTCTCGCTCAGTGTCTTCGCCATCGCGTCCTCTGTGTCCTTTGCCGTCCACCCGCTCCGACTTTGCGTGGGTTTCCCGGACTATTCGCGAGAAAGTCCCGCAAAGTCGGGAGGGGGCGTGGGTCTCATCGACCTGCTGGTTCTTGCTGCCTCTTGCTGTCTCACATAGTGGAACGATAATCTCAGCTCGTGGACCAGAGTGTAAGCGGCATCGGGGTGCTCGACAAGGCGGTGGCGATCATCGACGCCCTCGACAAGGGCCCGTTGCCACTGTCGGAGCTGGTCGCGACGACGGGTCTGCCCAAGGCGACGGTGCATCGCATCGCCCTGGCCATGGAGACCCACGGCCTGGTGCAGCGCGACGGTGAGGGCCGCTACGGATGGGGCGTCCGCCTCGCCGCGCCGTCCCTCGCGTCGGCGGCCCGGCCCGCCCTCGAGGAGCTGCGCGACACGACGGGGGAGAGCACCCAGCTCTACGTTCGCCGGGGTGACGTGCGCGTGTGCGTGGCGTCGATCGAGTCGCCCCACAGCCTGCGCACCATCGTTCCCGTCGGGGCGGCCCTCCCGCTGAGCCGAGGTTCGGCCGGGCGGGTGTTCCGCGGCGAAGGTCCGTGGGCCGAGAGCGTCGAGGAGCGCGAGAAGGGCGTTGCATCCGTGAGTGCGCCTGTGGTGCACGACGGTCGGGTGTTCGGCGCGGTGTCGGTGTCCGGGCCGGTCGAGCGCACGACGCGGGCGCCCGGCAAGCGCTACGCCAAGGCGGTGGTGGCCGCGGCCCGCCAAGTGGAGGAGGCGCTCGGGTGGCAGTGAGCGGCGGAGCGCTCGAGTGAAATTGCAGCGAGCACCGCTCGACGAGCGCGACAAGCGCATTCTCGCCCTCGCCGTCCCGGCGCTGGGCACCCTCGCCATCGAGCCCCTGTACCTGCTGGTGGACACGGCCATCGTGGGCCGACTCGGCACCGTGCCCCTCGGCGGCCTCGCCCTCGCCACGACCGTTCTCACCACGCTGCTGTGGGTCTGCAACTTCCTCTCATTCGGGACGACGACGCGCGTCGCGTTTCTCACCGGTCGGGGCGACGACGCGGGCGCAGCGCGCGCCGGTGCCCGGGCCCTCTGGCTGTGCGCCTTCATCGGCCTGCCCATGGCCGCGTTGGTGGCGGCGACGGCGCGACCGCTCGCGTCGGCCCTGGGCGGGCACGGCGCCATCGCCGACGCGGCCACCACGTACCTGCACATCAGCGCGGCCGGGATGCCGGCGGTGCTCGTGGCCTTCGCGGCCCAGGGCTACATGCGCGGCCTGTCCGACACCCGCTCGCCGCTGCTGGTCGTACTGGTGGCCAACCTGGTCAACGTCGTGCTCGAGGTCGTGCTCGTCTACGGGTTCGACCTCGGCGTGGCCGGCTCGGCGTGGGGCACCCTCGTCGCGCAGCTGCTGGCCGCGGCGTGGTTCCTGCGCCTGTGCGGAGCGCGCATCACCGGCGCCGGCACGACGCTGCGACCGGTCGGCGAGGAGCTGCGCCGCCTGCTGGCGGTGGGTCGCCACGTGCTCGTGCGCACCGCCGCGCTGCTCGCCGTCCTCACCCTGGCGACCGCGTCAGCGGCACGTGTCGGCGCGGTGACCCTCGCCGCCCACCAGATCGCCCATCAGACCTTCGTCCTCCTCGCCCTGGTGGTCGATGCCCTCGCCATCGCGGCCCAGGCCATCATCGGCACCGAGTTGGGCGGCGCCGGGAACGCCGAAGCCGATGCGACCGGACGCCGGCTGGTGCGTCTCGGCGTGTTGGTGGGGGCCGGCATCGCGGTGGTGCTGCTGGCCGCCGCGCCACTGCTGCCGCACCTGTTCACCGCCGACGCCGCCGTCGCGTCGCGAGCCGCCGTCGCCCTCGCCGTCCTCGCGGTGATGCAACTCCCCGGTGCGGTCACGTTCGTGCTCGACGGCGTGTTGATGGGCGGGTCGGACTTCGCCTACGTGAAGTGGGTCACGGTCGGCGGGCTGGTCGTGTTCCTGCCGTTCGCGGTCGCGGTGCTCCGCTGGCACCGGTTGGGCATCGCCGGCATCTGGGCCGGCCTCCTCGCGTGGATGACCACGCGCGCCGTCCTCAACTGGGTTCGCTTCAGGAACGGGCGGTGGACGGCAGGCGCTGGCTGATCGAGCGGCACGCGTCCAGCAGCCCGGGGACGAACACCTGAGGAGCGAGCACGCACGCGCCGTGGTCGGCCATCACCCGGTGCACGGTCGCGCCCGGGATGGCGCTGGCCATCTTCAACTGCCGCCACGCCGGCACGAGCTGGTCGTGCACGGTGACGACGACGGCCGCAGGTGCGTCGACATCGGTGATCCACCGCCGGCTGTCGAAGCTCCCGACCGCCCACGCGGCCTGGAGGATGGCGGCCTGGTCGCCCCGCTGCACCTCGCGTCCGGCCCACCGTCCGAGAGGCGTGCTCTGCATGCGTCCGCGGAGGACGCGGCCCATGACCTGGCTGCGGATCTGCGACGGCGTGACGCGCGCGGCAGCCGACATCCCCAGGAGGCTGGTGAGCAGCAGGCGATCGGACGCGCGCCGGGGCGTGAAGCTGCGCGCCGTTGCGCACAGCACCAAGCCGGCGACCCGGTCGGGATGTCGGCGCCACACCAGCTGCGCGATCGGGCCGCCCATCGAGTAACCGACCGGGATGAACTGTTCGATGCCGAGCTCGTCGGCCAGCGCGGCCGCGTCGTCGGCGCAGTCGGCCAAGCGGAACGGGCGGCTCGAGCGGATGCCGCGACCGTGACCTCGGTGATCCATGGCGACGACGCGGTAGTGGCGACCGAGCGCGTCGTAGCAGCGGAACCAGTTGAGGTCGGCGCTGACACCGAGCCCGTGCAGCAGCAACAGCGTCGGCGCGCCGCTCGGCCCTTCCATCTCGCGGATGAACGTCGTGCCCCGGCCGCGCAGGGCGACGCGCCGGCCGGGTGGGAGCTGTGGGCCGTCAGCGTCAGCCATGCACTGACGTTACGACCCGCGCTCAGTCCTCCGGGCGGACCTCTTCTTCCTCGAACGACCCCGGCAAGACCCGGTTGTCGGAGAGCCGACGGAGGCGGTACGCAGGATGGTCCTCGGCGACGTCGGCCACTTCGAAGCCGGACGCCCAGTGCTGGTTGAACCGGTTCCGGACCTGTACCCGGGTTCCGGTGTGGAAGTCGTGCATCTGCTGGGACAAGGGGAGCTCCTCCTGCTCGTTTGCTTGGGCAGGTTCGCTGCGACCATCGCGCGCCGAATTGCCGGGATCAAGGGGTTTGCAGAAGTTCGCACCGCGCGAGCACTCTGTAATTATGTAATCTCCATTGCATGACACCACGGAAACGGTCCACGCAGGACGAGGTGCAGGGCTTTTTCGCCGGACGGCTGCCGGACGGGTGGTTCCAGGGACCCCCTGACGTCCAGGTGGACGACGACGAGATTCTGGTGACGGGCCCGCTCGACGAGCCCGCTGTCCCGGAGGGCGCGAGCGCCGACACCGCCCGTGTCGCCCGGATCAAGCGCTTCCGGGAGGAGACGCGGGAGGCCCGGATGGCCATCGCGGACGAAGCGCAGGGCCTGTTCGGCCGCACCGTGTCGTGGGGCGCGTCGGTGGGCGAGGTGCGCCGCTTGTTCACGACCCTCAACGTGCCGGTCATGACCCGGCTGCGCATGCCCGAGCGCACGGTGCTCGACACCCTGGTGCAGGGCGGTGTCGCGCGCAGCCGCAGCGAGGCCCTTGCGTGGTGCGTGCGGCTCGTCGGGCAGCACCAGGCCGACTGGATCGCCGACCTGCAGGACGCCCTCACCCACGTGGAGAAGGTGCGGGCCGAAGGCCCCACGTCCTTGTGACAACGGCCAGCGCGAGCGAGCACGACCTTCGCGAGCGAGCCAATGACACCGCGAGCGAGCACGGGGTTGGCGAGCGAGCCAATGACGGAGCGCTCGACGCCTACAGCAACGTCGTGGTCACGGTGGCCGAGTCGGTCAGTCCTTCGGTGGCCAGCCTCCGTGTCGGCCGCAGTGCCGGACCGCGCGGCGAGGGCGCGGGCTCGGGAGTGGTGATCACACCCGACGGCTACCTGGTGACGTCGGCCCACGTGGTGGACGGCGCCCGGCGGGGCACAGCGGCGTTCATCGACGGACGTGAGCTCGAGCTCACCATCGTCGGGACCGACGCCTTGTCGGACCTGGCCGTGGTGCGGGTGGCTGGGGGCGACCTCACGCCCGTCACCTTCGGCGACGCCGACGTCCTGCGCGTCGGCCAGCTGGTCGTGGCGCTCGGCAACCCCATGGGTCTGGCCGGTTCGGTGACGGCGGGCGTCGTGAGCGCGCTCGGCCGTTCGCTCCCCACCCGCACCAGCGGCGCGTCGCGCATCGTCGAGAACGTGATCCAGACCGACGCCGCCCTCAACCCCGGGAACTCAGGAGGAGCGCTCGTCGACGGGCGCGGTCGCTTGGTCGGCATCAACACCGCGGTCGCGGGCTGGGGCCTCGGCCTCGCCGTCCCCGTCAACGCGACGACCCGCCGCATCATCGGTGCCCTCATGAGCGAGGGACGGTTCCGGCGGGCCTACATCGGCATCGTCGGCGGTCGCCGGCCGCTGCCGCCGCGCCTGGTGGACCGGATCGGGCGCGACGCGGGCATCGGCGTCATCGACGTGGTGGAGGACAGTCCGGCTGCGCGTGCGGGCCTGTGTCCGACCGATGTGATCGTGTCGCTCGACGGCGCGCCGGTCGACAGCGCCGGTGATCTGCAGCGGCGCATGATCGGCGACGCCATCGGCGCGAGCCTCGTCATCGGTGTGCTGCGCGGCGACGACGTCAGCGAGATCACCGTGACGCCCGTGGAACTGATCGAATAGGGGACATCCCGAACCGACGCTTGCGAGCGAGCGAATGACACAGATCAAGTACGGGACGCCCGCCGCTCGGTGGGTGCTCCTGGCCACCGTCCTCGGGTCGGGGATCGCCTTCCTCGACTCGACGGTCGTCAACGTGGCTCTCCCCGCCATCGCGCGGGACCTCGACGCCGGGCTGCGGGGCCTCCAGTGGGTGGTCGACGCCTACCTCGTCACCTTGTCGGCTCTGCTGCTGCTCGGCGGCTCGCTGGGCGACCTCTACGGCCGGCGAAGGGTGTTCGAGATCGGCCTCGTCGTCTTCACCGTCGCGTCGGTCGCGTGCGCCGCCGCTCCGAGCATCGGCGCCCTCATCGCCGCCCGCGCCGTCCAGGGAATCGGTGCGGCCCTGCTCGTCCCCGAGAGCCTGGCCATCATCTCCGCCGTCTTCGTGGCCGAGGACCGGGCCACGGCCATTTCCGCCTGGTCCGGACTGGCCGGGATCGCCAGCGCGGTCGGACCGTTCGCCGGCGGGTGGCTCATCACCGCCGTCTCGTGGCGCTGGGTCTTCCTCATCAACGTCCCCCTGGCCGCCATCGCGATCGTCATCACACGGCGCCACGTCCCTGAGACGCGCGACGAGGCCGAGACGGTGCGAACGCCGGACGTGCCCGGTGCGGTGGTGGTCGGGATCGGCCTCGGGGCCGTGGCCTACGGGCTCATCGAGGCCAACACCCCGTCCGTCGTCCTCGGTGTGGTCGCGCTCGGGGCCTTCGTGTTGATCGAGCGGGCCCGCACGCATCCGATGCTGCCCCTCGACATCTTCCGCTCGCTGCAGTTCACCGGCGCCAACCTGGTGACGCTCGCGGTCTATGCCGCCTTCGGCGGCGTCACCTTCCTGCTCGTGCTGCTGCTCCAGGAGGTGCTGGGGTACTCACCCACCGAGTCGGGCGCGGCCCTGCTGCCGGCGACCGTGATCATGTTCGCCCTCTCGGCGCGGATCGGGCGCCTGACCGGCCGCATCGGACCCCGCCTGCCCATGACGGTCGGACCGGTCGTCGTCGGGTCGGGCCTGCTCCTGCTCGGGCGCATCGGTCCGGGCAGCGGGTACGTCGGCACGGTGCTGCCGGCGGTCATCGTCTTCGGCCTCGGGCTCAGCATCACCGTCGGGCCGCTCACCTCGGCGGTGCTCGGTGCGGTCGAAGACCGCCACCTCGGCGTCGGCTCAGCCTTCAACAACGCGGTGGCGCGGGCGGCCGGGCTGCTGGCGGTCGCGGTGCTGCCCCGGCTGGCCGGGCTGCACGCGTCCGCGGCCGACCAGGGCGCGTTCGCCCACGGGTTCCCGCGGGCGGCACGCGTCGGCGCCGCGCTGTGCCTGGTCGGGGCGGTGATCGCGTGGGCGACCATCCGAACCGCGAGCGGCACGCACGCCGTCACCCAGCCGGCCATCGACCACGGTTGTGGTCACCCGTCGTGCCGGCAACCCGAAGAGACCGCGGCCTGAGCCGGCTCAGCCGCCGATCTCGACGATCTCGACCTTGAGGGTGCCGCTGGGAGCGTCGTACTCCACCGTCTCGCCGGCCCGATGGCCGAGGAGGGCCTGGCCCAGAGGCGACCCGGGCGACACCACACCCACGTCGTCGCGCCGCTCCTCGATCGACCCGATGAGGAAGCGCTCCACGTCGTCGTCGCCCTCGTAGCGCAGGCCCACGACCGATCCCGTGCCGATCACGTCGCCGGTCGCTCCCTCCTCGACGATGGTGGCCGTCTTGAGCAGGGCCTCGAGCTGGCGGATGCGGGCCTCCATCTTTCCCTGATCGTCCTTGGCCGCGTGGTAGTCGCCGTTCTCCGACAGGTCACCAAGGGCGCGAGCTGCCTCGATGCGGCGGGCCACGTCCACCCGTCCGTGCGTCGTGAGCTGCTCGAGCTCGGCCTGCAGGCGCTCGTGGGCGGAGCGCGAGAGTTGGGTCTCGCTCATGCTCGGCAGGCTACCCACCCAAATCCGCCATCACGCAGCCGGAATCAGTCATCATCCCACCGTGAGGTTTCACCCCGATCGAGTTGGATAGGAACGCCGCGTGACCGTCGTGTCAGTGCTGCTCGTGTGGTGGGTGACGTCGATCCTCGGCACCCTCGCCCTGGGCCGCTGGCTCGGACGGGCGGGGTCGACTCCCTTGGTCGGGGACGACGACCTCCGGGTCTGGCGCTAGGGCGCCGATCCGCCCGCGGACGCGCAGGACGCTGCGAATCGTTTGACGGGGCACCGACCGGTGCGTGACACTAGGAGAGCTGTGACCGCCCACCAGGTAATCGCCATTCCGTAGCGCACGCGGACACCCGTGTGCGCTTCCGACCGTCCACAATGTGGGCGGTTTTTCATTTCTCAGACCGAAGCTCAGCAGAGGAGCATGTCTTGCCCCACCGAGTGGCCGTGATCCCCGGAGACGGGATCGGCGCCGAGGTGATCGCCGAGGCCCTCAAGGTCGTCCGCGCCACTGCGGTGGAGCTGTCGACCTTCGACTACGACCTCGGCGGCGCCCTCTACATGCGCACGGGCCAGGTCCTCCCGGACTCGGTGCTCGACGAGCTCCGGGGCTACGAGGCCATCCTCCTGGGGGCGGTGGGCACGCCCGAGGTGCCACCGGGGGTCCTCGAGCGGGGGCTGCTGCTGCGCATGCGGTTCGAGCTCGACCTCTACGTCAACCTGCGGCCCTTCATCCGCCCGCCCGAGCTGGATTTCGTCGTCATCCGCGAGAACACCGAGGGCACCTATGCGGGCGAGGGCGGGTTCCTGCGCAAGGGAACGCCGCAGGAGATCGCCACCCAGGGCTCGGTGAACACGCGCATGGGCGTGGAGCGCTGCATCCGGTTCGCCTTCGAGCTCGCGCAGTCGCGTGAGCGCCGCCATCTCACGCTGGTGCACAAGACCAACGTGCTGACGTTCAGCGGCGACCTCTGGCAGCGCACCTTCGCCGAGGTGGCGCGGGAGTTCCCAGACGTCGAGACGGCCTACAACCACGTGGACGCGGCCTGCATCTACTTCGTCGAGTCACCGCAGCGCTACGACGTCATCGTCACGGACAACCTCTTCGGCGACATCCTCACCGACCTGGGCGGGGCGGTCGCCGGCGGCATCGGGCTGGCCGCGTCCGCCAACCTCAATCCGGCCCGCACCGGTCCGTCGCTCTTCGAGCCCGTGCACGGCTCGGCGCCCGACATCGCGGGCACGGGCACCGCCAACCCACTGGCCGCCATCCGCTCGGCGGCCCTCATGCTCGAGTTCCTGGGCGAGGCGGACGCCGCCGCCCGGATCACCAAGGCCATCGCCGACCCGGGTTCGTTCACCGGCTCGACGTCCGACATCGGCGACGCCGTCGCCATGTTGATCTAGTCAAAGAAGAAAGGCGCAAGAGATGCCGTTGCAGAAGGTCGAGAAGATCTGGATGGACGGGAAGCTCGTCGACTGGGACGACGCCAACGTGCACATCCTGACCCACACCCTGCACTACGGCAGCGGGGTGTTCGAAGGCATCCGCTGCTATGCGACGTCGCAGGGCGGTGCGGTGTTCCGGCTCACGGACCACATCATGCGCCTGTTCGACAGCGCCAAGATCTTCATGATCGACGTGCCTTACACCGTCGAGCAGATCGTCGAGGGCGTGAAGGAGACGGTGCGGGCCAACGACATCGACGAGTGCTACATCCGTCCTCTCGTCTACCTGGGCTATGGCGAGATGGGCCTCAACCCGTTGCCGTGCCCGGTCAACGTGTCCATCGCGGTGTGGCCGTGGGGCACGTACCTCGGCGACGAAGGCATCAAGCACGGCGTGCGGGTGAAGATCAGCTCGTGGCAGCGTCACGACCCCAACGCCATCCCGCCCGCGGCCAAGGGCACGGGGATGTACATCAACTCCTCGATGGCCAAGGTCGAGGCGCTGAAGGCGGGCTACGACGAGGCCATCCTGCTCTCACCCCAGGGGTACGTCAGTGAGTGCACGGGCGAGAACATCTTCATCGTCAAGCACGGCCGCATCATCACGCCGCCGGTGACGGCGGGCGCGCTCGAGGGCATCACGCAGAGCTCGGTGCTCGCCATCGCTCGCGACATGGGCATCGACGTCCAG
Organism: Actinomycetota bacterium; assembly: GCA_041166085.1. Lineage (GTDB taxonomy): Bacteria > Actinomycetota > Acidimicrobiia > Acidimicrobiales > JAFATL01 > JBEEFP01. The sequence continues at coordinate 29,478 of JBEEFP010000024.1, forward strand.
GTCGGCAACATCCTCCGTAGCGACCTCTACCTGGCCGACGAGTCCTTCCTCACCGGCACCGCGGCCGAGGTGGTGCCCATCCGGTCCATCGACGATCGCGAGATCGGCGAGCCCGGCCCCATCACCCGCAAGTTGCAGGAGACGTACTTCGCCACCGTCCGCGGAGAAGTGGACCAGTACAAGGATTGGCTCGAGCATGTCCGTACCTGAGGCAGTAGAGATCTACGACACCACGCTGCGGGACGGGAGTCAGCTCGAGGGCATCTCCCTCACCGTCGACGACAAGCTGCGCGTGGCCGAGCAGCTGGACTGGCTCGGCGTGCACTGGATCGAGGGCGGGTGGCCGGGCGCCAACCCCAAGGACGACGAGTTCTTCCGTCGCGCCCGCACCGAGCTCCAGCTCGACACGAGCACTCTCGTCGCCTTCGGATCGACGCGCCGCAAGCTGGGCAAGGTCGACTCCGACGACACCCTCAAGCACCTGATCGAGGCCGGTACGTCGACGGTGTGCATCGTCGGCAAGGCTTGGGACTACCACGTGCTCGAAGCGCTCGAGACCACGCTCGACGAGGGCGAGGCCATGGTCGGCGACTCCGTCGAGTTCCTCCGGGGTCAGGGCCTGCAGGTCATGTACGACGCCGAGCACTTCTTCGACGGCTGGAAGCACAACCAGGAGTTCGCCCTTCGCGTGCTGGAAGCGGCAGCGATGAAGGGCGCGTCGACGCTCGTGCTGTGCGACACCAACGGCGGGTCATTGCCGCACGAGGTGGAGGAGATCGTCACCCAGGTGACCGCCCACTTCGGCGCCGACGTCAAGGTCGGCGTCCACCTGCACGACGACGCAGGCGCGGGCGTGGCCAACGCCCTCGCCGGTGTGCGGGGCGGAGCGGTGCAGGTGCAGGGCACGATCAACGGCTACGGCGAACGAACCGGGAACTGCAACCTGACGACGATCATCCCCAACCTCACGCTCAAGATGGGCGTGCGCACCATCCCCGAGGATCGTCTCGAGCGGCTCACACCCGTGTCCCACCACGTCGCCGAGCTGGTCAACATGCCGCTGAACCCGCAGGCGCCCTACGTCGGGTCGTCGGCGTTCGCCCACAAGGCGGGCCTGCACGTGAGCGCCATCGCCCGCCGACCGGACGCGTACGAGCACGTGAAGCCGGCGTTCGTCGGCAACGGCACGCGGTTCGTGGTGTCGGAGCTGGCAGGGAAGTCGACGCTGCAGCTCAAGGCCAAGGAGCTCGGCATCGCCATCGATGGTCCCGCCCTCAACGAGGTGGTCGAGACCCTCAAGCGCCTGGAGCACGAGGGCTACCACTTCGAGGCGGCCGACGGTTCGCTCGAGCTGCTCATGCGCCGGGCCACGGGGTGGCAGCCCGACTTCTTCGAGGTCGAGTCCTTCCGCGTCATCACCGACGAGGTCGGCGACCGGGCCTTCACCACCGAGGCCACCATCAAGGTGCACGTCGGCGGCGAGCGCGTCGTCACGACGGCCGAGGGCAACGGCCCCGTCAACGCCCTCGACAAGGCGCTGCGGATGGCCATCGGCAGCCGGTATCCCGCGCTCGAGCACGTGCACCTCACCGACTACAAGGTGCGGGTGCTCGACACGGCCAAGGGCACGGCCGCCGTCACGCGTGTGCTCATCGACACGACGGACGGCGAGCGGTCCTGGTCGACGATCGGCGTGTCGGAGAACATCATCGAGGCGTCGTGGCAGGCCCTCTTCGACTCGATCGTCTACGGGCTGCTGCGCAACACCGACCAGTAGCCTGCGAGCAGATGCCCCAACCTGACTTCGTCCCCATGACGCGCGCCGACGAGGTGCGGGCCGCCGAGCGCATGCCCGTGCCCGACCGTTGGATCGCCGACCGCCCCGGCGAGGTGGTCCACACCGGTCCGCCCCACGGCCGGCGCTTCGGCAGCCCGGGCCCCGATCAGGGCTTCGGCCTCAAGCTGGCCAGGCACATCTCGCCCCGCCTGCAGCTGGCGGAGCACGAGCACCTCGACGACGCGGTCGCCGGGTGCGCGGCGGTGGGCCTCAAGCGGGCTGCCCTCTGGGGCCGGGCGCCCGTGATCGGTGACATGGAGCTGGCCTACACGGTGTGGGGCTTTCTCGCCGCGGCCCCGCGCGAGCTCGTCGAGTTCCGCCGAACGCTGTTCCAGGGCGCGCACCACGAGTACTGGTCGCAGCGCGCCATCGCCGACCGCGTCCCCGAGACGACCCTGCGCCTGATGCCCGCCGACGCCGCCACGCGGCTGTCCGACTGGCGTCAGCTCGTCGACGTCACCTGAGCGAGCCCGCTGGGTCAGGGGCTCAGCCGCCGGTCTGCTGCTCGACCTGGTGCTGCTGCTGGTCGAGGTTGGACGCCTGGGTCTTGGCCCCGTTGACGGGGCCGCCGATGTAGCCCTTGGCGTTGGGGTCGATCTTGGCGGCCGGCGGTGCATGGGTGTCACTGCTGCCGCCCCCGCCACAGGCGCCGGTCAGGCCCACGATCGCAACCACGGCCGCGGCAATGCGCGTGCGGTTCGTCATCGTTGTCGTATCGGTCGCCGACGGCCCGCGGTATAGCGTCCGGCGCGATATGGACACCATCGAGATCCCGGTCGGGGAGATGACCTTCAGCGCCCGGGCGAGCGGACCGGCCGACGGCCGCCTCGTGCTCCTGCTGCACGGCTTCCCGCAGACGTCGTGGGCCTGGCGCCACCAGCTGGCCGCGCTGGGTGAGGCCGGGTATCGGGCCGTCGCCTTCGACCAGCGGGGCTACTCGCCAGGAGCGCGCCCGGAAGGGGTCGAGCACTACCGCATCGGCCATCTCGTGGCCGACGTGATCGCAGTGGCGGACTGGCTCGGCGGCCATCAGTTCGACCTGGTGGGCCACGACTGGGGCGGGGCGGTGGCCTGGCAGACCGCGGGGCGCTATCCCGACCGCCTGCGCACGCTCACGGTCGCGTCCACGCCCCACCCGGCCGCCTTCACCTCAGCGCTCTCGGCGGGTGGAGGCCGGGGCGGCACGGGCGACCAGGCACAGCGCTCCTCGTACATGGAGTTCTTCCAGCAGCCGGAGGTCCCCGAGCAGGCGTTCCTGGCCGACGACGGCGGCGGTCTGCGCAACCTCTTCCTCGCCAGCGGACTGCAGGGCGACGACGTCGAGGAGTACGTGCGCGTGCTCACCCAGCGCTACGCGATGACCGGCGCGCTGAACTGGTACCGGGCCGCGTCGATCGGGGACGTCGAAGGCATGGAGCCCATCACCACGCCCACGTTGTACGTCTGGAGCGACAACGACGTGGCCCTGGGACGGGACGCGGCCGAGGCGACGGCCGGTCACGTGCAGGGGCGGTACCGCTTCGAGGTGCTCGAAGGCGTGAGCCATTGGATCGGCGAAGAGGCCCCCGACCGCTTCAACCCGCTGCTGCTCGAGCACCTCGCAAGCGCTGCCTGAGGCCATCGGGGACTAGGCCCTGCGGAAGTCGCCGAACCGCCCGAACGGACGATGGCGTGGGAGGCCCGGTCGTCCTACCGTGCCAATGGACAGGCGATGGTCGCCAGGAGAGGTGGTCGTGGTGCGAGCGGCAGCGCTTCGGCGCTTGCACGAAGCGGACCGGCGGATGCCAACCCGCGTCGAGGAGGGTGAGCGGTTCCGCGCCCTCGTCCAGCACGCACCCGACATCATCGCCCTGTTCGACGCCGAAGGCGTCCTGACCTACGCCAGCCCCGCCCTCACCCGCATCCTCGGCTACGACCCGGGCGACCTGGTCGGGCTGGCCAGCCCCGAGACGGTGCACGAGGACGACTTCGCCGCGGTGGCCGACGCCTTCGACCGCGCCATGGCCGCGCCCAGTGCGCCCGTGGCCGTGCAGTTCCGGGCCCGCACCGCCGCCGGCGATTACCGCAACCTCGAGGCCACCTTCACGAACCTCTTCGACGTGCCGTCGGTGGAGGCGATGGTGATCAACGCACGCGATGTCACGGAGCGGTCCGTCGCCGCCGACGCCCTGCTGCACCAGGCCTTGCACGACCCCCTCACCGATCTTCCCAACCGCGTGCTCTTCCTCGATCGCGTCGACCAGGCACTGGCGCGTGCGGGCCGCAGCGGCGCGGGACTGGCCGTGTTGTTCTTCGACCTCGACGACTTCGAGTCGATCAATCGCACGTTCGGTCGGAACGGCGGCGACGAGGTGCTGGTGGCGGTGGCGGGATTGCTCGATGCGTCCGTGCGCGCGGGTGACACCGTGGCCGCGCTCGGCGGCGACGAGTTCGTCGTGTGCTGCGAGGGCGTCGTCGACGAGGCGGAGGCCACGACCCTGGCCGAGCGCCTCGTGTCCGCCACCTCCATTCCCTTCGGTGCCGAAGGGGTGCACGTGCGCGTCACCGCCAGCATCGGCATCGCATTGTCGGGACGGGGAAACGCCGACACCGCCGACTCGCTGTTGCGCGATGCCGACGCCGCCATGTACCAGGCCAAGCAGCGCGGCCGGAACCGGTGGGAGGTCTTCGACCCCGCGGTCCGGGCCCGCACCGCGGCGCGGGCGGAGGCGGCCGCGGCGCTGCGCAAGGGACTCGAGCACGGTGAGATCACCGTCCACTATCAGCCGGTGATGTCGCTGGCGGACGACGGCGTCGTGGGTGTCGAGGCGTTGGCTCGCTGGACCCGCGACGGCAAGGTCATCCCGCCCAACGAGTTCATCCCCGTGGCCGAGGAGTCGGGTCTCATCCACGCCCTCGGCGAGCAGGTCCTGCTGACCGCCTGCTACGACACCGCGGCGTGGAACCGCGCTCATGCCGAGCGCCCCCTCACCGTTGCGGTGAACCTGTCCGTGCACCAGCTGGCCACCGACGTGGCTGCCGTCGTGAAGCGGGCGCTCGATGCGTCCGAGCTCGAGCCGGCCCACCTCGAGCTCGAGCTCACAGAGTCCGCCTTCCTCGAGGACGCGGATCGCGTGGGCGTGGCGCTGCAGGAGCTGAAGGAGCTCGGTGTGCGCCTGAGCGTCGACGACTTCGGCACCGGCTACTCGTCCTTGCTCTACCTGCGCAGCTATCCGATCGACGCCCTCAAGATCGACAGGTCGTTCGTGGCCGGCATGGAGAACAGCGAGGCGGACGCGGCGATCGTCGAGGGCGTCATCCGCCTGGCCCACGCGTTGGGGCTGATGGCGGTGGCCGAAGGGGTGGAGGGACCGGTCCAGCAGGCCCGCCTCCGCACCCTCGGCTGCGACCTCGGGCAGGGGTACCTGTGGGCCCGTCCCATGGGCGTTGAGGACCTGGCCGCGTGGCTGGGAAGCGCGCGTCCGGCTGCCAGACTGGCGGGGTGACAAACGCTTTCTCCCTGACCGACGACCAGCGCGAGTTCCGAAGTGTGATGCGGCAGTTCTGCGAGGACAAGATCGCTCCTCGCGCCGCCGAGGTCGACCGGAACGCCGAGTACCCGTGGGACAACTTCGAAGCAGTCAAGGCCATGGAGCTGCCCGCCCTCGGCATCCCGGAGGCGTACGGCGGGAGCGGGGCCGACCACGTGACCCAGGCGGTGATGGTCGAGGAGCTGTCCCGTGTGTGCGCGTCGACGAGCCTCATCGTGCTGATCTCCAAGCTCGGGATGATCCCGGTCATGAACTGGGGATCCGACGAGCTCAAGCAGCAGTACCTCCCGCGCGTGGCGGCCGGCGAGATCCAGTGCTCGTACTGCCTCTCCGAGCCCGACGCGGGTTCCGACGTGGCGTCGATGAAGACGCGGGCCGTTCGTGACGGTGACGACTACATCCTCAACGGCAGCAAGTACTGGATCACCAACGCAGGCATCAGTGACACGTACACGGTGTTCGCCAAGACCGATCCGGACGCGGGACACCGCGGCATGAGCTGTTTCCTCGTCGAGAAGACGATGCCCGGCTTCCGCATCGGCAAGCTCGAAGAGAAGCTCGGCGTGCGCGGAAGCCCCACGGGTGAGGTCATCCTCGAGGACGTGCGCGTCCCCGCATCACACCGCATCGGCGAGGAGGGGCGGGGCTTCTACATCGCCATGGCGACCCTCGACCGCAGCCGTCCGACCATCGGCGCCCAAGCCGTCGGCATCGCGCAGGGTGCGCTCGACTACGCGGTGGGCTACATGCGCCAGCGTCAGCAGTTCGGCAAGCCCATCGCCGAGTTCCAGGGCCTCCAGTTCATGGTCGCCGACATGGCCATGAAGATCGAAGCGGCGCGAGCGCTCGTCTACCGCGCCTGCGCCATGGTCGACAGCGGCGATCCCGAGCTCACCATGGCGGGCGCCATGGCCAAGTGCATGGCGTCGGACGCAGCCATGTCCGTCACCACGGATGCCGTGCAGCTGCTGGGCGGCTACGGCTACACCAAGGAGTTCCCGGTCGAGCGCTACATGCGCGACGCCAAGATCACCCAGATCTACGAAGGCACCAACCAGGTGCAGCGGGTGGTGATCTCCAAGCGCCTGCTGGGATAGAACTCCTGGCTATGAGCGACAAGGACGCCGTCAACCTGGCACTGCTCGCGTTCCGCTTCGCGGTCGGCGCGGTGTTCCTGGCCCACGGCTACAACCACCTGTTTCGGGGCGGGAAGGTGGCAGGGACGGGCCGTTGGTTCGAGAGCCTCGGTATGAAGCCGGGCCGCGTGCACGCCCTCGTGGCCAGCGTCGTCGAGCTCGGTGCGGGCGCCATGCTCGTGCTGGGCCTGCTCACGCCGCTCGCCGGCGCCGGGGTGATCGGCACCATGCTCGTCGCCTGGATCATCAACCACCGCAAGAACGGTTTCTTCATCTTCCGCCCGGGTGAGGGCTGGGAGTACGTGATGACCCTCACCTTCTGCGGCCTGCTCCTCGCCGTGATCGGGCCGGGGGAGTGGTCGCTCGACCAGGCCATCGGCTTCGACGACCGGCCGGGCGTGCGCGGTCTCCTCGCCGCGCTGGTGCTCGGGGCGGGCGGCGCCGCCGCGCTGCTGGCGGCGTTCTGGCGCCCACCGCCGCCCAAGCCCGAGTCCTGACCCCCGCTGCCGGCGCGATACGGCCTGGCGGGTACGTGCCGTATCGCGCCCGCATCGGGAGAAATATCCTCCGGCGTCTGTCGATGCACGGGGTCGGACTTCGTGTAAAGGGCGAGCGGCAGGCAGAGTGCCCGCTGACGAGGAGGGATGACATGACCGAGTACCTGTTGGCTGTGCACGGCGTGGAAGGTCAGGAGAACTACCCGTCGGACGAGGACATGCAGGCCGCGTTCAAGGCGGTCGCCGAGCTCAACACCGAGCTGCAGGCCAAGGGCGCTTGGGTCTTCGGGGGCGGCCTGCAGCCGCCGACGAGCGCCACGGTGGTGCAGGTGCAGGACGGCGAGGTCCTCCTGACGGACGGCCCGTTCGCCGAGGCCAAGGAACAGCTCGGTGGCTTCTGGGTCATCAACGCCGCCGACCTCGACGAGGCGCTCGCTTGGGCGGCCAAGGCCACGGTGGCGTGCGCCCAGCCGGTCGAGGTGCGGCCCTTCCAGGGGGAGCCCGAGGCCTGAGGCCGGTGGCGTCGGACCGGTCCGAGATCGAAGCGGTGTTCCGGCATGAGTCCGGGCGAGCGGTGGCCTCTCTGGCCCGCGTCTTCGGTGACATCGACGTCGCCGAGGAAGCGGTCCAGGAGGCCTTCGTCGTGGCCATGCAGCGCTGGCCCGAGGCCGGCCTCCCACCGAGTCCGGCGGGCTGGATCATCACGACGGCGCGCAACCGTGCTGTCGACCGGCTCCGACGCGAAGCCAAGCGCCATGACCGCCAGGCAGAGGCCGCGCTGGTGCGGGCCCAGGACGAGCCGACGGAGGTGGGACCCGTGCAGGACGATCGCCTTCGCCTGATCTTCACGTGCTGCCACCCCGCCCTCGCGCCCAGTGCCCAGGTCGCACTGACGCTGCGGCTCATCGCCGGGCTGCAGACCCCCGAGATCGCCCGGTCGTTCCTGACCTCGGAGGCGACCATGGCCCAGCGCCTGGTGCGGGCCAAGAGCAAGATCCGCGACGCCCACATCCCCTACCGGGTCCCGAGCGACGCCGAGCTGCCGAGCAGGCTCAAGCCGGTGCTCGCCGTCGTGTACCTCGTGTTCAACGAGGGCTACGTCGCCACGACAGGTGACGACCTCGTCCGCGCCGATCTCTGTGCCGAGGCCATCCGGCTGGCCCGTCTTCTCAGCGAGCTCATGCCCGACGAGGCCGAGGTGCAGGGGCTGCTCGGCCTGCTCTTGCTGATCGACTCACGACGCGGCGCCCGCACTGCCACCGATGGCTCGTTGGTGCGCTTGAGCGACCAGGACCGCGCCCGCTGGGACCACGAGCTGATCGCCGAGGGTCAGGCCATCGTGCGGGCGTGCCTGCGCCGCAACATGCCCGGGCCGTCTCAGATCCAGGCGGCCA
>JBEEFP010000025.1:0-2515 GCA_041166085.1 Actinomycetota bacterium
AGGCGGATCGCATCGGACGACGCGAACACTGCTTCCATCCTGGCCGTCACGCCGAACCGCCCGATGGCGAAACGCCGGTGGAGATCGATCTCGAGACCTTCGGCCGTCGAGAGCGTCGCTCCCTTGCCGTAACGGGTGTCGTAGCCGCCGGGAAGGGTAGGCGCCTCTCTTCGGTACCCGCCGGCCGACAGCAGGCGGAAGGCCGCCGACCAGTCAGAGGGATGAACGATCACGTCGACGTCACCGAAGGTCCGAACGCTCGGGTCCGGGTAGTCGAGATGGGCCAGCGCGGCACCCTTCGTGAGTCGCCAACTGATGTGCGCCGCGTCGAGGAGTTCGGCGGTCCTCACCGCCAGCGCCTCTAGGCGCACACAGGTCAACAACTCGTCATGCCATCGCTGCCAGAGGACGGACTTCAGGCCGTCGTCGGCGTCGACCACCCCGGCCAGTACCGCCGCGGCCAGGAACCCCGTGAGATGGTCGAAACGGGCTCGGGTCAACACCGCGTCCGTCGCCGCAGCATCCAAGACGATCGCGGGTGTCGGCTCGCCGAGCCCGTGCCGGGCAGCGGCCACAAGAGCCGGGTGCTCAGTCGTCTCGCTCAACGTAGCCCTGGGCGTGGAGCTTCTCGAGAAGCGACCGCACGTCGCGAGACACGATCCGCTCCTCGGCTCGGTACTGCCGTGCCAGGGCGGCGGTCAGGTCCTCCTCCGCGGTCCATTCCGTCAGTGCCGCCCAGACGTCGCCACCGGGCCCGTCGACTTCGAGGGTGCGTCCGTCCACGGTGGCGAGGGCGAGGTAGTGGGGGGCGCTTCGCCACAGCGCCCGGGGGCTACGCCGCCATCTCACTGCCTGGCGGCCTGTTCGAGGGCGGTGGCCAGGCTGTCCTTGAGGGCCTCGACGGTGCGGGGCGCGACGGTCGGGTGCGCCTGCTCCACCAGGCTGGCGACGGCGCGCAATGTTGACCCCGCATTGGCGGCGGTGACGTCGGTTACCAGCGTCATGGCCTCGGCTACGGCGAAGCCGGGTGACAGCGAACCGTCCGAGTGCCGGGCAGGGAGCCACCACCCGCCGAAGGCGAGCGTGGACGGCTCGTCGTCACTTCCGAGCGGAGGATCGACCACGACCTCCGCCCTTCCGGCGTCGACGAGCGAGGAGACCGTGTAGAGGGCGTCGAACGCCTTCGCCATCAACCATCGGTCGGGTACCGCGGCGATGCTCGCCGGCGGGGCGAGGAGCGCGACACCGTCGCGGACGACCGGCATGAGATTGATGCGCACCTGACCGTCACCGGCGGGCCGGGCGTGGGAGTTGAGGACGCGTAAGAAGGCCTTGGTGAGCCGGGCAGTGTCCCGGCTGCGCATCAAGGCCGTGGCCCCGTGGTAGAGGCCCGGAAAGGGGTAGGGCTTCCCACCGCCGGCTGCCGCCGGATCGAGCTCGAGGCAGTAGTCGACGGGCTCGCCCACGTCGGAAATACGCCAAGGGTCGAGGGTGGCGATCACCTCGGACGTGTCGGTGCCAATGGAGATCGCTTTCCCACCCAGGCCGATGGTGATCGAATGCGGCCACACGGACCGCCCCGGCCCGCCTCAGCCATGGGGCGGTTCGGTCAGGCGCGCCCACGCGTCAGCCACCGTCCACCTCCTCCACGAGATGCTCGGCCAGCCATGTCCTCACCACGGGGACGCAATCCTTCTCGACCTGGGCACGGTCGGCCCCGAAGGCCTCGGCGAGGTCGTCGAAGATGTCCGCCAGGCGGCTGCTGCTGTCTAGGCAGTGCCACAGGAGCCCGGCCGTGGAGTTGAGCACTAGGCTGGCGGCGCTGGCGACTTGGTACACGACAACCTCCTCCCCGATGGCCACCCAGGCCACGTTCGCCGCTGGTCCGAAGACTGCGGTCGAGTCGACGTCAGGGAGTTCGCCGTTCACCCGATCACTCCCGGCGCGGCCATTCCCAGCACGACGGTCGCGGCACGGGTCACCGGATCATCTTACGTTCACGCCGTGAGAGCCACGTCCGTCTGGCGGGCCGTACACTCCCAGGGGTGGTCGGCGCCCGCTCATGACTCTTCGCCAGTCCCTTCATGTGATGCTGCGATGGCGGTTGGTGATCGTGGCCGGGATTCTGATCGGCGTGGTGGTGGGATGGGTGTCGGCACCCGGGACGGCCCGCACGGCCACGACCTTCCAAGCCACGCACACCCTGATCCTGGACGCTGCGGCCGGTGGCTCGGAGATCAACCGGGCCGCCGTGCTGGCCACGCTGGGGCCGGTTCCGGACCGGGTGGCCGCCCGGTTGGGCCTCGACCGGCCGCTGGTGCGATCGATGGTGTCCGCCGGGACCCACGACAACGTGGACGAGCTGTTGATCACCGGGCGGAGCGCCAACCCGGCGCAGGCCGAGGCATTGGCCGATGTCACCGCTGAGGAACTGATCGTCGAGCTCGGCGGGGCGAAGGCGAAGCTCCGTACGCTCGAACCGGCTGTGGCGTCCCCGATTCCGACCGACGACATC
>JBEEFP010000026.1:0-20307 GCA_041166085.1 Actinomycetota bacterium
GGCCCACCACACGGTGGTCGGGCGGACGAACGCCTCGGCCCGCCGGGCCACCGCGCCGGCCGCCTCGGGCACGATCACGTGCAGGTCCTCGACCCCGCCCTGGCGGGCCCACGCCAAGGCGCGACCCAGCACCCGATCCGGCTCATCGGAGGCGAGCACCCAACCCCGGGTCCCCTCGCGCAGCGTCGCACCACCGGGGAACGTCCCCGACTGGCGCTCGCCGTCGCCCCACCGCGCCTTCACCAGCCCGCGCAGCGCTGCCTGGTGCAGATTCGCCCGCTGGACGGCGTCGAGGCTCATCGCGCGTGGTCAGTCAGCGAACTCGCCCGGTTTGGACTGTCTGGACAGTCCAAACCGGGCGAGTTCGGCAAGAGAACGAGAACCGCGCTACTTCTTGGCGCCCCGCCGGCCGTAGCGGCGCTCGAAGCGCTCGACCCGGCCGCCGGTGTCCACCAGCTTCTGCTTGCCCGTGTAGAAGGGGTGGCACTCGTTGCAGAGCTCGACGTGCAGATCGGACTTGGTGGAGTGGGTGGTGTAGGTCGCGCCACACGAACACTTCACGGTGGCCTCAACGTAGTTGGGGTGGATTCCCTGCTTCATGACTCTCCAGTCTGCCTGAACCCGACCGTTATACCGGCGGGGTGGGTCCCTTGGCGATCTCGGCCAGGAACTCGTCGTTGCTCTTGGTGTGCTTGATCTTGTCCATCAGGAGCTCGAGGCCGGCCGCCCCGCTCCCCTCGCTGCCGAGGGCGTTGAGCACCCGCCGCAGCTTCCAGACCTGCTGGAGCTGACTCCGGTCGAACAGCAGCTCCTCGTGGCGAGTCGACGAGGCGTTCACGTCGAGCGCCGGGTAGATGCGCCGTTCGGCCAACCTGCGGTCGAGGCGGAGCTCCATGTTCCCGGTGCCCTTGAACTCCTCGAAGATCACCTCGTCCATCCGCGACCCGGTCTCGACCAGGGCGGTGGCCAGGATGGTCAACGATCCACCTTCCTCGATATTCCGCGCCGAGCCGAAGAACTTCTTGGGCGGATAGAGGGCGGCCGAGTCGACGCCGCCGGACAGGATGCGACCGGACGCGGGCGCCGCCAGGTTGTAGGCCCGGGCCAGGCGGGTGATGCCGTCGAGGACGATCACCACGTCGCGGCCCAGCTCGACCAGTCGCTTGGCCCGCTCGATGGCCAGCTCAGCCACCGCGGTGTGCTCGTCCGACGGACGGTCGAAGGTCGACGACACGACTTCGCCCTTGACCGAGCGGCGCATGTCGGTGACCTCCTCCGGGCGCTCGTCGACCAGCAGCACCATGAGGTGGACGTCAGGGTTGTTGGCCTCGATGGAGTGGGCGATCTGCTTGAGGACGGTGGTCTTGCCCGCCTTGGGCGGCGACACGATGAGGCCGCGCTGGCCCTTCCCGATGGGCGAGATGAGATCGACGATGCGGGCCGTCATGTTGGCCGTGTCGCCCGGCACCTCGAGGTTCAGCTTCGCGTCGGGGAACAACGGGGTCAGGTCCTCGAAGCGGACGCGGGCCCGGGCCTCGTCCGGCGTCATGCCGCTCACCGTGTCGATGCGCAGCAGCGCGGGGTACTTCTCGTTGCTGCCAGCGGGCCGGCTCGCCCCTTCGATCTGATCGCCCTTCCGAAGGGCGAAACGACGGACCTGGCTGATCGAGACGTACACGTCCTTCGGGCTGGCGAGATAGCCGTTGGTGCGCAGGAAGCCGTAGCCCTCGTCGCGCAGGTCGAGCAGGCCGGCCACCGGGATGGGCTCCCCCTGGTACTGCTCCTGCTGGCCGCCCCCCTGCAGATCGCGCTCGCCCCGCTCGCCACCACCGCCGCCGCCGCCCTGACCCGGGCCGCCCTGGCCGCGGTCGCGACCCCGTCGCCGTCGGTTGCGACGGTTCCCGGGCTCGCCCGGACCGTCGAAGCGCCGTGGCTGCTGCTGGTTGCCCTGCTGCTGCGGACGAGGGCCGCGCTGCTCGAGCGTCTCAGCACCGTCACCGTCGCCATCGCTCGCGTCGGCGGTCGTGTCGCGCGCGTCGGCCGCGTCGTCTCTCTCCCCGGCCACCGGTGCGGGCGCGTCCGGCTCGGGCTGGGCCGCGGTCGCGGTCGCGGCATCACCGTTGGCGGCTGCCTTGGCCCGCGGTGTGCGCGCGCTCTTCTTGGCACCGTTCTCGCCGGTGTCCTCGATGCCGGCCGCATGCAGGATCTTGGTCACCAGCGTCGCCTTGGCGGTGCGGCTGGTGGGCTTGAGACCCATGGCGTCGGCAATGGCGTGGAGCTCGTCGCGCTCCTTGCCCTCGAGAACCGAGCGTTCGAGCTGCTGCCCGTCGCTCATTGCGTACCTCGCTTGTCTGTGGTGGTCGTGGGAAGTGCATCGATGGCCTGGTTCATCACCAGTTCGACGACGCGGGACAGGGTGGCGTCGAGGTTGTACGACGGCACGATGGGCACGTCGTGCTCGTGGGCCAGCGACTTCACGTACTTCTGGACCTTGCGGATGTTGTCGAAGAAGTCGAGGTAGCGCTCCGACGGGCGGTTGCGGACCTCGTCGGCCCGCACCACGAAGTGGCTGCGGTGCAGCTCCTCGTCGTCGACGGTGATGGTGAGGGGGACGACGACTGCCTCGCCGGTGAACCGCTCGCGGTCCACGAAGCCGGGGACGACGTGAGCCCCCTCGACGATCAGGTCGGTGCCCTCGTCGACCGCTCGCGCGATCAGCGCCTCGATGCCGACGGCCACCGCCGCCGCTTGCTCGCGGAAGCCGATGATCACCGGATCGGCGCTGCGCGGGATGGGGCTGCGCACGAGGCGAGCGGCGTCGAAGGAGGATGTGTGGAGGGTGGGCATGAGGTGTTCGCTGAACATCGAGCGCATGACTTCGCGGATGGCATCGGTGGGGATGACCCGGGTGATGCCGAGCCGGTTGGCCAGCATGGTGGCCACGGTCGACTTCCCGACGCCCGTCGCTCCTCCCAGGAGGATGACCAGCGGCAGGTCCAGCTGCCGCACAGTCTGCCACCGTGCGAAGGACTCGGCGTACCGATCGCCCACCTGCTCGCGCAGCACGGCCAAGGTGAGCTCGGTGAGCTCGGCGCCCGTGACCGAGAGACGGTCGAGGGCGTGCAGCCGCTCCTCGATGACCTCGGCCGCGTGAAAGGCGCGTCCCGGGGCCAGCCCGGTGGCCATGATGCGCGACGCCATGAGCCCCTTGGAGTACGGCAGCTCGTAGTCCTGGTCGCTGATGACGACGTGGCGTTGCGTGGTCTGCATGCGTCCGATCTTCACGGGGAGAAGCGGTCGATGGCCTTGTCGACAGTGCTCAGGGCCAGCTCCTCGAAGGGTCCGTCACCGCCGACTGGAACGACCCGGTTGTCACAGAACACCACTTCCATCCCTCGCTCGAGGGCGAGCCTCGTGGCGAGGTCAACCGCCGCTGCCTTGAGCTCGACGACGAGGACGTCGGCCTTCTCGGCCGTCTCGAGGTCGGCCGCCAGTGCGGGCCGGTTGGCGAGATGATGCGAACTTCCGACGACATCGGCGCCGTGATCGTGCTCCAGGTGGTCCGCCAAGGCTTGGACGGCTGGTGCAGGTGCGGTCGTGGCATAAAAGACACGACGACCGGAGATGGGCTCGAGCGGGAATGGACGGAGCACGGTGACGGCGATCACCGGAGTGATTGCCGGAGGTGATGCCGGATCCGCCGCTCCCCCTCTCGCCAGCCTCCGGACGTCCCTCTCGAGAGAGGAGACCGAGCCCGATTTGGCGAGCGATGTCTCCGCCATCGTAACCACCACCAGATCGCTCAGCAACACGCGGTAGCTCCCCAGATACCCGCCGAGCAGCTCGCGGTCGACGTCGGCAGGGACGACGCAGATGGTCGCGTCAGTGGCCGCGGGCGGCAGCGCCGACCCGCTCCCCTCGAACAGCAGGAGGGACTCGGGGCGGGCGTTGGCCAGCGCGACCCCGGCCGCGAACGTGTTGTCACCGGGGGCACCCGCCAAACCGCCGCCGCATCGCCGCGTGCCGATGGTGACCACGCCCGCCATGCGCGCGTCCTCCAGGTGGTCCGATGCCGCGTGGCGACCGGAGCGAGCCAGCGCCAGCAGTCCCGCCGGCGTCAGGTCGAAGGACGCGGGATCGACCACCTCGGGCTCGGGCGGTCCGCCACGACCCATGGTCACGATCACCGGCGGCGTCCCCCGATCGCGCAGGAGCCGGGCCAGGTGGGCGGTGACCGCCGTCTTCCCGGTGCGCTTCCCGGTGCCGACCACGGCCACGCTGGGCTTGGTGGCGACGCGGGGACGGGGCGGTGGGTCGAAGCGGAAGTCGGGCCCCGCGTACGGCACGCCCCGTGCCAGCGTCAGGGCAGCCAGACGGGTGCGGGTGCGGGCGTCGACGACCGGTTCGTCCGCGAGGTCGTAGACGAGGTCGACCTGCTCGCGCTTCAGCCCCGAGACCAGCGCGTCCTCGGCGTCGGCACCGGTGATGACCGGCACGCCATAGTCGGGGAGCCCGGTGGTCAGCAGCTTCTCGCCCCCGCCCACGAGGACGGCCGCGACCACAGTGCCAGGAAGCGAAGCGAGGGCGGTCCGCACCACTGCGGGGTAGTGCTCACCGTCCACCACGGCGAGGATGCGCATGCGCGCTGGCCCCCAAGAGAAAAGAACGGGACGCCCGATGGTACCTCTGTCAGGCTGGCTGACCGCATGGCTTACGTGCTCGAAGCGCGCGCCCTGGAGAAGGCCTTCAAGGGCAAGACGGCGGTCGACGGTGTCGACCTGGTGGTGCGCGCCGGTGAACGAGTGGCACTGCTCGGTGCCAACGGCGCGGGCAAGACGACCACCCTGCTCATGGTGCTCGGCGTGGTGACGCCTGACCGCGGCACGGTCGAGATCCTGGGTCACCGCCTGCCGCAGGAACGCAGCGAGGCCATGGTCGGCGTGGGCTTCACCGCCGGCTACCTGCCCCTCCCCGACCGCCTCCGGGTGATGGAGGTCCTGCGGGTCTTCGGCGACCTCTACGGCGTCGACGACGCCGAGGGCATCGCGCGCGCGGGACTCGAACGCTTCGGGATCGCCCATCTCGCCGACGACATGGCCAACGAGCTGTCGTCGGGACAGCGCACCCTCGTCAGCATCGTGAAGGCGTCGATGCACCGGCCGCGGTTGCTCGTGCTCGACGAGCCGACGGCCTCGCTCGACCCCGACGTGGCCCACCGGGCCAGGCGCGGTCTCGAGGAGATCTGCGACGAGAACGGTTCGGCGTTGCTCGTCACCAGCCACAACATGAGCGAGGTGGAGCGCATCTGCGAGCGGGTCGTGTTCCTGTCCCACGGCAAGGTCGTGGCCGACGCCGCCCCGGCTGAGGTCGCGGCCCAGTTCGGTCGGGACAACCTCGAACAGGTCTTCCTCCACCTCGCTTCGGAGGAGTGGTGATGGCGACCGCGCTCTCCGCTCCGAAGCGGTTCGACTGGCAGCGCGTCCGCGCCGTCGTGCGCCGGCAGGCCTACGTGCAGAAGCGCGGGTGGCACCGCTGGTTCGACATCATCGTGTGGCCGGTCGTCGACACAGTCATCTGGGGCGCCATCGGGGTGTTCGTCGACCAGCAGGGCGGCGCCACGCGCTCGGGCGCGCCCTACATGCTGTCTGGGATCCTGCTCATGCACGTGCTCTACCAGTCGAACATCTCGGTCTCGACCGGCTTCATGGAGGAGACGTGGTCCCGCAACCTCGTCAACTTCATGGTCACGCCGATCCGCGAGCGCGAGTACATGGGCGGCATCGTCCTGTTCGGGCTGGCCAAGCTCGCCGTCGGTCTCGGCATGGTGGCGCTTGCTGCTTTCGTGCTGTTCTCGTTCAACATCTTCGACATCGGGTGGGCCCTCATCCCCGTCGTCGGCGTGCTCATGCTCGTCGGCTGGTGCATGTCGCTCTACGTGATCGGCCTGGTGCTTCGCTTCGGGAACGGCGCGGAGATCCTGGCGTGGGGCGTGCTGTTCATCGTCGTCGCGTTCTCCGGTTGCTTCTACCCGGTGCACGCGCTGCCGGGCGCGTTGCAGCCCATCAGCAAGGCACTGCCGTCGACGCACGCCTTCGTCGCGGCGCGGACGGTGCTCGACGGCAAGCCGCTGCCGTGGGGCGAGCTCGGCGCGTCCGCGGTCGGGCTCGCCGTCCTCATCCCCCTCGCGGTCCTGTTCCTGCGCCACATGCTCGCCGTCTTCCGCGACCGCGGCTACATCACCCGCTACACCTGAGCCGCCCGCAGCGAGGTCAGAGGCCGAGCTCGGCTCGGATGGCGGCGTAGTCGGCGTCGACGGCGGTGGGGACGGCGATCTGGCCGATGGCGATGTCCGGGTCCTTGAGGCCGTGACCGGTGAGGACGCACACCACACGGGAGCCCTCGGGCACGCCGAGCTTGAGCAGACCGGCCACCGACGCTGCCGACGCCGGCTCGCAGAACACCGACTCGTTGGCGGCGAGGAAGCGGTACGCCTCGAGGATCTCCTCGTCGGTCACGGCGCTGATCGATCCGCCCGACTCCGACGCGGCCGCGTTGGCGCCGTACCAGGAAGCCGGATTGCCGATGCGAATGGCGGTGGCGACGGTCTCTGGCTGCTCGATCACATGCCCCTCGACGATGGGAGCGGCTCCCGCTGCCTGGAAGCCGAGCATGCGTGGCAGGTGCGTGACCCGGCCCGCGTCCTGGTACTCGCGGTAGCCCTTCCAGTAGGCGGTGATGTTGCCAGCGTTGCCCACCGGGATGCAGTGCACGTCCGGCGCATCACCCAGGGCGTCGACGATCTCGAAGGCGGCCGTCTTCTGGCCCTCGATGCGGTACGGGTTCACCGAGTTCACAACCGTGACCGGCGCGTGTTCGCCGAGGTCACGCACGATCTGCAGCGCCTCGTCGAAGTTGCCGCGGATCTGCAGGACGCGCGCGCCGTGGATGAGGGCCTGGGCCAGCTTCCCGAGCGCGATGTGGCCCTCGGGGATGAGCACCACGCAGGTGAGCCCGGCGCGCGCCGCATAGGCCGCCGCCGAGGCCGAGGTGTTGCCGGTGGACGCGCACACCACCGCCTTGGCGCCCTCCTCCACCGCTTTGGAGATGGCCATGGTCATGCCGCGGTCCTTGAAGGACCCGGTGGGGTTGAGCCCCTCGTATTTGAGGAACACCTCGGCCCCGGCCCGCTCACTCAGGCGCGGCGCGGGGATCAAGGGCGTGTTCCCCTCCAACAGGGTGACGACGGGCGTGTCCGCGCTCACCGGCAGGTGCTCGCGGTACTCCTCGACGAGCCCCCTCCAGGGGGCCATCAGCCGATCACGCGCAACAGGCTGCCGACACGGTCGACCGCGTCGAGCCGTCGCAACGCGTCGATCGTGTCCTGGACGTCGCGCTCCCGAGCGGTGTGGGTCATGAAGATCAGACGAGCCTCGTCCTCCATGCCCTCCTGCACCATGGAGCGAATCGACACGCCGTGCTCACCGAACACGCCGGCGACGGCTGCCAGTACGCCGGGACGGTCGATGACGTCGATGCTCAGGTAGTACTGGGCCCGGAGGTCGTCGATGGGACGGATGACGGCCGACCCCAACGAGGGCGCGCGGCCCGCCCCGCCCGCCCGCAGGTTGTGGGCCGCGTCGATGAGGTCCCCGAGCAGCGCGCTGGCCGTCGGCATCCCCCCCGCACCCCGGCCGTAGAGCATGAGGTCGCCGACGGCCTCGCCCTCGATGAACACCGCGTTGAACGACCCGCGGACCGACGCGAGCGGATGGGTCTTCGGGACCATGGCCGGGTGCACCCGCACGCCCACGGCCGCGTCGGCTCCGTCGGCTCCGTCGCCTTGGCTGCTCCGCCCGCCGCCCTCGATCACGGCCAGGAGCTTGACCGCGTACCCGAGCTGGTCGGCAAAGGCGATGTCGGCCGCCGTCACGTCGCTGATGCCCTCTCGGTAGACGTCGCCCGGGGCCACCCGCACCCCGAAGGCGATGCTGGCCACGATGGCCGCCTTGGCCGCCGCGTCGAAGCCCTCGACGTCCGCGGTGGGATCGGGCTCGGCGTAACCGAGGGCCTGGGCCTCGGCGAGGGCGTCGGAGTAGCTCGCGCCTTCCTCGGTCATCCGCGTGAGGATGTAGTTGGTCGTCCCGTTCACGATGCCCATGACGCGGGTGAGGCGCTCACCCGCCAGCGACTCGCGCAGCGGCCGGATCAGCGGTATCCCGCCCGCCACTGCCGCCTCGAAGAGGAGATCGACACCCGCGGTCGAGGCGGCCTCGAACAGCTCGGGCCCGACGGCGGCGATGAGCTCCTTGTTGGCCGTCACCACCGGCTTGCCCGCCTTGAGGGCGTCGAGGATGAGCGAGCGTGCGGGTTCGACCGCGCCCATCACCTCGACCACCACGTCGACGTCGGCCGCGGTCGCGACCTCCTCCGGCTTGTCGGTGAGCACCGTCGTGCCGGCAGCCCGCTCCTTGCCCACGTCCCGCACCAACGCCCGGACCACCTCGAGCTGCACCCCGGTACGCTCGGCGACCGACGCCGCCTCGCGCTCGATGAGCTGCACGAGGGCGCTGCCGACGTTGCCACAGCCGAGGAGGCCGACCCGGACAGGCTTCACGTCACTCACGCTACTGATCGAGCCGCAGCAGGTCGTCGAGCGTCTCCCGACGCACGACCACCCGTGCCTCACCATTGCGCACGAACACGACCGCTGGCCGGGGCACCTTGTTGTAGGTGGACGCCATGGAATGGCCGTACGCGCCGGTGACCGGGGTCGCGAGGACGTCCCCCACGGCGAGGTCTGCGGGCAGGCACGCGTCGCGGACGATGACGTCGCCTGACTCGCAATGCTTCCCCACGATCGTCGCCACCAGCGGACGTTCGGCGTCGGACGCGCGCGGCAGAAAGGCCTCGTAGCCGCTGCCGTAGAGGACGGGACGCGGGTTGTCGCTCATGCCGCCGTCGACCGCGACGTAGGTGCGGATCCCGGGGAGCTCCTTGATCGTGCCCACGCGGTACAACGTGACGGCGGCAGACGCGACGATCGACCGTCCCGGTTCGGCGGTGAGCCGGGTGGCGGCGGGGATACCCGCGTCCGCGCATGCGGTGCGCACCGTGCCCGCCCATTGCGCCATGGGCGCGCCCTCCTCACCCTCGACGTAGGCGACACCGAGCCCGCCGCCCACGCACAGCTCCGGCAGGTCGAGGGAGGTGAAGAACCCGGCCAGCGCCTCGACCTCCTTGGCGAAGGAGTGCAGCAGGAAGATCTGACTGCCGATGTGGGCGTGCACCCCGACGAGCTCCACGGCACTCGAGCGACGCAGGCGGGCCACCGCGTCGGCCGCTGCGCCGCTGGCGATGCTGAACCCGAACTTGCTGTCCTCCTGCCCCGTCATCACGTACTCGTGGGTGTGGGCCTCGACGCCCGGGGTCACCCGTACGAGCACGCGCGCAGGCACGGCCGGTGCCAGCGCCTCGATGCGCTCGATCTCGTCGAAGGAGTCGACGACGATCCGGCCGACGCCGACGTCGATGGCCCGTCCGAGCTCGGCGTCCGACTTGTTGTTGCCGTGCAGGACCAAACGGGTCGGCGGCACGCCAGCGGCGAGGGCCACGTGGAGCTCGCCGCCCGTCGAGACGTCGACGCACATGCCCTCCTCGTGGGCCAGGGCGGCCATGGCCTTGCACAGGAAGGCCTTCGACGCGTAGGCGACATCCTCGCCCCAAGCGGCGACCGCCTCCTGACAACGGCGACGCAGATGATCCTCGTCGTACACGAACAGCGGCGTGCCCATCTCCTCGACCAGACCGAGCACGTCGACCCCTCCGACGGACAGCGATCCACCCTCGTCGATCCGCGCCGAATCGGGAAGCAAGTGGCGGGGAAGCGGCGCCATCCTGTGAAGTTACGTCGTATGCCCGACCCGCTCCTCACCATTCGGCCGCGCCTGCAGCGCGCCATCGCAGCCGTGCTCGGTCCCGAGAGCGAGGACGCAGACCCGGTGCTGCGCCGCTCTGATCGGGCCGACTACCAGGCCAATGCCGCGATGGCGCTGGCCAAGCAGGTGGGCAGGAACCCCCGTCAGCTGGCCGAGGAGATCGTGGCCGCGGCCGACCTCACCGACATCGTGGCGAGCATGGAGGTCGCTGGGCCCGGCTTCATCAACCTGACGCTCCGGGACGACTACCTGTCCTCCGAGACGGACGCGACGGCCGCCGATCCCCGCCTCAGCGTCCCCGTGGTGACCAGGCCCGAGACGGTCGTCGTCGACTACTCGAGCCCGAACGTGGCGCGCGAGATGCACGTGGGCCACCTGCGCAGCACGGTCATCGGCGACGCCCTGGTCCGCATGTTCACCTTCCTCGGCCACAGGGTCGTCCGCCACAACCACCTGGGCGACTGGGGCACCCAGTTCGGAATGCTCATCGAGTACCTGGTCGACGAGGGCTGGGAGCGGAGCGAGGACCACAAGATCGGGGACCTCAACGCGCTGTACCAGTCGGCCAACCTGCGCTTCGCCGGCGACGACCACTTCACCGAGCGGGCCCGGCGCCGGGTGGTGGCGCTCCAGGGCGGCGACCAGCGCACGCTCGAGCTCTGGCGCGAGCTGGTGGAGGAGTCGGAGCGGCACTTCGAGCAGGTCTACGAGCGGCTGGGCGTCACGCTGACCGCCGCCGACTACAAGCCCGAGAGCTTCTACAACGACATGCTGGACAACGTCGCCGAGGAGCTCGAGCGCGCGGGCCTGGCGCGCATCGACGACGGCGCCCTCTGCGCGTTCCCCGCGGGGTTCGTCGGCCGGGACGGCGCGCCGCTGCCGCTCATCGTCCGCAAGCGCGACGGTGGCTACGGATACCAGGCCACCGATCTGGCCGCGGTGAGGTATCGGACGCGCGAGGTCGGTGGCACGTGGTTGGTGTACGCCGTCGACGCCAGGCAGTCCCAGCATCTCACCATGGTGTTCGCGGTCGCGGCGGAGGCAGGTTGGCTCGGCGACGGACGACGGGCCGAGCACGTCGCATTCGGCATGATCCTCGGCGACGACAACAAGCCGTTCAAGACCCGCACCGGCGACAACGTCAAGCTGATCGACCTGCTCGACGAGGCGGTCGAACGGGCCGCCGCGGTGGTCGCGGAGAAGAACCCCGAGCTGGACGAGGCCACGCGCGCCGAGGTTGCGGATGCCATCGGCGTCGGCGCCATCAAGTACGCCGACCTGTCGAACGACCGCGTGAAGGACTACGTCTTCGATTGGGACCGCATGCTGTCCTTCGAGGGCAACACTGCGCCCTACCTCCAGTACGCGCAGGTGCGAGCCCGTTCGATCCTGCGGCGCGTGGCCGAAGAGCGTGGCACGGGCCCCGGCCCCGTCGTTCTCACGACGGCCGAGGAGCGCACGCTCGCGCTGCATCTCCTGTCGTTTGGCGACGCCGTCCATCAAGCAGCCGAGCAGCTGCAGCCGCACCGACTGGCGACGTACCTGTTCGAGCTGGCTCAGGCCTTCACCGGGTTCTTCGAGTCCTCGCCGGTGCTGCGGGCCGACACCGACGAACAGCGCGCGTCCCGTCTGACCTTGACGCAACTGACGGCCCGCACACTCGCGACCGGGCTCGAGCTGTTGGGCATCGCCGCACCCGAGCGGATGTAGCGGGCCCTACTTCTTGACGAACTGCCCGACGCGCTCGAGCAGGTCGAGCGGATCGAAGGGCTTGGTGACGTACGCGTCGGCACCGCGGTCGAGCCCTGCCTGCACGTCGCCGGCCTGGGCCTTGGCCGACAGCAGGATCACCGGAATGGTGTCGGTGCTGGCGTCCGCCTTGAGCGCGGCCAGCACCTCGAGGCCGTTCATCTTCGGCATCATCACGTCGAGGATGATCACGTCGGGGCTTCCGGCGCGGGCCTGGTCGAGACCTTCGGCACCGTCGGCCGCGCTGAGGACGTCGTAGCCCTCCATCTCGAAGTTCACCCGGAGGAGCTTTTGGATCACCGGGTCGTCGTCGACCACCAGCACCGTCGCGGGCATGAACGAATCCTACAGACCGACTACTGCTGCCCAATTGCCCGGAAGCTCACGGAGCGACGTGAGCACCGCGTCCGCTTGCGCAAAACGGGCATCTGCCGCGATTCCCGCGTCAGGAATGGCAATGCACCCCATCCCGGCCCGTTTGGCCGACTCGACGCCGTTGGGTGAGTCCTCGATGGCGATGCAGCGCGCCGGCTCGACCGTGAGCTTGGCGGCGGCGGTGAGATACACCGCGGGGTCGGGCTTGCCGTTGGTCTCGTCCTCGGCCGAGTGCACCACCTCGAAGCGGTCCGCCATGTCGAGCCGATCGAGCACCGCCTCGATGACGCGGTAGTACGACGAGGACGCGATGGCGAGGCGCACGCGCTGGTCGGCCAGGAAGTCGAGCGCCTCGGCCGCGCCGGCCATGGGTGCGCCCCTGTCGGTGATCGCGGCGACGACGCCGGCCACGATCTCCTCGGCCACGTCGTGCACGTCGGGACCCGACCAGGGGTAGCGCTCGGCCCAGTAGGCGACGGCCTCGTTGACGCGATACCCCATCGTCTCCTTGCAGCGTTCGGGTGTGATCGGGACGCCGAGTCGCGTGAGCACCGCCACCTCGACGTCCTGCCAGATGGGCTCGGAGTCGATGAGCACGCCGTCCATGTCGAAGATCACCGCGTCCGGCACGCCAGTAGGATGCCAGGCCTCGCCCTCGTAGCTCAGCGGATAGAGCACCGGCCTCCGGAGCCGGTTGCGCAGGTTCGAGTCCTGCCGAGGGCGCTGTCCATCACCTGACTTTGTGAATCACCTGACTTTGCGTGAGTTTCCCGGACTATTCGCGGGAAAGTCACGCAAGGTCGAGAGGAGCGGGCGTCAGAGCAGGGGGGCGACGGCCTCGCCGAAGCGGGTCACCTGCTCGACGAGGTCGTTGCAGCTCTCCGCCTTGAAGCTGAGTTGGACGTTGGTGACGCCGATCGAGCGCAGCGAGTCCAGAGAGGCGGCCGTCTCGTCGGCGGGACCGCGGCCGACGAGCGCGTTGGCACCGATGTCGATGGACCGGTCGGCGAGGCCCAGGTGGGCGCGCTGCTCGCGCAGGTAGGCGATGGCGTCGGGCAGGTCACGGCGCCGCGTGCCCTGCGGGATCCACCCGTCCCATCGCGCCGCGCGACGCAGCGCGGGCCGCGACGACCCACCCACCCAGATCGGTGGGCGCGGCGTCTGCACGGGGCGGGGCTGCAGCCCGACGGAGCCGTCGACGGTGAACGCCGGCGTCGGCGCCTTCGGGTACTCCTCGCGCAACGCGGCGTCGATCACCTCGAGCGCGTCGTCGAGCGCGCTGCCCCGCCGCGCGAAGTCGGCGCCGACCGCCGCGAACTCGCCTTCGGAGTGGCCAGCACCCACGCCGACGATGACCCGGCCACCCGACAGCCAGTCGAGGGTGGCGAAGGATTTGGCCGTCACCAGCGGGTGGCGGTAGGCGGGGATGTAGACGTGGCTGAGCAGCCGCGTGCGGCTGGTGACGCCCGCGAGCAGACCGAGGGTGGCGATGGGGTCGGCCCAGAACGTGCCCATCCGAGGCGCAGCGTCGGCGGGCACGGCGACGTGATCGCAGACCGCGACGTAGAGGAACCCGGCCGCGTCGGCGGCCTGCGCGACCCGCACGAGCTCGTCCGGCCCCGCCCCGAGCTCCCATTCCGCGACGTAGATGGTGCTGTGGCTCTGCACGGGCAGCTGCATGCCGTAGGCGAGCACGTCAGGCCGGCAGCTTCATCAGCTCGATGCGGGTGCCGTCGGGGTCGGTGCAGTACACGAAGTCCATCTCGGGACCGAACGTCGTGCGGGTGTGGTCCAGCACGGTGCCGCCCAGCGCGCGCAGCCGCGCCGCGACCGCCTCGACGTCGTCGACGCGGAAGTTCAGGTGGGTCAGGCCCAGCTGGTTCACCGGTCGCCGCACGGACTCGCCGACGAAGCCCGGCGCGTCGTAGAAGAGGAGCTCGATGGACAGATGCTCGCGACGGAGGAACTGGGACCGCACCGCCACCCCCTCGATCTCCATGAGCGTGGCGAACTCGGCGCCCACGTGGTGGAGCTGTGTCGGCTCGAATCCGAGACCCTCGCAGTAGAAGCGCACCGAGCGTTCGAGGTCGGAGACGCAGATGCCGAAGTGGGAGAACGCCACGCTCATGATCGCGGCACGGGCCAGTCGTCGGCGCGGACCGCGGCGTCGGTGCCGCCGTCGACGAACACGACGCTCCCCACCATCAGGCTGGCCTCCGCCGACAGCATCCACGCGAGCAGGGCAGCCACCTCCTCCGGCCTTCCCGCCCGTCCGATGGGAATCGGGAAGATGTCGCCGAGCCCCATGATGAATTCGCGGCTCTCCACCGTCATCGGCGTGTCGACGAGGCCCGGCGCGACAGCGTTGAGGCGGACGCCCTCGCCGATCCACGCCGGTGCCTGGCGACGGACCCATCGGGCCAGCGCCACCTTCGACGCGGGATACACGATCAGCGAGTCGTGGTCGGCGGCGATGGTGCGCGCCGCCTCCTCGTCACCGGCGAGACACGCTTCGACCAACGCGTCCGGGACGCCCGGCGCGGTGGTCGTCGAGTTCGAGCTGATGGCGACGGCCGACGCCGTCCCGCTGACGAGCAACGGACGCAGCCCTTCGAGGGTGGCGACGGCGCCGAAGTAGTTGACGGACGCCACGAGCGCGCTGGCGCCGCCCATGACGCCGGCACCGGCCACCACACCATCGAGCGCGCCGCCGGACTGCTCGGTGACGGCGGCGATCATGGCTGCTCTTCCGGGGACCGTCGACAGGTCGGCGACGACCTCGGCGTCGCGGATGTCGATCCCGATCACGCGGTGTCCGTCCTGCTCGAGGCGCGCGCGGGTCGCGCGTCCGATGCCGCCCGCCGACCCGGTGATCGCGACCACGCCCATGGTTCGCGCACCGTAGTTCGGGGCAAGAGAGCCCCGGTGAGCCCGACCGAGTTGCGCCGCAAGGCCGAGCAGACCGACTGGTTGGAGTGGGCCGGACGCGCCGGCCTGGCCACCCGTGGCCTCTTGTACCTGAGTGTCGGGATGGTCGCCGCGCAGATCGCGTTCGGCGACACCCGCGAGGAGGCCGACCGTGCCGGCGCGCTGCACGCCGTGGCCCGGCAGCCGTTCGGCCACGTGCTCATCGCCGTCCTCGCCGTGGGCATGGCCGCGTACGCCATCTGGCAGGTCGTGCTGGCCGTCATTGGTCCGAACGACGAAGGCGACGACGCATCGGCAGCGGCCAAGCGAGCTGCGTCGATCGGGCGCGCCGCCATCTACCTCGCCGGCGTGGCCACCGCCCTTCCCCTGGCCGTCGGCCGTGCCGAGGGATCAGGGAACAAGGAGCAGGACTGGACCGCCAAGGCGCTCCACCTCCCCGGCGGTCGGTGGCTGGTCGGCGCCATCGGCGTCGCCATCATCGGGGCCGGCTTGTGGAACGGCTGGAAGGGCGTCTCCGGCGAGTGGCGCAAGAAGCTCGAGACGTCGGAGATGACCAGGGACGAGAAGAAGTGGGCCGAGCCCATCGCGGTGGCCGGACTCGTCGGCCGCATGCTCGTGTTCGGCCTGGTCGGCGGCTTCCTCGTGCGCGCCGCCGTCCGCTACGACCCGCACAAGGGTGTCGGACTCGACGCCGCCCTCAAGGAGGTGAGGGGCAAGGCCTACGGTCCGTGGGCCCTGCTCGTCTTCGCCCTCGCCCTCATGTTGTTCGGCGTGTTCTCGTTGCTCCAGGCCCGCTGGCGCAACGTCGAAGGCTGACTCAGCGCTGGTGGGCCGGGCAGCTCCACGTGGTGCGACCACCTACCGTGCGGCGCACCAGCGGCGCGCCGTCACGGGGGCAGATGCCGCCCGGGACACGGTGCGGGAGCAGATCGCCGGTGTGGGAGCCGCCCCTGGTCAGCATGTCGTCGATCGTGCCGCGCAGGTGCCGATGGAGCCGGCGGAGCTCGTTGGCGTCGAGCGAACAGGCGGGACGAACGGGGTCGAGCCCGGCCCGCCACAGCGCCTCGTCGGCGATGAGGTTGCCGACGCCCGCCAGGTGGGCCTGGTCCATGAGGCGCGCCTTCAGTGGCGCGGTGCTCGACAGGGCGCGCCTGAGCTCGGGCAGTGACACCGACGCCGCGTCGGGACCGAGACGCGATTCGTCAGGGTCGAGCTGCACACCGCCGAGCCGGCGGGGGTCACGGATGCGCAGGTCGCCGCCGCCCTCGAAGCGGATGCGGAAGCGGTCCCACGCGGTGTTGGGCGCGTTGCTCGAGTACAGGAGGTCGTCCACCCCGGCCCGTCCGTCCACGACCAGCTTGCCGGTCATGCCGAACCGCAGGCCGAGGGTGGGACCGCCACGGTCGGTGTCGAGCAGGAGCAGCTTTCCGATGCGCCTGGCGCCGGTGAAGGAGCGGCCATGGAGGGCTCGGCGAAGCGCGGTGGCCGTGGTTCCACCCTTGAGGAACCACGCGTCGGGCGCGTGGACCTTGGCGATGGTTCGCCCCACCGTGGGCTCGGCGAGAAGCCGGTAGAACTCGACTTCGGGTAGCTCGGGCACGGCTCCCATAATGTGCGCTCATGGCAGAGAAGTGGTCGGCGCACTGGGCCCACCTGTTCGACGAAGTCGTCACGTCGGGCCTGTGCACGGGTTGCGCGGGGTGCGTCGTGGCCTGTCCGTACGACGTGCTCGGGTACAACGACGACGAGGGCGTGTACAAGCCCTTCCACCTGGAGACCGACAACGGCCCCGGCGACTGCAGCCACGGCGAGAAGGGCTGCACCTACTGCACCCGGGCCTGCCCTCGCTTCCGCAACTGGGAAGTCGAGATCGACAACCACATGTTCGGCCGCCCCCGCAAGGTGGAGGAGGTCGACGGGATCTCCAAGGACATCATCCTGGCCAAGGCCGTCGACCCGGAGATCCACCAGAAGGGTCAGGACGGCGGACTGGTATCGGCGATCCTGCTGTGGGCCATGGAGAACGGCTACATCGACGCCGCCCTCGTGTCGTACCTCGAGGGTGACGGGTCTTCCTGGAAGGCCATCCCCGGCGTGGCTCGCACCCGCGAGGAGATCCTCGCGGCAGCAGGCAGCCGTTACACCTATTCGGCCAACACCATGGCCTACGGGGCCGCCATCGAGTCAGGCGCGTCCAAGCTCGCCCTGGTGGGGATGAGCTGCCAGTCCTCGGTCCCGCCCGTGATGCTCGAGCGCAAGGCCGGGAAGCCGTCGAAGCGCTTCGCCCTCAACATCGGGCTGCTCTGCTCCAAGACGTTCGACGACTCGATCTTCGAGGAGCTCTTCGAGGCCAAGTACGGCCTCAAGAAGCAGGACATGGTGAAGATGAACATCAAGGGCGTCTTCCAGATCTGGATGAAGGACGGCGCGTACCACGAGATCAACCTCAAGGAGTGCCACGCGTGGACGCGTGAGGGCTGCACGTACTGCCCCGACTTCGCGGCTGAGCACGCCGACATCTCCACTGGCGGCATCGGCAAGGACAACGACTGGACGCTCACCATCGTCCGCACCGACCTCGGCCGCGAGGTCGTGAGCCGGATGATCGAGGACGGCACGATCGTCGCCCGCCCAGGCGACGAGGACCCCGGCGCGATCGCGTTGCTGCACAAGCTGAGCCAGAAGAGCCGCGACCGCTGGCCGTCCTTCGCCGTCGACTTCCCCCGCAACCCCGCCAAGAAGTAGCTACGAGGAGCTCGCGCTCGAGTCGCTCTCGCTCGAGGAGCTGTGGGCGCCGAAGCCGCTCGGGAGCTTCGCCTGACCTGCCTTCAGGCCGCACTCCACGGCGATGGTGCGGATCTCGTCGGGGACTTCCTTCGGGTTGTCCTGCATCTCGCGGTCGAGCTCGAGGTAGCGGTCGAACGGGATCGTCTTGACGATCTCGTCGTACGTGCACTTGCACACGTCGCCCGCGTCGGCCTGACCGGCCGCGCACGCGGCGATGAAGGGGACCTCGGTGCTGCGCCCGTACTCCGGCGACCCGCCGGCGCAGGCGCCGGTCAGCGCGGCGACGGCGAGGGCCGCGACGGCCAGGCGACGGGCGATCGGCATGGGATCGATCACGTTACCCGGGCGTCGCTTCGCCGAGCTCCCGCGCGCGGGCGAACACGGCGTCGAGCATCGCGTCGGTGAGCACACCGGTGAAGGTGTTCTGCTGGCTCACGTGGTACGACCCGACGAGGGTGCGACCGCCGGGCAGCGCGACCTCCGCGCCGTGCGAGAAGCGGGGCTTGGGGCGCACCCCGAAGTGGCGCACCACGGCGTCCCATCCGAACTGTCCGAGCGCGACGATCGCGCGCACGTCGCCGAGCAGGTCGAGCTCGCGGTCGAGGAACGGCTTGCACGTGTCGCGCTCTGCTGGCGTCGGCTTGTTGGCCGGCGGCGCACACTTCACCGCGGCGGTGATGAAGCAGCCGGTGAGCTCCAGCCCGTCGCCGTCGTAGACGCTCGTCGGCTGGTTCGCGTAGCCCGTGCGCCAGAGCGACGCGAACAAGAAGTCGCCGGAGCGATCCCCGGTGAACACGCGGCCCGTCCGGTTGGCGCCGTGCGCCGCAGGCGCCAGGCCGACGATGAGCAGGTGCGCACGGCGGTCACCGAAGCCGGGGACGGGACGTCCCCAGTAGTCCCACTCGCGGAAGCGGGCGACCTTCTCCTCGGCCACCGCCTCGCGCCACGCGACCAACCTCGGGCACGCTCGACAGGTGGTGACCTCGCGCTCGAGCCGCGCCCATGCGTCCACCGGGGTGACCGTACGCGCCGGAGCGCCGGTAGCGTGGCTCGGTCATGCCCCGCACACCCAAGCCGAAGCCGACGCCGCCCACGCTGGTGCTGCTGGTCCGCCACGGCCAGACGCCGACGACCGGATCGACGCTGCCGGGTCGGGCCAAGGGCCTGCACCTGGCCGACAAGGGCATCGAGCAGGCCAACGCCGTCGGCGAGCGGATCGCGCCGTTCGGGGACAAGGTGGCAGCTGTTTATGCAAGCCCGCTCGAGCGCACCCGCGAGACGGCTGCGCCGATCGGCAAGGCACTCGGCCTGCGCGTCAAGACCGAGCGCGGCCTGCTCGAGTGCGAGTTCGGCGACTGGACGGGTCAGCAGCTGAAGGCGCTGATGAAGCTGCCGGAGTGGCGCGCGGTGCAGTCGAACCCGAGCGGCTTCCGCTTCCCCGGCGGCGAGTCGTTCCCCGAGATGCAGGTGCGCATCACGAGCGCGATCTCGCGCCTCGTTGCCGCACACCCTGGCAAGACCGTCGTCGCGGTGTCACACGCCGACCCCATCAAGGCCGCGGTCGCGGATGCGATGGGCACGCACCTCGACCTCTTCCAGCGCATCGTCGTGTCGCCGTGCTCGGTGACCGCGATCCTCTACGGAGCAGGCACGCCGATCGTGCTCTGCGTGAACTCGACCGGGCGTGACCTCACGACCCTGGTCCCCTCGTGACGCCGATGGGAGCGAGCTTCGACCTCTCCGATCCGCTGGTGTTCACCGCAGGCACCGTGGGCGAGCCCGGCCAGCGCATGTTCTTCCTGCAAGCGCGCCAGGACACGATGGTCGTCACCTTGAAGTGCGAGAAGCAGCAGGTCGGCGCGCTGGCGGAGTACCTGTCCGGGCTGCTCGATGATCTGCCCACCGTGGATCAGGAGAAGGTGCCGACGTTGCTGCAGGCGGTCGAGCCGATCATCCCGGAGTGGCCGATCGGCACGCTGGCGGTGGCGTGGGACGAGACCGCGGACCGCATGGTGCTCGTCGCCGAGGAGCTCCTCACCGAGGAGGAGACGGCCGAGGGCGCCGACGCGGGTCAGGCCCGCTTCTCGTTGCGCCGAGAGCAGGTGGCCGGCTTCGTGCAACGGGCCCGCGAGCTCGTCGCCGGCGGGCGCCCTCCGTGCCCGCTCTGCGGCGGACCGCTCGACCCACAGGGCCATGCGTGCCCGCGCCTGAACTGATCGATCTCCTCGAGCACGGCGAGCTGGCCATCAAGGGCCGCATGCCGTGGAGCTCGAACGGCACGTTCCTGGTCGACCTCTGCCACGAGGGCAGCACCGGGCTCGGCGTGTACAAGCCGTTGCGCGGCGAGCGTCCGCTGTGGGACTTCCCCGGTGGCCTGTACCAGCGCGAGGTGGCCGCCTACCGGCTCTCCGAAGCGCTCGGCTGGGGAGTGATCCCCGAGACGGTGCTGCGCGACGACGACGCGCCGCTCGGCGTCGGCTCGGTGCAGCGCTTCGTCGAGGCCGACTTCGAACAGCACTACTTCACGCTCTAC
>JBEEFP010000027.1:0-13891 GCA_041166085.1 Actinomycetota bacterium
CCACCCGCGCCGCGGCGAGGGACTCGATGGTCGCCACTGCGTTCTTGATCGCACATGCGTCGCGCAAGGCGCGACGGGCCGACGTCACCGACAGCACGTGCGCGTCGAAGTCGGCGGCCAAGGCCACTGTCGCACTGCGCAGCTCTGCGAGCGTCTCGCACATCCCAGCCACCTCCACCCAACGCAAGAGGCCGACTTCCGGGGGAGCCCAGCTCCCGAATACATGTTCGAGTGTACCACGAATCCATTGCAGCGCAAGGGATTTTCGCAGGAATTCTTTGGCGATGTCAGGGCTTCTCGTAGACGACAACCTGGTTCACGCTGTCGCCCGCGAACGGCTCACGGGCCCACCCTGACCACCGATCGCGGAGCCGCAACCCGGCCAAGCGAGCCATGAGATCGAGCTCCGAGGGCCAGACGTAGCGGTATGGGGCCGAGTGACGGACAAGGCGGCCGTCGACCTGCATCCAGTGGTGCGACCAGGAGATCTGTCCGGCGACGTCGTCGAAGGTCTCGATGCCCACGTGGTCGTCCTCCATCGTGAACACCCGTCCCAGCTCCGACGGTGGGAGCCGTCGGAGCTGCGGTACCACGACCTCGACGACGAACACCCCGCCTGGTTCGAGGTGGGCAGCGGCGTTGGCGAACACCGCCACTTGGTCGTCCTGCGTGGTCACGTTCATGATCGTGTTGAACACGAGGTACACGAGTCGGAAGGTTCCAGCGACGCGGGTCGACGTCATGTCACCGACGGTCAGGGCGACGCGTTCGGCACCGGGCTTCCTGCGGAGCTCCGCCGCCATGTGCCGCGACAGCTCGATGCCGTGCACCGGCACGCCGCGGCTGGTGAGAGGGAGGGCGACGCGGCCCGTGCCGACCGCGAACTCCAACGCGCGCCCGCCGGCGGCGAGATCAGCCAGCATCGAGACGACGGGGTCGAGGACCGTCGGGTCGAACATCGCCGACGACGTGGCGTCGTAAGTCTCCGCCACCTCCTTGGTCCACTCCTTCGATGCCACCGCGGCAGCCTGCCCTCGGAAGCAGCGGATTGCACCGACATTTCGGGGACCTATGCCGCGCCCCGTCTGGCCTTGCGGATCTGGTCGGCGTGGTCGTGGGCGTGGTCGGCGTAGATCTCGAGCCACGTGGTGACGGAGTAGACGCCGTGCTCGTCGTGGGTGCCGGCTCGGGAGAAGGCCGCAGCGTCGACCGAGCGGAGCAGCTGGGTGCTGGCGGCCCGGACCGCGGTGAAGACGGCGAGCGGCGGCTCGATGGGAGCGTCGTAGTGCAGCCGCTGGGCCCACAGGTCCTGGTCGTAGCCCACGATGGCGGGCGCGTCCTCGGCCACCAGACGGCGGAGCCGGATGTAGCTGGTGGCTTCCGAGTCGGCGAGATGGTGCACGACCTCGCGCGCCGTCCACTCCCCCGCTCCCGGCCTGCGATCGAGGCCCTCGTCGCTGATCCCCTCCAGCGCGGCCGCCACATCGTCGGGGCCGGCCGCGTACCTGGCGATGAGCTCGTCACGCGTCATGCCGGCATGATCAGCCCGCTGCCGCCGACGGGCGAGTGGTGGAACTGCCTTCGAGCGAACCGTTTCCGCCAGCGACGAGCGGCTGCGGTGTCTACTGTCACGTCGCATGAAGGTCACCGTGCTGGGAGCCGGGTCGTGGGGATCGACGGTGGCGTCGCTCGCCTCGAAGCACAACGACACGCTGCTGTGGGCCCGCAACGAGGAGCTGGCCGAGGAGATCAACAGCCAGCACACCAACGAGGGCTACCTCAAGGGACTCCCGCTCCCCGAGCGGCTACGGGCCACGTCGAACCTGGCCGAAGCAGTGTCCGAGGCCGACCTGCTCGTGGTGGGCGTGCCGACCCACGGCTTCCGCGAGGTGTTGGAGAAGGCGGCGTCGGACGTGCGACCGTGGATCCCCGTCGTGAGCCTCTCCAAGGGGTTCGAGACCGGCACGCTGCTGCGCATGACCGAGATCATCAAGGAGGTGCTGCCGGGCCGGCCGGCGGCCGCGCTGTCGGGCCCGAACATCGCGCGCGAGATCATGAACGGCTTCGCAGCCGCCGGCGTCATCGCCACCGAGGACCTCTCGGTGGCGTCGGAGCTGCAGCAGGTGCTCGGCCGCGGCGTCTTCCGGCTCTACACCAACCACGACGTCATCGGCTGCGAGGTGGGCGGCGCCCTCAAGAACGTCGTCGCCATCGCGGCCGGCATCGCCCAGGGCCTCGGCGTCGGTGACAACACGCGCGCGGCCATCATCACGCGCGGCCTGGCCGAGCTCACCCGCCTCGGTGTGGCCATGGGCGGTGAGCCCGCCACCTTCGCGGGGCTGGCCGGGATGGGCGACACCATGGTCACCTGCATCAGTCCCCACAGTCGCAACCGTCACGTCGGCGAGGAGCTCGGCAAGGGACGCAAGCTCGACGAGATCATGAGCGAGATGACGATGGTCGCCGAAGGCGTCAAGGCGGCCCGGCTCGTCCTCGAGCTGGCCGACCGCCACGGGGTGCTGATGCCGATCGCGTCGCACATCCACGACGTCATCGAGGGGAAAGAGACCCCGATCGACGCCTTCGCCGGCCTGCTGCCGCCCGGCCACGAGCTCGACGCGGGCTGATTGTCCACAGCCTGCACCCGAGATATCCCCGCGAAATCCCCATGTTGTGGGTCTTGTTGCCCACAGGCGAGTGCAGGCAGAGTGACACCAGACCGGATGGAAGCCGCCCGGGAAACCGGAGCCGGAGGCGCAAGCCGAAGGCAAAGGCAGAACGAGCGGGGACCATCAGGTTGAGGACCTCCGTCCGATAGTGAGGCAGACCCTTCGGGGAAAGCCGAACCGAACGGCCGTCCGGGCTTCGGCCCGAACGTCTGGGACGGAGAATCCGCGGTTGTGGCTCCGAGGAGTA
Organism: Actinomycetota bacterium; assembly: GCA_041166085.1. GTDB lineage: Bacteria > Actinomycetota > Acidimicrobiia > Acidimicrobiales > JAFATL01 > JBEEFP01. Next base: position 2,917 of record JBEEFP010000027.1, read on the forward strand.
GGAAGGCTTCGGCCGGATGACTACTCGGAGCCTCGCCGCGTCCCGGCTCTGGTCAGGCCCGCTTCTTCCATGCGTTGAAGTAGGCGACCTCCTCGGCCGGCCGGCGGGGTGCGGGCTTGAAGTCCTCGCCCGTGGAATAGGCGACGGGGATGAGCGCTGCCTGCGTGACGGTCTCGGGCACGCCGAGGATCTCCTGGGCCTCCTTCTCGAAGGCGAGGTGCAGCGTCGTCCACGCCGAGCCGAGCCCGCGGGACCGCAACGCGAGCATCAGGCTCCACGCCGCCGGCAGGATCGAGCCGTAGAACCCGGCCATCTCGGCCTGACTCGTGCCTTCGGGCCGGCCGAGCAGGCACGGGATGACCATCACCGGCACCTCGCCCATGTGGTCGGACAGGTACTGCGAGCTGTCCATGATCTTGGACATGACCTCGGTGCGCCCCGCCGCAGCCGCCGCCTCCCGGTTGGCGGCCATGTACGGGGCGTGGCTGCGCTGGTACAGCTCCCCGAGGCGGAGCTTGGTGTCGGGATCGTCGATGATCAGCCATCGCCATGGCTGGCTGTTCCCGCCGCTCGGTGCCTGCAGCGCGACGTCCAGCGCCTCCAGCACGACCTCGCGCGGGACGGGACGCGACAGGTCGAGGCGCTTGCGAACGGACCGTGTCGTCGTGAGGAGCTTGTCGGTCTGGGACAGGTCGAAGGGGATGGTCACGCTGGCGCCACTTCCACGGGGATGCCGTTGAGGACCGCGTTGCCCGACAGCGGGTCCATGAGGTCCTCGTCGGCCAGCACGTTGCTGTTCACGCCCGCGTTGGCCTGCGCCACCTCGGTGCGGAGGCCTGGCATGTCGTGCCCCCATCCGTGCGGCAGGCTCACCACACCTGGCATGACCGCATCGGTCACCTCGACGGGCACGATCACCGCCCCCGCCCGCGACGACACCTTGGCCGAGCCGTTCAGCCCGAGCCGGGCCGCGTCGTCGGGGTGGACCTGCAGCGTGCAGCGGGGCTTGCCCTTCACCAGCACGTTGATGTTGTGCATCCACGAGTTGTTGGAGCGCAGGTGGCGCCGGCCGATGAGGACGAAGCCGCCGTTGACCCGCCGGACCAGTGACGCCTCGAGTCTGGCGACGTCGGCGAGGACCTCCGGAGGAGCCAGCTCGACCTTGCCCGTCGGCGTGCGCAGCATCTCCGGCAGCCGGGGCTCGAGCGCCCCCAGGTCGATGCCGTGCGGATTGGCGATGAGCTCATCGAGCGTCAGCTCGTACGGACCGGTGCGCAGGAAGTAGTCGAGCATCCGCTCCGGACCGACGCGCTCGCCCAACGACGCGAGGTCGAAGTCCTCGCGATCGGCCAGTGCCTTGATCGCCATGTCGTCGACGATGGCCGGATCGGCGTCCGCGCCCATGCCCTGGGCGACGAGCGCGAGCTTGGCCAGCACCTTCCACTCGTCGATCGAGTCCTCGCTCGGCGGCAGGACGGGCGGCGAGTAGTTGGCGACGTTGCGCAGGCTGAATTGGTAGAAGGGCACGTCGTAGTGGCTGCGCTCGAGCGGGCTCGAGCCGGGCAGGATGACGTCTGCGTGCCGGCTGGTCTCGTTCACGTAGATGTCGACCGACACCATGAACTCGAGGCCCTCGAGCGCGCGCGTCAGGCGATCGCTGTTCGGTGTGGACAGCGCAGGATTGCCCGCCAGGCAGACGAACGCCCTGACCTGGCCCTCGCCCGCCGTGTCCATCTCCTCGGCCATGGCCGCAACCGGGAACTCGCCGTAGCTCTCGGGCAACGCGCGCACGCGGCTCTGGCGACGGTTCAACTTCACGCCCCGGCCCTTGCCGGGCGTCCCCGTCGTGTTGGCGCCCATGGCCGCGGGCTTGGCCCACATGGCGCCGCCCGGCTTGTCGAGGTTGCCGGTGAGGGCGTTGAGCACGTCGATCAGCCAGCTGGCGAGGGTGCCGAACTCCTGGGTGCATGTGCCGATGCGGCCGTAGACGGCCGCCGCCGGCGCGGCGGCCAGCTCGCGCGCCAGACGCCGGATGCTCTCGGCGTCGATGCCCGTGAGCGGCGCCACCACGTCGGGGGTGAACGCCGCGCATGCGGCGCGCACGTTTTCGACACCAGCGAGGTGCGGGGCGGCCGGACCCAGCTCGACGAGATCCTCCGCGAACAGCACGTTGACCATGGCCATGAGCAGGTGGGCGTCGGTGCCCGGGCGGATCGGCACGTGCTCACTGGCCATGTCCGCCGTCTTGGTGCGCCGCGGATCGACAACGACGACCTTGCCGCCTCGTTCGATGATGCCCTCCATTCGGCCAGGCCAGTCGGGCGCGGTGGCGAGGGAACCGTTCGATTCGTAGGGGTTGGCGCCCAGCACCAGCAGGTGCGACGTGCGGTCGAGGTCGGGCACCGGCCAGCTGATCATGGTGCCGAACATCAGCCCGCTGCTCACCTCCTTCGGGCGCTGGTCGACGGTCGACGCCGAGAACACGTTGTGCGTGCCGAGGGCGCGGATGACGAAGCGGCTGTACAGCGTGGCCGACAGGTTGTGCACCGTCGGGTTGCCCAGGTACACGGCGACCGCGTCGCGGCCGTGCTCCTCCAGGATCGGCAGCAGTCGCCGCTCGATCTCGGCGAACGCCTCGTCCCACGTGGCCGGATGCAGCTCGCCGTCTTCACCGCGCACCATCGGCGTGCGCAGTCGATCGGGATCCTCGTGGAGTTGCTTCAGCGTCGAGCCCTTGGGACAGATGAAGCCTCTGCTGAAGACGTCGTCGCGGTCGCCGCGGATGCGGCCGATGGAGCCGTCGTCCTTGACCTCGATCTCGAGTCCGCACGTGGCCTCGCACAACGGGCAGGTCCGGTAGTGCAGCGTCATGGGACAACACTCGCGCCACTTCCCGACCTCTGCCCAGATCCACGATGATCGGGCAGGGCGGCGGCACCGGTCTCGACGCCGTTCCATCGCGCGCTGAGCTTCGGACGGGCCGCCTCGGGCCGGATGTGGTTCGCTTGGGGCGTGCCCTTCGAGCCCCTCGACTTCGACCGCTTCCACACCGTCGATCTGCCTGCTCGCCTGCACGCGGGCAACGGCACGCTGGCCGCCGTCGACCTGCAAGGGGTCAAGCCCATCGCCTTCCGACTGGCCGATGACGGGCGGGCCTACACCTACACGCCGACCGCTGACGGCATCGCCGTGACACCGGGCGACGACGACGCCCACACCGTCGTCGAGCTGAGCGCCACGGACTGGTCGGACTTCGTCTGGGAGCTGCGATCGTCGTTCGCGCTCTTCTACGGCGAACGCCTCGCATTCCCCCGCGGCGGGTTCGGACTCCTGGTGCGGTGGGAGCCTGCGCTGCGGGCCGCCTTCGACGGCCAGGCGGTGTACGACCTCACCGCTCCACCTCCGGTCGACCGCGACCTCACCCAGCCCTTCACCCTCGACGACAGCGACGACGAGATCCGGGCCTTCCTCGACGCCACCGGGTTCGTGCACCTGCGGAGCGTCTTCAGCGAGGACGAGGTCGCGGCCCTGCGCGCTGTGGTCGAGACTGCGGTGAGCAAGGCCCGACCCGATGACGAACGGTCGTGGTGGACCACGGTCGACGGCGCCGAGGTGTGCAACCGCGTCAACTATCTCAACGAGCAGTCGTCGCTGGTCGCCGGGCTCGGATCCGATCCGCGCATGCGCCGCATCAGCGCCCTCAGCGGCCACTCCCTGCGGGACGCCGTCGACCGCCTCGATGGCAACGGCGTCGTCATCAAGGTGCCCGGCGCGACCACGGGTCTGGCCGACCTGCCGTGGCACCGCGACTGCGGCATGGGCGGCCATCCGGTGAAGTGCCCGCTCCTGAACGTCGGGATCCAGCTCGATGCGGCGACGGCCGCGTCGGGACAGCTCCACATGATCGCCGGATCCCACCTGGGCACGTCCCGGCTCCCGACGGCCGACGAGGCTGCCCGCCTCCCCACCGTCGCGGTCGACACCCAGCCGGGAGACGTGACCGCGCACTACGGGCACACGTTGCACGCTGCTCCCCCGCCGGGCGATCCGGCCGCCGCTGGTCGCCGGGCGTTGTACGTCACCTACGTGCCAGAGCTCGTCTTCGAGATGATCCCGGCGGGGCAGGGCTACAACGACGTGCTGTTCACGCGCGACTCCGGCCGCGTGCACCACATCGCCGAGCTGCGCTGAGCTCCCGCCGCGTGGAGGACGGCTTCCCGCCCGGCTTCTTCGACCGGGCCGACCGCGGCGACGACGCCCGCTTCTACGAGCCGACCCGGCTCGTCACCCACATCGATGACGACGCCATCGCGGCCGTGGGAGCGCTCTACGACGAGCTCGGCATCGACGGCGACGTCCTCGACCTCATGAGCTCCTGGGTGAGCCACTTCCGCGCGCCGCCGCGACAGCTGCGGGTGCTCGGCATGAATGCCGCGGAGCTCGACGCCAATTCCATGGCAACCGAGCGCATCGTGCACGACCTCAACGCCGACCCGCGCGTGCCGCTGCCCGACGAGAGCGTGGACGACGCGGTGTGCTGCGTGTCCGTGGACTACCTGACCCAGCCGGTCGCCGTGTTCCGTGACGTGGCCCGCGTGCTGCGTCCCGGCGGCCGTTTCGTCTGCACGTTCAGCAACCGGCTGTTCCCGACCAAGGCCATCCGGGGCTGGCTGTACGCCGACGACGACGAGCACTGCCGGATCGTGGTGGAGTACTTCCGCCGCGCCGGCGTCTACGCGGACGCCGAGGTCGGTCGCCGCACACCGCCGGGTCACCGGGGTGATCCCCTCTATGCCGTGTGGGCGGTTCGGCGCTAGCTGGCAAGCTGGCGGCAATGCCCTGGTGCTGCCATCCGACCCGACGCCAGTTCCTGCAGTGGGCCGCGTTGGTGGCGGCCAGTCCCATCCTGTCGGCCGTCGCCGACCGCGACTGGGCCTACGGCCAGGCGTCAGGTCCGGCGCTACCCGTGAATCTCGAGTTGGTGACGCTCACCGAGACGACCGCGATTCTCACGTGGTTCACGGGCGATCCGACCCAGCCCGATCCCATGGGGCGGTTGGCGCCCGTCCCGAGCGACACCGAGGTGTTGCTGGGCACGTCGCCCGCGTCGATGACGACGGTCCTGCATGACGCCGCGCTGACGCCGTACCACTACGCGGAGATCTCCGGGCTCGAGCCGGGCCAGACGTACTTCTTCGTCGCCCGGTCGGGGGGCGTGCCGGCCACACCGGCCGTCTCCGGCTTCGGGAGTCCGATCGGGACCTCGACCCTCAACGCCTTCCCGGCGGGACCGTTCGTGTTCACGACGCCGCAACCGCCGCCCGGACGCTTCCTCTTCGCGGTGGCGCTCTGCAACGACCTGCACCTGGGCGAGACAGTGGCGGGGCTGGCGACGACGCAGGCGGGCCAGGGCATCCCGCCCGGCGTGAGCCAGCTGCCCGGGCTGCCGCCCTATCCCGAGGTCATGGCCGCCGCCCTCGGGCGCGAGGCGCGCGCCCGAGGCGCCGACGTGCTGGTGGCCGCGGGCGACGTCTCGAGCGAGGGGTCGGCCGTGGACCTGGGCAACGCCAAGCACTTCCTCGACCAGTTCGGTCCCTACGGAGCCGGCTACTTCGTGACCAGGGGCAACCACGATCGGCCCCACACCGGGGACGCGGCCGCGTCGTGCAGCCCCTCCCCGGCCGCGCCCGACCACCACGACTGCTTCGGCGACGTGTTCTTCCCCGGGCGCCGACCCTGGTTCAGCCAGGACGTGTTCGGCCTTCGTCTGCTCGGGCTGGACACCTACGACAAGATCGGCACCGGCGGCGACAATGGCGTGTTGAGCGACGAGCAGTGGGCGTTCGTCCGCGACCAACTCTCGCAGGACAAGGACCAGCCGACACTGGTCGCGGGCCATCACCCCGTCACGCTCGAGGCGTCGCTCACCACCGTCGGCGTACCGCTCGGCTTCGACATGGACACCCAGCAGGCGATGGCCCTCGAGCAGCTCTACGCCGCCACGCCGGGCGTGTTCCTGCACCACAGCGGTCACACCCACCGCAACAAGCGCACGGTGTCGACAACCGCGCCGGGCGTCGTCTTCCAGGAGGTCGGGGCGGTCAAGGAGTATCCGGGCGGGTTCCACCTGCTGCGGGTGTTCACCGGTGGCTACGCGCTGAACTTCTACAAGTTCCGCGACGAGTTGGCGCAAGAGTGGTCGGAGCGCAGCCGCCCCGAGTATCTCGGACTGGCCCCGTTCTACGTGTTCGGCAACGCGGCCGACCGCAACTCGATGGTCGAGCGCGACCTCTCGGGCCTCACGCCCGGACCGTCCGCCGCCCCGGCACCGAGCGAGACGGGTCGCGGGGCTGTGGCCGCGGGGACGTTGGCCGCCACCGGCGGCGCCAGTGGACCGGCGGTGGCCGGAGCCGCCGCCCTCGCCGCCGGGCTCGCGGCGGAGACCTGGCTGCGACACAACCGCTAGCGGCTGTAGGTCCTCGGGGCGCGGTAGTTGGGGCCGACCTCGGGTCGGCCTCGTCGCGATGTCCACCGCCATTGCAGTGAGATGCGCGGGCCGACGGCGGCCGCGACCTTGGGCACCGCATGGTGCCAGTCGGCCTGGCAGCGCCCGCCCATCACCAGCAGGTCGCCGGACGCGGGGTGGATGTCGTGGGTGGCGCCCCCGTTCGGCGCGTCATGGTCGTGGCGCCGACCCCGCGGCCGCAGCAGCCACGGCCTCGCCGCGCCGAGGGTGAGCACGCCGATGACGGTGTCGTCGAGCCAGCGCAGCTCGCGGTCGCGGTGGAAGGCCACGCTGTCGCGCCCGTCGCGGTACAGGGCCAGCGCGGGCGGGGCGAACTCCACGCGATAGCTGCGGCGGATGGTGCGGTGGGCATCGACGATGGCGGGGTGCAGGTCGGCCAGCCCGGTCTTCGACGACGCCGACAAGCGAGGCTCGTCCACGTAGCGCTCGTAGCGGAACACCCGGCCCTGGAACCAGTTGGCCCGTTCCAGCACGGCGGCGAACACGTCGTCGGCATCGGCGAGCCAGCCGCGGGCCACGTCGACCCAGGAGTGCTCGTCGAGCCACACCCGTTCCGTCGTCGCGAGCACGTCCGCCATGCCGTGCACGGTATCGGCGCCACGGGGCTAGACAAGTCAGCGTGAAAGCAGCCGTGTACTACGAGACAGGTGCCCCCGACGTCTTCCGGTACGAGGACGTCCCCGACCCCGTGTGCGGGCCCGGCATGGTGCTCATCGAAGTGGAGGCGATCAGCATCGAGGGCGGCGACACCCTCAATCGGGCCGGTGGCCTGATGGCGGGCAGTCCGCACATCGTCGGCTACCAGTGCGCGGGCATCATCCGCCAGGTCGGTGACGGCGTGACCGATCGCAGCGAGGGCCAGCGGGTGGTGGCCACCATGATGTTCGGCTCCCACGCCGAGCTCGTCGCGGTCCCCAGCATCATCACCTGGCCCATCCCGGACGGGGCGGACGTGACGGCGTGCGCGTGCGTGCCGGTCGCGTTCGGCACCGCGCACGACTGCCTGTTCGAGTTCGGCCACCTGCAGGAGGGCGAGACAGTGCTCGTGCAGGCCGGCGCGGGCGGTCTCGGCCTGGCCGCCATCCAGCTGGCCAAGCGGGCAGGTGCGACGGTGATCGCCACCGCCTCGAGCGACGACCGGCTGGGCCGGCTCGAGGAGTTCGGTCTCGACACCGGCGTCAACTACAGCGAGGCCGACTGGGTCCAGCAGGTTCGGGCCGCGACGGACGGCCGCGGCGTCGACCTCGCCGTCGACTCGGTCGGCGGCAAGGTCCTGCAGGGCAGCCTGCAGTGCCTCGCCTATCGGGGGCGCTGCATCACGGTGGGCAGCGCCGGGCGCGATCCCCAACCCCTCGACGTGTCGGTGCTGGCCATGGGCAACCAGTCCCTCACCGGCGTCTTCCTCGGTGCCGAGATCGCCAACCCGCGCGCCCAGGCCATGATCGGCGAGCTGGTCGACGACGTGGCCGCGGGCCGGCTTCGCGTCCTCGTCGATCGCACGTTCCCGCTGGCGGACGCGGCGGCGGCCCACGCCTTCATCGAGAGTCGCCAGGCCGTCGGCCGCGTCGTGCTGATCCCCTGAGCCTCCGGGTGGCCATCACCGCCGACGACGCGATCCGCAACGCGCACGACTGGTTCGAGGTCAACAGCGGATGGGCGCCGCCCGACGACGGCACGCTGGCCGAATGGCTGGCCGACGGGGTGTGCCGCGCGCCCGACGACTGTCTGGTGACACCCGATGGCTGGTGCGGCCACGGCCTGGCGTCGTGGTGGCTGGTGCTCCAGCAGCTCGACCCGGAGCCGCCGCGCTAGCGGCGCGTGGGCCAGACGTCGGCGATGTCCCGTACCGACACGAAGAGGTCCTGGCCACCGGCGCACACCCAGACCCGGTCCGACTGACCACGAGGCGCCGCGACCAGCTGGCAGTCGTCGATCCTCGATCCATCACCCAAGGCCAGCGACACGCGCTGCCCCTCGAGCTCCCGCAGGTCGGGTGCGGTCACGCAGCCGTTCCGGTGGTGGCGACGATGAGCACGTCGCAGTGCGCGCGGTGCGAGACCCGGTTCGGGACGGTCGGGCGGACGTAGCCACCCACGCCCTGCATGCCCTTGTTGCCGACGACGATGAGGTCGGCGTGGATCTCGTCGGCCAGGTCGACCAGCACGTCGGCCGCGTCGCCCGGACGGCTGTGCAGCTCGACCTCGACGCCGGGGTGGACCAGGCCACGCGCCCGACGCAGGATCTCGTCGGCCCGCTGGCCGGGCGTGCCCGCCCACGCCAGGTCGGACGGGATGTCCTCGCTCACCACGTGACGGGCCGGTCCGTCGACCGCAGTCACGATGTGGAGGCGGGCGTAGGCCAGGGCGGCCGCCTGCGCCGCCTTGCGGACCGCCTCGTCAGCGGTCGTCGAGCCGTCGGTCCCAACCAGGATCTGGGTGGTGGGCGCTGCCATGGCAACGACCGTACCCCGTTTGCTGCCTTTTGCAAGCGATCGTGACCGAGTTCACATGGCGCGGACCTCCACCGAGCCAGGTAGAACGGCGCATGGCCGTGATGCGCATCGACGGCGACGACCTGGTCGTCGAGCTGACCGGGTGGGAGAAGGCGGGCGCCCTGCGAGGCGACGTGCGGGTGCCGCGTCGTTCGGTACGGGAGGTGCGTCTCGTTGACGACGCGATGGCCGCCGTCAAGGGACTCCGCGCTCCAGGCACCGGCTGGCCCGGCGTCATCGCGCTCGGCACCTGGCGCCGCAGGGGCGCCAAGGACTTCGTCGCCGCCTACCGCCACCGACCCGGCGTCGTCGTCGAGCTCGACGGCGCGCCGTTCGCGCGCCTCATCGTCTCGACCGACGACCCGGCGGCGGTGGTCGAGGCGCTGCAGCGCTCGGCCGATGGCGCCGCCGGCGGTACCGGGATCTAGACGCTCAGGAGCAAGAACGTCACGCCGAGGAGCATGAAGACACAGCCGACGCCAGCGAACGACAGGCGGGTCACCAGTTCGCTCTGCCCGCTCTTCCAGTCCTGCCGTCGAGCACCAGCCCAAGCTTCGTAGCGCCGATACAGAGGAGTCCCGGCTCCAAGGAGGAACACCACAAGGCCAACGAGGGTCACGAAGACAGCAGCGATCGCGGTGCCCACGTCGCCATCATGTCCCATTCGCCTCCCAGGCGATGCGTGCAACGCACCGACTCAGGCCACCGTGGGCGATCAGGCCGCTGGTGGGTCGTTGGCGTGGCGGGGATGTCTCGGGTCGTCCGGTGGGACGAAGGCCCGTTTTCCTCTGCCCTCCACCAGGCCCCAGCCCGTGGTGGTCTTGAGGCGGTGGTGATGCGCGCAGAGCAGGTCGAGGAGGTCGAAGAGCGTGAAGTGCGTCTTGGCCCAGTCGTCGCGGTGGTCGCGCTGGAGCCGGGCCGATTGGGAACAACCTGACGCCGCGCAGGTGGGATAGAGCCACTCCAGGCCGGTCTGCTGCTTGGCGGTGGGAGCCCGGCCGAGGTGCAGCACCCCGGTGATGGCCTCGCCCTTGGTGACGATGGCGGCCAGGAACGGCGAGCCCGAAGCCAGCAGGTCCTCGACGGCCGAGACGGGCACCGGACAGCCGGCGACGTCGCAGGTCTCGCCGCTCGTGGGATAGCCCCGCAGGAAGGCATCGAGGTCGATGCGGCAGATGACCTTGGCGTCGAGCCCGCCCGTGTCGGCTCGGCCGGTGAGCAGGCGCTCGAGGGCGTCGAAGGCGTAGGCCTCGGTCGGCTCGCGTCGCTCGGCGTCCCTGGCCTCGGCGAACACGCGGTCCTGCTCGGCCTGGATGCGCGCCCACATCGACTCGATGGCATCGGCGGGGCCCTGGGCTCGGAGGTGACCCATGCCGTCGGGGTCCTGCCAGTTGCGGGCGTGGCGGCGCTCATGGGCCCGTCGACGCTGGGCCTCGGTGTCGGTGTGGGCCGCGCGGGTCCTGCCGCACTCGTGCTGGAGCTCGCGCAGCGAAAGGCGCTGCGCCTCGCCCAGCAGCCGGGCCTCCTCCTTGGGAGCGACCGCAGCAGCAGAGGCCACCGCCGCGGCCTGCTGGGGCGAGAGCTCACCCCGACGGGCAGCAGCAGAGACACCAGGCAGCTCGGAGAGCGCCTCGGCCGTGCGCATCGCCTCGGTGGCCTGGCCCACCGAGGTGCCAGTCGCAGCCGCGATCGCCTCAGCCGGGCTGCGGTAACCGTCGCGGCGCCAGTCGCCGCCCTCGGCCACCCGCGCCGCGGCGCGGGACTCGATGGTCGCCACTGCGTTCTTGATCGCACATGCGACGCGCAAGGCGCGACGGGCCGACGTCACCGACAGCACGTGCGCGTCGAAGTCGGCGGCCAAGGCCACCGTCGCACTGCGCAGCGCTGCGAGCGTCTCGCACATCCCAGCCACCTCCGCTTCACAGCTAGAGGGCGGATTCCGGGGGAGCCCAGCTCCC
>JBEEFP010000028.1:0-2526 GCA_041166085.1 Actinomycetota bacterium
GGTGTCGCTCACGGCGGGCATGCGGGTCGAGCCACCGACCAGGACGACGTGATCGATCTGGTCGACCGAGATGCCGGCGTCGCGGATCGCCTGGTTGAACGGCGCCTTGGTGCGGTCCAGCAGGTCCTGGGTCATGCGCTGGAACTCGGCGCGGGTGATCGTGACGTCGAGGTGCAGCGGACCCTCGGCCCCGGCCGTGATGTAGGGCAGGTTGATGTTGGTCGACTGTGCGCCGGACAGCTCGATCTTGGCCTTCTCGGCGGCCTCGCGGAGGCGCTGCATGGCCAGCTTGTCCTTGGACAGGTCGATCCCGTTGGACGCGTTGAAGGTCCGGACCAGGTGGTCCATCACCTTCTGGTCCCAGTCGTCACCACCGAGGTGGTTGTCACCCGCGGTGGCCTTCACCTCGATGACGCCGTCCCCGATCTCGAGGAGGCTGACGTCGAACGTGCCACCACCGAGGTCGAAGACCAGGATCGTCTGCTCGGTCTCGCCCTTGTCCAGGCCGTAGGCCAGTGCGGCGGCGGTCGGCTCGTTGACGATGCGCAGGACGTTGAGGCCCGCGATCTCACCGGCCTCCTTGGTGGCCTGGCGCTGCGCGTCCTCGAAGTAGGCGGGGACGGTGATGACGGCGTCGGTGACGGGCTCGCCGAGGTAGGTCTCGGCGTCGCGCTTCAGCTTCTGCAGGATGCGGGCGCTGATCTCCTGCGGGGTGTACTTCTTGCCGTCGATCTCGTCGGTGGTCCAGGTCGTGCCCATGTGCCGCTTGACGCTGCGAATGGTGCGGTCGACGTTCGTGACCGCCTGGTTCTTCGCCGACTGGCCGACGAGGACCTCGCCGTTCTTGGCGAAGGCGACGACCGACGGGGTGGTGCGCGAGCCCTCGGAGTTCGCGATGACCGTCGGCTCGCCGCCCTCCAGGACGGTGACGACGGAGTTGGTGGTACCGAGGTCGATGCCGACCGCTCGAGCCATGGGTGCTGGCCTCTCTCTTCCGTTGCTGGGGTGGTGCTGGTCTGTGGGGAGTCAAGGGATCCGCTGTGCATCTTGCGCGGAGGCCACTCAACTTTCCTGCCCAGCCTAACGGCAGAGATCTGGGCCGTGTTCCCGGCCCTCCCCGAATTCTTCTGCCCCGCCGTCGTCGTCCACAGTTTCGGGAACGACCGCAGCGGCAGGTTCGGTTCCTCGCGCAGACTCTCGCGGTGCACCCCCTCCTCCGAGCGGCCGCCGAGCGGAGGCTGGGCGTCTTCACCGCTGCGGACGCCCGGCGCGCCGGGTACGAGCACCCCGAGATCCGGCAGCTGTGTTCGTCCGGCCGATGGCGCCGGTTGCGGCGCGGCGTCTACATCGCCGCCGAAGATCTCGAGCGTCTCGACTCCGCGGGCCGGCGCTATCAGGTCGAGTGCCTCGCCGTACTGCTCGCACTCGACCGACCGACGGCGGTCCTCAGTCACCACACGGCGGCGCGGCTGTGGGGCCTCCCGTCCGGGAGCTCGCACGACGGTCCCATTCGCCTGACCGACCCCACCCACGGGCGCGACGGAAAAGGTTTCCGCGTCGTGCAGGGCCCGATCGAGCCGGCCGAGATCGACGTTCTCGGAGCCTTCCGGCGCACCACCGCGGCTCGCACTCTGATCGACTGCGCACGCGAGTGGCCGCTCGATGACGCCGTCGTCGCCATGGACGCCGCCCTGCTCGCCGATCGCGTGACCGTTCCTCAACTCCAGACCGCAGTGACGCGGGCCCGGACGTGGCGTGGGGGCCGCCGGGCAGATCGAGCTCTCGCCCTGGCCGACGGTCGGGCCGAATCTCCGCTGGAGACCCGCGGGCGGCTGCGCATCGTCGGCTCAGGTCTGCCGCGACCCGAACTGCAGGTGGAGATTCGCGCCGGGGGCCGGCTGGTGGGCGTCGTCGACGCGTGGTTCGAGGACGCCGCGGTGGCGGTGGAATTCGAGGGCAAGGTGAAGTACAGCGACCCGTGGCGGAACCGCTCGGCCGGCCAGGTCCTCTGGGAGGAGAAGCGTCGCGAGGACGAGCTGCGGGCACTCGACATCGCCGTCGCGCGGATCGCGAAGGCTGACCTCGGACCCGATTGGTGGCGCACCGAGGGAGCACTGCGTCGCCTGCTGGGACGGCCGCGGCCGGGAGCGCGTCGTTTCACGGCGATACCGCGGGCAAGCGGGTTGATCAGGGCCGGCTGATCGCCGCCGTATAGCAGCTACCACCGCCGTACAGGGCGGGGCGGCGACCACACCGCGGCGGCCGGTCGCCGGGCGTCCGGATTACCGGCGGGTAGGCCGCCCGGGCGCCAGCTAATGTGCGGACCATGACGGGCCCGTTGCAGATCGTCCTCGGCACGATCAGCGTCCTGTTCCTGATCGTCGCCTCGGTGATGGCCTACCGGGCGGTGCGCGCCATGGTGCGGATCATCCGGACGGGCCAACCGGACGGCACCCGCTCCGGGCCGGTCGGCGCCCGGGTGAAGACGCTCCTGGTCGAGTCGCTCGGGCACACCCGGATGCTCAA
>JBEEFP010000029.1:0-14438 GCA_041166085.1 Actinomycetota bacterium
GCGGCCCTCTAGACCGCCGTCTCGAGGAAATAGGCCACCGAATCGGTGGCCTATTTCCTCGAGAACGGGTGTGGGTGTGTGCCGGTCACTGGCAGGAACCGTCGCATTCAGGGGCGAAAGGTGTGAACGTGGCCGTTCACCAACCAACCGGCCCGGGGGAGCTGAGGCTCGAAGAGCTGTACAGCGAGCACGCACCGGCGCTGCTGCGGCTGTGCACCCGCCGTCTCGGCGACCCGACGCGGGCCGAGGACGCGTGCCAGGAGGCCCTGGTGCGGGCCCATCAGTCCGCCGACCGCTTCCGCCCCGGCGCGCCGGTGTGGCCCTGGCTGGCGACGATCGCCATCAACGTCTGCACGGACATGGAGCGCCGGGACAGCCGCGTCGCATTCATGGCCCAGCCGCCCGAGCGGGCGACGGTGATGGACACGGTCGCCGAGGCCGACGGGCGCGGTCGGAGCCGACTGGTGCTGGACGCGCTGCGGACTCTGCCGGTGCCGTATCGACGCGCGGTGTTCCTGCACCACTACGCGGGGTTGACCTACGACGAGATCGCCGATCACGAGGGAACCTCGTCGGGCGCGGTCCGCTCGCGGCTGCTGCGGGCCCGCCGGCTGCTGCGGGTGCGCATCCAGGAGATCGCCACCTCACGGGGTGAGTGGCCGCTTCCTGCAACCGCGCCCGTCGCGTGGCTGCGCGACCGCGCCGCCGACGCCCGCCTGGCCGCCGGTCGGGTCGACGCGGCCATCGGCCAGCACGTCGGAACCGCCGCGCAGTACGCGGCGGCGCTGCTCTTCGCAGTGGGGGTCGGCTTCGGTGGCAGCGGCGCGGGCGCCGACGCGCCGGCACCGCACGCGGCCCCTGTGGCGCTTGCCACGAGGGCCGGTGCGGTGCAGGTGTCGGTCGTGTCACCGGCGTTGACCCGGGCCGTGCCGGCCGAGGCCGGCCCGGTTCAGCCCGTTCCGCCGGCTCCACCTGTCCCCGCGGTGCGCCCCTGGTTCTTGAAGCCGCAGGGCGTGCAGAGTCCGGTCCCGGTGCGGGAAGGCGCCGATCAGTCGCTGGTCATCGTCGGCTGGTCGTGTTCCGGGACGAACGATCCCGGTCCGGTGACGAAGAAGCTCTGCGACACCTTCCCGAACGGCATCACACCATGACGCAGACGAACGCCTCGGTCGGCCCCAGCGGGGGAACCGTGACCTGCAGGCCGCTGCAGTCCGCCGGGCCGCAAAGGGTGAGCAACGGCACCGTCGAGGTGAGGACGCGCACGTAGCCGCACGTGACCGCCCCGTCGGCCTTGCCGGCGGGGACGAACGCGCACACCACGACGACGGCAGCGACCAGTTTCCAGGCGCGCTGAAGAGCATTTCGCATGACAGGGTTTCCTCCTCCGGGCGCCGTTCGGCGCCAGGAGGGGTGGGTACGGCGTTGCCGTGATGCCCCGCGTCCGGCAGGTGCTCCGGCGTCGACAAGACTGGACGGCTCCCATGCCGACCCGCCTCCCCGTCATCGCGATCGTCGTGTGCACCCTGTTGAGCGCGTGCAGCGGACCCGACCCGGCCTTTGACCGCGCCACTGCCACCACGACGGCCGCGCCGACGACCACGACGACGACGAGCCCACCGACGACATCGGCCCCTCCCACCACCGCGGCGGCACCGGCGCCGCCCCTCGCGGGGACGGCAGCGCGTGCGGTCGTCTCACCCCACGGGATCGTCGTGCCGGTGCTCGGTGTGGCCGACGGAGGCGTGCGGGTGGGCATGCCGTGCGGTGGGACGTCGGTGCTGGCCAACGGCACGCCCATCGTCGGCGCGCAGGTCGTGCTCGACGCAGGCCACGGGGGGAGCGAGTCGGGTGCCGTCGGCCCCAACAAGCTCACCGAGAAGGCGGCCAACCTGGCGGTGACCCAGCACGCCAAGGCCGCCCTCGAGGCTGCCGGCATCCCCGTGGCGCTCACCCGTACCGGCGACTACCGGATGACGCTCGGTGCCCGCTCACGCATCGCCGTCGCTCTGCAGCCACGCGCCTTCGTCTCCATCCACCACAACGCCGATCCCGACGGCCCCCACGACGGGCCCGGCAGCGAGACCTACTTCCAGATCAGGTCGCCCGAGTCCAAGCGTCTGGCCGGCCTCCTCTACGAGGAGATCGTCAAGGCGCTGCGGCAGTACCAGGTGTCGTGGGTCGGCGACACGGACGCGGGCGCCAAGTACCGCGTGAGCTCGAGCGGCGGCGACTACTACGGCGTCCTGCGCCAGTCGGCCGGCGTCCCCGCCTCGATTGCCGAACTGGCCTTCATCAGCAACGGGCCCGAGGCCGAGCTGTTGGCTCGTCCCGACGTGCAACAGGTGGAGGGGAACGCCGTCGCAGCGGGCATCGTGCGGTACCTGCGCACGAGCGATCCCGGCTCGGGCTTCACCGAGCCCTACCCCCGCACGACACCGGCGGGACCGGGCGGCGGCAGCGCCGGCTGCCAGGACCCTGCCCTGTAGTCTCCCCACGGTGCGGATCGGGGTCCTGGCATCGGGGAGCGGCACCAACCTCGAAGCCATCCTCGAGACCGGTCTCCCCGTCGCCGTGGTCGTGGTCGACCGGGCCTGCCGAGCGGTCGAGGTCGCGTCCGGGGCGGGCGTCCCCGCCGTGCTCATCGAGCGCACCAGCTTCGGCAAGGCCTTCGATCGCCTTGCGTTCACCCATCAGGTCGTGGACGTGCTCAATGACCACCACGTCGACCTCGTGGCCATGGCCGGCTACATGACCGTGCTCGACAAGCCCGTGTTCGACGCCTTCCCGGGCGCCATCCTCAACACCCATCCGTCGTTGCTGCCCGCGTTCCCGGGCGCCCACGCCGTCGAGGAGGCGCTGGCCGCCGGCGTGAAGCTCACGGGCTGCACCGTGCACGTGGCGACCCTCGAGGTGGACGCGGGGCCGATCCTGGCCCAGGCCGCGGTGGCGGTGCATGACGGCGACACCGTCGAGTCGCTGCACGAGCGCATCAAGGAAGTGGAGCGGCAGCTCTATCCCCAGACCATCAAGGAGCTGATGTGACGCGGGCGCTGTTGTCCGTCTACGACAAGACCGGGCTCGAGGCGTTCGCCTCGGGACTGGTGAGCCTCGGCTTCGAGCTGGTGGCCAGCGGCGGCACGGCCAAGGCGCTCGCCGACGCCGGCATCCCGCACCTGGAGGTGGAGACGGTGACCGGTGCGCCGGAGATGCTGGGCGGCCGGGTGAAGACGCTCCACCCGCGGATCCACGGCGGCATCCTCGCCGATCGCTCCAAGCCCGAGCACATGGACGCCATCGCCGAGCAGGGCATCGAGCCCATCGACCTGGTGGTGTGCAACCTCTACCCGTTCCGCAGCGACCCCTCGATCGAGCTCATCGACGTCGGCGGTCCTTCGATGGTGCGGGCCGCGGCCAAGAACCATGACGCGGTGGGTGTCGTCGTCGACCCGGCGGACTACGGGCAGGTGCTCGACGAGCTGCGTCGCGACGGCGAGTTGTCCGCGGTCACGCGCAGACGGCTCGCGCGCGCCGCCTTCGCACACACCGCGGCGTACGACTCGGCAATCGTCGGCTGGTTCGACCAGAGCGACGGCGAGCTCCTCCCGCCCACGCTGCACCTCGCCCTCGAGCGGGCCCAGGACCTGCGCTACGGGGAGAACCCCCATCAGGACGGGGCCCGATACCGCGAGATCGGTGGCCGCAGCTTCTGGGACGACGTCGTGCAGCACTCGGGTCTCGCGCTCTCGTACCTCAACCTGTACGACACAGACGCGGCGTGGCGCCTGGTGCACGATCTCGGCGCCACGCCCGCCGCCGCCATCATCAAGCACGCCAACCCCTGTGGCGCGGCCGTCGCCGCCGATCTCGCGACCGCATACCGGTTGGCGTACGAAGCCGACGAGAAGTCGGCGTTCGGCGGCATCGTCGCCCTCAACCGACCGGTGGACGACGAGACGGCCGAGGCCATGGTCGCGGCGGCGCAGGCCGATGTGATCATCGCGCCGAGCTGGGAGGCCGGCACCATCGACAAGCTGATCGCCCGGCGCAAGAACACGCGACTGCTCGAGGCCCCGGCGCCCGCGGTCGACCGGCTGCACCTGCGCCAGATCACCGGCGGCCTGCTCGTCGAGGAGCCGCACCACTACGCGGCCACGCGCGCCGACTGGAAGGTGGTCACCGACCGCCGGCCCACCGATGAGGAATGGCGCGACGCCGAGTTGGCGTGGCAGCTGGCCGGCCACGTGAAGTCGAACGCGGTCGTGCTGGTGGCGGGCGGTCAGGCGGTGGGCATCGGCGCGGGACAGCAGAGCCGCGTCGACGCCGGCGAGATCGCCACCCGCAAGGCGGCCGGCCGGGCCAAGGGCGGGGCCAGTGCCACCGACGCCTTCTATCCGTTCCGCGACGGCCTCGACGCGGCGGCAGCCGCCGGTGTCGCCGTGGTCATCCAGCCCGGGGGCGCCCTACGCGACGACGAGCTCATCGCCGCCGCCAACGAGCACGGCATGGCCATGGTCTTCACCGGCGAGAGGCACTTCTTCCATTGAGCGCCACGCTGCTGCCGGGCGCGCCGGTCGCCGACGCTGTGTTCTCCCAGCTCAAGCCGCGCATCGACGCGCTGGTGGCCAGCGGCCACCCACCGGGCCTGGCGACGATCCTCGTCGGCGACGACGGCGCCAGCGCCGGCTACGTGCGATCGAAGCACGCCATGTGCGCAGCGCTCGGGCTCGAGTCGTTCCATGCCGAGCTCGGCAACGGTGCGACACAAGACGAGCTCGTCGCGGCTGTCCAGGCCTTCAACGACAACCCGCGCGTGGACGCCATGCTCGTGCAGCACCCCATCCCTGGCCACCTCGACTACGAGGCCGCGCTCGAGCGCATGGACGCCGACAAGGACGCTGACGGGCTGCACCCGGTGAACCTGGGCAGACTCGCGCTGTCCATCCCCGCGCCCGTCCCGGCGACGCCGGCCGGCATCGAGGCGCTCCTCGCGCACTACGAGATCCCTGTCTCGGGCCGCAACGTCGTCATCCTCGGACGCGGCTTCACGCTGGGAAGGCCGCTGTCGATGCTGCTGAGCCAGAAGCGGCCGACGGCCAACGCGGCGGTGACGGTCGTGCACACGGGTGTGCCCAACTGGCCGGACTACACGCGCCGAGCCGACATCCTGATCGCCGCGGCGGGCGTGCCCGGCATCGTGCAGCCCGAGCACGTCAACCCGGGGGGCGTCGTCATCGGTGGCGGCGTGCGCTACGAGGGAAGGCGTCTCCTGCCCGACGTCGACGAGGCGTGCGAGGCAGTAGCGGGATTCATCACGCCGCGGGTCGGCGGGGTCGGGCCGACGACGATCGCCATGCTGTTCCGCAACCTCGTGGAAGCGGCCGAGCGCCGTCGAGGTGGCTGAGCCGGTTCTCGTCTGCCGGGGACTGCGCAAGTCCTTCGGCGATCGCACGGCGGTTGGCGGTGTCGGCTTCCACATCGACGCGGGCGAGTGCTACGGCCTGCTCGGTCCGAACGGCGCGGGCAAGACCACCACCATCTCGATGATCTGCGGGCTGCTCGACCGCGACGGCGGCGATGTCGAGGTGATGGGACACGCAGTGACGACGGACGCCACTGCGGTCCGCGCTGCCATCGGCTTCGTGCCCCAGGAGATCGCGCTGTACCCGGACCTGAGCGCAGCCGAGAACCTGTGGCTCTTCGGTCGCCTCTACGGGCTGCCGAAGCCGGCGTTGCGGGAGCGGATCGCCGAGGTGCTCGAGCTCGTCGGTCTGGCCGACCGGGCCAAGGACCGCATCGAGGCCTACTCGGGCGGCATGAAACGGCGAGCCAACCTGGCCGCGGGGCTGCTGCACGAGCCAACGCTGCTGGTGCTCGACGAACCGACCGTCGGCGTCGACCCGCAGAGCCGCAATGCTCTGTTGGAGACGGTGGCTGGCCTCGCCGAGCAGGGGCGAGCCGTCCTCTACACCACGCATTACATGGAGGAGGCGGAGCGGCTCTGCCATCGCGTCGGCATCATCGACGAGGGTCGGCTCGTCGCCGAGGGCACGCGCCGTGAGCTGGTCGGGCAGATCGGTGGAAAGGACCGCGTGGTGGTGGCGGCCACCGGGCCGCTCGAGCACCTTGCGGCGGCGTGCCGCGCCCTCGCCGGCGTCGACGAAGCGACGGTGGTGGACGGGGGCGTGCACCTGATCGCCGTCGACGGCCGCCGTCTTCTGAAGGGCGTGATCGAGGCGGCCGACCGCACCGGTGCCGACGTCGCCAGCGTCGAGCTCGTCGAGCCCGATCTGGAGACGGTGTTCCTGCACCTCACCGGCAAGGCCCTGCGCGACTGATGCGCACCGTGCTGCTGGTGGCCGGCAACGACCTGCGCCGCCGGCTGCGCGATCGCTCGGCACTGGTCACTGCGCTCATCGCGCCACTGGTGCTTGCGACGATCGTCGGCGTGGCCTTCGGTGGCAGGGGCGGTGGAGGCGGCACCGGCGCGGTCGTCCGCGTGGCCGTCGCCGACCATGGCGACAGCCCGGCCACCACCGCCCTCGTCGACGCTGTGGCCCGCTGGGCCCAGCCTGGCCCGGGCATCGCGGTGGTGCGCTCGCCGTCGGTGCAGCAGGCGCTGTCCGACAAGCGGGCCGGACGGGTGACTGCGGTCGTCGAAGTACCTCGCCGCTTCATGACCGCGTCGGAGGTGCCGTTCCCGAACGTGGTCGTCGATCGCGACAGCCCCATCGGTCAGTCGGTCGCCTTCGCGCTCGCGCAAGGCATGGTGGAGGCGGCCGCCACCGCGCGGTCAGCGGCGGGGAGTGCGACCATCACGCCTGCTGCGCTGCAGGCGATCGGCGGCCGCCCACCCATCGCGGTGGTCGACGCGGGCGGCGGCACGAGACGCAGCCTCATCGGTTACTTCGGTCCCGCAGTCGCCATGGTGTTCCTGTTCTTCGGGATCGGCATGGGCGCCCGCAGCGTGCTGGCCGAGCGGCAGGAAGGGACGTTGGCCCGATTGCAGGTCGCGCCGGTCCCGTTCGGTCGCGTGCTCGCCGGCAAGCTCCTCGGGATGGTGAGCCTCAGCATGGTGAGCGTCCTCGTGGTGTGGGCCACGACGACCTGGCTGCTCGGTGCCACATGGGGCGACCCGGCCGGCGTGCTCGTCCTCACTGTCGCCGTCGTCGCGGCCATGGGCGCGCTGGCGCTGTTCGTGACCGTCATCGCCCGCAACGAGGCGCAGGCCGACGCGGCGACGGCCGGTATCGGGTTCGCCCTCGCACTTCTCGGGGGAAACTTCTTCCCGCCCGGCTCCCTACCGCCCTTCTTCGAGAAGCTGTCGCTGCTCACGCCCAACGGATGGGGCCTGCAGGGCTACGGCCTGCTCGCCATCGACGGGAAGGGCCTGAGCGCGGTGTGGGGACCCGTGCTGGCCCTGGCCGTTCTCACCGCCGCCTTCGGCGTGATCGCGGTGCTGCGATTCCGGCGGGCGGTCGCGACATGAGGTGGGGAAACACGTGGTCCCGCGCGCTGGCCATAGCCGCTACCAACTGGCGGCGCGCCTCGAAGGACCGGCGAGCGCCACTGACGATCCTCGTGCTTCCCGTGCTGATCATGATCGTGGTGGGCACCGTGTTCGGCGTCGACAGCCGCGACCCCGTCGGGCTCGTCGACCGCGACCACGGCCACCGTTCCGAGCAGTTGCGGACGCTGCTCGAGGGGTCCGACCTGCGAGTGCGCACCTATGCCAACGAGGGGGACATGCGCGCCGCCCTGCGCCGCGCGCGCGTGCTGGCGGGGGTGATCGTCCCAGCCGGGTACAGCAGGGCGCTCGACGGGGGGCGGTCCGTGCAGGTGCGCGCCGTGAGCCAGCCCGGGCGCAGTGAGTCGGCCGTCCTGCGAGCGCGCGTGGCGCGAGCGGTGAACCAGCAGAGCCTGGCCGTGCTCACGGAACGGGCGACGGGCCGCCGACTCGACGCGGTGTCGTCCCGCTCGTTCCAGACTCGCTACGGCCGGGCGCCGAGCGACGTGAGCCCCTTCTCGTACACGGCGCCGTCCAACCTCGTGCTGTTCGTGATCCTCACGTCGCTCGTCTTCGGGTCCGGGTTCGTGTCGAGCCGACAGCTGGGGACGGTGCGGCGCATGCTGGCCACGCCGACGCCGGCTCGGGCCATCGTGCTCGGTCAGGCCCTCAGCGCCGTGGTGGTGGGGCTGGTGCAGGCCACCGGCCTCTTCGCCATCGGCGCCCTGTTCTTCCGCGTCCACTGGGGCAACCCGCTCGCATGCGCGCTGCTCATCCTGCTGCTGGCGGTCGTCGGCGCCGCGGTCCAGCTGATGATGGCCACCGCGGCCCGGACGCCCGAGCAGGCGATTGCGGTCGCCGTCCCTCTCGGGATTGCCTTCGGCATGCTCGGCGGCTGCATGTGGCCCCTCGAGGCCGTCGGCCCGGGCATGCGCGCCATCGGGCACCTCACGCCGAACGCGTGGGCGATGGACGCGTGGGTGCGGCTCGTCTTCGGACGCGTGGGTCTGGCCGGTGTCCAGCGCCAGCTCCTCGCTCTCGCCGCCTTCGCGGTGGTGCTCTTCCCGCTCGCCACCTGGCGATTACGCCGAGTGGTCACCAGCTCCCGATAAGTAAGGTCTGCGGCAATGGCCAGGATCGGTGAGCTCCTGCAACAGGGGCCGACACTCTCCTTCGAGTTCTTCCCCCCGAAGACCGACGAGGCCCTGCGCGAGCTGGAGAAGACGTTGCGCGAGCTCGAGCCACTGGCGCCGTCGTTCTGCTCCGTGACCTACGGCGCAGGCGGGTCCACACGCGTGAACACGCTCGAGGCCGTCCTCTTCATCCATCACGAGACGCCGATGACAGCGATGCCGCATCTGACGTGCACCGGGCAGTCACGCGGTGACATCGAGGCGCTCCTCGCGCGGTACCGCGACGAGGGGCTGGAGAACGTCCTGGCGCTGGCCGGGGACCCGCCCCTCGCCGACGAGCCGCCCGGCGACTTCGAGTTCGCGGTCGAGCTCATCGCCTTGGCCAAGGAGGTGTCGGATTTCTCCATCGGTGTCGCAGCCTTCCCCGAAGTCCATCCTCGTTCGCCCGACCGGGTCGCCGACCGGCGCTTCCTCGCCGAGAAGCTGGAGCTGGCCGACTTCGGCGTCACCCAGTTCTTCTGGACGGCCGACCATTACTTCCGCATGCGCGACGAGCTCGCGGCCCTGGGCGTGCACACGCCGGTCATCCCGAGCGTGTTCCCGGTGATCAACGTGGCCGGAGCCAAGCGCTTCACGGCCCTGAACGGGGCCGAGTTCCCGCAGTGGCTGGCCGACCGCCTCGACCCGGTGGCCGACGACCCCGAGGAGGTGCGCAAGATCGGAGTGGAGGTCGCCACCGCGCTGGCGGCCGAGCTGCTCGAGCAGGACCCGCCCGGGCTGCACCTCTACACCATGAACCGGGCCGCGTCCGTGCGCCAGATCTCCGCCGACCTGGGTCTGGGACCGCGCTGAGCAAGCCGGGCGGATTCCGCTTCGGCGGTGACGACCTCGCAGGCAGGCTGCGGGCGTCCCAACGGTTGTTCGTCGTCGCGGTCGGGGTGACTGCCGTGATCACCGTCGCCGCTTTCGGCCTCATCCTCGAGGTGTACACGCCGCGGGTCACCCGGTACGCCGACGCGGCACGAGCGACGCGGCAGGGCCACCAGGCCATGCTCGATCAGGAGACGGGGGTGCGCGGCTACCTCCTCACGAGCAGCGACAAGTTCCTGGCCCCCTACCGCCGCGGCAGGGCTGCGCTCGCCCCCGCCAACGCGCAGGTGCTGGGCAAGGTCGCCGGCGAGAACCCGCTCACGGCCAGGCTGGCGATGACCGAGACGGCCCAGCAGACGTGGATGACCCAGTGGGCCGAGCCGGCCATCGCGGGGAACCAGCGCGGAGACCGCGCCGTGCACGCCGCCTCGTTCATCGACACCGGCAAGGATCTCTTCGACGAGTACCGCGGCTTCGAGCGGCGCCTGGAGGGTGTGCTCGACGAGCGCCGGAACGACGCGGAGGCCGCCACGCGGGTGACCTTGCTCGGCGCGGGCATCGCCGAGGCCGTGCTGTGCGCGCTGCTGTTCGCGGTCGGGCGCCGCAGCTACCGCACGCTGGCCCGGTCGGTCGGCGAGCCGGTTGGCGACCTCGTCGCCACCATGCGGCGTGTCGAGCAGGGCGACCTCGACGCGCGCGCGGCGGGCGCCGGGCCGGCGGAGCTGCGCGACATCGCGGCCGGGTTGTCGTCGATGACGGCCGAGCTTGCCCGCAAGCAGGTCGAGGTCGAGGCGGCGAGGGCGGAGGCGGAGGCCGCGACGCAGGCCAAGTCGGCCTTCCTTGCCACCATGAGCCACGAGATACGCACGCCGATGAACGCCATCATCGGGATGACCGGGCTGCTGCTCGACACGGAGGTCACCGCCGAGCAGCGCGACTTCCTGGAGACGGTGCGCAGCGCGGGCGACACCCTGCTCATGCTCATCAACGACGTCCTCGACTTCTCCAAGATCGAGTCGGAGGTGTTGGAGCTCGAGCACCGGCCGTTCGACCTCTATGCATGTGTCGAGGGCGCCATCGACATGGTCACCGTGCAGGCCGCGGCCAAGAGCCTGAACCTGGGCTACGTCATCGAGGACGGCGCGCCCACGGACCTGGTCGGTGATCAGGGCCGGCTCCGGCAGGTCCTGGTGAACCTGTTGAGCAACGCGGTGAAGTTCACCGCCGACGGTGACGTGCTGGTGACGGTGTCGGGTCGAGCCGAGGAGGCACGGGCCCGTCTCGAGCTCGCGGTGCGCGACAGCGGGATCGGGATCGACCCCGCCAAGCAGGGACGGCTCTTCCAGCCCTTCATGCAGGTCGACGCGTCGACGTCGCGTCTCTACGGAGGCACCGGCCTCGGCCTCGCCATCTCCCGACGCCTCGTCGAGGCCATGGGCGGGACCATCGCCGTCGGGAGCGAGGTCGGGCGCGGCTCGACCTTCTCCTTCGAGGTGCAGCTCGACATCTCGCCGGAGCCCGTCGCCGCCCGCCCCCTGGAGCTTCCCGAGCTGTCCGGCCTGCGCGTCCTGGTGGTGGACGACAACGAGACCAACCGCAGGGTCGTCATCCACCAGGTGGCCCGGTGGGGCATGCAGGCCACGGCGACCGAGTCGGCCCACCAGGCACTGGCATGGCTGGAGGCGGGCCGGGAGTTCGACATCGTGGTGCTCGACCTGCACATGCCGGACATGGACGGGATGGAGCTGGCCCGCCGAATGCGGGCCCTGCCCGGCGGCGACGCGATGCGGTTGATGATGATGAGCTCGGTCGGCCCGCGAGCTCGCGACGCCGAGACTCTCAACCTGGTGACCCTGACCAAGCCGGTCAAGGCGTCCAACTTCTTCGACGCCATCGTCTCGTTGGTCGGTCGGGGTGCGCCGAGGTCGGTCGACGCGCCGCGGCGGGTGCGCCCGCTCCAGGGCCTGAAGGTCCTCGTCGCAGAAGACAACGAGGTCAACAAGCGGGTCATCACCCTCATCCTCGAGCGCCTCGGCTACCCGGCCGACGTGGTGAGCAACGGACGCGAGGCGGTCGAAGCGGTACAGGCACGCAGCTACGACGTCGTCCTGATGGACGTCGAGATGCCGGAGATGGACGGGCTCGAGGCGACCAGGCAGATCCGCCGCGTCGTGCCCGCCGACCGCCAGCCCCGCATCGTCGGCCTGACCGCGTCCGCCCTCTCCGACGAGCGCGACAAGGGCCTGGCCGCGGGTATGGACGAGTACCTGGGCAAGCCCGTGCGGCGCGACGAGCTGGAACGGGCGCTCGACGCGGCGCCCCGGATCGCGTCGGCGTCCGACGTCGACGACGCGGTCGACGGTGACGCCGGGTTGGAGGGGGCGGTGGACCCTCGCCGGCTCGCCGACCTCCGCGAGTTCATGGGCGAGGACGGCCCCGCCACGGTGGCCTCGCTCGTCGCCACCTACCTCGAGGACGCCGGCCGGCTCGTCGCCGACGCCGTCGCAGCCATCCATGCGGGCGACGCGGACGGGGCCATGCGCAGCGCCCACACCCTGCGGGGAAGCAGCGGGGCGGTGGGCGCGGTGGCGGTCGCGGACGTGGCAGGCGCGGTCGAGACCATGGCCAAGGAGGGGCGTCTGGACGCGGTGGGGGACCTGCCCGACCAGCTCGGCCGCGAGCTCGAACGGGCCGAGCGCGCCCTCGCCGAGCTCCTGAAGTGAGTCGCGCCGCCGTCTCCTAGGCTCGGATCCATGCCCGAGAAGATCACCATGGGGACGGACGGGTCACTCACCGTCCCCGACGAGCCCATCATCCCCTTCATCGAGGGCGACGGCACCGGCGTGGACATCTGGCCGGCGGCGCAGAAGGTCCTGGACGCCGCCGCGGCCAAACACGGCAAGAAGATCGCATGGAAGGAGGTGCTGGCCGGCGAGAAGGCGTTCAACCAGACGGGCAACTGGCTGCCAGACGAGACGGTCGACACCTTCCGGGAGTACCTGATCGGCATCAAGGGCCCGCTCACCACGCCCGTCGGTGGCGGCATCCGGTCCCTCAACGTGGCCCTGCGCCAGATCCTCGACCTGTACGTGTGCCTGCGGCCCGTGCGCTGGTTCCAAGGGGTGCCGTCGCCGGTGAAGCACCCCGAGAAGGTCGACATGGTGATCTTCCGGGAGAACACGGAGGACATCTACGCGGGGCTGGAGGTCGAAGAGGGCACGCCCGAGGCCAAGAAGATGATCGCCCTGCTGAAGGAGAACTTCGGCTGGGACATCCGTCCCGACTCGGGCGTCGGCATCAAGCCCATCTCCGTCACCGGGTCGAAGCGACTCGTCCGCGCCGCCATCCAGTACGCCGTCTCCCACAAGCGCAAGAGCGTGACGATGGTGCACAAGGGCAACATCCAGAAGTTCACCGAAGGCGCCTTCCGCAACTGGGGCTACGAGCTCGTGCGCGAGGAGTTCAGCGACGTGGCGGTGGGCTGGGACGACTGCGGCGGCAACCCCGGCGACAAGATCCTGGTGAAGGACGCCATCGCCGACATCACCCTGCAGCAGGTGCTGACCCGCCCCGACGACTTCGACGTCATCGCCACCACCAACCTCAACGGCGACTACCTGTCCGACGCGTTGGCGGCCCAGGTGGGCGGCATCGGCATCGCGCCGGGCGGCAACATCAACTACGTCACCGGTCACGGCATCTTCGAGGCGACCCACGGCACCGCGCCCAAGTACGCCGGCCAGGACAAGGTCAACCCCGGCTCGGTGCTCCTGTCCGGCGTGATGATGTTCGAGCACCTGGGCTGGCTCGACGCGGCCGACGACATCGTGCGGGCTCTCGAGGCCACCATCGCGGACATGATCGTGACGTATGACTTCGCCCGCCTGATGGAGGGCGCCACCGAGGTCAAGTGCTCGGAGTTCGCGTCGGCCATCGTCGACCGGCTCTAGTTCATTCATAACGGGAAGAGCAAGGGAGCAACGCAGTGAAGGTCACCGTTGTGGGCGCGGGCTTCTACGGCTCGACCACCGTCCAGCGCATCGCCGAGGCCGGATACGCCGACGAGGTCGTCATGACCGACATCATCGAGGGCAAGCCCCAGGGCCTGGCCCTCGACATGATGCAGAGCCGGCCCATCGAGGGGTTCGAGACCCGCATCGTCGGGAGCAACGACTACGGGCCCACCGAAGGCTCCGACGTGTGCGTGATCACCGCCGGCCTGCCCCGCAAGCCGGGCATGAGCCGCATGGACCTGCTGGAGGTCAACGCCAAGATCGTGGGCGACGTCACCCGCCAGCTCGTCGCCGCCTCGCCCGACGCGGTCATCATCGTGGTGTCCAACCCCCTCGACGAGATGACGGCGCTGGCCGCCAAGGTTGCGGGCGTCGACACCTCTCGGGTGATGGGCCAGGCCGGCATGCTCGACACGGCCCGCTTCAAGCACTTCGTGTCCGAGAAGACAGGCGTGTCCCCGCTGCGCATCGAGGCCATGACCCTCGGCTCGCACGGCGAGACCATGGTGCCGGTGCCGTCGCAGGTCACGGTCGACGGCAAGCCCCTCACCGAGGCCCTCGATCAGGCCGCCATCGACGAGGTGGTGCAGAAGACACGGGACGGCGGGGCGGAGATCGTCGGTCTCCTCAAGACCGGCTCGGCCTATTACGCGCCCTCCTCGGCCGCAGCCAAGATGGTCGAGGCGGTCGTCAGGGACACGGGCGAGGTCATGCCCGTGTGTGCCTGGGTCGAGGGCCAGTACGGCATCAAGGACGTCTACCTCGGCGTCCCCGCCAAGCTCGGTCGGGCCGGCGTGCTCGAGGTCGTCGAGCTGCCGCTCGCCGACGACGAGGTCGAGGCGCTGCGCACCGCGGCCGACGCGGTCCGCGCCAAGCAGGCCGACGTCGAAGGCCTGGTCTAGCGCTTCACCCCCGGTT
>JBEEFP010000030.1:0-23038 GCA_041166085.1 Actinomycetota bacterium
CCATCAAGCAGGCGTCCAAAGAGGTCGACGACAAGGCCGAGATCGCCCAGGTGGCGTCCATCTCCGCCGCCGACCCGGCCATCGGCGAGGTCATCGCCAACGCCATCGACAAGGTCGGCAAGGACGGTGTCGTCACCGTCGAGGAGTCGAACACCTTCGGCATGGAGCTCGAGTTCACCGAGGGCATGCAGTTCGACAAGGGCTACCTGTCGCCGTACTTCGTCACCGATGCCGAGCGGCAGGAGGCGGTGCTCGACGATCCCTACGTCCTCATCGCCAACTCGAAGGTCAGCGCGGTGCACGACCTCGTGCCCGTGCTCGAGAAGGTCATGCAGTCGAGCCGTCCCCTCCTCATCATCGCCGAGGACGTCGAGGGCGAGGCCCTCGCCACCCTGGTCGTGAACAAGATCCGGGGCACGTTCACCTCGGTGGCCGTCAAGGCTCCCGGCTTCGGTGAGCGCCGCAAGGCCATGCTCCAGGACATCGCCATCCTCACGGGTGGCCAGGTGATCTCCGAGGAGGTCGGCCTCAAGCTCGAGAGCACCACCATCGACCTGCTCGGCCGAGCCCGCAAGATCGTGGTCGAGAAGGACACGACGACGATCGTCGAGGGCGCCGGCACACCCGAAGAGGTGAAGGGCCGCATCGCCCAGATCAAGCGTGAGATCGACGACACCGACTCCGACTGGGACCGCGAGAAGCTGCAGGAGCGGCTGGCCAAGCTCTCCGGCGGCGTGGCCGTGGTCAAGGTCGGCGCCGCCACCGAGATCGAGCTCAAGGAGAAGAAGCACCGCATCGAGGACGCCCTGTCGGCCACCCGCGCCGCTATCGAGGAGGGTGTGGTCGCCGGAGGCGGTACGGCCCTGCTGCGCAGCCGGGCCGCCATCGACAAGCTCGTCAAGAAGCTCGACGGCGACGAGGCCACCGGTGCCCGCATCGTCTCCAAGGCGCTCGAGGAACCGGCCAAGTGGATCGCCATCAACGCAGGTCTCGAGGGCGGCGTGGCCGTCCAGCAGATCGAGCGGGAGACCGGCAACATCGGTCTCAACGCGGCCACCGGCGAGTTCGAGGACCTGGTGAAGGCGGGCGTCATCGACCCGGCCAAGGTCACCCGTTCCGCGCTGCAGAACGCGGCGTCCATCGCTGCCCTGCTGCTCACCACCGAGGCCCTCGTGGCCGACAAGCCCGAGCCCGAGTCCGCGATGCCTGCCGGTATGCCCGGCGGTGGCATGGGCGGCATGGGCGGCATGGGGATGATGTAGAACACACCCCATGCGGGTTTCTGTGCGGAGGGCGGCCCTTGTGGCCGCCCTCTTCACGTTGGTGTTCGGTGTTCTCGGTGTTCGGCCCGCCGCGGCCAAGTCGTTCTCGGTGCCGCGCGTGGTGGTCGAAGCGGTGCTGAACCCGGACGGTTCGATGCGGGTCGTCGAACACCTCGATTACGACTTCTCCGGCGAGTTCCACCACGGCACCCGGCCCATTCCCAAGGGCGACTCCTACCGGATCGTGGACATGACGGTGTCGGAGCACGGGCAGCCTCTCCCGATCCACGGCGCGCCGTACGACCTGTCCTGGGACTACTCGGCCAAGGACGAGAAGCGCACGTTCGACATCGCCTACACGGTGCTCGGCGCCACCAAGTTCGGGTCCGACGTGGGCGAGCTGTACTGGCAGTGGGTGGGCCGGGATCACCCACCGATCCAGGTCGTGCACGCCCAGGTCATCGTGCCTGGAGACGGCGCCGGGGTGGCGGCGTGGTTCCACGCCGGGCTCGGCGGGAGCGTGCAGCCGGGCAAGGTGACGACCTTCGACAAGGTCGGGCTCGACTCGGGACAGTTCGCCGAGGGCCGTGTCGCGGTGCCGGTCACCGCCTTCACCGCCGCGTCGCCGGGTGCGACGGCCCGACTGCCGACGATCCTCCGCGAGGAGCGGGACTTCATCGACGCCCCGGCCCGGGCCAAGGCCGCGGAAGAGCGGATGCACCGGCGCAACCAGTGGGCAGGGTTGGCTTTCATCCCGGGCGTCGTCCTCTTCCTCCTCATCTGGGTCAGGTGGGGCCGCGACCCGAAACCGGAGCGCGACGTGGGCGAGTACGTGCACGAGCCTCCGGACGATCCGCCCGGTGTCGTCGTCGGCCTCATGCACACCGGCACGATCAAGCCAGAAGCGTTCTCGGCCACGGTGATGGACCTGGCCCAACGCGGCCATCTCACGATCACCGAGACCAAGGAGCACCACCTCCTCCACGACAAGAAGGACTGGCGCTTCACGAGCACCGAGTCCGACGATCACGTCAGCGGCTACGAGAAGCGCATTCTCAACCGCCTGTTCCACGACGGGCCGACGACGACGCAGTCCGAGCTCACGGCGTGGGCCAAGGGCCATCCGACGGAAGCCAAGTCGTTCTGGAACGGCTTCGAGAAGGGCGTGAACGCGGACCTCAAGAAGCGCCAGTACGTGCGGGGTGGTCGCTTCCTGCCGTACTTCCTCGACTTCGTGCTCGTCGTCGTGGTGGGCGCCGCCGGCTTCGTCTCCTACAGCTCGACGCTGAAGAACGGCGTCATCCTCGGCACTGCGTGTCTGGTGACGGCCGTGGCGCTGGCCTTCGGTCTGCTCCTTCTCCGCTCGCGCACGCCGGAGGGCGCCCAGCGCGCCTCGGAGTGGAAGGCCTTCGGCCACATGCTGCGGGACTTCTCGCGCATGGAGGAGGCGCCCATCGGCCACCTCGTGCTCTGGGAGCGCTACCTCGTCTACGCCTGCGCCCTCGGCGTGAGTGACCACCTGGCCAAGGCGCTGGCGCTGCGCATTCCCGCCGAGCAGCAGTCCACCTTCGCTCCCTGGTACGTCGGTGGCACGAACGGCCGTCACTTCGCGGGGATGGCCGACTTCGGGTCGTCCTTCGGGAGCGCGGTCCACTCCGCCATGGTCCCGTCGTCGTCGGGCAGCGGGGGCGGCTCGTCAGGTGGAGGTGGCGGCGGCGGAGGCGGCGGCGGCATCGGCGCCAGCTAGGCCCGTGACGGGCCAGCGGCACGAAGGCAGGTGCCGCGATGGGGGGCGACCGTGCGCGTGCTCTCGGAGCAGGGTTGCGGGGCCCCATCGCACATCAGCGAGCGAAGCTTGCGAGCGAGCGAGTGTTACAGCGTCAGAGCCGGTGCTCGACCCGGATCACGAGGCGCAGGCCCGACCACACGTCGTCGATGGCGCACACCTTGTTGTCGACGAGGCCCGTCGGGAGCGCCACCTCGCGCACGACGTCCTCGGTCATGTCCGTCGGCACCTTGGACGCCTTCTTGGGCCACGCGATCCAGAGGCCGCCGTTCTGCTCGAGCGCGCGAGTGAGGGCGCCCAGGCGCCTTTCGAGCTTCTTGCGGTCGGTCGTGAAGAACACGATGACGTCGAAGCGCCCACGCAGTTGGCTGCTCAGCGCGACTCCGTCGACGAGGCCAGCGAACTCGGGCGGCGCGTCGATGGCGGCCACTCGCGAGCTCTGCTTGATCCCGAGCTTCTTGGGGAGGGGAGTACCGGAGTAGCCCGCCATAGAGTGCAAAGCATGGCCGACGAGACCGTCCCTCCGCCGGAGCCCGTCAAGCTCCTCGCCAACTGGATGGAATGGGAGCGGGGCGACGAGACGCCCGGTCAGGTGATGGCCAACCTCAAGAAGGCGGGCATGCGCGACCTCCTCGAACAGCTGGCGTCGGACGTCGAGGCAGCGCAGGACTGACGTGGATGTCGGGCTGCGGCCACTCCGCGAGGAGGACAGCGACCGCCTGGCCCGCTGGCTCGAGGACAAGCGCATCCTCGAGCACTACGACGACCGCGAGACGCCCTACCCGGCCACCCCGCTGATCATCACCGTCGACGGAACCGACGTCGGGTACGCCCAGCACTTCCCTGTCGTCGGTCCGCTGCGGGCCGAGTACCACCTCGACCAGGTCCACGAGGTGGCGGGCCTCGACCAGGTCGACGCCGTCGAGCTGTTCGTCGACCCCGGCCGCTGGGGTGAGGGCATCGGCACCGCGGCACTGAGCATCCTGCTCGACCGGCTCTTCGCCGACGGCATCGACGGCGTGGTCGTCGACCCGCGCCTGGCCAACGAGCGGGCCCAGCGCCTCTACGAGCGACAGGGGTTCCGGTGGGTCGCCTACCTGTCGAGCGACACCGCCCTCATGGTGGCCCGGCCCCCCGGCACCGAGGGCCCACGCCAGCGCGTGCCCCGTCCGCCCGGCGCCCGAGCCGGGTCGCCCGCTCCCTGGGCGGACGTGCCCCTCACGCTGCGCACCGGCGTGCGGATCGACCACGTGCGGGCCGCACTCGACCGGGTCGGTGGCCTCGAGCCGCTGGCGCCGCCGTACGGCAGAGTGCGCGCCGCGGTGCTCATCGCCCTGTTCGAGGAGGCGGGCGAGACGCGCGTGGTGCTGACGAGGCGCTCGTCGTCCCTGCGGGCGCACCGCGGTGAGGTCAGCTTCCCCGGGGGCCGGATCGAAGCCGACGAGACACCGGTGCAGGCCGCACTGCGCGAAGCGGACGAGGAGGTGGGCATCGACCCGTCGGTGCCCGAGGTGCTGGGCGAGCTCGTGCCGCTCGCCACCATCTCCAGCAGCTCGACCATCACGCCGTACGTCGCCGTGCTGCCGGGGCGGCCCGAGCTGCGTCCCAACCCGGGCGAGGTGGAGCTGGCCTTCGACGTGGCTCTTGCCGACCTCCTCGCCGACGGCGTCTTCCGGGAGGAGCGCTGGGACTTCCCCCACTGGGATGACCGTCCCGTCTACTTCTTCGATCTCCCCGCCGATCTGATCTGGGGAGCGACGGCGCGCATCCTGCACGAGCTGTTGTCGCTGATCGTCACCGAGCGAACAGGGCCACCACCGCCGGCGCGATGACGAGGGCGGGCAGGAACGACGCGACCCGGAGCGACCGGAGCTCCAGCAGCCGGATGCCGATCCCGATCACCATCACGCCGCCGGTGGCCGTCATCTCCAGCACCATGCGGTCGGTGAGCACGCGGTCGGCCGCGCCGGCCAACGCCGTCAACCCGCCCTGGTAGACGGCGACGACGATCGCGCTCACGCCGACACCCCAGCCGAGCGTCGACGCCAGGATGAGGGCGACGAGCCCGTCGAGTCCGGCCTTCACGAACAGCAGCTGATGATCGCCGTGCAGCCCGTCCTGCACGGAGCCGAGGACCGTGAGTGGTCCGACGCAAAAGACCAGGCTGGCGCTCACGAACCCCTCGACGAAGCGGTCGTGACGCGGCCCGGCCGCAAACCGTGTCCGCAGCCGAGCGCCGAGCGACTCCAGCCTGCCCTCGATGTCGAGCAGCTCGCCGATCGCCCCGCCACCGACGATGGCGACGAGCGGGAAGATGACGTTGCGCGTGACACGCGCTTCGTCGAAGCCGATCACGAGCACGACGAGGCCCACGCCCGCCAGCAAGGTCGTCCGCAGCCGCTCCGGAAAGCGTCGCCCGACGAGCAGACCCACCGCCGTTCCCGCCAGCACGGTGGCGACGTTCACGACGGTGCCCAGACCCCGCACCGGCCGACGGTAGCCTGACCGCGTGCCGTCGCTGAGCTTCGAGGGTGAGACCCACGACGAGATCGTGCGCAAGGTCCGCCGGTGGTTGGCCTCCCTCGACGGCGCCAACGAAGAGAGCCGCATCACCCTCCCTGTCGCGGTCGAGCGGGCTTCGGAGCTCACCAAGGACGCGCTCACGGTCATCGCACAGGCCGCCCCGGGATCCGTTGCCCGCAGCGAGATCTTCAAAGGCCTCACCCGCATGGGTTACGACGCCACCGAGAACACCAAGCGGGCCGTCATCAACGGCCTCGACACCCTGGCGGACACCGAGGAGGGCGTCCTCAAGCGCGCCTCCGACGCCCGTCGCTCCGTCGTCTACGAGATGAACTCCGCCGTCGCCAAGCAGATCCTCCGCGCCATCCGAGGCTGATTCCACGTCCATCTCGTGACTTCTGGACACTGAGGTGCTGCATACGCACCTGAGTGTCCAGAAGTCGGAGCCCGAGCGGGAGAGGGGTCCTTTTGGAGGGTCCGGCGCGGCAGTAGACTCACCTTTTTCCGGAGAGGGAGGCTGCAGTGGCTGAGGTCGAGATCGGCATCGGCAAGTCGGGGCGCCGGGCCTACGGGTTCGACGACATCGCCATCGTCCCGAGCCGCCGGACCCGCGACCCCGAGGACGTCGACATCTCCTGGGAGATCGACGCCTTCAACTTCGGCCTGCCGCTGATGGGCGCGGCCATGGACGGGGTCATCAGCCCTGCCACCGCCATCGAGATCGGCCGGTTGGGCGGCATCGGCGTGCTCAATCTCGAGGGCCTGTGGACTCGCTACGAGGACCCGGAAGGCCTGTTCGAGGAGATCTCCAAGCTCGACACCGACAAGGCCACGGCCCGGATGCAGCAGATCTACTCCGAGCCCATCAAGCCCGAGCTCATCACCCAGCGCATCAAGGAGATCAAGGAGGCCGGCGTCACGTCGGCCGCCTCCCTCACCCCGCAGCGCGTCGAGCAGTTCGGCCAGGCGATCCTCGACGCCGAGCTCGATCTGTTCGTGATCCAGGGCACCGTCGTGTCCGCCGAGCACGTGTCCAAGACGGTCGAGCCGCTCAACCTCAAGAAGTTCATCCGGGAGTTCGACGTCCCCGTGATCGTGGGCGGGTGCGCCTCCTACCAGGCCGCGCTCCACCTCATGCGCACGGGCGCGGTCGGCGTGCTCGTCGGTGTCGGACCGGGCCACGCCTGCACCACCCGCGGCGTGCTCGGCCTCGGCGTGCCCCAGGCCACCGCCATCGCGGACGCGGCCGGCGCCCGCATGCGTCATCTCGACGAGACCGGCGTCTACGTGCAGGTCATCGCCGATGGCGGCATGAGCACCGGCGGCGACATCGCCAAGGCCATCGCCTGCGGCGCCGACGCGGTCATGATCGGCTCGCCCCTCGCGGCCGCCCACGAGGCGCCCGGCAAGGGCCACCACTGGGGCATGGCCACCTTCCACCCGACCCTCCCTCGTGGTGCCCGGGTCAAGACCAGCATCCGGGGCACCCTGCAGGAGATCCTCGTCGGTCCCGCCCACGAGAACGACGGTCGCCTGAACCTCTTCGGCGCCCTGCGCACGTCGATGGCCACGTGTGGCTACGAGACGGTGAAGGAGTTCCAGAAGGCCGAGGTCATGGTCGCCCCTGCGCTGCAGACGGAGGGCAAGTCCCTCCAGCGGGCCCAGGGCATCGGCATGGCCCACTGAGTCGGTCGCCGATGCCTGACGCCGAAGCGTTCGACACCGTCCTCGTGGTCGACTTCGGCGCCCAGTACGCGCAGCTGATCGCCCGCCGTGTGCGAGAGGCGCACGTCTACAGCGAGATCGTTCCCCATGACATGCCGGTGGAGGAGATGCTGGCCAAGCATCCGGCCGGCATCATCTTCAGCGGCGGACCGGCGTCGGTGCACGTCGAAGGCGCACCGTCCATCGACGCGGGCGTGTACGGAGCGGGAGTCCCGGTGCTGGGTATCTGTTACGGCGCGCAGCTCGTCGCCCTGCAGCTCGGCGGTGAGGTCGCCCGCACCGGCAAGGGCGAGTACGGACGCACGGCGCTCGAGGTCACGAGCACCTCGCGACTGTTCCAGGAGCTGCCCAAGCAGCAGCACGTGTGGATGAGCCATTTCGACTCGATCGTCGCCGCCCCGCCCGGCTTCAAGGTGACGGCCAGGACGGGGGAAGTACCCGTCGCCGCCCTCGAGGACCCCGAGCGCGCGGTGTACGGCGTGCAGTTCCATCCCGAGGTCGCCCACACCGAGCGAGGCCAGGAGGTGCTCAAGCACTTCCTCTACGACGTCTGCGGTTGCCGCCCGACGTGGACGATGGCGTCGATCATCGAGCAGTCGGTCGAGGCCATCCGCGCCCAGGTGGGCGACGAGCAGGTCATCTGCGGACTGTCGGGCGGCGTCGACAGCGCGGTCGCCGCTGCGCTCGTGCACAAGGCGGTGGGCGACCAGCTCACGTGCGTGTTCGTGGACACGGGGATGATGCGGGCGGGCGAGGCCGATCAGGTGGAGGAGACGTTCCGCCGCCAGTTCAACATCCACCTCGTGCACGCCAAGGCGGCCGATCGCTTCCTCGAGCAGCTCAACGACATCCAGGATCCCGAGCGCAAGCGCAAGATCATCGGTGAGACGTTCATCCGCGTCTTCGAGGAGGTGGCGAGCGACTTCGAGGACGCCCGGTTCCTCGTGCAGGGCACGCTCTATCCGGACATCATCGAGTCGGGCACAAAAGACGCGGCCAAGATCAAGTCGCACCACAACGTGGGCGGCCTCCCCGACGACATGCAGTTCGAGCTCGTGGAGCCTTTGCGCAACCTGTTCAAGGACGAGGTGCGCGCCGTCGGGGAGCAGCTCGGCCTGCCCGAGGAGATCGTGTGGCGCCAGCCCTTCCCGGGACCGGGTCTCGCGGTCCGCATCATCGGGACCGTCACGGCCGAGCGCCTCGAGATCCTCCGCGCGGCCGACGCCATCGTCACCGAGGAGATCAAGCGGGCCGGCCTCTACCGCGAGTTGTGGCAGTCGTTCGCGGTGCTGCCCGCCGTCCGCACCGTCGGCGTCATGGGCGACGAGCGCACGTACGCGTACCCCATCGTCATCCGCGCCGTCACCAGTGACGACGCGATGACGGCTGATTGGGCCCGGCTGCCCTACGAGGTGCTCGAGCGCTTGTCGAGCCGCATCATCAACGAGGTGCCCGGGGTCAATCGGGTGGCGTTCGACGTGACGTCGAAGCCCCCCGGCACCATCGAGTGGGAGTAGCACCAGCCTGACTGCGCAGTGCGGCGAGCGAATGTGAGAGTCGGTGACATCGACGTCGTGCCGCTCTCCGACGGTACGGCCATGATGCCGAAGGCGTTCTGGGCCGGGTTCGACTTCGAGCGGCACCCCGACGTGCTCGCGCCCGACGGGCGCATCCACATGCCCATCGGCTGTTACCTGGTGCGCACCGGCGATCTGACGGTGCTGCTCGACGCGGGCTTGGGTCCCACCGACACCGACTGGGCCAAGGGCGGTGACCTGCCAGCGCAGCTGCAGGCAGTCGGGGTGGCGCCGTCGGACATCGACATGGTGGTGTGCACCCACCTGCACCTCGACCACGCGGGCTGGCTGGTGGACGACGGCGCACCGTTCTTCTCGCACGCCACCGTGCGGTATGGCGCGGGCGACTGGAAGCGCTTCGTCGACGACGCCGCGCCCGAGGATCGCATCGCCGACGGCATGCGCCTGCTCTGGGACGCGGGTCGTCTCGATCCCATCGAGGGCGACATGGTGGCGCTCGCGCCCGGGCTCACGGCCCGGTACACGCCCGGCCACACCGAGGGGCACTACTCGCTCGTCGTGTCCTCGGGCGACGAGCGACTCTTCCTGCTCGGCGACGCGGTCGAGTGCCCGCTGCAGGTGGAGGAGGACGAGTTCAGCGCCATCTCCGACGTGGACGCCGCGCTTGCGAAGCGCACACGCGAGGCGATGTGGCGGGAGCTCGAGGGCAGCGATGCCATGGTCGGCGCCGCTCACTTCCCGGGCCTGCAGGTCGGCCGCATCCTGACCGGCGAGGGCAAGCGCTACTTCGCCTGAGCGTCGTTCTGTGGAGCGAGCGTGCCCGTGACGGGCACGCTCGAACACGCGGAACGCAAGCGTAGGCTCGGCGGCATGTCCGT
Organism: Actinomycetota bacterium; assembly: GCA_041166085.1. Lineage (GTDB taxonomy): Bacteria > Actinomycetota > Acidimicrobiia > Acidimicrobiales > JAFATL01 > JBEEFP01. The sequence goes on from JBEEFP010000030.1 coordinate 9,713, forward strand.
GAACGCCGGTTACTTCCGGTACCCCACCATCGCAGGCGACACCATCGCCTTCGTCAGCGAAGACGACCTCTGGACCGTCCCGGCCGAGGGCGGGGTCGCGCTGCGCCTGACCGCCGGGCAGAGCGAGATCAGCCGGCCCGTGCTGTCGCTCGACGGCAGCCGGCTCGCGTTCATGAGCCGTGAGGAGCACCACGCCGAGGTGTGGACGATGCCGGGCGGCGGCGGACCGGCAACCCGGCTGACGTGGTTGGGCGCGGGGCAGTCCATCCCCCGTCTGTTCCTGCCCGACGGCCGGATCGTGTTCGTGAGCGACGCGGGCCAGGCCTTCACCTCGCAGATGCAGGCCTACGCCGTGGCTCCTGACGGCGGCGCGCCCGAGTTGTTGCCGTACGGCCCGGTGCGCGAGCTGGCCTACGGCGGCGGCGGGGGCGTGGTGCTGGGCCGCAACACTGCCGACCCAGCAAGGTGGAAGCGCTACCGCGGCGGGACCGCGGGCCGCTTGTGGATCGACCAGCGCGGGTCAGGTCAGTTCAAGCCCCTGCTGGACCTGAACGGCAACCTGGCCTCGCCCATGTGGATCGACAAGCGGGTGTACTTCATCTCCGACCACGAAGGTGTGGGCAACCTCTACTCGGTGCGACCCGACGGGCGCGGCCTGCAACGTCATACCGATCACGATCGGTACTACGCGCGCTTCGCGGTGAGTGACGGGCGCAGGGTGACCTATCAGAGCGGCGCGGAGATCTGGCTGTTCGATCCCGAGGCCGACGAGACGCACGCGGTCGCCATCGACTTCCGTAGTCCCCGCGTGCAGCGCAACCGACGCTTCGTGTCGGCCGAGGAGTTCATCACCGGCGTCAGCCTGCATCCCCAGGGTCACTCCATCGCCCTCGAGACGCGCGGGAAGCTCTTCACCCTCCCGCTCTGGGAGGAGGCGGTGCGTCAGCTCGGGCGGCCAGACGGTGTGCGCTACCGGCACACGCGGTGGACCCACGACGGGACGTCGCTCGTGACGGTCAGCGACGAGGGGGGCGAGGACGGCCTCGAGATCCGGGGCGCCGACGACGCCGTGCGTCGGCTCGACAAGCTCGACCTCGGGCGCGTCGTCGAGCTCACCCTGTCACCCACGGCGCTGCAAGCGGCAGTGGTCAACCACCGGCGCGAGCTGTTCGTCGTCGATCTGGAAGGTGGCAAGGCCACCCGGCTCGACCGCAGCGAGGCCGGCTACCTGGGTGATGCGTCGTGGTCGCCCGACGGTCGCTGGCTGGCGTACTCGGCCGCGCTCACCCGGCAGACGGTGTCGCTCAAGCTGGCCGAGGTCGCGAGCGGCACGCTGCACGTCCTCACCCAGCCGCAGTACCGCGACTTCGCTCCGACCTGGGACCCGAGCGGCGACCACCTGTGGTTTCTCTCCTACCGTCGCTTCGACCCTGTCTACGACAGTCTGTTCTTCGACCTCGGGTTCCCGAAGGCCATGCGGCCCTACGCCATCACGCTGCGGGCCGATCTGCCGTCGCCCTTCCTCCCCAAGCCCCACGGCTTCGGCCCGCCCCCGGAGGACGACGACGCCAAGGACAAGGACAAGAAGGACGCGAAGGCCAAGGACGCGGCGCCGCCCGCCCTGCGCATCGACCTCGACGGCATCGGCGCGCGCATCGTGCCCTTCCCGGTGCCCGACGGGCGGTACACCCAGATCGCGGGCATCGCCGGCAAGGTGCTGCTGGTGTCCTGGCCCGTGGAGGGCAGCCTCGGCAACGACTGGAGCCAGACGCATCCCGAGCCCAAGGGCACCCTCGAGGTGTACGACCTGGGCGAGCAGAAGCACGACACGCTGGCTCCCGGCGTGTCCGGCTTCACCCTGTCCCAGGACGGCAGCACGCTGCTCGTCATGGCGGGCACGCGGCCGCGCGTGTTGAAGGCGGGAGAGAAGCCCTCGGAGGGCACCGATCACGAAGGGCCGGGCCGCAAGAGCGGCTGGATCGACCTCGAACGCGTGCGGGTGTCGGTGGATCCGGGCCAGGAGTGGGCGCAGATGTACGACGAGGCGTGGCGCCTGCAACGCGACCACTTCTGGGTCGAGGACCTGTCCGGTGTCGACTGGAACGAGGTGCGCACGCGGTACCGCCCCCTCGTCGACAAGGTGGCGACGCGTGCCGAGTTCTCCGATCTCATGTGGGAGATGCAGGGCGAGCTCGGCACGTCACACGCGTACGAGCTGGGCGGTGACCATCGCCATCCGCCGCCCTACGGGCTCGGCTTCCTGGGCGCCGACCTGTCCCTCGACCGACGGGGCCGTTGGCACTTCGACCACGTGGTGCAGGGTGAGACGGGTGACCCTGAGCAGGACTCACCGCTCAACGCGCCGGGCATCAACGTCCGGCCGGGCGACACGCTGCTGGCCGTTGGCGGCCGGCCCGTTGGTGCCGAGGTCCACCCCGCGTCACTGCTCGTGCACCAGTCGGGCCAGGCCGTCGAGCTGACGGTTGGCGACGGCAACGGCCGCAAGTCCCGCCGGGTCGTGGTCCAGACGCTTCGCGACGAGCGGGCCGCGCGCTACCGCGAGTGGGTCAACGCCAACCGGCAGCGCGTGCACGCGGAGACGGGCGACCGGGTCGGCTATGTGCACGTGCCGGACATGGGTCCGCACGGCTATGCCGAGTTCCATCGCACCTATCTCTCGGAGGTCACCCACGACGCGCTCATCGTGGACGTGCGGTTCAACGGCGGCGGCCACGTCTCCAGCCTCCTGCTCGAGAAGCTGGCCCGGCGGCGCATCGCCTACGCGGTCGCCCGCTGGATGCCGCCCGAGCCCTACCCCGAGGAGTCGCCGGCCGGTCCCCTCGTCGCCATCACGAACGAGTGGGCCGGATCCGACGGCGACATCTTCACCCACTCGTTCAAGCTGCTCCAGCTCGGACCCGTAGTCGGCAAGCGCACGTGGGGCGGCGTCATCGGCATCAACCCGAGCCATCCGCTCGTCGACGGCAGCCTGACCACGCAGCCCGAGTACTCGTTCTGGTTCCAGGATGTCGGATGGGGCGTCGAGAACTACGGCACCGATCCCGACTACGACGTCGACATCAAGCCCCAGGACTACGCGGCGGGGCGGGACCCGCAGATGGACAAGGCCCTCGAGCTCGTGACGCGCGCCCTCAAGAAGCACCGTCCCGTGGGTCCCGACACGTCGGTGCGGCCCGACCTGACCCTGCCGCTGCTGCCGCCGAGGAGCACGCCCGTGATCAGCAACGGCGGGGCGCGCAAGCGGTCTCGGAGGTAGTGCTGGCTGTCACTGCCCGGCGGTAGCGTGGGAGGGGCGATGTCCGACGCAACCGCCGATTTCCTCGCCCCCCGCCCCGACCTCCTCTCGGGGCTCAACCCGGTGCAGCGAGAGGCCGTCACCCACCTCGGCGGGCCGCTCCTGATCCTGGCCGGTGCCGGCTCAGGCAAGACGCGGGTGCTCACGCACCGCATCGCCTGGCTCATCCGCGACCAGGGCATCTCGCCGTTCCAGATCCTCGCCATCACCTTCACCAACAAGGCGGCCGACGAGATGAAGCACCGCGTGGCGGCGCTGGTCGGACCGGTGGCGTCGAAGATGTGGGTGTCGACGTTCCACTCCGCGTGCGTGCGCATCCTGCGACGCGACGCGTCGCGGCTCGGCTACCGGTCGTCGTTCACGATCTACGACGCGGCCGACGCCAACAGGCTCGTCGGCTACATCCTGCGCGACCTCAACATCGACGCCAAGAAGTTCCCGCCCCGCACCGTCGCCGGCGTCATCAGCGCGGCCAAGAACGAGCTCATCGACTTCGAGACCTACGCCGACCGCGCCCGCTCGGTGTACGAGCGCCGCATCGCCGAGGTGTACCGCGAGTACCAGCGCCGTCTGCACGCGGCCAGCGCCATGGACTTCGACGACCTGCTCATGGTCACCGTGAACCTGCTCCAGGCCAACCCCGACGTGCTCGAGCACTATCGCAACCGCTTCGAGCACGTCCTCGTCGACGAGTACCAGGACACCAACAAGGCCCAGAACGAGCTGGTGAAGCTGCTGGCCAGCGGCCATCGCAACGTCTGCGTCGTCGGTGACTCCGACCAGTCCGTGTACCGGTTCCGCGGCGCGGACATCACCAACATCCTCGAGTTCGAGGATGCCTTTCCTGATGCAACCGTCATCGTCCTCGAGCAGAACTACCGGTCGACCCAGACCATCCTCGACGCAGCCAACGCCGTCATCGCCAACAACGCCATGCGCAAGCCCAAGAACCTGTGGACCGAGCAGATCGGTGGCGAGCTCATCACCCGCTACCACGCGGAGGACGAGCACGACGAGGCCAGCTGGGTGGTCAGCGAGATGGTGCGGCTGCACACCTTCGAGCACCTCACGTGGGGCGAGATGGCGGTCTTCTACCGCACCAACGCCCAGAGCCGCGTCTTCGAGGAGCAGCTGGTCAAGCAGGCGGTGCCGTACAAGGTCGTGGGCGGCACCAAGTTCTACGACCGGCGGGAGGTCAAGGACGTCCTCGCCTACCTGCGGGCCGTCACCAACCCATCCGACGAGGTGTCGCTCAAGCGGATCGTCAACGTTCCCAAGCGGGGCGTGGGCGACACGAGCGTCGCGAGGCTCGACACCTGGGCCCGGGCCAACGGCCGTCCGTTCGCCGACGCCCTCACCCACGCCGAGGAAGCGGGCGTCGCCGGCAAGGCCCTGGGCGGCTTGCGCGCCCTGAACGACGTCCTCGACGACGTCCGCGCTGCGCTGGCCGAGGGTGCTGCGCCCGTTCGGTTGCTCGAGCTCGTGCTCGACGCGACCGGCTATGTGGCCGAGTTGGAGGCGGAGCGCACGATCGAGGCGGCGGGGCGGCTCGAGAACGTGGCCGAGCTGGTCGGCGTGGCTGCTGACTACGACAGCCTCGACGAGCTGCTCGAGGCGGTGAGCCTCGTTTCCGACCAGGACGACATCGACGGTGACGAGAGCAAGGCCGTCCTCATGACGCTGCACACCGCCAAGGGCCTGGAGTACCCGTCGGTGTTCCTCGTGGGTCTGGAGGACGGAGTCTTCCCGCACCTGCGCTCCATCGGGGAACCTGACGAGCTGGAGGAGGAGCGCCGGTTGGCCTACGTCGGCATCACGCGCGCCCGCCAGCGTCTGTACCTCAGCCATGCGTGGTGCCGGACGCTCTGGGGCTCCACCCAGTACAACCCGCCCAGCCGCTTTCTCAGCGAGATCCCCGAGCAGCTCACCTCGGTCATCGAGGGGGGCAAGCCCCGTCGCGGCGGCCGCGAGGGCATCATCGACGCCGCCATCCGCGGCGGCGTGGTGTCACCTGCGCGCACCACCGGCGCCGAGACGCTCGGCGTCCAGGCGGGCGACGACGTGGTGCACGGCAAATGGGGCGAGGGCGTGGTGCTGGAGGTGATCGGCGCGGGCGACAAGGCCGAGGCCATCGTGCGCTTCCCGAGCGTGGGCGAGAAACGCCTGCTGCTGGCGTGGACGCCGTTGAAGAAGGCCTAGAGGCGAGAGACGGGGTATACAGCCGGGGCATGCACTTCCCGTCGGACGGCGAGCTGGCCCTTCGTCTGGTGCTCGCCCTCGTGTTGGGCGGGCTCATCGGATTGGAGCGCGAGCTGTCCGACCACCCGGCCGGCCTGCGCACCCACATCGGCGTGGCCATGGGGGCAGCCCTCTTCGGCATCCTGTCCGGCTACGGCTTCAGGGGGTTCGACGCCAGCCGCAGCGTGACCAACTTCCAGGTCGACCCCACCCGCGTGGCCTCGCAGATCGTGGTGGGTGTCGGGTTCCTCGGCGGTGGCGCCATCCTCAAGCACGGCGCGACGGTGCGAGGGCTCACCACCGCGTCGAGCCTGTGGGTGACCGCGGCCATCGGGCTCGGCTGCGCGCTGGGCGCCTACCGGCCCACGCTGCTCGCGACCGGGCTCATGTTGCTGACGCTGGTGCTCCTGCGCACGCCGGGCCGCTGGCTGAACCAGCGGGTGCGGGCGCGGGAGACGGTGCTCGTGCACTTGCGGTCCGGTTCGGATCCGTCGGCGGTCCTACGCGCCCTGAGCGACATCGAAGGCGTGACGGTGCGCTCGCTGTCCGTCCGCGAGGTGGAGGACGAGTGCATGGTGCAGGCCGACCTCCTCGGTGACCGCGGCGTCGACCTCGAGACCAAGCTCGGGCCCGTCGCCGACCTGGACGAGGTCGAGACCCTCGAAGTGACGTGACTTTCGGACACTGAGGTGCGCCATGCGCACCTCAGTGTCCGAAAGTCGGCCCTGGGGTACGTATCCGGCATGGCACAACGTGACGAGCTCCTGCACCAGGACCAGACGATGCCGACCTCGGAGCCTGCGGTGGTCACGTCCGAGGTCGCCCAGCGGGGGCTGGCCGGCGCGGCCGTGGGCCTGCTGGTCGGCCTCCTCGTGGGCCTGGTCGTGGGCGCCCTGCTGTTCGGCGTCAGCGGCAAGGACGCAGCGATGTTCTGGGTCTGCGTGGTCGTGGGCGCGGTGGCCGGCTCGGTGCCCGGTTTCGTGTTCGGAGGCGGTCGCGGCATGCGCGACGCCCGCCGTCAGGCCGAGGCGGAGGCGCGGCGCGGGGGCTGAGGCCCGCCGGCCCGCGGGCCGGGGATGGTGCCGACCGGCGCAAGCCCGGCCACACCCTCGGCGGCCAGCAGCTGCTCGACGATCGACCCCGTGACCGCAGGGGCCAGCATGATCGACAGGTGGCCCTGGTCCTTCACGAACACGTTGACGGCCCGCAGCTCCGGTGCGCGGATCATGGCTGAGGTGGCCGGCATCACCAGTGCGTCGAGGTTGGAGTAGAAGGCGATCCAGCGGACGGCGGAGGCCCGTGCGCCCGCGGCGATCGTGCGCATGACCTCGGAGCCGGGGGCGATCTGGCGGATCGTCTTCGCACCGGGGCCGAACACCAGGCGGGCCAGGTCGGTGCCCTCGTGGGGCGAGGCGATGGTGATGGCGGTGTCCACCGTCTGCTCGCCCCCCAGCTCCTGCACGTACCAGCGGAGCAGCACGCCGCCGAGGGAGTGGCCCACCACGTGCACCTTCTCGGAGCCGGTGATGGCCCGGAGCAGCTCCACCCGCTCGCCCAGGTGGGCGGCCAGGGTGGGCACGTCGTAGCGCAGGGGGTTGTAGTTCCACGTGTGGACGCTGGTGAAGCCCTCGCGCCGGAGGGCCCGGTCGAGCCCGACCCACCCCGACCGGTTGTGGCCGTAGCCGTGCACGAGGAGCACCGGAGTGTCGAGCTCGGGTCGGCCGCAGGGCGTGCCGGTGCGGATGGCGGCGTCGATGACCCCGAGGGGGTAGCGGGCCACGCACGCGGCGGTGCTGGTCAGCTCACGCAGCGCACCCGTGTAGGTCTCGGGGCGGGTGACCGCTCTCCGTATGATCGACGGGATCGAACTGCGCTGATCGGCCACTTCCCGTGGCGTTACCCTCACCAGCACCAGTTCTACACCTGAAAGGTGACGGTTGCTGTCATCCCTCCATCGGACCGGTCTGTTCCTCGGACGCCGGGGTCTGACGCTCGGCGTGGTCATGGAACGGTTGGCCCAGGCCTCGGGCGACCGCCGGCTGGTCACCGAGGCGGGTGGAACCACCCTCTCCTACCGCGACGCGGCGGTGCGCGTGGATCGGCTGGCGGGCGGGATCGCGGCCCGAATCCGTCCGGGCGACCGGGTCGTGGTGGCCGTGCCGAACGGTTACGACCTGCTCCTGCTCTGCCTCGCCGCCTGCCGGGCGGGAGGGGTGGCCGTGCCCGTGAACCCCCGCATGCGCCGGGCCGAGATCGACCACGTGGTCGCCGACTCGGGTGCCGAGCTGGTGGTGCGGCGCGCCGACGACGTCCTCGGCGAGCCTCTCGGGCGTGGGGCCGACGTCGACTCGTCCGACGTGGCCGCCATTCTCTACACCTCAGGCACCACCGGGCTGCCCAAGGGCGCCGAGCTCACCCATCGGGCACTCCTCGCCCAGGTAGCGGCCGGCGCCATGTGGCCGCAGTGGCTGCGCCGCGACGAGGCGGTCGTGAGCCTGCCCGTCGCCCACATCATGGGCTTCCTCGCACTGCTGGGGATGGCGGTCGCCGGCATCCCCGTGTTCGTCATGGGCACCTTCGATGCCACCGACGTGCTCGACGCCATCGAGCAGCGCCGGGCCACGGTGTTCATCGGCGTGCCCGCCATGTACCGCATGCTGCTCGACGCGGGCGCCGAGACCCGCGACCTCCGCTCGGTACGGCTCTGGGTGTCGGGCGCCGACGTCCTGCCCGACGAGCTGGCCCGGCGGTTCAAGCGCATGGGAGCGAGTGTGACCCTCCCTGTCCTCGGGCTGAGCGTGGGCGAGGCCGCCTTCGCCGAGGGCTACGGGATGGTCGAGCTGGCGGGCGGGGTGGCGGCCAAGATCTCGCCTCCGTGGGTGCCGCTCGGCGTGGGCGACTTCCTGGGGTTCCCGCTCCCGCCCAACCGGCTCAAGGTCGTCGACGACTTCGGGCGCGACGTGGCGGCGGGCCAGACCGGCGAGCTGTGGGTGCAGGGCCCGGGCGTGCTGCGGGGCTACCACGGCGACGCCGCCGCGACCCGCAAGGTGCTCAGCGACGATGGCTGGCTGCGCACCGGGGACCTGGTCCGGAAGGGCCCGATGGGCATGGTGTTCTTCGCCGGGCGCCAGAAGGACGTGATCCTGCACGGCGGCTTCACCGTCTACGCCCCCGAGGTGGAGCGGGCCCTCGAGCAGCACCAGGACGTGCTCGAGGCGGCCGTGCTCGGCCTGCCCGACACCCAGCGGGGCGAGGTGCCGGTCGCCGCGGTCCGGGTCCGGCCGCGCGCCACGGCCACCGAGGAGCAGCTGGTTGCGTGGGCGCGTGAGCGTCTGTCCGGCTACAAGGCGCCCAAGCGCATCCGCATCGTCACGGCGCTGCCCCGCACCGGCACCGGCAAGGTCCAGAAGTCCGAGCTGCGGCCGCTGTTCTCCGAGCCGCCGTCGTCGCTTTAGCGCACCGAGGTAGGCCCTGGGCCCCTCTCGTGCGCTAAAGCCCCGTTGTCGAGGTGGCCGGGGACGTCGCGCGGAAGTCGACCTCGAGGCGACCGTCGGCGAGGACCATCGCCTTGTAGTGGGTGAACTCCGGGCCGGGATCAGGCCCGTAGCTCCGTTTCGTGCAGGGGTCCGTGAACTGGGTGGTGCGCTGGTTCCACCGCAGCTGGCACGTGCGCCGCCCGCGGTACGCGTCGAACGCGATCCAGCCCGTCTTGGGGTCTGAGCCGAGGTGGTTCACGTAGATGTCGCGGGCGCCACCGCCCTGGGGTGCCTGGAACACGGGCGGACCCCGCTCGTCGATCTCGCGGGCCAGGTCTGTCGCCTTGTTGAGCAGGAACGTCGGGTCGCCCAGGTTGTTCTTGGCGTCAGGCGACGACGAGAGCTTGATCACGAGCACGAACACCAGGCCGGACGCGACGAGGGCGACGACGGCCGTGGTGATCATCGACCGCGCTCCCTTGGTCAGCCCTCGCTGAGCCATCGCTCCGTGACCGCGTCGACGCGACGGCGGCGGTCGCCGACCTGGGCCGCCTCGAACGCCTTGAGCAGGGTGTCGGCGTCGAGCACCTCGCCCACCACCTCGTCGACCACGCCGAGCTCGGCCAGTGCCGGAGCGGTGAGCTTGAGCTGCTCGGCCAGCTCGGGGGCGCGATCAGCGTCGCGGTGGAGGATGGCGGCTGCGCCCTCCGGGCCGATCACCGAGAACACCGCGTGGCGCTGGATGAGGAGGCGGTCGGCGTGGGCGATGGCGAGCGCCCCACCGCTGCCCCCCTCGCCCACGCACACGGCGACGCTCGGGGTGGGCAGGGCGTCCATTGCCGCGAAGGTACGGGCGATCTCGCCCGCCACCCCACCCGCCTCCGACTCCGGCCCCGGGTCGGCACCAGGCGTATCGACGAGCGTCAGCAACGGAAGGCCGAGCCGGCCGGCGAGTGCGATCGCCCGTTGGGCGAGGCGGAACCCGTCGGCCGTGGGCTGCCCGGTGCCGCCTGCGTGGCCGAACGCGGACGCCGCGTAGCGGTCGTGGGCGACGACCACCAGGCGTTGGCCGGCCATGGTCGCCAGCCCGGCCCGCATCACGGGGTCGACGCCTCGCAGCTCGGTCCACGACGAGCAGAGGTCGGCGGCCCAGTCGATACCAGTGGGTCGGGCAGGATCACGGGCGAGCTGCACCTCACCCCACGCCGTGCCGTCCGAGCCCTCGTAATCCGCGGGCTGACCACGTCGGGGGAGGGCAACCGCGCGCAGGCCGAGGGCGGCCTCGATCCACGCCGGCGCGTCGTCCGGCTCGAGCAGGGCGTCCACCAGCCCCGCGCCGTAGGCATCCTCGGCCGTCGAGCGGTGGGCGACGACGCGCGGACCCGCGAAGCCGATGGTGGCGCCCGCCTCGGCGGCGCGGACGTCGGTGAGCGAGGCGTACGACGCGAACACCCCGCCCGTCGTGGGGTTGCCGAACACCGCGACCGAGAGCAGGCCGGCGGCCGCGTGGTCGCGCGCGGCGGCCGCGGTCCTCGCCATCTGCACCAGGCTGACCATGCCCTCCTGCATGCGCGCGCCACCGGTGGACGTGCGCACGACGACGGGGAGTCGCTCGTCGATTGCCCGCCGGTAGGCCCGCACCACCCGTTCGCCGTGGGCCGCGCCCATCGACCCGCCGAGGACGTCGAAGCGTCCCTCGACGAACGCGTAGTGGTCGGTACGGCCCGTCCGCACCGACTCGGGCCGCGGCGGCGTGTAGCCGGCGAACGCGAGTGGGTCGCCACCGACCAACTCGGCGTCCCACTCCGCTTGGGGGTCGTGCAGAGGCACCTGCCTACTATTGCCCCCCGTGACCCGTCCCTACCGAGTCGTCGTGGCCAAGCCGGGGCTGGACGGCCACGATCGCGGCGCCAAGGTGATCGCCCGCGCCCTCAGGGACGCGGGCTTCGAGGTCATCTACACCGGGCTGCACCAGACGCCCGAGCAGGTGGCCGAGGCGGTGGTGCAGGAGGACGCCGACGCCGTCGGCCTGTCCCTGCTGTCGGGCGCGCACATGACGTTGATCCCACGGATCGTCGACGAGCTCAAGGCGCGCGGCGCCGACGACGTGCTCGTGTTCGGGGGCGGCATCATCCCCGACGACGACATCCCCAAGCTGAAGGAGATCGGGGTGGCCGCCGTCTTCACGCCGGGCAGCTCGATCGCATCGATCACCGAGTGGCTCCACGGGGCACTGGCAGGACGGGAGTAGATGGACCTCTTCGAGTATCAGGGCAAGCAGTACTTCGCGCGGTTCGGCATCCCGGTCTCGGCCGGTGGCTGGGCCGACGACGTCGACACTGCGGTGGCCGAGGCCGACAAGGCCGGGTATCCGGTCGTCGTCAAGGCCCAGGTCCAGGTGGGCGGGCGCGGCAAGGCGGGCGGCATCAAGCTGGCCAACAACGCGGACGAGGTGCGCGAGCACGCGGGGAACATCCTCGGGATGGACATCCGCGGCCACGTCGTGCGGCGGGTCTGGATCGAGCACGCCTCCGACATCGAGAAGGAGTACTACGCGTCCTTCACCCTCGACCGCGCCGCCAAGAAGCACCTGGGCATGGTGAGCGCCAAGGGCGGCGTCGACATCGAGCAGGTGGCGGAGGAGGATCCGACCGCCATCGCCAGGCTCCACGTCGATCCGGTCGACGGCCTGTCGGCCGACGCGGCCCGCAAGCTGGCCACCGACGCCGGGCTCGACGCCGGGGCCATCGACGGTGCCGCCGACATCCTCGTGAAGCTCTACACGTGCTTCGTGGAGGGCGACGCCGACCTGGTCGAGATCAACCCCCTCATCCTCACGCCCGACGGACGGGTGCACGCGCTCGACGCAAAGGTGAGCCTCGACGACAACGCGGCGTTCCGCCATCCCGAGTGGGACGAGTTCCGCGGCCTCGAGCAGATCGACGAGCGGGAGAAGCTGGCCCGGGAGAAGGGCCTGCAGTACGTCGGACTCGACGGCAGCGTCGGCATCATCGCCAACGGCGCGGGCCTCGCCATGTCGACCCTCGACGTGGTGCAGCAGGTGGGCGGCACGCCGGCCAACTTCCTCGACATCGGCGGCGGCGCCAACGCGGATGTCATGGCGAACGCCCTCGAGGTCATCAACACCGACCCCAACGTGCGGTCCATCTTCATCAACATCTTCGGCGGCATCACCAAGGGCGAGGAGGTGGCCAACGGCATCGTGCAGGCGCTCGGCCGCGTCGACCTCAAGTCGCCCATCGTGATCCGCCTCGACGGCACGAACGCCGAGGAGGGCCGGGCCATCTTGAAGGACCACGAATCGGATCGGCTCATATCGCGGCCGACCATGGTCGACGCGGCCGAGACGGCCGTCGAGCTCGCGGGGGCGAAGTAATGGCGATCTTCGTCGACGAGAACACCAAGGTCGTGGTGCAGGGCATCACGGGCTCGCAGGGCAGGTTCTACGCGTTGCGCAATCGGGCCTACGGCACCAACGTCGTGGCGGGCACCAACCCCAAGAAGGCCGGCACGGACATCGAGGGCATCCCCGTCCTCGCGTCGGTGCAGGAGGCGCGTGAGCAGTTCGGCGCCAACACCGCCATGGTCATCGTGCCCGCGCCGTTCGCGTCGGACGCGATCCTGGAGGCGGCCGAGGCGGGCATCGAGCTCATCGTCTGCCTCACCGAGGGCATCCCCGCACAAGACGAGGCCCGGGTGTTCAACACCCTCAAGCGCAACCACCCGAAATCGCGTCTGCTCGGGCCCAACTGCCCGGGACTGATCACGCCGGGCAAGGCCAACATCGGCTTCACGCCGGGCGACAGCGCGCTGCCCGGCGGCCCCGTCGGCATCGTGTCGCGGTCGGGCACCCTCACTTACCAGGCGCTCCACGAGCTGTCCCAGAAGGGCATCGGCGTGTCGACGTGCGTGGGCATCGGCGGCGACCCCGTCCCCGGGACGTCGTTCATCGACTGCCTGGCCGCCTTCCAGGCCGACCCCGAGACCAAGGCCGTCGAGCTGTTCGGCGAGATCGGCGGCTCGGCCGAGGAGGAAGCGGCCGACTTCATCGCCAAGGAGATGACCAAGCCGGTCGTCGCCTACGTGGCTGGGGTGACCGCGCCCCCGGGCCGGAAGATGGGCCACGCGGGCGCCATCATCTCGGGCTCCAAGGGCACGGCCCAGGCCAAGATGGAGGCCCTCGCCGCGGCCGGCGTCAAGGTCGCCCTCAATCCCACTGAAGCAAGCGAACTCATGGCTGAGGTGGTCGCCGCCCGTGAGGGCGGCGCCCCCCCC
>JBEEFP010000031.1:0-198127 GCA_041166085.1 Actinomycetota bacterium
GCTCCAACGGCTCGACGTCCATGGGCTCGGTCTGCTCGTCGTCGCTGTCGCTGATGGACGCGGGCGTGCCCATCAAGGCCGCCGTCGCAGGCATCGCCATGGGCCTGGTGTACGCCGAGGGCAAGTACACGACGTTGACTGACATCCTCGGCGCCGAAGACGCCTTTGGCGACATGGACTTCAAGGTGGCCGGCACGGCTGACTTCGTGACCGCGTTGCAGCTTGACACCAAGATCGACGGCCTGCCCGCCGATGTGTTGGCTCAGGCGCTTCAGCAAGCCAAGGAAGCCAGGTTGAAGATCCTCGAAGTGATGGCGGCCGCCATTGCCGAGCCCCGCGCTGATGTGCAGGGCACGGCGCCGAAGATCGTCAGCTTCGAGATCCCGATGGACAAGATCGGCGAGGTCATCGGCCCCAAGGGCAAGGTCATCAACGCCCTGCAGCTCGAGACCGGCGCCAACATCAACGTGGACGACGACGGTCAGGTCGGCACGGTCACGATCGGCTCCAAGGACGGCGCGGCCGTCACCGAGGCCCGTCGCCGCATCGAGCTCATCCTCGACCCGCCCGCGGCCGAGGTCGGTGCCATCTACCAGGGCAAGGTCGTCAACATCACCAAGTTCGGCGCCTTCGTCAACATCCTGCCGGGCCGTGACGGCCTGGTCCACATCTCCAAGCTCGGGCGCGGCAAGCGCATCGAGCGGGTGGAGGACGTGGTCGACCTCGGCGACGACATCGAGGTGCGGGTGGACGACATCGACCCGCAGGGCAAGGTGTCGCTCTCGCTGGTCGGCGACGACAACGGTGACGGCGGTGACAGCGGTGGCGACGACGCTCCGCGCGAGCGCAGCGCCGCCCCTCGCCGCGACCGGGACGACGCGCCTCGGCGCGACCGCGACGACGCGCCTCGGCGCGACCGGAGCGACGGTCCGTCGTCGAGCGGCGGCGACCGCGTGGAGACGGTCTCCTTCGAGGAAGCCTTCGAGAAGGACCTCGCCGGTCAGTTCGGCGACCTCGGTCCTGCCGAGTCGGGTGCCCCCCGTCGCGAGAGTCGGGGAGGCGGGGGCGGCGGTCCCCGACGCAATCCGCGCCGTGGCGGCGGACGCCGTTGACCCGAGCTTGACCCACGCCAGCACCCGACTCGATTCGGGGCTGACGGTTGTCACGGAGCACGTGCCGCACCTGCACTCGGCCTCGGTCGGGTTCTGGGTCGGCACGGGCTCGCGTGACGAGCCCGTCCCCCTTGCCGGAGCCTCGCACTTCCTCGAGCACCTGTTGTTCAAGGGCACCGAGCGGCGGACCGCGCGCGCCATCGCCGAAGCCATCGACGCGGTGGGCGGCGAGATGAACGCCTTCACCACCAAGGAGTACACGGCGTTCTACGTGCGGGTGCTCGGCTCCGACCTCGACCTCGCCCTCGACGTGCTCACCGACATCATGTGGAAGCCGGCCTTCCGACCCGAGGAGGTCGAGGCCGAGCGCCAGGTGATCCTCGAGGAGATCCTGATGCGGGGCGACGAGCCCGCCGACCTGGCCCAGGAGCTGCTGTTCGAGGCCCTCTATCCCGGGCACCCGCTCGGCCGTGAGGTGCTCGGCGACGAGGACACCATCGCCATGATGTCCCGCGACGACATCGCCGCGTTCTTCGCGCGCCACTATCGGGCCGCCAACATGGTCGTCGCCGCCGCGGGCGCCGTCGACCACGAGCGTCTGGTCGAGTGCCTCGCCGGCGCGCCGATGGACGAAGGCGAGCACGGCCGAGGCGAGCGCACCCAGCCCACCGCGGCCGCGGAGCCGCGCATCGTGTTGGAACGCCCCACCGAGCAGGCCCATGTCGCGGTCGGCATGGCCGCGCTCGACGTGGAGGACCCCGATCGCTATGCCCTCTCCCTCGTCGAGCAGATCCTCGGCGGCGGGATGTCGAGCCGGCTGTTCCAGGAGATCCGGGAGGAGCGGGGCCTGGCGTACTCCGTGTACTCCTTCCGTGCCTCCTTCGCCGACACGGGGATGCTCGGTGTCTACGCCGGCACCGCGCCCGAACGGGGCGCGCAGGTGATCGAGCTCATCGGGGCCGCCCTCGACCAGATGGCGACGGACGGCCCCAGCGCTCGCGAGCTGGACGTGGCCAAGGGCCAGATACGGGGCTCGATGCTCCTCGGGCTGGAGGACTCGGCGGCGCGCATGAGCCGCATCGGTCGGGCCCAGCTCGTGCACGGCGACATCCCGGCCATCGACGAGGTGCTTGCGCGCGTCGATGCCGTCACCCTTGACGACGCCCGCAAGGTGTCAGCCCGGGTGCTCGGCGGTGAGCGCTCGCTCGCCGTGGTCGCCCCGCATAGCGTGAGCGCGTGACGACGCGCGTCGGGGTGTTCGGAGCAGGGGGACGCATGGGCGCCACCGTCTGCCAGGCGGTCGTCGGCGATCCCGACCTCGAACTGGTCGCAGCCGTCGACCCGCACCACTCGGGGCTCGACGTGCGACAGGTCACCGGCGCAGAGGGTGTGCACCTGCAGATCGCGCCCGACGCCACCGCCCTCACCGACGCTCTGGCCGACGTCGCCGTCGACTTCACCGAGGCCTCCGCCGCACGCGAGAACCTCCGCTGGTGTGCCGAGCACGGCGTGCACGCCGTGGTCGGCACGTCGGGTCTCACCGAGGCCGACCACGCCGAGATCCGCGGGCTGTTCGAAGGCAGCCGCGCCAACTGCGTCATCGCGCCGAACTTCGCCATCGGCGCGGTGCTCATGATGCGGATGGCGGAACTTGCCGCGCCGTTCTTCGACACGGCCGAGATCATCGAGCTGCACCACGACCGCAAGGTCGATGCGCCGTCCGGCACCGCGCTCGCCACCGCCGAGCGCATGGCGGCCGCCTCGTCGCAATGGTCACCCGATCCCACCAAGGCCGAGACGATCGAGGGAGCACGAGGTGCGGGCGGACCCGCGGGCATCCGCGTCCACGCGGTGCGCATGCGAGGGATGGTCGCCCATCAGGAGGTGCTCCTCGGCACCATGGGACAGACCCTGTCCATCCGCCACGACAGCTACGACCGCACCTCGTTCATGCCGGGCGTGCTCTTGGCCGTCAAAGCCGTCGCCGACCGCCCCGGCCTGACCGTCGGCCTCGACTCACTCCTCTTCTGACTCTTCTGACGCCACTGGCTTCCTCGAGAACTCAGGTGTGGCGGTGGACGCGCATCGCCGTGGCCTGGTCGCGCGGCTTGACGACGAGCTGGTCGATGTTGACGTGGGACGGCCGGGTCACGACGAAGGCGATGCAGTCGGCCACGTCCTCGGCGACGAGCGGGGTCATCCCCTCGTAGACCTTGGCGGCGCGGGTGGCGTCGCCGTCGAAGCGCACGATGCTGAACTCGGTCTCGACCGCGCCGGGGTCGACCTCGCAGACGCGCAGCGGCTGGCCGACCAGTTCGATGCGCAGCGTCTCGGTGACGGCCCGCAGCGCGTGTTTGACGGCCGTGTAGCCGGACCCGCCGTCGTACACCTCGAGCCCGGCGATCGACCCAACGTTGACGATGATGCCGTCGCCGCTCGCGACCAGCTTCGGGAGCAGCGCACGCGTCACGCGCATGGTGCCGAGCACGTTGACGTCGTACATCCAGCGCCATTGCTCGTCGTTCGCCTCCGCGAGCGGCGTCAGTCCCAGGGCGCCGCCCGCGTTGTTGACCAGCACCGCGCAGTCGGGGATCGCAGCCGCGAAGGCGTCGACCGACGCGGTATCCGTCACGTCGAGAGGCAGGGCGCGTGCGCCGATGGGCGCGGCGACCTCCTGCAGGCGGTCCATGCGCCGGGCCCCGATCACCACGTCGAACCCCGCTTCGGCCAGCCGGCGGGCCGCTGCTGCCCCTATGCCGCTGCTCGCCCCCGTCACCACCGCGGTCGTCACGCCGCCACACCTATCACCTGATCGAGCCGACCGGCGCCGTGCAGAGTGCGAACGCGAAACAGCGCCCCCGAAGGGGCGCTGTTCTCACTCCGTCGTCGGCCAGTCAGGGCGACTACGCGTTCTCCTTGACCCGCTGGGCGGCGCGCTGCTTCTCCTCGAGCGCCTGGGCCTTGGCGTCCTTGGCCTCGGCCTTGGCCTGCTGGCGCAGGGCCTTGAGGTTCTCGGTGCCCTTGGCCTGCTGCTTCTCGCCCTCTTGGACGAGGCGATCGTTGTCGATCACTGAACCCACCGCTTCCTTGGTGAGCCCGACGGCCTTGTCGAACAGGCCACTCAGCTTGTTGGTGTCGATGCTCCCGAGCTTCATAGGGGACTCACTCCTCAGTGATTGTCGTCCCCTTATTGCTACCCGCAGACAGCGCTGCGCAAACTCTAGGTAGCAGTCTCTGCCTCTTCGTCACCAGGGTCGAGCTCGTCGTTCAGATGGGTCAGCGTCTGGATCTCGGACTTGCCCTGACGCCATTGGTTCCAGACCCAGAGGCCGGTGAGGAGGATGGACACGGCCGTCAGCCACTTGAAGTTGTGGCTGTAGAAGCCGTTGATGGCATCCACCGGCCCCTTGACCACACCGGCGAACTGGTAGAGCAGCGTGACCGTGACGATGGTGCCGACCACGTTGAGCACGCCGAACACCACGGGGTTCATCCCGGTGGCGCCGGCGAGCACGCAGATCAGTGCGCCAGGGAAGAAGAACACCAGCACCGGCCCCGCCTTCTGGAACACCCGCTCGATGCCGCGGATGACGCCCGTGCCGCCGTCGAACTGGCGCTCGGCCCACTGCACCGCGTTGTCGCCGTAGAGGTAGCCCAGCAGGAAGAAGAGCGGGTCCGAGGCCAGCCGGCGCAGCGTCCCGCAGATCAGCAGCGGCCAGAACGACACCTTCTCGGCCACGAGGATCACCCACCGGTTGCGGGGCTCCAGTGCCACCAGCAGCAGCGGATGGTTCTTGACCAGCGTCGGGTGGATGGCGTTGGCGACGGTCCCGATCGTCACCAGGACGATGATCGGGGTCACGATCAGCCACAGCGTCCGGCGGCTGGGGCGAGGACGGGGGGGAGCGGTCGCCAGAGGCGCGACAGTACTCTTCGGCCATGCAAGGACTCATGCAGGCAACGCCCCTGACGCTGCCCCACTTCTTCCACCGTGCCGAGCGGCTGTTCCCGGCCAAGGAAGTGGTGACCAACACGCCGAACGGCGTCGAGCGGACGACGTACAGGGAGTGGGCCGAGCGCACGCGTCGGCTGGGCGGGATGCTCGACGACCTCGGCATCTCCGACGACGGGCGGGTGGCCAGCTTCGCGTGGAACACGGCGCGCCACCTCGAGCTCTACTTCGCGGCGCCGTGCACCGGTCGGGTGCTGCACACCCTCAACATCCGCCTGTTCCCCGAGCAGCTGACGTACATCGTCAACCACGCCGAGGACGAGGTGATCTTCGTCGACCGGTCGCTCCTGCCCGTGCTGTGGCCCAACATCGAGTCCTTCGGCGGCGTGAAGCATTTCGTGGTCATGGACGACGGGGCCGACTGCGAGATTCCCGATGACCCGCGTGTCTCGTCCTACGAGACGTTGCTCGCCGATGCCAAGCCGGTCGACTTCCACGTGGCCGACGAGGACCGCGCCGGTTCGATGATGTACACGAGCGGCACCACCGGCAATCCGAAGGGTGTGGTGTACTCGCACCGCTCGATGGTGCTGCACACCGCGGGGGCGATGATGGCCGACTCGTTGGGCGTGCGCGAGTCCGATGTCATCCTGCCGGTGGTGCCCATGTTCCACGCCAACGCCTGGGGCCTGGCCCACGCGGCGGTGGCGGCGGGCGCGACGCTGGTGATGCCCGGCGCCGACCTCTCACCACCGGCCATCTCCGGGTTGATGGAGTCCGAGCGGGTCACGGTCGCGGCCGGTGTGCCGACCATCTGGATGGGCGTGCTGCCGTTGCTGGAGGATCGCGACGTCTCGAGTCTGCGCGCCATCCCGTGCGGCGGGTCAGCGGTGCCCAAGGCGCTGTCGGAGGGATTCCGTAAGACCACGGGGCTGCCGCTGCTGCAGGCCTGGGGGATGACCGAGACCAGCCCCATCGCGTCGGTGTGCCAGATCAAGAGCACGATGCGCGATCGCACGGAGGAGGAGCTGGCCGACGTGCGCGCGAGCGCGGGGTTGATCGTGCCGTTCGTCGACTTCCGCGTCGTCGAGCCTGGTACCACCGAGGAGCTCCCGTGGAACGGCGAGGCGAGTGGCGAGCTGCAGGTTGCGGGGCCGTGGATCGCAAGCACGTATTACAACGACGACCGCGCCGCTGAGTCCTTCACCGACGACGGATGGCTGCGCACCGGCGACGTTGCCACCGTCGACGCCGAGGGGTACATCCGCCTCGTCGACCGCACCAAGGACCTGATCAAGTCGGGCGGCGAGTGGATCGGCTCTGTCGAGGTCGAGAACGAGATCATGGCCCACCCGAGCGTGGCCGAGGCCGCCGTCATCGGTGTCACGCACGAGCGGTGGCAGGAGCGCCCGCTGGCCTGCGTCGTGCTGAAGCCGGGGGAGCAGCTGACGAAGGACGACCTCATCGCGTTCCTCGAGCCCCGCATGGCCAAGTGGTGGCTGCCGGACGACGTCGTCTTCATCGACGAGGTCCCGAAGACCTCGGTCGGCAAGTTCTCCAAGAAGACCCTCCGCGAGCGATTCGCTGACTACCAGCTCCCCTCCTGATCCGGGGTCGCGCTGGCGACAACTGACCCGGCGCCAACAAGGCGTCCTCGGCGCGCTGGCCGCACTCGTCCTCGCCACCCTCGTGACGCTGATCGTCGTGGCGACGGGGGGCGGCGGCGACGGCAAGAAGGTCACGGCGGGCACCAGCACCTCGAGCTCGGCCGCGCCGACCACCACCACCACCTCGACGTCGACCACGACGACCGCGCCCCCCGAGACCACCACCACGGTCCCCCCGGAAGCGACGACCACCGCCGCTCCTGCCACCACGGCCGCGCCGATGCCGGTGGTCACCGGCCAGGGCGCGGTGCTGCGCGAGCCGGCCACATCCGAGACACGCGTGCTCGCGCCCGGAGCAGGATGCGACCAGCTCGGCGACAACGGGTGGACGGTCACGTGCGGCATGGTCGGGGCCAAGGGCGGGGTGTTGGCGTGGCTCCTCGAGACCCGCGACACCGCCGCCGGCAGCACCGCCCGTCGAGCGTTGGTGCTACGACGCGCGTCGGGTCAGCAGTGGACGGTGGCGCTGCGGGTCACAGACGATTCCGCGTCGCAGTTCACCGACATCAAGGTGCGAACCGAGGACGTGTCCGGCGACGGCGCCAGCGAGATCGCCTTCGGCTTCTCGCGGACGGGTGCGAGCAGCGTGCTCGCCGTCGACCTGGTCGAAGGACCGGGCACCGTCGTCGTGCATCGCGACCTGCCGAAGGGAGTGGCGCGCGTGTCGAGCGGCCAGCTCGACACGTGGCGGCGAGCGGACTCGACCCACGACGTCCACGAGGTCATCCAGTTCCGGAGCGGCGCGTGGCATGTCGTCGCCAGCGCGGTGGTCCCCGCCAGCGACGTTCCTCCCAGCCAGCTGTGAGCACCACGCCGAGGGACCGGATCTTCGAGGCGACCTACGCGTGCATCGCCCGGTACGGCATCGGCAAGACGAGCGTGGAGGACGCGGCCCGACAAGCCCGGCTCTCGCGCGCCACGGTGTACCGCTACTTCCCGGGCGGCAAGGACGAGCTGATCCGGGAGACCATCGCGTGGGAGGTCGCGCGGTTCTTCCGCCGGCTGGCCGACGCTCTCGCCGGCATCGACGACCTGCCCGGGCTGCTCGAGGAGGCGCTCGTGTTCGCCCACCGGGCCGTCGAGGAGCACGCGGTCCTGCAACGGGTGCTCGCCACCGAGCCCGACCGCCTGCTTCCCGAGCTCACCGTCGAAGCCAACCGCGTGCTCAGCCTCATCCGGGCCTTCCTGCTGCCCTACCTCGAGCGAGAGCCGCTCCGCCCCGGCGTCGAGCCTGCCGCTGCGGCCGAGCACGTCGCCCGCATGTTCCTGTCCCACCTGGCCGCCCAGGGCAGCTGGGAGCTGACCGACCGCACCCAGGTCCGCGACCTCGTCCGCACCCAGTTCCTCGCAGGAATCGCCTGACCCACTGGCCGGTAGGGCAATCGACTCTCGAGGGGTTGCCGAGCGCGCACCAAAGACGCCGGCAGGAGCGGCGGCACCAACCGCAAGGGCCGTCCACCTTGGTTGGGCCGCCGGTCACCCGTTCCGCCGAAGGCGGGGCGCCATCGGCGCAGGGCGACAGGAGGGAGCGTCAGCGACCGAACCAGAGATAGAGAGACGAGATTGACAATGAGACAGATCTGGGTAATGTGTCTCACGTGGCGGTTGCTGCGGAGGTTCTCCGCGCCGAGCCTGCAGCGCAGGAGCAGCGGGTCATCGACGCCGTCCTGCGGTGCATCGCCCGATGGGGCGTGGCCAAGACGACGCTCGACGACATCGCCCGCGATGCAGGCCTGAGCCGGGCCACCGTCTACCGCCTGTTCCCCGGCGGCAAGGACGCCCTGCTGGAGGCGGTCGCCAACAGCGAGGTCAACCGGTTCCTCCGCACCATCGCGGCACGCCTCGACGAGGCCGACGACCTCGAGGAGCTGCTGGTCGCTGGGATCACCGAGGCGGGCGCCCACCTCACCACCCACGCTGCTCTGCAGTACCTGCTGCTCCACGAGCCGGAGACGGTGCTGCCCCGCATCGCCTTCAACGCCATGGACACCGTGCTGCGGGCCGTGTCGGCGTTCGCGACGCCATACCTGTCCCGCTACATCCCCGCCGAGGAGGCTCCTCGGGCGGCCGAATGGATCGGTCGCATCGTCATCTCGTACGTGTCATGCCCGGCCGACGGTGTCGACCTGGCGAACGAGCAGTCCGTCCGTCGCCTGGTCAGGGCCTTCGTCCTGCCCGGGCTCAGCTCCAACTAGGAGAAGTCATGTCTGCCACCAACGAGGAACTCATCGGTCGGAGTGACATCAACGACCTCGAGGCCATCCTCTCCGTCACCAACACCGAGCGGGACGCGGTGATCCACACCGTCGAGTCCAACTACGACACGATCTTCACCTGGGACTACGAGAAGGGCCAGCGCCCCAAGCTCAACCGTCTCTATGAGAAGGCCAAGACCTCCATGTGGAACGGGGAGACCGACCTTCCGTGGGACACCGAGGTCGACCAGGAGCAGGTCGTCCTGAACAACGTCGCCCAGGCCGGCATGGGCTTCGCCGAGGGAATGGACCTCACGGGGACTCCCTTCGCCAAGTGGACCGACAAGGAGTGGATCCAGGTCGGCATCGAGAGCCAGAACTGGACGCTCTCGCAGTTCCTCCACGGTGAGCAGGGCGCGCTCGTGTGCACGGCGAAGATCGTCGAGTCGGTGCCGTGGATCGACGCCAAGTACTACGCCTCGACCCAGGTGATGGACGAGGCCCGCCACGTCGAGGTCTTCGCCAAGTACCTCGACACCAAGCTGTCGGGGCACTATCCGATCAACGCCCACCTGCGCCTGCTGCTCGACGACATCATCACCGACAGCCGCTGGGACATGACGTACCTCGGTATGCAGATCATGGTGGAAGGCCTCGCCCTGGCCGCGTTCGGCTTCATCCACCAGCTGACCACCGAGCCGTTGCTCAAGCAGCTGCTGCGCTATGTGATGAGCGACGAGGCCCGTCACGTCGCCTTCGGCGTGCTCAGCCTGCAGGACTACTACCAGGAGCTGTCCGCCGCCGAGCTGCGTGAGCGCCAGGAGTTCGCGTTCGAAGCCGCCGTCCGCATGCGCGACCGGTTCCTGCAGCAGGAGGTCTGGGATCGCATGGGTCTCGACGTGAAGACGGTTCTGCCGCTCGTCATGAACTCGCCGGAGCGGGCCGGCTTCCAGGCCATGCTCTTCAGCAAGATCGTGCCGAACTGCAAGAAGCTCGGTCTGCTCGATGCCGGCGCCCAGAACGGTCAGCCCGGCTGGCTGCGCCAGAAGTTCACCGAGCTCGGCGTCATCGCCTTCGAGGACTGGGCCGACACCGGCGAGGAGTTCGAGATGTTCCAGCTGGCCGAGGGCGAGGTCGCCAAGACCGCCTAGGCCGGCTCCAGTCTTCCCCTCACGAGCCGCCCTTCGGGGCGGCTCGTGCGCGTTGTTCCGCGATCGCCTCCAGCGACCGCGTCCGGGCTCTATGGTGGCCGCACTCTCCGGATTCGGGGAGCAGACAACGGGGGGCTCCATGAAGCGTGTACTCGTCTTTCTTGCTGCAACGATCGCGTGCGTCGGCCTGCTGGCCGGTCCGGCGGCCGCGGCAGGCGGGCTGCAGAAGTTCAACATCGACGACACGGCGTACACCTATCCACCCGGGTTCGGGTACGTGAGCGGTGTGCTGCTCTGCAACCCGTCCGCGACCGGTCCGTACGGCTACCAGGTGTCACTCACCGTGACCCAGGGCTCGACTACCGGCTTCGCCGTGTTCACCGTCCAATGCACCGGGAGCACCGAGCACTGGAACACGGATCTCGAGCAGAACGGCCCCATCTTCCCCGGCAAGGCACATGCGTGTGCGAGCGCCGAGAAGCTCTATTACGTCGCGACAACCGGCGACAGGGTGTCATCGACCTTGTGCAAGACGATCAAGTTCTTCCAGGCGTACTGAGCTGACCCGACGTTGCGCGTAGGAAGGGCCGCCCAAGGGCGGCCCTTCCGCGTACGTCGAGTGTGACGGCCGCCCCGTTCGGGCGGCTGTCACGCGTCTGGTTCGACCGTTTTGGGGTTCGAGGCGGAGTAGCAGCAACAGCGACCCGTACAGGAGGCGGGCTCGACGTCGCGGGCGGTGGCGTGGAGGCGTACGCTTCCCCCATGGCCATTGGGGAGCAGGAGATCAGATCGGGCACGCTCGACGAGCTGGCCCAGACGGTGACCGCGGCGGAGAAGGCCGAGACCATCCACGCCGTGCAGTCGGCGGCGCCGGTCACCTTCACGTGGGACTACGACCGAAGCCGCGCGCAGCTGTCGAAGCTGTACGAGAAGGCCAAGACGTCGCAATGGAACGTCACCACCGACATCGACTGGAGCGTCGATGTCGACGCGTGGGCCATCGCACGTGATCCCAACAACCCGCTCAACACCACCATGGCGCTCGAGCGGGCCGGTACACCGTTCGAGAAGCTGTCCGAGGACGAGTGGTTCGACCTCGGCGCCGCACAGCAGAGCTGGGTGCTCAGCCAGTTCATGCACGGCGAGCAGGGCGCGCTCATCTGCACCGCGCAGATCGTCGAGACGGTGCCGTGGATCGACGCCAAGTACTACGCGGCGACCCAGGTGATGGACGAGGCTCGTCATGTCGAGGTCTACGCCAAGTACCTCACCGAGAAGATGCCGTACTACTTCCCGATCAACGTGCACCTGCGCTCGCTGCTCGACGACGTCGTCGCCGACAGCCGCTGGGACATGACCTACCTGGGCATGCAGATCATGGTCGAGGGCCTTGCGTTGGCCGCCTTCGGGTTCCAGTACCAGACGACGCCCGATCCTCTTCTGAAGCAGATCACCCGCTACGTCATGTCCGACGAGGCCCGCCACGTCGCCTTCGGTGTGCTGTCGCTCAAGGAGGCCTACGCCGATCTCACCGGGCCGGAGATCCGCGAGCGCCAGGAGTTCTGTTACGAGGCGGCTGTGCGCATGCGTGACCGCTTCCTCGGGCAGGAGGTCTGGGAGTGGGCCGGGCTGCCGGTGAAGGAATGCACCAAGGTCATGCTCGACGCGCCGATGCAGATCGAGTTCCGCAAGGTGCTGTTCTCCAAGATTGTCCCCAACCTGAAGAAGCTCGGGCTCCTGGACGCGGGGGACGGTTGGCTGCGCACCAAGTTCGGTGAGCTCGGCGTCCTCCAGTTCGAGGACTGGGAGGACACCGGCGCCGAGTACGAGCGCATGCAACTCGACGCCACCGAGATCGCCTGAGCACCAAAAGCACGTCTCGAGGAAATGGGGTACCGATCCGGTACCCCATTTCCTCGAGACGTGAGGTCTAGCGGGAGTAGGGCGGGGCCAGGGGTTGGTCGTGGCGGGCGGCCAGCGTGATCTCCCAGTCGAGGGGCCAGGGGTTGGGCAGACAGCCGTTGAGCTCGGTGCTCTGCTGCGACATCACGGCCGCAGGACGGCCCCGTACCGGGCAGTCGGAGGACGGGTGGTGCTGGCCGAGCAGATGGCCGAACTCGTGCATGACCACCATCTGTCGGTAGGTGGCGAGGTCGCCCGTCCACTCGGGTGTGGCGTCGCGCCACCGCTCGGCGTTGACGACGACCCGGGGCCCGTTCTGGCAGCTGTACTTGGAATAGACGTCGTACGGCTTGCACAGCTCCTGAGCGTCGGCCGGTTCGGCCAGCATGACCACGTACTCGGCATCGTCGCGATGCACGAGTCGGAACCGAGCCCGCTGCCAGCCCCGGTCGTCGTGCAGCGTCGCGTCGACGACGGACGCGAAGTCGGCTCCGGCTGGATCGGTCGTCCGCACCTCGACGCGATACGCGACCTCGACGATCTCCGTCGAAGGTGCGGGACGGGGAGCTGCCGTCACCCGGGGGCGGACGGCCGTTGAGGCGGGCCTCGGAGCCGGTGCCTTGGCCGTGGTGACGGTGGTGGACGTGGACACCAGCGGCGCGCTCGTGGTGCTCGACGCGACCGTCGGCGCGGGGCCAGTGGCGGGACGGCCCCCGTCCCCGCCACACGCGGCGGCTGCGAAGAGCAGCAGGAGAGCGAGCGGTCTGCGCACAGGAAAAGGAGTACCACGACCTCGCACGGCCGCCGGTAGCCTGACGGCGATGGCCCACCCCTCCGACCGGGCCCTGCTGGTGCTCCACACGGCGCGCTTGAAGGGCTTTGCAGACGCGGAACCCATTGCCCGGGCGACCGGTCTGCTCGTCGAGGACGTGGTGGCCGAGTTCGAACTGGCGAGGGAGGCGGGGCTGGCGACGCGCCGCGAGGGTCGCATCACGGGGTGGTCGCTCACGCCTGACGGCCGCGCCCAGGTCGGTGCCGGCGTGCGGGCCGAGCTCGAGGCGTCCGGTGGCCGCGAGGCGGTGCGCGACGCGTACCGCCGGTTCCTGGCCGTCAACAAGGACCTGCTGACGGTCTGCACCGAGTGGCAACTGCGGACGGTGAACGGCCAGCAGGTGCCGAACGATCATCGGGACGCCGGGTACGACGAGCAGGTCGTGAAGCGCCTGCGATTGCTCGACGACGCCACCCAGCCGGTGTGCGACGACCTGGCCGCGGTCCTCGACCGCTTCGGCCGGTACGGCCCCAGGCTGTCCACCGCGCTCACCAAGGTCGAGGCGGGCGAAGGCGACTGGTTCACCAAGCCGTTGATCGACTCGTACCACACGGTGTGGTTCGAGCTGCACGAGGATCTCCTGGCCACGCTGGGGATCGAGCGAGGGAGCGAGACATGAGTGGTCCTGGGCGCTTCGGCGCGGTGCTCACCGCCATGGTGACGCCCTTCGACGACGAGGGCGGCCTCGACCTCGACGGCGCGGCTGCCCTGGCTCGGTGGCTCGTCGACCAAGGCAACGACGGGCTCGTCGTCGCCGGCACCACCGGCGAGTCGCCGGTGCTCACCGACGCCGAACGCATCGACCTGTTCCGCGCCGTGGTCGAGGCCGTCACCGTGCCGGTCGTCGCCGGTGCGGGTACCAACGACACCTTGCACTCCATCGAGATGACCAAGGGGGCCGAGGCCGCGGGCGTCGCAGCGATCCTGGCGGTGACGCCCTATTACAACCGCCCGTCCCAGGCCGGCATCGAGGCGCATTTCCGGGCGGTGGCGGCGGCCACGTCGCTACCGGTCATGATGTACGACATCCCCGTCCGCACCGGCCGCAAGATCGCCCACGACACCCTGCTTCGCCTGCTCCGCGACGTGCCGAACATCATGGCCGTCAAGGACGCGGTCAATGACGTCGGCGCGTCGGCTCGGTTGGTCGCCGAAGCCCCGTCGGACTTCGAGCTCTACAGCGGCAACGACGACCAGACCCTCGCCCTTCTCGCCATCGGCGCGGTGGGCACGGTGGGTGTCGCGACGCACTGGATCGCAGGCGCCACCGCCGAGATGATGGCGGCGTTCTGGAAGGGCGACGTCGACGAGGCCCGACGCATCAACACCCGGCTCCTCGAGTCCTACCGGTTCGAAACAGCCGACGACACGCCGAACCCGCTGCCCGCCAAGGCCATGATGCGCGTGCTCGGCCAGCCCGCCGGCGAGTGCCGCCTCCCGATGGGCCCGGCGCCTGCGGAACTCGAGCACCGCGCCCGCCAGGTGTTGGCCAATCTTGGCTGACAACGTCCGAGTCACCTTCCTGGGCGGCCTGGGCGAGATCGGCCGCAACTGCGCGGTGATCGAGGTCGCGGAGAGGCTCCTGCTCCTCGACTGCGGGCTCATGTTCCCCGACCTCGAGATGCCCGGCGTCGACCTCGTGCTGCCCGACTTCACGTGGTTGCTGGAGCACAGCGACCGCATCGAGGGGTGTGTCCTCACCCACGGACACGAGGACCACGCCGGAGGCCTCTCGTTCCTCCTGCGCGAGCTGTCGTTCCCGATCTACGGGTCGGAGCTGACGCTCGGGCTGGCCCGCAACCGCATCGAGGAGGCCGGCCTCCTCGACCGCACCGAGCTCATCAAGGTCGTGGACGGCGAGCGGCGCAACATCGGCCCCTTCGACGTCGAGTTCATCCCCGTCACGCACTCCGTGCCCCACGGCTTCGCCACCGCCTTCTACACGCCGCAGGGCGTGATCATGCACTCGGGGGACTGGAAGCTCGACCTCACGCCCGTCGACGGCCGGCTCACCGACCTCGCGCGGATGGGGGCGATCGCCGACGAGCACGGCATCCGTCTCCTGCTGTCGGACTCCACCAACGCCGAGGAGCCCGGGTACACGGCCAGCGAGCGGTCAGTGGGCGGGGTGCTGCGCAACCTGTTCCGCGACCACCGCGACAAGCGGGTGATCGTCACGTGCTTCGCAAGCCACATCCATCGCGTGCAACAGGTCGTGGAGGCGGCCCTGGCCGAAGGGCGCACCGTCGCCACCCTCGGTCGCTCGATGGCGAAGAACGTGGCGCTGGCGCGGGGCATGGGCCTGCTGCACGTGCCGGACGACTCCATCGTCGACATCGAGCAGGTCAAGAACCTCGACCCTCGTCGGGTGTGCGTGATCTCCACGGGCTCGCAGGGCGAGCCCATGTCCGCCCTCGCGCTGATGGCGGCGGGCGAGAACAAGTGGCTCAAGGTCGGCGAGGGTGACCTCGTCGTGCTCAGCTCGCACGCCATCCCCGGCAACGAGATGAACGTGGGCAAGGTCATCGACGGGCTGCACCGCATGGGCGCCGAGGTCATCCACTCCGGCCTGGCCGACGTGCACGTCAGCGGCCACGCCATGCAGGGCGAGCTCAAGACGCTGCTGTCCATCGCCCAACCCGAGTACTTCACGCCCGTCCACGGCGAGTTCCGGCACATGACCCACCACGCTCGACTTGCGATGGAGATGGGGGTGGCCCAGGGCAACGTGCTGCTGGCCGAGGACGGCGACGTCATCGAGCTCACCGACGACAAGGTCGACTTCGCAGGCTCGGTGCCCGCCGGCTACCTCTACGTCGACGGCATCGTGGGCGACGTCGGACGAGGTGTGCTCCGCGACCGCAAGGCGCTCTCCGAAGAAGGCGTGGTGGTCGTCGTCGTCACGGTCGACGCGAAGTCGGGCGAGGTGCTCACCGGCCCGGAGATCATCACCAAGGGGTGGGTCTTCGCGCCCGAGGCCGAGGACCTCCTGGGCGAAGCCCGCAAGGCGGTGCTCGTCGGCATCGAGGAGGCGGCGGGAGCAACCGACTACGAGACGCTCAAGCGCCACATCCGCCAGGCCCTCGGCCGCTTCATCAAGGACCGCACCCGGCGACGCCCCATGATCGTGCCGGTGGTGATGGAGGTCTAGAAGTCCGGATCGCGATCCGGCGGGCGGGGCCGGCTCGCGAGGAGGCCGGCCAGCCCGAGCGCGATGAGCAGGATCGGCCAGATCCACCGGGGCTGGACCGTGAGCGTGCCCGCGTCGTCGAGCAGGAACAGCACTCCGAGTCCTGCGAACACCACACCGCCCACGAGCGAAAGGGGATCGAGGTCGTGTCGGTCCATCACCGCACCTCGATCTCGCCGATGCCGGCCCGCAGCTGCAGGTTCAGCCGCTTGCCGGTCTCCGCCGTCGGGTCCCGCGTGTAGGTCCGATCGAGCGAGGTGCCGTCCTCGTGATGGCCGAAGGCGATGACGTTGCCGAGGCCGAGGTGGGTCGCTGCCGACACGTGCACGTCGGGAGGGAGGATCACGAGCAGGTGCCCGACACCGACCCTGGCGGTGACCGTCCTCGTGCCGTCGAAGCGGAGGCTGCGCAGGTCGAGCCGCATCTCCCCGGCTCCCAGCCGGTAGGGGTGCAGATTGGCCGCGACGATGGGCCGCAGCTCACGGGTCCCGGTGCCACCCGCCAACGACACGTCGGTCACCGAGGCGGCCGTCGCAGTGGCGGCGAGAAGCAGCCCGACGACGAGCAGACCGCGGGCGCGGCCCCAACGCGAGCCGATCAACATCACGGCGCCGACACCGACCAGGGCGAGGGCGAGGAAGGCCTGCAGCGAGACGCCCACCAGAGCGGCCACGCCTGCACCGACGAGCAGGAGGCTCAGTGTCACCGGGGTCAGGAAGGGGCGGGACCGTGTGCGCACGTGCATGCTGACCGAGGGAGACGGCGGCCACATGGTCGAGGTCGACGTCGTGTCTGCCATCGGATCGAGGGCGGCCGCTTCAGCCAGAAGGGGGTCGATGGCCGAGGCGGCCGGGTCGGACGCAGACGCGTCCCCGGGCGCCGCGTCGTCGGCGGTCGGCACACGACCGGGCGGGGGAGGGGCCGCATCGGCGGTCTTGTGTTGGCGGTTGAGGAGGAAGGCCACGCCGAGCACGACCAGCACCACGCCCCACACGCCGTCGTGATTGCCGCTCCAGCCGTTGCGCCACCAGAACCCGTTGGCGACGAGGTTGATGGCGATCACGGTGCCGATGATGGCGAGGACCGGCTTGTGCCGGAACCACCTGCCGATGCGCTCGCCGGGGTTCTCGTGGTCGTCGACCTCGGGCAGCAACAGCCAACCCAAGCCGTAGAGGGCCAGGCCACTGCCCCCGGCGATGCTGAGGGCCACGAAGCCGATCCTGAAGAGCACCGCGTCCACACCGAAGTACTCGGCGAGCCCCCCGGCGACGCCTGCGATCACACGATCGTGCGGGCTCTTGGTGAGCCGTCGCCCGGTGCCGACGCCACCGGACGGGGCGGGCGTCTGTGTCTCGTCCGTTTCCATGAGGCCATCATCCGGCCGAGTGGCGCACGCGTCCATCGGGGGAAACCCTGACCGAAGCGAGGGTCGCCCCCGGTGGTCGCAGGGGGAGCCCCATGGGATCATCCACGGGTGGCCGTGACCGCGAGGCGACTCGCCCGCAGCACCTCCGACAAGATGCTCGGTGGCGTCGCCGGCGGGCTGGCCGCCGCGCTGGGCATCGACGCATGGGTGCTGCGAGGTGCGTTCGTGGTCCTGACCGTCGCAGGTGGGATGGGCGCGCTCATCTACGTCGTCGCCTGGTTGGTCCTGCCCAAGCAGGACACCAGTCGATCGATGGTGCAGCGCCTGCGCCTCGACCGTGAGGACACGCTGCGCATCGTCTCGGTCGGGATGATCGTGCTGGGCGGCCTCCTGCTGCTGCGATCGACCACGGGTGTGTGGTTCAGCGACGCCATCGTGTGGCCGGTGTTGCTCAGCTCCATGGGCCTGGCCCTCATCTGGCGCCAGGCCGACGCCGAGGAGCGGGCGTCGCTCACCGGCCTGGCCAGCCATTTCGACCTGCGGTCGCGTCGCATGTCGCTCCTGCGGATGGTCGCCGGCGTCTTCCTCGTCATCTCCGGCGTCGGCGTCTTCCTTGCGACCCAAGGCGCCTTCGAGGCGGTGCGCCAAGGCGTGCTCGCCACCGTCGGCATCGTCACCGGCCTCGTGCTCGTGTTCGGCCCGTGGTGGTGGCGGCTCGGCAAGGACCTGGCCGACGAGCGGCGCGGCCGCATTCGCGCCGACGAGCGGGCCGAGGTCGGCGCCCACCTGCACGACTCGGTCCTGCAGACCCTCGCCCTGATCCAGCGCAACGCGGGCGACGCCAGGTCGGTCGTCAGCCTGGCTCGGCGCCAGGAGCGCGAGCTGCGCAGCTGGTTGCACGGCGAACCGATGCAGCCGTTGAGCGACAGTCTCAGCGCGGCCATCGAGCAGTTGAGCTCCGAGGTGGAGGAGCTGCACGGCATCGCGGTCGACGAGGTGACCGTCGGCGATTGTCCCCTCGACGAGCGCCTGCAGGCCCTCGTGGGCGCGACACGCGAGGCGCTCGTGAACGCGGCACGCTGGTCGGGCGCGTCGACCCTCGCCGTCTACGCCGAGGCGGAGGCCGACCGGGTCTCGGTGTTCGTGCGTGACCGCGGCAAGGGTTTCGACCCCGCTGCAGTGGGTGCTGGACATCACGGCATCAGCGACTCCATCACCGGCCGCATGGCGCGGCACGGCGGCACAGCGACGATCACCTCGGTGCCAGGCGAGGGCACCGAGGTCGAGTTGGTGATGAAGCGGTGAGCGAGCCCGTCGGTCCGCGTGTGTTCGTGGTCGACGACCATCACCTGTTCCTCTCGGGCGTGAAGGTCGAGCTGGGCGACGAGCTCGAGATCGTGGGCGACGCGTCGGAGGTCGACGTGGCCATCGAGATGATCCGCGAGCGCGAACCTGACGTCGTGCTCGTCGACGTGCACATGCCCGGAGGGGGAGGGCGGGCTGTCATCGAGGAGGTCACCCGCACCCACCCGAGCGTCCGCTTTCTCGCGCTGTCCGTGTCGGACGCGGCGGAGGACGTCATCGAGATCATCCGGGCAGGCGCGCGCGGGTACGTCACCAAGACCATCTCGGGGCCCGAGTTGGCCGACGCCGTGCGCCGGGTAGCCGACGGCGACGCCGTGTTCTCGCCACGCTTGGCCGGGTTCGTGCTCGATGCCTTCCCGACCGGCGGCCCGCCACCCGTCGATCCGGAGCTCGACCAGCTCACTGCGCGCGAGCGCGAGGTCCTTCGTCTCATCGCCCGTGGCTACGCCTACAAGGAGGCGGCCCGCCAGCTCGATATCTCCGTCAAGACGGTCGAGACGCACGTGTCCGCTGTCCTCCGCAAGCTCCAGCTCTCGAACCGTTACGAGCTCAGCCGCTGGGCCGCCGACCGCAGACTCATTTAGCGTCCTGGCATGACACTCGAGGGCATCGCAGGCAAGGTCGCGCTCGTCACCGGCGCGGCGCGGAAGCGGGGCATCGGGCGGGCGACTGCGCTGCGGCTCGCGCGCGAGGGCGCCGACGTGGCGTGCCTCGACATCGCCGGTCGGTATTCCGACTTCCCGGGCTACGAGCTGGGGACAGCCGACGAGCTCGACGAGATCGTCGCCGAGATCGAGGGCCTCGGTCGTAGGTCGGTTGCGGTGCGGGCAGACGTGTCGTCGTGGGATGACGTGCACGCCGCGGTCGACGCCGCCGCGTCGGCACTCGGCACCATCGACCTCGTCGCCAACGTGGCGGGTGGCGCTGCCCTCGGCATGGGAGCGGGCCCGCTGCTGTTCATCGGGGAGGCGGAGTGGGACCGCGTCATCGACGTCAACCTCAAAGGGACGTGGATGGTGTCGCGTGCGTGCGCGCAGCGCATGGTTGCCGACAAGCACGGCGGACGCATCGTCAACGTCTCGTCCCAGGCGGGCAAGCGGGCGTTCGCGATGCTCGGCGCGTACTGCGCGGCCAAAGCAGGTGTGATCCTGCTCACCCAGGTCATGGCCACCGAGCTCGGGCCCAACGGCATCACCGTCAACGCGGTGTGCCCCGGCACCGTGAACACCGACCTCATCAACAAGGACGGGATGATGGAGCAGGCGCTGGGTGCCATGCCGGGCGGTATCGAGGGGTGGATCGCGCGCGAGATCCCGCTCGGACGCCTGCAGACCGCCGACGACGTCGCGGCAACCATCGCCTTCCTCATGAGCGACGACGGCAGCTACATCACGGGCGAAGCCGTCAATGTGAGCGGTGGCCAGACCATGGTCTGACAGCTTCTGCCGAACCCCCCGACGCCGCAGGATTCAGGGCCCGCCGTGCCGAACCGTCAGACGTGCGCCCGACATTGGGTCATCGACCGGAGCTCGACGGTGTTCGAGGTCTCGCAATCGGCTTGGTACTGGCCGTGCACACCGGCTCCATCCTCTCGCCCCGGGTCGGACACCTCACCCAGGGCGGGGTGGTGGGCGTTGACGTCTTCTTCGTGCTGAGCGGCTTCCTGATCACCGCCCTGCTCCTCGAGGAGCATGCCGCCACGAACACGGTGTCCCTCGGTCGGTTCTACGCCCGGCGGGCCCTTCGCCTCTTCCCGGCCCTCGCCGTGATGCTCACGGCCCACGTGGTCTACACGTGGGTCACACACGGCGACAGTGGACTGGAGGAGCGGAGCGTGGCCGCGGTGCTCGGCTACGCCACGAACTGGTACACGCTGTTCCACAGGTCGTTCTCGCAGGGCCTCGTCCACATGTGGTCGCTGGCCAACGAGGAGCAGTTCTATCTCGTGTGGCCGCTCACCCTCGCGTTCTTGGCGCGACGTTCAGGGCGGGGAAGTGTCGTTCGCGGGCTGGTGGCGGCGGCAGCCGCGTTCGCCGTCATCCGTTGGCTGTGGTGGGGGAGCGGCAGCTATCCGCTGACGATCGCGTCCGTGACGTTCGGACGCATGGGCGGCATGTTCCTCGGTGCCGCACTGGGCTTCGTCTGGAAGGAGGGCCGACTTCCCACTGGCCGGTGGCTCAGCCGAAGCGCCACGGTGGCGACGGTGCTGTGTGTGCTGATGCTCCCGGTCTCGGCTCGCATCCTCGCCCATGGCGGCTTCGACGTGGTGACGGTCGGTACCGTCGTGATCATCGCTGCGCTCCTGGGCGGCGGCTGGCGCTTCGGGAGCGCGTTGTTCGGCGCCAGGGGGCTGCGGGCGCTGGGACGAATCTCGTATCCGTTGTACCTGTGGCACGTGCCCGTGTTCTACGCGGTGGCCGCGCACCTCCACGCATCCGGCGAAGTGCGAATCGGTGTCGCCTTCCTGTTCTCGTTCGCGGCGGCGGTGGGCTCGCTCACCATCGTCGAGCGCCCGTTCCTGGCGCTGAAGTCCCGCTTGCCGGCCGGGACACGTCAACCGGTGCTGGCGCCGGTCTGACCGG
Source organism: Actinomycetota bacterium (assembly GCA_041166085.1). GTDB lineage: Bacteria > Actinomycetota > Acidimicrobiia > Acidimicrobiales > JAFATL01 > JBEEFP01. The sequence goes on from JBEEFP010000031.1 coordinate 21,315, forward strand.
CATCAGCTCACGGGAAGTACTGCTGCTCCACGCGCTGGACCGTTCCGCTGCGGACGTCGATCCAGACGCCGAGGGGCTCGCCGTCGCCCAGGGTCGTGTTGAGGCGCGCGAGCGTGCTCTGCTCGTTCTTGGTCGGGTCGCCGGAGCCAGACAGGCAGATCGTGGCGTCATGGGCCAGCGCCAGGGTGCGGGCGGCCTTGGTGTTGTTGCGGATCCAGTAGTCATTCGGCGGTGGCGACTCGCCGCCGTCCGCCTTGGCCGCCTGCACCGCCGCGTCGCCAGTGAGGAGCTGGGCCACGTCGAACTGCAGCTCGAGGTTCTCGGCGTCGAGGAGGGTGATGTAGCCGAAGTACTGCCCGTCGCCGAGCGCCGCGCCCTGCTGCGGAGGCGGGCTCGAGCTGCCCCGAACGATGTCGGTGGAGCACGTACGCGGGGGCGCGGCAAGCGTCCGACCCGGCGCGGTCGGCACCGTGGTAGCCGCCTCCGCGCTGGTGGACGTCGACGACGCTGCGTCGTGGCCCTTGCCGGAGGAGCAGGCGCCGCCGAGCATCACAACGACGGCGAGCAACAGGACGGGTGTGCGCTTCACCCGTCCATCATGGCGGTCAGCGCCCCGCGCCGGCCTTTCGGTCGGCCAGGACGGCCACTGCCTTGTCGGCGTGGCTGTCCATGTTGATCTCGCTCTTGATGACCTCGAGCACCTTGCCGTCCTCACCGATGACGAACGTGGCACGCGCGTTCATGAGCGGCCCAGGGCGCTTCACGCCGTAGGCGCGCGCGACGGCGCGGTCGGTGTCGGAGACGAGGGGGAAGTCGAAGCTGTGCTTGTCCGCGAACTTGGCCTGGCGCTCGACCGCGTCGGCGCTGATGCCGATGCGCTGGGCGCCGACGGCAGCGAACTCGGACGCCAGGTCCCGGAAGTGGCAGCTCTCCTTGGTGCACCCGGTCGTCAAGGCCTTCGGATAGAAGAACAGGACCACTGGCCCCTGCCGCAGGGCATCGCTCAGCTTGAGACGGGAACCGTCCTGGGTCGGCAGGTCGAAATCGGGGGCGACGTCACCGGGGCGCATGGCCACATCTTCGCCGTCGCCCGGCGCTACTCCTCCGCGGCCGCCGATGGGTCCCGGGATTGCCTGTTGCCACTGTTACTGTTGTTGCTGCTGTGGCAACCCGTACCAAGCCCCGATCGAGCGGCCGCAAGCCCGCCTCCCGCAAGCGCAAGACGGCCCGGCGCCGCCCCAACCTGCGCGCCACCCTCGCCGCCCACCTGGGCCGCCAGTCCGACGACGTGTGGGGGCTGCTCCTGGTCGTGGCCGGTCTCCTGGCCGCGCTCGGGATCTATGCCGACCTCACTGGCCCCGCCGGACAGGCGCTGCGGGACGCGACCGGATCGGCCCTCGGCTGGGGCCGGCTCATCGTCCCCGTCGCCCTGGCCGGCACGGGCGCGGCGTTGGTGCAGGGCAGGGCCCGGCACGAGCCGGGGCGGGTGGCCATCGGCTTCGCCTTCCTGATCGTCGCCACCGCCGGGCTGCTCGACCTGGCGCGCGGGAAGCCTCTGCGTGACGCAGGCGGATGGCTCGGTGCTGTTGCGGGCGAACCGTTGCGCGCGGTCCTCGCAACGGGCGGTGCAGCGGTCGTCCTCGGCACCCTGCTCCTGATGGCCGCGCTCATCCTCACGCGTACAGGTGTGCGCGAGGCCTCCGGCCATCTGGCCGACGGCGCGCGTCATGCCGGCCGGGCTGCGCGTCGCGCCGCCCTCGCCCTCGGCACCCTCACCGTGCGCGAAGAGCTCGACGCGACCGCCCACCGCCATCCGGCTGCGGGGCCGCGCGACGTCGACGACGCGCTCGGTGATGACGACGTGACGGATGACTACGAAGACGAGCTCGAGGTGGTCGATGACGACGCCGATGTGGAGCCCGCGCCGATCCCCGTCGACGTGCACGTCCCGCCCGAGCCGGTGGCGCCGGGCGAGCAACTGAGCATCGAGCTCGGTCCCGCTGCCCAACGAACCGAATGGCGCCTCCCGCCCGTGCAGCTGCTCAAGCGCAGCAAGGCGATGGAAGTGGACCGCCGCTTGGTCGAGGCGGGCGGCCGCACCCTCGAGCATGCACTGGCGGCGCACGGCGTGGAGACACGAGTCGTCGGCAGCACCGTCGGCCCCACCGTCACGCGCTACGAGCTCGAGCTCGGTCCCGGCGTGAAGGTGTCCCGGGTCACCAACCTGCACAAGGACATCGCGTACGCCATGGCGTCGGCCGACGTCCGCATCCTGGCGCCCATCCCCGGCCGTTCCGCCATCGGCGTCGAGGTGCCCAACCGCGACCGCCAGCTCGTCTCCCTGGCCGACATCCTCATGTCGCCGGAGGCCAAGCGGGCCACCCACCCGCTCGAGGTCGCCCTCGGCCGCGACATCTCCGGGCGGGCCGTCCTCGCCAACCTGGCGGAGATGCCCCACCTGCTCATCGCGGGCGCGACCGGCGCGGGCAAGTCGTCGTGCATCAACTCCATCATCAGTTCGATCCTCGTGCGCTCCACGCCGGAGCAGGTCCGCATGATCCTCGTGGACCCGAAGCGCGTCGAGCTCGGCGCCTACAACGGGCTGCCCCACCTGCTCACCCAGGTCGTGGTCAACCCCAAGAAGGCGGCCAACGCGCTGGCGTGGGCGGTGAAGGAGATGGAGCGGCGCTACGACCTGCTGGCTGAGGTCGGCGTGCGCGACGTCACCGGGTACAACGCGGCCTACGACCGCGGCGACCTCAAGGCCTCCCCGGGCGAGGACCGCGAGTTCACGCGGCTGCCGTTCATCCTCGTCGTCGTCGACGAGCTCAACGACCTGATGATGGTTGCCGCGCGCGACGTCGAGGAGTCCATCTGCCGCATCGCCCAGATGGCGCGGGCCGTCGGCATCCACCTGGTGATCGCGACCCAGCGACCTTCGGTCGACGTGATCACCGGCGTCATCAAGGCCAACGTGCCATCGCGGCTCGCGTTCGCCGTGTCGTCACTGGCCGACAGCCGCGTCATCCTCGACCAGGCCGGGGCCGAGCGCCTCATCGGCAAGGGCGACATGCTGCTCCTGACCGCCAGCTCGAGCGTGCCGCGGCGGATCCAGGGCGCGTGGTGCGGCGAGGACGAGGTCGGCAAGGTGGTCGCCCACTGGCGCCGCCAGTCGGAGCCCCAATACGTCGAAGGCGTCGAGGGCGAGGACGGCCCCGGTGCAGGCCGTGGCGCCGCGGGCGAAGACGACGATGACGAGATGCTCGAGGCGGCCCTGGAGCTCGTGGTGCGGTCCCAACTCGGGTCCACCTCGATGTTGCAGCGCAAGCTCCGCGTCGGCTTCGCCCGTGCCGGCCGTCTCATGGACCTGCTCGAGCGCCGCGGCGTGGTCGGTCCCTCGGAGGGCTCGAAGGCACGGGCTGTGCTCATGACGCCCGAAGAGCTCGACGCCCGCAAAGTCGCCGAGTAGCACCGACAGACCTGCAGCAAAACAGCTGCGGAGAAGCGGGGGTGGAAATCCGGCATGTCGGGCACAACGGGCCCCACTTCTCCGCGGTGGTTCGGCTGCCGGCCCGCCGCAGCGGCAGACGCGCCGAAGGGGCGCCGCCATGGCGCCCCTTCGGGTCCTGTGCTGCTGGTTGGTCAGGCGGCGCGAGCCGAGTGCATGTGGCGCACCGCGGGCTCTTCACCTTCCGACGAGCCGAGCCAGTGGAACATGGCCCGCCACACGCTGGTTGCGCCAGCGACGAACAGACCGGTGACCCACACGCCCATGTCGGCGTTGCGCAGGGCGATGTCGAAGCCCTTGAACATCGAGTAGTCGAGGAACCAGACGCCCGCGAGAGCCAGTACCAACGTCACGACACTGTGCAGTCGGGTGACTCCGGGCATCACCTCCTCGAGCAGGTCGACGATCTTGAAGAGCGCCAGCCCGAGCAGGATGGTGATCAGGAAGTCGTGCATGCTGTTGTTGCCTCCTGACGGGAGGTCGTGGTGTCCCGTCACTTCTTTGGACCGTGGGATACGAAACTCCGTTACGTATCTCTATTCATGGTTCGGTCGCTGACGCTCGCTCACTGTCATCCTGCGCCGACGGCGCCGGCGCCTTCGGCGCCAACGGATGACCGGCGGCCCGACCAAGGCGATCGGCCGCACGGTTGGTGCCGCCGCTCCTGCCGGGGCGGCGTGATGCGCTCAGGGTATTCGCCTCCTGCCGCGCTCCGGCGGCGGCCGTAGATTGGGGTGATGCGCGCACGGGTTCCTGCGTCCTCGGCCAATCTGGGGCCGGGCTTCGACACCCTCGCGCTCGCGCTGTCGCTCTACGTCGAGGTCGAGGTGGAGGAGGCCGAGGCGCTCACGGTGCGGAGCGAGGGTGAGGGCAGCGAGCTGCCGACCGACGCCAGCCACCTGGCCGCGCGTGTCGCGACACAGGTCGCAGGGCATGACCGCCTCGCCATCACCGTGCGTTCCTCCATACCGGTTGGGCGCGGTCTCGGCTCGTCGGCCGCGTTGGCTGCAGCAGCGGCGGCGGCAGCGGGCGCGTCGGATCCGCTCGGTGTTGCGGCCGGTATCGACGGGCATCCGGAGAACGCCGCTGCGTCGGTACTCGGGGGCCTCGTCACCGCCACCACCATCGAGGGCGCGCCGATCGCTGCCCGGCTGCCCCTCGACCCGCACCTGCGCTTCGTGGTGCTGGTGCCGTCACGGCCGCTCGCAACAGCGCGCGCCCGGCAGGCCCTGCCCGCCCAGGTGCCCCACGCCGACGCCGCTTTCAACCTCGGTCGCATGGGCATCCTCGTGGCGGGGCTGGCCGATCGTCGCCTGCTGGTGCGCGAGGCCACCGAAGATCGCCTGCACCAGACGCAGCGGACGCCGCTCTTCCCGGAGTCGACCCACCTCATGGCCGGTCTCCTCGACGCCGGTGCCCTTGCCTCGTGCTGGTCCGGGGCGGGTCCGACCCTCCTCGCGCTGTGTGACCAGGACAACGCCAAACGGGTTCGCGCTCGCGGTGACGAACTGCTGGCAGAGACCGGCGTGAGCGGGTCCGCCCAGCTGCTCGAGGCCGATCTGGAGGGCCTCGTGGTCGGGGATCCCCCGGTTGCGAGTGAATCTGGGTGAAACTCTAGGCATGGCTACCTACAACGGGTACTGCGTGAAGTGCCGAGAGAAGCGTGATTTCGAAGGCGAAGAGGTTCAGACCGCCAACGGACGCCGCGCTGCTCAGGGCACCTGCCCGGTGTGCGGCACGAAGATGTACCGCATCCTCGGCAAGGCCTCCTAGCTCCACGCGCCGCCGCTCTCGGGCATGACCCGAGCGTGTGCACCCGTCTCTACCAGCATTGATTCCTTGCCGTCCGGTGGGGCTTGTCCCAGCGCGCTCGTCGTGCGGCCGAAGGTCATGGACTAGAACCGGCGCATGAAAGACGCGCGCATCGTCACTGACGGCCTCCGCTTTCCCGAGGGGCCGGTCGTGCTCCCCGACGGGAGCGTGATCGTGGTGGAGATCAACGCGGGGCGGGTCAGCCGCGTCACCCCGGACGGCACGATCACGGTCGTCGCCGAGACGGGCGGCGGTCCGAACGGTGCTGCGCTGGGGCCGGACGGCAAGCTGTATGTCTGCAACGACGGCGGCTTCGCCTGGACCGACCTCGGCTTCGTGCTCCTGCCGTTCGGAGAGCACGGGGTCACCGAGCCCGACGACTACGTGAGCGGGAGCATCCAGCGGGTGGACATCGGTACCGGTGTCGTCGAGACGCTCTACACCGAGTGCGACGGCGTGACCCTCAAGGGCCCCAACGACATCGTGTTCGACACCAGCGGCGGGTTCTGGTTCACCGACCACGGGAAGGTCCGGCTCCGCGAGGAGGACCGCGGCGGTGTCTACTACGCAGCTGCCGACGGCAGCTCGATCCGCGAGGTGATCTTCCCGCTCCACGCGCCGAACGGCATCGGGCTGTCGCCCGACGGTGCCCGGCTCTACGTGGCCGAGACGCACACCGGCCGGCTCTGGGCCTGGGACGTGACCGGTCCCGGTGCGGTGGCCAAGGCGTCGCCGGTCGGCGCGGGCGGCACCCTGGTCGCGGGCCTGCCGGGGTACCAGCTCTTCGACTCGCTCGGCGTGGAGGCCGACGGCAACGTGTGCGTGGCCACCCTCGCGGTGGGCGGCATCAGCGTGATCTCACCGGACGGCGACGTCGAGCACGTCCCGCTGCCCGAAGAGTTCGCAGACGGACTCACCACGAACATCTGCTGGGGTGGCGAGGACATGCGCACGGCCTACGTGACGCTGTCCGGTAGCGGGCGCCTTCTCACCTGCGAGTGGCCCCGCCCCGGGCTGCGCCTCGCCTACTGACGAGCGCGTGAGCGACGCGTGGAACCCTGATCAGTACGAGCGGTTCAAGGACGAGCGCACCCGCCCGTTTCACGATCTCCTCGCCATGGTGCGGCCCTGCGCCGGCGGTCGGGTCGTGGATCTCGGCTGCGGCACCGGTGAGCTGACCAACGAGGTGCACACCGCATTGCAGGCCGCGTCGACTGTCGGGATCGACCGCTCCGGGGCCATGTTGGCGAGGGCGGAGCCGATCGAAGGTGTGCGCTTCGAGCAGGGGGACATCGCTGCCTTCAATGGCGCGGATGGGTACGACGTGATCTTCGCCAACGCGTCGCTGCAATGGGTGCCGGACCACGAGCGGCTGTTGCGGTCGTTGACCGCGTCGTTGCGACCCGGTGGTCAGCTGGCCGTGCAGGTGCCGGCCAATGCCGACCATCCGTCCCACCTCGTCGCGGCCGCCGTCGCCCTCGAGCCGCCCTTCTTCGACGCGTTCGACGGAGGACCTCCGCCCGACCCCGTGCAACGCAACGTCCTCGCGCCGGAGCGCTACGCCGAGCTGCTCGACGGGCTCGGCTTCGACGCGCAGCGCGTCCTCCTCGAGGTGTACGGCCACCCGATGGCGTGGTCGGGCGACGTCGTCGAATGGGTGAAGGGCACCACCCTCACCCGCTTCCGTGAACGTCTTCCCGGCGATCTCTACGACGCATTCGTCCGGCGCTACCGAGACGCGCTGCTCGAGGTGATCGGCGACCGCCGCCCCTACTTCTATCCGTTTAGGCGCATCCTGTTCTGGGCGATCAGGGGACGGTGATCGGGAGCTCCAGGAGGTGCGGCCGCCCCGTGTCCCATGCGGCTCGCACCGCGTCGCCCACGTCACCTGCCTTCTCGACGAGGGTGGCGTGGACGCCCATGGAGCGGGCCAGGGCCACGTAGTCGACCGGTGGGTCGACGATGTCCATGCCCACGTAGCGGCCGGTGGCGACCGTGTCGCCGTCCATCGACCGGAGTGCGTTCTTGAGAATGAGGTACTGGCGGTTGTTGACGACCGCGAACACGACGGGCAGCTGCTCGTGCGCGGCCGTCCACAGCGCTTGTGGGGAGTACATGGCGGAGCCGTCGCCCACCACGCACAGGACGGGCTCTCGGTCGAAGCCGAGGGACACGCCGAGGGCGGCGGGCATGCCCCAGCCCAAGCCGCCGCCGCGGCAGAAGAAGTAGCGACCGGCGCTCGAAACGTGGTGGAAGCCGCGGATGTAGGTGCCCGTCGTGATCGCCTCGTCGACCAGGGCCGACTCCGGTGGAAGGGCACGCACCAGTGCATGCGCCGCGGCCATCGGGTGCATAGGCGTGTCGGCGTAGCGGGCGGTGGCCTTGTCCTCCAACTGGGCGGCTCTCGCGTCGCTCGTCGACCGCGCCGCCTCCACCGCCGCGGCCGACGCTGACGCGTCCATCCGCTCGCGCAGCAGCGGCACCAGGGACTGCAGCGTGGCCTTCGGGTCGCCCAGCACGCCGAGGCGGGTGGGCCACGTCCGGCCCAGCTGGTGCGCGTCGGGGGAGAGGTGCAGCAGCTCCACCTCCGGCGGGAGCGCCGGCCCGGGCGTGTACGGGTACACCATGAAGGCGCGTCCGCCCACGAACAGGACGCGGTGGTAGCGGCTCAGGGTCGAGCGGATGGCGGCGGCGGCCGGGGCCAGGTCGCCCTGCCAGAGCGGGTGCCGGGGCGGGAACACGAGGTTCGAACGCAATGGCGCACCGAACACGTCGCAGCCGAGTGCTTCGGCGACAGCGACCAGCGCGTCGACGCCGCCGGACGCGGCCACCTCATCCGCTGCAACGAGACACAGCTCGCCCCGTTCCGTCGACGCCAGGAGGTCGGCCAGCTCGGTGAGGTCGGCGGGGACGACGCGGGTGTCGATGCGCGAGGGCGCCGGCACCGGCGCGTCGGTGTCCTCCTCCAAAAGGTCCATGGGCAGCGACACGAACACCGGACCGGCAGGCGCGTGGGCCGCGTCGTGGAAGGCCCGTCGGATGATGACGCCGAGCTCGCCGGCCGTGCGCACCTCGTGCGCCCACTTCGAAACGGGCCGCGCCAGCCCCACCAGATCGCCCGCGAGCAGAGGGTCACTGGCGATGTGGCGCCGGTCCTGCTGACCCGCGGTGACGACGAGTGGTGTGGCATTGGCCTGGGCGTTGGTGAGGTTGCCGATGGCGTTGCCCAGCCCGGCCGAGGTGTGGAGGTTGAGGAAGGCGGGGCGCCCCGTTGCCTGCGCGTACCCGTCGGCCATGGCGACCGCCGTCGCTTCTTGCAGGGCGAGGACGTACGCCGGGTCGTCACGCGACGCGAGGGCGTCGACGAACGGCAGCTCCGTCGTCCCCGGGTTGCCGAAGACGTGGCGCACGCCCTCGGTCGCCAGCACCTCGAGCAGGACGTCGCGTCCCTTCATGCGCCGACCACCATCACACGGGCTCGCTTGCGCGGCGTTCGCGGTCGAGGTGCACGGCCTGCCAGCAGTACCACGCCGCCACCGATCGGATCGGCTGGTATCGGGCGCCCTCGGCGGCGAGCTCCTTTGGCGTCGGCCGCTCCAGCTGACCCTTGATGAGCCGCCAGCCCTCGCGGACGCCGAGGTCGTCGACGGGCCACACGTCCATGCGCCCGAGTTGGAACAGTAGGAACATCTCAGCCGTCCAGCGACCGATGCCGCGCACGGTGACGAGGCGCTCGATGATCTCCTCGTCGCCCAGCCGGCTGATCCGCTGGAGCGGCACGCTGCCGTCGGACACCTTGGTTGCGAGGTCGAGGATCGACGCCCGCTTGGCGCGGGACAGGCCCGCCCCGGCCAGCGCCTCTTCCGGGATGGCGAGCACTGCCTCCGGTGTCAGCTTGCCGTCGACGAGGAGGCGGAAGCGCCCATGGATAGCCGCGGCTGCCGCGCCGGCCAGCTGCTGGTAGACGATCGATCGCACCAGCGCGCCGAAGTGGCCGTCTGGGTTCCGCCGCTTGGCCTTGTACGGCCCGATCGCCTCGACCACCGGAGCGAAGGCCTTGTCGATGGCGACGAGCTCCTGATGGACCTCGGTCATGCGCCCTCGCCCGTCAGGGCCAGCGCGACCTCGTCGAAGAGCGCGTCGGCCTCCTCGGGCGACGGCGCGATGCACGTCATGCCCATCTTGCCGTGGTCGCGCAGGGCACCCATGAGGTGCAGGGTCACGCCCGTGCCCCGCTCGGGGTCGAAGGCCCAGCCCCGCCGTCGCACCTCGGCGATGACGTCGCCGGGGGTGCGCCCGCGCAGCGCGTCGGACTTGAGGTTGTCGCTGGCCACGTAGCTGCGACTCTGGCCGCCCGCCCGCAGCTCGCCGGTCGCCAGGTCGTACGCGCCGTGCGTCGCCAGCCGCGCCATCCAGTACGGGTGGGTGGTGCCGCCCATGCGCAGGTTGATCTCGCTCAGGTAGATCTCGCCGTCGGGCAGCACGATGAAGTCGATGCCGAACGATCCCATCACGCCTTCGGCCGCCAGGACCTCGGCCACCCACACCGCCTGTTCCTGGATCAGCAGTCGGTAGTCGGGCGAGGCGGGGAACCGGCAGCCCAGATACACCTGGTTCTCGGGACCACCGAGGATCTGGTCGTGGGTCGACACGACCTCGACCGCGCCGTTGGGAGCGATCCGGACCTGCACGCTGGGCGAGACCACACCGGAGCGGCGCACGAGCTCCTCGACGATGGCGCCTTCGGCCTCGATCTTGGCGACGAAGGACGGCCACGTCTCCTCGCCCGCGCAGAACACCGTCGGACAGCCGAGCACGCTGACGCCGCCGGGCTGGAGGTCGAGGATGGCGTTGCCCTGCCCCGAGAACCCGTTGTTGAGCTTGGCAACGGCGGCCACGACGCCCGCGTCCCGCAACCGGGCCACGGCGCCGTCGAGGTCGTCGACCGAGCGCAGGTCCTCCTCCCCGGGCAGGACGGCGACTCCGGCCTGGCGGGCGATGCGTCGCGACCCGGTCTTGGAGCCGAGGGCCGCCGCCTCCGGTGTGGCGCCGTACACAGGCAGCTGCAGGCGCTCACTGATGATGCGCTCGTGCTCGGTCACGTTGAACGGCAAGAGATAGGCCTGATCGGCCGGACCGGCGGCCGCTGCGACCTGCTCCAAGACGTCGGGGCGCATGGCCAGCTTGGGCGAGAGCGCCTCGGGGTCCGGGTCGTCGAGCGAGAGCAACGTGAGCCGTTGGCGCGCCCCTTCGGGATCGGGGAGGAAGCCCAGGTAGTAGTCGACGACGTCCGGGTCGATGGACAGCGAGGTGACGTAGACCATGCGCAGCCCCGGGCGCCGGAGCCACAGGAGCATGCACAGGAGGCGCTCTTCGTACCGCGCGATGCCGACGATCTTCTGGAGCTCGGACAGGGCGAAGGTGGCGGACGGGAGGACCACGATCGTGCCCTCCTCGAGGTCCGACACGCTCGCGCCGCCCAGCCGGTCGACGAAACCGCGTTGCAGCTCCTCGAACGACGCCATCGGGGCAGCGTAAACCGGCCCGGTAGATTCATCTCGTGACGCGTCGCTACTGGGTCGAGACCTTGGGCTGTCCCAAGAACCAGGTCGACTCGGACAAGCTGGTCGGCACCCTGGTGGCCGACGGCCTCGTCGCGGCCGACCGGCCCGAGGACGCCGACCTCGTCGTGGTCAACACCTGCGCCTTCATCGAGGCGGCGCGTGAGGAGTCGGTCGAGACCGTTCTCACCCTCGCCGAGGCCCGCCGCCCGGGCGCCGAGCTCGTCGTCACCGGCTGCATGGCCGAGCGCTACGGATCCGAGCTGGCCGAGGCGGTCCCGGAGGCCGACCTGGTCGCCGGCTTCGGCGTGCCCGTCACCTTGGGCCGCCGCCCCGAGTCGGAGTCCCCAGTGCCGGCATTCGACCTGCTCAACCTGCCGCGCCCGGCCGCCACCGCCCCCTGGGCCTACGTGAAGGTGGCCGAGGGCTGCGACCGCACGTGTGGCTTCTGCGCCATCCCCTCGTTCCGCGGGCCCCAGCGCTCGCGCACGCACGAGTCGATCCTCGAGGAGGTCGACGCGCTCGGTGTGCAGGAGGTCGTGCTCGTCGCCCAGGACCTCGCGTCCTACGGCAAGGACGTGGGTCGGAGGGGCGCCATCGTGCCCCTCGTCGCCGCGGTTGCCGACCGCGTTCCGCGCACGCGTCTGCTCTACCTGTACCCGTCGGACCTGACAGACGAGTTGGTGGACGCGGTGGGCGCCACCGGCGTCCCGTACTTCGATCTGTCGTTGCAGCACGTGTCGAAGCGACTGCTCCGCGGCATGCGTCGGTGGGGCGACGGCCCGCGGTTCCTGCGCCGCATCGGGCAGATCCGCACCCTCTTCCCTGACGCTGCCTTCCGGTCCTCGTTCATCGTGGGCTACCCCGGCGAGACGGAGGACGACCACGACCAGCTCCTCGCCTTCGTCGCCGAGGCCGAGCTCGATTGGGCCGGCTTCTTCCCGTTCTCGGAGGAGGACGGCACGTATGCCGCCGACCTCGACGACAAGGTCGCCAAGGGGCTCGCGTCCGAGCGGCTGGCCGAGGTCTCCGAGTTGCAGGACGGCATCACGGCCGCCCGTCGCGACGCGTTGGTCGGCACGACCGTCGAGGTACTGGTCGACCGAGCGGGTGTCGGGCGCAGCCATCGCGAGGCGCCCGAGATCGACGGCGTCATCACCGTCCCGGGCCACCTGGCGCCGGGCACGTTTCACACCGTGACGATCACAGGGGCGGCCGGTCCTGACCTGGAGGCGGCGTAGGCGAATGGCCACCGAGTCCTTCGGGCCCTCCGCCCTCGCCACGCCGGCCAACGCCGTCACCGTGCTGCGGCTGCTCATCGCGCCGGTGCTCTTCGCCATGGTCGCTGCCGACGGCGCGTCGTGGCCCGCGGTCGCCTTCTGGTTCGTCCTGGCCAGCACTGACGGGCTCGACGGGTGGATCGCCCGACGGCAGGGCGCGACACGCTCGGGCGCGTTCCTCGACCCGCTCGCCGACAAGGTCCTGGTGCTGGGGGCGATGTGGGCGTTGGTGGAGAAGGACGTCTTCTGGTGGCTGCCCGTCGGCCTCATCGCCCTACGTGAGGTCGGGGTCAGCCTGTACCGGTCATGGGAGGGCCGTCGGGGCATCTCCGTACCGGCACGCCCCTGGGCCAAAGTGAAGACGGTGGTGCAGGACGTGGCCGTCGGCTTCGCGCTGCTGCCGACGACGGCGACGCACCCGGACGTGGCCCGGACGTTCCTCTGGATCGCCGTCGTGCTCACACTCGTCACGGGCGCGCAGTACCTGCTCGACGGATCCAAGGTGCGCCGTGCGGTGTGAGGTCGTGGCCATCGGCACCGAGCTGCTGCTCGGACAGGTGGTCGACACCAACTCGTCGTGGATGGGTGAGCGCCTCGCTCTCGCCGGCATCGACTCCCACTTTCAGACCAAGGTGGGCGACAACCTCGGGCGCATGGTGCTGGCCCTGCGCACGGCTCTCGCGAGGAGCGACGCCGTCATCGTGTGCGGCGGACTCGGTCCGACGCAGGACGACATCACGCGCGAGGCCATCGCCGAGGTGATGAACGTCGAGCTGCGACGCGACGAGGAGATCGTCGAGCGCATCCGCGCCATGTTCTCGTCGCGCGGACGGGAGATGGCGGAGAACAACGCACGCCAAGCCGACGTCCCCGAGGGCGCCAGCGTCATCGAGCAGGTGCGAGGGACGGCGCCCGGGCTCATCTGCCCCGTCGGACACAAGGTCGTCTACGCCGTCCCGGGCGTTCCCCACGAGATGCGGGAGATGGTCGAGCGGGCCATCATCCCGGACCTGCAGGTGCGGGCGGGCACCACCGCGACGATCGTGAGTCGGACGCTGCGCACCTGGGGACTGGCGGAGTCGACGCTGGCCGAGCAGCTCGGGCCGCGGCTGGAAGCCCTGGACGCGATCGACGACGGCCCGACCATCGCCTTCCTCGCCAGTGGCATCGAGGGCATCAAGGTGCGCATAACGGTGAAGTCGGCCGACGCCGAGTCGGCCCGCACCTTGCTGATGGCGGAGGAGTCGGAGGTCCGCGCCATCCTCGGCGACATCGTCTTCGGTGCCGACGAGGAGACGATGGAGGACGCGGTCGGCAACATCCTCCGGGCCAAAGGCCTCACCCTCGGTTTGGCGGAGTCGCTCACCGGCGGCCTCGTCGGCTCGCGGCTCACCAACGCCGTCGGCGCCAGCGACTGGTTCCGGGGGTCGATCGTGGCCTACGCCAGCGAGGTGAAGTTCGACCTGCTCGACGTGCGCGAGGGACCCGTCGTGTCGGCCGACGCCGCCGAGCAGATGGCGGAAGGGGCGCGCAAGTCCCTCGGCGCGGACATCGGACTGGCCGTCACCGGAGTCGCCGGTCCCGCCGAACAGGACGGCCAGCCGGTCGGCACGGTGTTCTTCGGGCTGGCCATGGGCGACGGCCCGGCCACCTCAGCCGAGGTCCATCTCCCGGGCGATCGTGAGTCGGTTCGGCAGTTTGCGGCAATTTCGTTGATGGATTTCCTGCGCCGCCGCCTCGTGGCAGGCGATTAACCGCTTCCACCGCGCAACACCGGCACGGACGTTCCGTTGTTAGGGGTGGTGACCCCCGAGCCGTTCCGCGACCCGAGCCAGGAGCGTTCGCCGGTCCGTCGTGGCACCGTGGTGCGCGCGGTCGTGGTCATCGCCGCCATCGCCCAGCTCGCGGTCGCCATCGCGCTCGCTGTGAACCAGGGGACGACACCCGCACAAGAGCGCGAGGTCGCCACGCTGGTGCCGGCGGGCGCCGTCGGTGGCGCGGTGGCGACCACCTCGACGACGCTGCCGCCCGTCGTCGTCGAGATGCCGGCGGCTCCCATCCCCGCCAGTCCGACGACCGCGGTGCCGACCGGCTCGGTGTACGGAGTCATCGGTGCCGGTCCCGGCGGCCGTGCGCGCGCCGACCTGCGTGACGAGGCGGGCAACACCTGGCACAGCGAGGCGAGCAGCAACGGCGAGTACCGCTTCGACCGTCTGGCTCCCGGGAGCTACCAGCTCGTCCTCTCGGCGGAGAGCGCGGCCCCGGCGTGTGGGTCCGACGGCACCTGCATCGGTTCGGCCTTGGCCATCTCCAAACGCGTCGTCGAGATCCGGCCCGGCCAGGAGGTCCGCGAGGACTATCCGGTCTACGGGCCCACCGGTCCCGCCCCGCCCGCCACCACGACCACCGTCGTCACCGACCCGCCCCCGCCGACCACGACGACGACCACGACCGTCGCCTGACCTGCCGGGTCGCGGTCGTTTAGCGCACGGAGGTGGGCTCTGGCCCCCACCGGTGCGCTAAAGCACGGGGATGCGGTTGTTCGTGGCGGTGTGGCCGAGCGAGGAAGTGCTCGACACGGTGGCCGCGTTGCGGCGCCCGGACGTTGCCGGACTGCGGTGGACGACACGGGATCAGTGGCACGTGACGCTGCGGTTCCTGGGGTCGGTGGACGACACGGACCTCGACGAGGTGGTGCGGGCGGTGCGGTCCGTCGAGGCGACGGCGATGGCGACGGACGTGAGCGTCGGGCCGACGGTCGGGCGCTTCGGCACGCGGATCCTGCACGTGCCGACCCACGGCCTCGACGAGGTGGCGACCGCGACTGTCGCCGCGACCGCGCACGTGGGGGATCGGCCCGAGCCCCGCCCGTTCCGAGGCCACCTCACGCTGGCCCGCAGCCGCCGGGGCGACACCGACCTGCGGCCGTTCGTCGGTACGCCGATCGACGGGGGGTGGCGGGCCGAGGAGATCACCCTCGTTCGCAGCCACCTCGGCGGAGCCGGCGCGCGCTACGAGGTCATCGAACGGGTCCCGCTCACCTGAAGGCGGGCGCGACCTCGTTGATGAAGAGGTCGTAGGTGTCGGTTCGGCGACTGCCCCGGCCGAGGGTGAAGTCGGGGATGATGAGCTCGTCCACGCCGGCCGCCGCGTACGCGGCGACGACATCGGCGACCTCGTCCGGCGTGCCGACGATGCTCGGCATCCCCATCTCGCCCCGCTTGCCGGCCAGCCACTCCTCGTCGGTGGACAGGAAGAGCAGGCCCTGGGCCGAGCGAGCGATCTCCTCGGGGTCGCGGCCGACGTTCTCGCAGTGGCGGTCGAGCACGCCGCGCTTCTGCGCGTGCAGCTCGGGTGTCCCCCAGCAGTTCCACTCGTCGGCGTAGGTGGCGGCGATGCGCATCGTCACCTTCTCACCGCCACCTCCGACGAGCAGCGGCAGCTTGTCCTGCACCGGCTTGGGCTCGTTCGGAGCGTCCTGCACTTCGTAGTAGCGACCCTTGAACGCGGCCCGCTCGTCGTCGAGCAGTGCGCGCACGACCTGGCACGCCTCCTCGAGCCGTTCGAGCCGCTCCTTCGTCGTGAAGAAGTCGATGCCGTAGGCCCGGTGCTCGTTCTCCTGCCAGCCCGCACCGAGCCCGAGCAGGAGTCGTCCCTCGGAGATGTTGTCGACGGCCGCCGCGATGTTGGCCAGCACCGCCGGATGCCGGTACGTGTTGCCGCACACGAGGGTCCCGAGGCGCACGCGGGGGACCGCGGCGGCGAGGCCGGCCATGACGCTCCAGCACTCGAGGGTGGCGCCCGGCGCGGGGTCGGGCGCGTTGGGCATGAAGTGGTCAGCGAAGTAGACGCCGTCCCATCCGGTGGCCTCGGCGTGACGGGCCACGTCGAGGATCTCCGACCAGGGCTGTGCGGGGTTGGGCCAGACGCTGAAGCGCATGGCGGGACCCTACCGATCCGACTTCTGGACAGTCAGGTGCGCATGGCGCACCTGACTGTCCAGAAGTCAGGGAGGGGTCGGCGGGGGATGCTTGAGTGAACACACGTTCGGAGTTACACTCCTGGAACTTCAGCGATGTCATTGTCACACCCTCTCCGTAGGGTGGGCCAGGTAAGCGAACGGACCTGCACAGAGGGGAGCTCCGATGGAGCGAGACAAGGCACTCGAAGCGGCACTGGGCCAGATCGAGAAGCAGTACGGCAAGGGTTCGGTCATGCGCATGGGCGAGAAGAGCAGCATGGCGATCGACACCATCTCCACCGGGGCGCTGTCCCTCGACCTGGCCCTGGGAGTGGGCGGGCTGCCACGAGGGCGCATCGTGGAGATCTTCGGCCCCGAGTCGTCGGGCAAGTCCACCCTCGCCACCCACGTGGTGGCCGAGGCACAGCGCAACGGCGGCATCTGCGCGTACATCGACGCCGAGCACGCCATGGATCCGATCTACGCCAAGGCCATCGGCGTCAACGTCGACGAGCTGCTGATCTCCCAGCCCGACACGGGTGAGCAGGCGCTCGAGATCGCCGACATGCTCATCCGCTCGGGCGCCATCGACGTGGTGGTGGTCGACTCGGTCGCCGCCCTCACGCCACGTGCCGAGATCGAAGGCGAGATGGGCGACAGCCACGTCGGCCTGCAGGCCCGCCTCATGTCGCAGGCGCTGCGCAAGCTCACCGGCTCGGTCAGCAAGTCCAACACGATCGTCATCTTCATCAACCAGTTGCGGGAGAAGATCGGCGTCATCTACGGCTCACCCGAGACGACGCCCGGTGGCCGGGCGCTGAAGTTCTACTCCTCGGTGCGGCTCGACATCCGCCGCATCGAGTCGATCAAGGACGGCGTCGAGGTGGTCGGCAACCGCACGCGCGTCAAGGTCGTGAAGTGCAAGGTGGCGCCGCCGTTCCGGCAGGCCGAGTTCGACATCATGTACGGCAAGGGCATCAGCCGCGAGGGTTCGATGCTCGACGTCGGCACCGACCTCGGCATCATCAAGAAGTCGGGCGCTTGGTACACCTACGAAGGCGAGCAGCTCGGTCAGGGTCGTGAGAACGCCAAGGCGTTCCTCATGGAGAACCCCGAGACGATGGCCATCATCAACTCCCGCATCTGCGAGCTGGCCGGCATCGGCGACAAGCCCGAGGTGCCGCTCGGCGAGGGTGCGGGCGACGACGACCCCATCCTCCTCGACGACTGAGGGGTTCTGCACTGCGAGCCGGCCGCAAGACGCTGCGTGGCGATTCGGAAAAAACGGACAAGTCGTAAAGGATCGACGCCGGAGGCGTCGAACTCCTGAGCACGGCAACCAGCCGTGCCGAGGAGGCAGGCGGTGGAAGTCCTCAAGGTCTCGAGCAAGTCCAATCCGAACGCGGTGGCAGGCGCCATGGCGGGCGTCATCCGGCATTCCGGCGCGGTCGAGGTGCAGGTGGTCGGCGCCGGCGCCCTCAACCAGGCCGTCAAGGCTGTCGCCATCGCACGTGGCTTCGTCGCGCCGTCGGGCCTCGACCTCGTCTGCGTCCCCACCTTCGCCGACATCGAGATCGACGGCGAGGGGCGCACGGCCATCAAGCTGCTGGTCGAGACGCGCGACCGCCCGGTCGTGAGGACTGTCGAGGCACCGGCTGTCACACCCCTGCCCGTCGGCTGAGCGGGGTCGCCCGCGTATCCTCGCGGGGTGACCAGGACCTACGTCATCAGGACCTTCGGGTGCCAGATGAACGAGCACGACTCCGAGCGGCTGGCCGGGCTGCTCGAGGCCGACGGCCTGGTGCCGGCCGCTGACCCCGACGCGGCAGACGTCGTCGTCCTGAACACGTGCTGTGTGCGCGAGAACGCCGACAACAAGCTGTACGGCAACCTCGGTCACCTCAAGTCGCTCAAGGCGGCGCGTCCCGGGATGCAGATCGCGGTCGGCGGGTGCCTGGCCCAGAAGGACCGCGACGTCATCCAGCAGCGTGCGCCTCACGTGGACGTGGTGTTCGGAACCCACAACGTGGGTGACGCGGCTCGTCTGCTCGAGCAGGCGGCGGCGGAGGGTCCCGTGATGGCCATCCTCGAGGAGAGCGAGGAGTTCCCCTCGGCCCTCCCGGTTCGCCGCGAGGTCTCCCACGCGGCGTGGGTCACCATCCAGATCGGCTGCGACAACAGCTGCGCCTTCTGCATCGTCCCCGCAGTTCGGGGCAGGGAGATCAGCCGTCCGTTCGCCGAGGTGGTGGACGAGGTCACCCAACTGGCCGGGGCCGGGGTCACGGAGGTCACCCTGCTGGGGCAGAACGTGAACTCCTACGGCCGTGACCTGACGCGGCGCCGGCCGCTGTTCGCCGACCTGCTCCGCGCCGTCGGCGCGGTCGACAGCATACGGAGGGTGCGCTTCACGAGTCCGCACCCGAAGGACCTCCGCCCCGAGACGATCGCCGCGATGGCCGAGACGCCTTCCGCGTGCGAGCACCTGCACTACCCGCTGCAGGCGGGCAGCGACCGCGTGCTCGCCGCCATGCATCGCGGGTACACGGCGGCGCGCTACCTCGAGAAGCTGGCGGCGGCGCGCGCGGCGGTGCCGGACCTCGCGGTCACCACCGACATCATCGTCGGCTTCCCGGGCGAGACCGACGATGACTTCGACCGCACCCTCGAGGTGGCGGCAGCGGCGGAGTACGACAGCGCCTACACCTTCATCTATTCACCTCGACATGGCACCGAAGCCGCCGCGTGGACCGACCGCTTCGTGGACCCCGACGCGGTGGCGCGGCGCTTCGACCGGCTGAAGGTGGTGGTCGAGCGCTCCGCCCTGGCAAAGCACGCGGCACGCGTCGGACGAGTGGAGGAGGTGCTCGTCGAGGGCCCGAGCAAGAAGGACGCGTCGCAGACCACCGGTCGCACCCGACAGAACAAGCTCGTGCACTTCGCCGGACGGGTGGCGGTCGGCAGTTACGCCGAGGTGGCGGTCACCGGTGCCGCGCCTCATTTCCTGCGGGGCGAGCTGGTCGAGGTGACGGCCCCTCCCCGCCACAAGACGCGCATCCCGGTGTCGAGCAGCTGAACGGCGCCCACGCCGCCCTGGTGGGCCCGACCGCATCCGGCAAGTCGGCCCTGGCCCTCGAGATCGCCCGCCGCTGTCCCGACGTGGAGCTGGTCTCGGTGGACTCCATGCAGGTGTACCGGGGGATGGACATCGGCACGGCCAAGCCGACGCTCAGCGAGCAGGCCGAGGTCCAGCACCACCTCATCGACGTGGCCGACCCGTGGGAGGACTTCACCGTCGCCCGCTTCCAGGCCGCCGCGCGCGAGGTGCTGGCCGGCATCGAGGCGCGGGGGAAGCGGGCCCTGCTGGTCGGTGGCACCGGTCTCTACCTGCGCGCCGTCATCGATGACCTTGCCGTCCCCGGCCTGTACCCCGACGTGCGCGCCGAGCTGGACGCGGAGCCCGACACCGCGGGTCTGCACGAACGACTTGCGACGCTCGACCCGGTGGCGGCGGGCCGC
Organism: Actinomycetota bacterium; assembly: GCA_041166085.1. Taxonomy (GTDB): domain Bacteria; phylum Actinomycetota; class Acidimicrobiia; order Acidimicrobiales; family JAFATL01; genus JBEEFP01. Next base: position 40,953 of record JBEEFP010000031.1, read on the forward strand.
ACCACCGCGTCGAACCGGCGGCGCATCGTGCGCGCCCTGGAAGTGACGATCGGCAGCGGAGCGCCCTTCTCGTCGTTCGGTCCCGGTCTCGAGTTGCACGGTCCCAGCCGCTTCCGGCTCCTCGGGTTGTGGCTGCCCCGCACCGTGCTGGCCGAGCGCATCGCGGCGCGGGTGGAGGCCATGTTCGCGGCGGGGTTGGTGGACGAGGTCGCGACGCTGGCCCGCCACCCCAAGGGCATGTCGCGCACGGCCCGTCAGGCCCTGGGTTACAAGGAAGTCCTCGCCCACCTCGAAGGCGGCGCCGCCCTCGACGGCGTCATGGCCGAGGTCGTGCGTCGCACCCTCCGCTTCGCCCGGCGCCAATGGGCGTGGTTCCGCCGCGATCCCCGCATCAGCTGGGTGGGGGTTCCCTCCAATCCGCTCGCTGCCATGCCGGTGCTGCTGGGAGACTGGATGGCCTCATGGGTGGCCTGACCCTCACCAAGCACCACGGTCTCGGGAACGACTTTCTCGTGCTGCTCGACCTCGAGTCCCGCCAGTCGGTCGACGGGACGACCGCGCGCGCCCTCTGTGATCGCCATCGCGGCGTCGGGGCCGACGGACTGCTCCACGTCACCGCAGGCCACGACGGCGCTGACGTCACCATGGTGCTGTACAACGCCGACGGTGGAAGGGCGGAGATGAGCGGCAACGGCATCAGCTGCCTGGCCCAGGCGGTCGTGACGGCGGGCGTGGTACCGGGTCCCGATGTCGTCGTCGCGACGGACGCGGGAACGCGCACGGTGCGGCTCGTCGGCGACGAGGCGACGGTGGACATGGGTGGGGTGGTGCTGAAGGCGGACGGCGACGGGTTGCGGGTCGACGTCGGCAACCCGCACCTCGTCCTCCGCGACGAGGGGCAGGACCTCGAGGCGCTCGGTCGCGCCCACGCCGATCTCAACGTCGAGCTCATCGCGGCAGAAGGCGATGCGCTGGCGATGCGCGTGCACGAGCGCGGCGTGGGCATCACCGACTCCTGCGGCACCGGTGCCGTCGCGTCTGCCGCCGCAGGTCGCGAGTGGGACCTGGTGGGCGACCGCGTGGTCGTTGCCCAACCAGGCGGCCGCACCGTCGTCGACCTCGCCGGTCCGACGGCGCGCTACACCGTCCCCGTCGTCTACGTGGCGCGGGTCGAGGTGTCATGTCCCTGATCGAACGCTCCTTCCGGGAGCGCATCGTGCTCGTGGGGGTGACCATCCCGCCCGAGACGCCGGACGAGACCGAGGACCACCTCGAGGAGCTGGCCCAGCTCATCGACACCGCAGGCGCCGACGAAGCCGCGCGCGTCCTGCAGCGACGCGACAACCCCGACCCTGCGACCTACGTCGGGAAGGGCAAGGCCCAGGAGCTGCACGACGTCTCCGAGTCGGTCGACGCGGACACGGTTGTGTTCGATGACGAGCTCACACCTGCCCAGCAGCGCAACCTGGAGAAGATCCTCGGTCGTACGGCCATCGACCGCACCGACGTGATCCTCGACATCTTCGCCCAGAACGCGCGCACCCAGGAGGGAAAGGCCCAGGTCGAGCTGGCCCTCCTGCGCCATCGCCTTCCCCGTCTGCGGGGGCGGGGCAAGGGGCTCTCGCAGCAGGCGGGCGCCATGGGAGCCGGCGCGGCGCGCGCGCCGATCGGCTCACGCGGTCCCGGTGAGACGCAGCTCGAGGTCGACCGACGCCGGCTCGTACGCCGGGTGCACAAGCTCGAGCGCGAGCTCGACGAGCTCACCAAGACCCGTCGCAACCAACGCCGGGCCCGCCGCCGGAGCCGGCTGCGCACCGTGTCGCTCGTCGGTTACACCAACGCGGGGAAGTCGACGTTGCTCAACCGCCTCACCCATGCGGGGGTGCTGGTGGAGAACCGGCTGTTCGCGACCCTCGACCCTCGCACCCGCCGCCTCGGCATGCCGGGCGGCGAGACGGTGCTCGTGTCGGACACGGTGGGGTTCGTGCGCAAGCTGCCCCATCAGCTCGTGCAGGCCTTCCGCTCCACCCTCGAGGTGGTGTCGGAATCGAACCTGCTCGTGCACGTGGTCGACGCCACCGCCACCGATCCCGAAGGGCAGATCGACGCGGTGCGGCGGGTGCTCACCGAGATCGAGGCCGACAACGTGGCGGAGCTGCTCGTGGTCAACAAGGCTGACGCCTCGCCCGACGGGGCGAAGCGCCTGTCGGTCCGTCATCCCGAGGCGGTCGTCATCAGCGCCGCGACCGGCGAAGGGGTCGACGAGCTGCTCACGGCGATCGGAGACCGGTTGCGGGCCCAGGCCGACGTGGTCGAGCTGCTCGTGCCCTACGACCGCGGCGACGTGGTGGCGGCCGTCCACCGCGAAGGTGAGGTCATGTCGGAGTCGCACGACGAAGCCGGCACGCGGTTGCGGGCCCGCCTCGATCCCGCCGGGGCAGCGCGGGTGCGCGAGTTCGTGGTGGACCCGTGAACGAGCCCTTCGTGCCGCCTGTCTATCCCTACGAGCGGCTGGCGGGCGCCAAGGAGAAGGCGGATGCCCATCCGGGTGGCGTTGTCGACCTCTCCATCGGCACGCCGTGTGACCCGCCGCCGGCGCTGGTGATCGACGCGCTGGCGTCGTCGGACGCGGAGCGGGGCTATCCCGCGTCGGTGGGCTCGCCCGCGTTGCGAGAGGCAGCGGCGGGGTGGATGGCCCGCCGGCTCGCTGTCGACGTGGCACCGTCGGCCGTCGGCGCGTGCGTCGGCACCAAGGAGTTCGTGGGCACGCTGCCGCAGTGGCTGCACCTGCGCCGCCCCGACCGTGACACCGTGCTCTACCCCGCGGTCTCGTATCCGACCTATGAGATGGGCGCCATCCTGGCCGGTTGCAGGGCGGTACCGGTGCAGGTCGACGAGCACTTTCGTCTCGACGTCGGATCCATCGCCGAGGACGACGCCGCGCGCGCGCTCGTGCTGTGGGTGAACTCACCGGGCAACCCCGCGGGCCAGCTCGACGACCTCGGCGCGGCAGCGGCGTGGGGCCGCGAGCACGGTGTTCCCGTGGCGAGCGACGAGTGCTACGTGGAGTTCACCTGGGCCGACGAACCCCGCTCCGTTCTGCAGCACGGCAGCGACGGTGTCCTGGCGGTCCACTCGCTGTCCAAGCGGTCGAACCTGGCTGGGGCGCGTGTGGGGTTCTATGCGGGCGACGCGGAGCTCGTGCACTATCTCTCCGAGGTACGGAAGCACGTGGGGCTGATGGTGCCCGGTCCGATCCAGGCCGCCGCCGTTGCCGCCCTGGGCGACCAGGCCCACGTCGATGTGCAGCGCGAGCGCTACCGGGAGCGGCTGGTGCGCATGCGGGAGATCCTGGCCGCGGTCGGCGTCGACGCGCCCATGCCCGCGGGTGGCTTCTACTTGTGGGCGCGCGTGCCGGACGGTGACGCGTGGGGCTTCACCGACGAACTGGCGGCCGACGCCGGCGCCCTCGTCAGCCCGGGTGATCTCTACGGTGCAGCGGGCGCGGGCTTCGTGCGGGCCGCGCTGGTGCAGCCGATCGAGCGCATCGAGCTGATCGCCACGCGCCTCGCGCTCTAGAAGCGCCTAGTCCTTGGTGGCGACGTGGTTCGGCGTGACGTTCATCTTGGGCTCGTAGTCGGCCGTCTCCACCGCATGGGGCTCGTTGCCCATGGTGGCCCGCAGGTCGGCCCGGCACGTGGTGCACGGTCCGAACCAGCGCTCCTCGGTGGGCTGCCGGCAGCGGGGGCACTCGAACGGCAGCGTGGTGGTGGTGGTCACCCCCGCATGGTGCCGCGCCGGCGCCCCGGAGCCGCGCATCCCCGGGTCAGGCCCGGCGCAGCACCGCCCAGGTGCCCCAAGCCGCCTCGGAGGCCAGGCCGTTCCATTCGCCAGGCATCGCTTCGTCGACCTCCTCGGCGCTGAGATGGATCGGCGTGCGGTCGCCCGACGTGTTGACCCAGACGAGGGCGCCGTCGGGCTTCAGCACGCGGTCGACCTCGGCCGGGAAGAGCAGCATGTTGACGAGGACGACGGCGTCGACGCTGCCCGAGGACACGGGCAGGGCGGCCGCGTCTGCCTGCACCTTGGACGCGGGGTCGGGCGGCGAGACCCGCAGCATCTCCGAGGACAGCTCGACCGCGACGAGCAGGTCGTAGCGGGCCGACAGCCACGCGGTGCCGAGCCCGGTGCCGGAGCCGACCTCGAGCGCGCGCCCGTACCCCAACGGGCCCGCTCGCTCGAAGGCGTCGGCGAGGGGCACCAGCCGAAGCGGATGCTCGCGGGTGTGCCACTCCTCGGCGAGCGAATCGAAGAGGGCGGCGACCTTCGAGCGGCGCTCGTCGTTCCACCCTCCGGGGTCGAAGGCGACCTGCTTCGTCACCTTGCGCATCGGGTGGTCGTCGTTGGGGCCGTCGGGTCGTCCCGGTCCTTCCTCGAACACACGCGGCAGATGGCGGATCACGCAACGACTCTAGGTAGCGTGCGGGTATGACTCAGTGGGTACACCGATTCCGGCAGCAGCCCGCGATGGGGGACGAAGCTGAACGCCCGACGCGGAGCGAAGTTGCGGGGTCCCCATCGCACTTCAGCGAGCGCCGCGCAGCAAGCGAGCGAATGTGATGGCTGACACCCAGGCGCGCATCGAGGAGCTGTGGGAGCACCGGTCCGACCTGTCGGCCGGGGACGAGGATGCGTTCGCGGCCGTGCACGACGCGGTCGACCTCCTCGACACCGGCCAGGCGCGCGTCGCTGAGGTAGGCCCTGACGGCGACGTCATCGTGCACCAGTGGCTCAAGCAGGCGATCTTGCTGCTGTTCAAGCTGGCCCGCATGGAGACCATCGAGCTCGGGCCCTTCGAGTACGCCGACAAGATCCCGCTCAAGACCGGCTACGAGTCGGCGGGCGTGCGCGTGGTGCCGGGCGCGTCGGCCCGTTGGGGCGCGTTCCTGGACCGCGGCGTGATCCTCATGCCCAGCTACACGAACATCGGCGCGCACGTGGGCGCCAACTCCATGGTCGACACGTGGGCCACCGTCGGGTCGTGCGCCCAGATCGGCGCCAACGTCCACCTGTCGGGCGGCGTGGGCATCGGCGGGGTGCTCGAGCCGCCCCAAGCCGCGCCGGTGGTCATCGAGGACGACTGCATGATCGGCAGCCGGGCCATGATCACCCAGGGCGCGCGCGTCGGGCAGGGCTCGGTGGTGAGCGAGGGCGTGATCCTCAACAACAACATCCCCGTGTTCGACGCCGACACTGGCGACGAGCTCGCGCGCGGTCACGTCCCGCCGTGGTCGGTTGCCGTGCAGTCGTGGGTGCCGAAGCAGTTCAAGGGCGGGGAGTTCGGCCGGCCGTGCGTGCTCGTGGTCAAGCACCTCAACGAGGGCGAGCGCCACGACAAGGCCAAGCTGAACGACATCCTGCGCGACCACGGCGTCGCCACCTAGGTGGACCTCCTCGAGCGGTGCGCGGAGCTGGTCGACATCCCGTCGGTCAGCCACGACGAGGCGGCCATCACCGACCACCTGCACAGCCTGCTGACCGACGTCCCGTGGCTCACTCTCGAGCGCGTCGGCCACAACCTGGTGGCCCGCACGACACTCGGTCGCGACCTGCGTGTGGTGCTGGCCGGTCACACCGACACCGTGCCGCCCAACGGCAACGAGCGCGCGCGGCGCGAGGGAGACGTGCTCTGGGGTCTCGGATCGGCGGACATGAAATCGGGCGTCACCGTGCTGCTGGAGCTGGCGCGCACCGTCGAGGCCCCGGCTGTCGACACGACCTATGTCTTCTACGAGTGCGAGGAGGTGGACAGCCGCCACAACGGGCTCAACAAGCTGCTCCGTGAGCGACCCGACCTGTTGGACGCGGATGCGGCCGTGCTGGCCGAGCCGACCGGCGCGCGCATCGAAGCGGGCTGCCAGGGGACGCTGCGGGCCCGGGTCACGATGGGTGGCGCGCGCGCCCACACCGCTCGGCCGTGGATGGGACGCAACGCCATCCACCGCCTCGGCGAGGTGCTGGCCCGGGTGGCTGCCTACGAGGGCCGCCGGCCCGTGCTCGACGGGTGCGAGTACCACGAGGCGCTGCAGGCGGTGCGGGTGAGTGGGGGCGTGGCCACCAACGTCGTCCCGGACGAGGCGACCGTCGAGCTCAACCACCGCTTCGCCCCCGACCGCACGGCGGCCGAGGCCGAGGCCCAGGTCCGCGAGGTCGTCGGCGGGTTGGAGGACACCGACCGCTTCGAGCTGGTGGACACGGCCCCCCCCGCGCCGCCGTCGCTCGTCCACCCGCTGCTGGCCGGACTGGCCGCCCGCTCGGGTCAGCCGCCCCGCGCCAAGCTGGGCTGGACCGACGTGGCCTTCTTCGCGGCCCGCGGCGTCCCCGCCACCAACTTCGGGCCCGGCGACCCCACCGTGGCCCACACCGCGGGCGAGCGGGTCGAGGGGGCCGAGATCGAGCACGTGTTCGCCGTGCTGCGAGGACTGCTCACCGAGGGCGCCTGACCACCGTCCGAACCCCCTTCTGGGTGGTTTTCTGCGACCATGGTGGACTCATGAAGCGGCGGCTCCTGGTCTTCGTCGTCCCCTTGCTGACCTTCCTCGTGCTGGCCGGTCCGGCCGGCGCGTCCTGCGATCCCGGCTACGACCGCCAGTGGGGCCTCGGCCAGGTCGGCGCCCCGCAGGCGTGGAGCAAGTCCACCGGCGCGGGCGTCAAGATCGGCGTCGTCGACACGGGCATCGACCTCAACCACGAGGACCTGGCCAGCAAGGTGGTGGCGGGCACCAAGTGCGAGAACACCAGCGGCTCGCCGTCCGAGTGCGCTGGGGGCGGGAACCCCACAAGCAACAAGAAGGACGCCCAGGACGACTACGGCCACGGCACCCACGTGGCCGGCATCGCCGCCGCCTCCAAGGACAACGGCATCGGGATCGCCGGGGTGGCGCCCGACGCGCAGCTGGTGATCGCCAAGGTGCTCTACCCCGACAACCAGGGGAGCGCCAGCGGTTCGATCGACGACATCAACGCCGGCATCAAGTGGGTGGTCGACCACGGTGCCCGGGTCGTCAACCTCAGCCTCGGCAGCGACCTCAGCCTGGTGAACGGGATCTTCGGTGACTCCTCGCTCACCGACGGCATCAACTACGCGTGGGCCCACGGCGCCGTGCCGGTGCTGGCCTCGGGGAACTCGAACTTCCTCGGCTTCGGGTCGTCGAACTACGGCGACACGCCCGCCATCGTGGTGGCCGCCACCGGCAGGACCGACCAGGTTGCGTCGTACTCGAGCCCGGTCGGCAACGCCAAGTACGCGGTGTCGGCGCCCGGCGGCGACGGCGACTGCACCACCAAGCCGCCCGACGCGAACCCCTGCATCTTCTCGACGTACTGGCAGGCAGGCAGCACCGGCAACGTGTACGGCTGGCTGGAGGGGACGTCGATGGCCACGCCGTTCGTCACCGGCGCGGTCGCCGACCTGCTGGCGCAGGGCCTGAGCCCCACCGCAGCGCGGGACCGGGTCCTCTCCACCGCGGCAGCGGTCAGCGGCTGCGCGCCGCAGGACTGCGGGCGAGGGCGGCTGGACGTGGCGAGGGCGGTGGGCGGCGTCAGTGCCGCGCCGTCGGCCTGTCCGTCGGGCGGCAGCACCCCGCCCACCACCAAGGGTTCGTCCGGCGGTTCGGGCGGGACGACGACCAAGACGACCAAGAAGCCCAATGGCACGGCGACCACCGGCGCCACGAGTGTGAGCTCGGCGCCTGACGCGAGCACCGGCGAGACGACGACGAGCGTCCTCGGCGCCGACGACACGTCCGGCAACGGCGACCAGTTGCACGTGGCCAATGGGCCCAGTCCGTCGTCCGGACGTCCGGACGACAACGGTCCGTCGGGCCCGCTCACCGTCGCGGCCGTCCTCGGTGTGCTCGGCGCCGGCGGCACGGTGGCGCCACTGGCGTGGCGCCGCTTCCTGCGACCCCGCTAGCTAGCCGCGTCCCGTTAGAGGCGGCGCAGGACGGTGACGACCCGGCCGTAGATGGTGACGTCGGCGGGGTCGAACTCCATGGGTGCGAGGCGCTCGTTGTGCGGCACGAGCACCACCTTGGCGCCCTTGCGGGTGTACGTCTTGACGGTGGCCTCGTCGCCGGGGATGCCCGCGACCACGATGTCACCCTTGGCCGCCTCCGACTGCTGGTTGGCCACCACGAAGTCGCCGTCGAGGATGCCGGCGTCGACCATCGAGTCGCCGCGTACTCGCAGCATGAAGAGCTGCCCGTCGCCGGTGAAGTCGGCCGGCAGGGGGAGGAGCTCCTCGACGTTCTCCTGGGCCAGCACGTCGGTGCCGGCAGCCACGTCGCCGAGCAGCGGCACGTGGCGGGTCGGGCGCTTCTCGATCATGGCGCCCGAGGACGTGTCGTAGCGAACCTCCATCGCCCGCGGCTTGGACGGGTCGCGCCGGAGATAGCCCTGGCGCTGGAGGGTGGCGAGATGGGCGTGGACGCTGGACGACGACGTCAGGCCCACCGCCTCGCCGATCTCGCGCACCGAGGGCGGATACCCGCGCTCGCGCAGTGATGCCTCGATGACCTCGAGAATCTCGCGGCGCTTGCCGGTGAGCGTGGTGTCGACCATCACGTGCCTCCCAGGACGAACGTGTGTTCCCGCGAAGGACGGTACCAAACCGGAGGCGCGGTTACAAACACCTGTTCGACATTTCTGCTTGACACGAACAGCTGTTCGTGGTCGGATGGCACTTGCGAACACCCGTTCGGGCGACGGGAATGAAAATGACATGATTGGGATTCTTGAGGGAGGGAACCAATCAGAGGAGGACCACCCATGGCCGCCATCGCCTATCCCGTTCCGGCAGAGCGTCGCCCCAACCTGGTGCTCGTCCCGCCCTATGAGGGCCCGACGCACCGGACGCACCGGACGATCAGCCGCCGCAGCACGCTCCGTCGGCGCCGTGTCGCCGTCCTCGCGGCCATCGTGCTGCTCGTCCTGGCGGGCCAGTTCGCCGTCCACACCGCATCCGCCTGGCTCGGAGGCGGTTCCCTCGCCGCCTCCGAGCCCCGCTCTGCCGCCGCGCCGGCTTCGGCGGTGTACGTCGTCCAGCCGGGCGACACCTTGTGGACCCTCGCCCGCCGCGCCCATCCCGCCGGCGACCTGCGGCCCGTCGTCGGCCGCCTCGCGGCAGCTCTCGGCGACCGCCCGCTGCGGGCGGGCCAGCGCATCGTTCTTCCCTGAGTTGCCGGGTAGCGTCCGATGCGATGCGCTGCCCGGTCTGCGCCAGCGTGGACGACAAGGTCGTCGACTCGCGGATGGCCGACGATGGCGCCGCCATCCGCCGGCGCCGTGAGTGCCTCGCGTGCGGCCGTCGTTTCACCACCTTCGAGCGGCTCGAGGAGACGCCGCTAACGGTGCGCAAGCGGTCCGGCGAGCGAGAGCCGTTCGACCGCTCCAAGGTCGTGGCGGGCATGGCGTCGGCGACCAAGAACCGTCCCGTCGCGCCGGCGCAGCTCGAGGCCATGGCGGCCGAGGTGGAGGAGGCGGTGCGCCTCGAGGGCCCGGAGGTCTCCACCCAGGTCATCGGCATGGCCGTGCTCGACCGCCTGCGCGTGGTCGACGAGGTGGCGTACCTGCGCTTCGCCAGCGTCTACAAGGGGTTCGAGGACGCAGACGACTTCCAACGCGAAGTGGGCCTGCTCACCAAGGCCACCGAGCCGAAGCGCCGCGAGGAGCCGATCGAGGGCTAGCCCGGCGCGACGACCTCGGCCGTCACGGGGGACACGCCGACCCCGAGATGGGTGGCAGCGGCGTGGCTCAGGTCGAGCACCCGGTTGTCGACGTACGGGCCGCGGTCGTTGACGAGGAGCAGCACCCGCTTGCCGTTGCGGCTCACCACGAGCAGGGTGCCGAGGGGCAGGTCCCGGCTCGCGCACGTCCAGCCCTCCATGTCGTACACCGCGCCGCTGGCGGTCGGACGCCCGTCGAAGCCCGGTCCGTACCACGACGCCAGTCCCCTGATCTGTTGGCCGGTCGAGCGCAGACCCGCGGGGACGGACTCGCCCGCCGGCAACGGTCCGAAGGGGTACTTGCCCATGAGCTCGATCTGGCGGGCGGTGGCTTGTCGGTGACGGGGGAGCAGATCGCCGCGGGCCTTGGCGCCGGCTCGGTCCGCGGCCTGCTGCGCGACCGCGGCCCGGCGTGCGGCGTCGGCCCGCCGTTGCTCCTCGTCGCGTCGCGCGTCGTCCGCGGCGATGCGCGCGTCGAGCTCGGCGCGGGCCGCGCCCAGGTCCGCCGCGTCACCGCGCAGGTGGGTGCGCGCGTCCTCTGCAGCTGCCCGGACGGCGTCGGCGCCGTCGCGGGCGGTCGCCGCGTCGTCGAGCACCGTCTGCTCCTTCTGGACCGCCACCGCGAGGTAGGGGCCGGGCGCGGGCTGCGCTGCTTCGGTCGCAAGGCTGCCGTACACGTATGCGGCAACCGCGCGCTCACGCAGGCGACCACGGGCGGCCGCGAGGGCGCGGTCCGATGCGCGCTGGCGGAACTGGGCCTGGACGACGGCGGCCTGGCTGTCCTCGAGGCTGTCGGTGAGCTCGGCGATGCGCAGCAGCAGCACGGCCCGGTCCGCGCGTGGGTCATCGGCGGCCGTCGCGGGAAGGCTCGTGGTGAGCAGGAGGGCGCCGGCGGCGACGAGGACAGCGAAGGCGCGCCGCATCGCTAGGTTTGTCGGCATCGTCGTCGACGGTCTGGAGGGAGCGCACGATGCGAGTCGGGATCCTCACCGGCGGGGGCGACTGCCCCGGCCTCAACGCCGTCATCCGCGCCGTCGTGCGCAAGGGCGAGCGTCATTACGGCGATCAGCTCCTCGGTTTCCGTGACGGGTGGAAGGGCGTCATCGAGGGCCTCACCATGCCCCTCGACGTGGAACGGTGCCGCGGGATCCTTCCGAAGGGGGGCACCATCCTCGGGTCGTCCCGCACCAACCCGTACAAGATCGACGGCGGGCCCGAGCGTGTCAAGGACACCCTCGAGACGTTCGGCGTCGACGCCCTCGTCGCCATCGGCGGCGAGGACACCCTGGGCGTTGCCAACAGGCTCTCGCAGGAGGACGTGCAGGTTGTCGGCGTGCCCAAGACCATCGACAACGATCTCTCGGCCACCGAGGTGACCTTCGGCTTCCACACCGCGGTGCAGGTCGCCACCGACGCCATCGATCGTCTGCACACGACGGCCGAGTCGCACGACCGCGTCCTCGTGTGCGAGGTGATGGGGCGCCACGCGGGCTGGATCGCGACGTACGCCGGTATCGCGGGCGGGGCAGCCGAGGTGCTCGTGCCCGAGGAGGAGTTCGACATCGAGGAGGTGTGCGACTTCCTGAAACGCAGGCACGAGAGCGGTCGCTACGCGTCCATCGTCGTGGTGGCCGAGGGCGCCAAGCCGAAAGCGGGCACGCTGGCCTTGCAGTCCGGCGAGACGGACGCGTTCGGACACGTGCGGCTGGGTGGCATCGGTCAGCTGTTGGCCGAGGAGATCGAGAAGCGCACCGGCTTCGAGACACGCGTCACGGTGCTGGGCCACATCCAGCGCGGTGGCACGCCGACTGCGTTCGACCGCGTGCTCGCCACCCGGTTCGGCATCGCCGCCATCGACGCCGTCCATGACAACGGCTTCGGACAGATGGTCGCGCTGCAAGCGGGCAGCATCATCCGCGTGCCACTGGCCGACGCCGTCGGCGAGCTCAAGACGGTCGATCCCGAGCTCGTCGACGTGGCCGAGGTCTTCTTCGGGTGAGCTGAGCTGGAACGCGTCACTGCAGCGGAGGGCGAGCACAAGCAGCGCCGCATCGCCGGGGCGCTGGCCGCCCGCGGCCTGCGCGCGGGAGACCGGGTCGCATTCCTCGTGCCTTCCTCGGTCGACCTGCTCTGTGCGGTGCTGGGTGCGCTGCGCACGGGCGTCATCCCCGTCGTGCTCAACCCGGCGTTGGTGGCCGAGGAACGGGCCGCGCTGCTGGCCGACGCCGAGCCCGTCCTGGTGGTCGACGACGGCGGTGAGCTCGCGCAGCTGACCGACGGCGCGCCCACCGACCTGGCGCCGGTGCCGCTCGGACGGCCCATGCACTACACGTCGGGGACGTCGGGCCGGCCCAAAGGTGTGTGGTCCGGCGTCCTGTCGGAGGACGACGCGCGTGCGCTCTTCGAGGACGAGCGCTCGGTGTGGGGCTTCGCGCCCGGTGACGTCCACCTCGTGTGCTCGCCCCTGTTCCACTCCGCCGCCATCCGCTTCTCGGCCGGCACGCTGCTGAGCGGAGGCGACGTGGTGCTGCTCCCGCGTTTCGACGCGTCCGCAGCGGCCGACGCCATCGCTGTCGAGCGGCCGACGACCGCCTTCATGGCGCCCGCTCATCTGCAGCGGCTGTTCGCGTCGGGGTCCGTCCCCGACCTCTCGTCGTTCCGGTTGCTGGCCCACGCCGGCGCGCCATGTCCCGAGCCGTTGAAGCTCGCGGCGATGGACGCCTTCCCGTCCGGCTCCGTCTGGGAGTTCTACGGCTCGACGGAAGGGCAGTTCACCGTGTGCCCGCCCGATCTGTGGCTCGAGCGACCCGGCACCGTGGGTCGGGCCCGCCCCGGTCGCACGCTGTCCGTCGATCCGGACGGCACCATCTGGTGCGCGGTGCCGCCGCATGCGCGCTTCGAGTACTGGCGTGACGCGGACAAGACGGCCGCCGCGTGGAGAGGGGACGCCTTCACGGTGGGCGACCTGGGCCGGCTCGACGACGACGGCTGCCTGTTCCTGGACGGGCGACGCGACGACCTCATCATCAGCGGCGGGGTGAACGTGTACCCGGCCGAGGTGGAGCGTGTGCTGGCGGGTGCAGCGGGCGTGGGTGAGGTGGCGGTGTTCGGCGCACCGGACGAGCGATGGGGTCAGCGGGTGTGCGCGGCGGTGGTGGCGGACGGCGCCGTCGACCCAGCCGTCGTGCTGGCCGAAGCGCGTCGCCATCTCGCGCCGTACAAGTGCCCGAAGGACGTGTATCTCGTCGACACGCTGCCCCGGACAGCCACCGGGAAGGTCCGCCGATCGGCCATCGCGGGTCGACTTGGCCTCGACGGGGAAGGATGACTCCCATGGCTGATCGCGATCGTGCTGTCCTGACCACTGGCGCCAACTCGGGTATCGGGTTGGCGACCGTCCTCGAAGTCGCCCGCCGCGGGTATCGGTCCATCGGGTCGGTGCGGTCCGAGGCCAAGGCCGACGTGGTGGCCAAGGCGGCCGCCGACGCCGGGGTCGAGGTGGAGACCGTGCTGCTGGACGTGACCGACGCGGAGCAGTGCGAGAAGGTGGTCGGCGGTCTTGACCTGTACGGGCTCGTGAACAACGCCGGGTACGGCCTCACCGGCGCAGTCGAGGACGTGGACGACGACGAGGCCCACCACCTCATGGAGACGATGGTGTTCGCCCCGATGCGTTTGGCGCGGCTGGCCCTGCCGCGCATGCGGGAGCGCGGCACCGGTCGCATCGTCAACGTGTCGTCGATCGCCGGTCGCACGAGCGCGCCGTTCGCGGGGTGGTACGGCGCGGCCAAGCACGCGATCGAGACCCTGTCCGACGCGCTGCGCATCGAGGTCGCGGGCGGCGGCATCAAGGTCGTGCTGGTGGAGCCCGGCGGCTTCAAGACCGGCATCTGGGAGGAGTTCGAGGGCGACATCACCCGGCGGGAGGGCGCGGGCAGCCGGTTCGGACCGGCCTACCGCCGCTCGCTCCGAGGGCAGCAGCTGATCGAACCGCTGATGGGCGACCCCGGCCAGTGCGCCCGTGTCATCGCCGGCGCCTTGTCGGCCCGCTCGCCCCGCGCCCGGTACCTCGTCGGGCTCGACGCCCAGATGATGAACCTGGCCGAGACGTTCACGCCGACGCCGGTGAAGGACCGCGTCATCCGCCTCGTCCTCGGCATCTGAGATGGCCGATCAGTTCTGGTGGTGCCTCGACCACAACCGCGTCGAGGGCACCGACAGCACGTGTCCGCCGGACCGCCGCATCGGCCCCTACGAGTCGCGCGAGGCGGCCGAGCACTGGCGCGAGCAATACGCCCAGCGCAACGAGGCCCTCGACGAGGAGGACCGCGAGTGGGAAGAGGGCCCAGCGGGGGAGTGAGGCCAGGTTCTGGTGCACTTCTGGTCGCTGTGGCGACGTCGTGCACCAGAAGGTCGAGTCACTCCGCGGTGACGGCGGCCTCCGCGTCGACGAGCAGGCGCCGGAAGGCGGCGTCGATCGACGGGGGTGCAGCGACGACGATGTCGGACGACGGCGGCCCGCCTTCGAGGTCGCCGACCGCGGCGCCCGCCTCGGCCGCGACGAGGGCCCCGGCCGAGAAGTCCCAGAGCTGCAGACCGCGCTCGAAGAAGACGTCCATCCGTCCCGCCGCCACCCAGCAGAGGTCGACGGACGCTGCGCCGGCCCGCCGGATGTCGCGCACGGCCGACATGATGCGGGCGACCACCTCGGCCTGCCACGCCCGCCGGTCCGGCAGGTAGGAGAACCCCGTCCCCACCAGCGCGGTCGCGACCGTGGGAGGACCGTGCACGTGCAGCGCGACGCCGTTGCACCACGCGCCTCGGCCCTTGATGGCGGTGAAGGTCTCGCGGTGGGACGGATCGTGCACGGCCGCGACCACGACCTCGCCGTCGACGTCGACCGCGACGGAGACGCCGTAGGCCGGGAACCCGTAGAGGTAGTTGGTCGTGCCGTCGAGCGGGTCGATGATCCAGCGCACGCCCGACGAGCCCGCTTCGTGGGAACCCTCCTCGCCGAGCAAGCCGTCGTCGGGACGGGCGGCCCGCACGGTCGACACGATGAAGGACTCCGCGGCCCGGTCCATCTCCGTCACCATGTCGGTGGCAGACGACTTCTGCTCGACGGACGTGCGAGCCTCGTGCAGCCCAGCCTGCAGCAGCGCCCCCGCCCCCTCGGCCGCGTCGACGGCGAGGCGCAGGAGGGCATCGAGATCGGGCACGACCGGTAGCGTAAGCGGGGTGCCCAGCGGCCTCGTCGACCTGCGCTCCGACACCGTCACCCGCCCGACCGAGCAGATGCGCCGTGCCATGGCGGATGCCGAGGTCGGCGACGACGTCTACGGCGAGGACCCGACTGTGAACGCCCTCCAGGACGCGTTCGCGGCGCGCGTGGGCAAGGAAGCTGCCCTCTTCGTGCCGTCGGGCACCATGGGCAACCAGCTGGCGCTGCGGGTGCTGGCCGCACCTGCCACGTCCGTCATCGCGGGCGCTCGCCAGCACGTCGTCATCTACGAGAACGGTGCGGGCGGACGCAACGCCGGCATCCAGTTCCACACGGTGGACGACAGCGAAGGCACCATCGACCCGTCCGCGGTCACGTGGGCTCGCGAGGCAGCCGAGCATCACTATCCGCGCCCCGGCCTGGTTTGCATCGAGAACACCCACATGCCAGCCGACGGTCGCCCCTGGCCGCTCGACGCGGTGCAGGCCATTGCTCACGCGGCCGCCGGTATCCCGGTGCACATGGACGGTGCCCGGCTGTTCAACGCAGAGGTCGCCTCCGGTATCAGCGCCGCCGACTACTGCGGTCCGGTGACGACGGTGATGTGCTGCTTGTCGAAGGGGCTGTGCGCGCCGGTGGGCTCAGTGCTGGCCGGGCCGGCCGACGTGATCGCCGCAGCGAGAACGGAACGGCAGCGCCTCGGCGGGGGCATGCGCCAGGCCGGCGTCATCGCCGCGGCCGGGCTGGTGGCGCTGCAGACGATGGTCGACCGACTGGCCGACGACCACGCCCGCGCCCGCCGGCTGGCCGAGGCGGTTGCCGAGCGGTGGCCCGACGCGGGGTGCGATCCCGCGGCCTGCCCGACGAACATGGTGATCTTCGGCCACGCCGACACCGCCCGCCTGATCGACCACCTGCGCGACGAAGGAGTACTCGCCGGCACGATCGCCCCGGGCGTCGTGCGGCTCGTCACCCATCACGACGTGGACGACGACGGCGTGGCGCGGGCCTGCAAGGCGGTCGCGGCTTCGCCCGTCTGAGCGGGCGCGTAGGCGGTCGTGGGCGCCGACCGACCCCGCAGCTCGAACGTCCCCACCGGCATCCAGTGGGCCGCTTCGTCGCCGGCCCGCTCCACGCTGGCTTCGCTCGCGAGGACGTGCGTCGGATGTTGCTTGGCCGCCTCGGTGAGGCGGGCCGCCTCGTTCACGGGGTCGCCGATGACCGTGTACTCGTAGCGCTGCTCGGCGCCGACGTTGCCGGCCACGGCCGGTCCCGACGAGACGCCGATGCCGGCCGGGAGGTTCCCGCCCAGGGCCGCGCCCAACTTGCGCGCGGCTCGCAAGGCACGCGCCGCGTGGTCGGGCTGGTCGGCCGGCGCGCCGAAGACGCACAGCGCGCCGTCCCCTTCGAACTTGTTCACCCAACCGCCCTCCGCGGCCACGACGCGCACGACCGTGCCGAAGAACTCGTTGAGCATCGCCACCACCTGTGTCGGTGGACGCTCCTGGGCGATGGTCGTGGATCCGACGAGGTCGACGAAGAGCGCGCTCACATCGCGCAGCTCGCCCCCGAGGCCGGCTGCCTGCTCGACCGCTTGGCGAGCCACCTCCTCGCCCACGTAGCGGCCGAAGAGGTCGCGCAACTGCTCGCGCTCGCGCAGGCCTTCCGCCATGCGGTTGAAGCCCGCCTGCAAGAGTCCGATCTCGCCGCCGTCGTCGACGGGGACCGATGTGTCGAGGTCGCCCGACTCCACCCGCTCGAGTCCGGCCCGCACACTCTCGATGGGCTCGGCGACGGACTTGGCGGCGAGGGCGACGAAGATGCTTCCTGCGATCAGGCCGATGGCCGCTAGCAGGACGATGGGGAACAGCAGGTTGGCCCGGTTCTCTGCCGGCGTGAGGGGGGCGATGGCGATGCCGATGAGCGGCACCGCGGAGCCCAGGGCCCAGCTGAGCACCAGTCTCGGTGTGATGCCGAGGGTGGTGGGGCGGTCGGGTGGCTCACCCTCCAGCACGCGCGCGAACACGGGTCGCAGGAACCGCTCGCTCAGCAGATAGCACACGGCGGCGCAGGCGACGCCGGCGAGCAGTGTCCCGGCGATCGTCCGCACGATGTCGCGACCGGGCGAGCCGAGGATGGCGTTCAGCGTTGCGAAGACAGCAGCGGCCACGACCCAGCCCGCGAAGGTCAACGCGGCCAGCTTGGCGGGCTGCGAAAGGGCGGCGCGCCGCTCCTCGGCGTCAGGGGGGCGGTCGCTGGCGAGCCAACGTTCGACAGTGCGGTACGAGAGCGTCCCGGCCCAATAGCCGGCGGGCCCGATGACGGCGATGAAGGCCACGAAGACGATGAGCGACACGCTTGCGTAGTGGTCGAACTCGAGCGCGGGTCCCGTGACGGACGCGGCGAGCAGCGTGAAGTAGGCGAACACCAGTACCGCACCCACCGCGTTGGCGATCCCGAACCTTGCGAGGAGCAGCTGCCTGTGCTCCTTCGCTTCCTTGGCCCGGTCGGGACCGTCGGTCACGGCGCGACCGTACCGCTACGGTCGGGGACATGGCCGGGCGGAGCAGGCAAAGGTAGATGGCCGGGCGGAGCAGGCAAAGGTAAATGACTCAGCTCGTCGACGAGGCGCCGGCGACAGCGCTCGCTGTCTACGCCCATCCCGACGACCCCGAGGTGTCGTGCGGAGGCACCCTGGCACGATGGGCGCGCGCGGGCTGTGCCGTCCACGTGGCAGTGGTCACACGGGGCGACAAGGGCAGCTCGGACGCCTCGGTCGACCCCAACGAGTTGGCCGACAGGCGGGCAGGCGAGATGGCCGCGGCCGCGGAGGTGCTCGGGCTGGCCGGGCACCACGTCCTCGGATACGCGGACGGCGAGGTCGAGAACGACGTCGAGCTCCGTCGCCAACTGGTCGGGCTCATCCGCGCCATCAGACCCGAGGCGGTCGTGTGTCCCGATCCCACGGCGGTCTTCTTCGGCCCGAGCTACTTCAATCACCACGACCACCGTGTCGTGGGTTGGTCGACCCTCGACGCGGTGAGTCCTTCCGCGGCCCAGCCCCACTACTTCCCTGACGAGGGTGAGGCCCACCGCGTCGCGGCCGTGTACCTCTCGGGCACCCTCGAGCCCGACGCGTGGGTCGACATCTCCGAGACGGTGGACGTGAAGGCCCAGGCCCTGCTGTGCCACGCCAGTCAGATCGACGAGACAGCGGAGTGGCTGCGCACCATCGTGCGAGAGCGAGCCGAGCAAGGCGGACGGCAGGCCGGCGTCGGCTGCGCCGAGGGCTTCCGTCGCTTCACGCCCGCCGGATAGCCACCTTCGAGGACCCGGCTCAGTCGCGCTCGGCCTGGGTCTTCCGCCACTCGCCCATGGCCCGGAGCACCAGCACCGAGACGACGGCGACGCCCCCTGCCGCGAAGGCGGCGCCCACCACTGCGCCTGCTCCCTGGGCGGTGCCGCACGTGCCGTGACAGGTGAGGTGCACGAACGAGCTGCCGATGAGCGCGCCGACTGCGCCTGCGAAGAGGATGGCCCCGAAGGCCAGCCAACGGGCCCGTACCGAGGGCAGGGCCGACACCCGACGGTTGTCCGACACGGCCGGCATCGTACGCTGCGCTGGTGCGGACTCTCGTCGTGCTGCCGACCTATCAAGAGGCGACGAACATCGTCACCGTGCTGCAGCGCATCCGCGCCGCGATGCCGGACGCGTCAGTGTTGGTGGTCGACGACAACAGTCCCGACGGCACCGCGGAGCTGGCCGAAGCCACCGGACGCGAGCTCGGGTCCATCGAGGTGCTGCGCCGGCCTGGGAAGGCGGGTCTGGGCGGCGCCTACCGGGCCGGGTTCGGCCGCGGGATGGAGCAGGGGTACGAGGTGCTGGTGGAGATGGACGCCGATCTCTCCCACGACCCGTCGGCCCTGCCTTCCCTGGTGCGGCCGCTCGAGGACGGCGTCGACCTGAGCATCGGGTCGCGGTACGTCCCCGGCGGCTCGATCCCCAACTGGGCGGTGCACCGCAGGGCGCTGTCGCGGTGGGGCAATCGCTACGCGGCGGCCGTGCTGGGCCTCGACATCGCCGATGCCACGTCGGGCTTCCGCGCCTACCGCGCCGAGATGGTGCACAAGGTCGATCTCGGCATGGTCAGCACCGATGGCTACGGGTTCCAGATCGACATGGCCTATCGCGTCGCCCGCGCGGGCGGCCGCATCGTCGAGGTCCCCATCCAGTTCACGGACCGGGTCCGGGGCACGTCGAAGATGTCGATGCGCATCGTCGTCGAGGCGTTGGGCGCGGTCACGTGGTGGGGGCTCCGCGACCGCCTCGGGAAACGTAGGGTGACGCGATGACTGATCCGTTCACGCCGACCGCGGCAGACCGCTTCACGTTCGGTCTCTGGACGGTCGGCAACCGCGGCCGGGACCCGTTCGGGCACGAGGTCCGGCCGCCGCTCGACCCGGTCGAGGCGGTGCAGCGCCTGGCCGAGCTCGGCGCCTACGGCGTGAACTTCCACGACGACGATCTGGTGCCCCACGGCGCGACGGCGTCGGAGCGCGAGACCATCGTCAAACGGTTCCGCAAGGCCCTCGACGAGACGGGCATGCAGGTGCCCATGGCGACCACCAATCTGTTCTCCCTCCCCGTGTTCAAGGAGGGGGCCTTCACCGCCAACGACCCCGAGGTGCGCCGCTATGCGGTGGCCAAGACGATGGACGCCATCGATCTCGGCGTCGAGCTGGGCGCGTCCGTCTACGTCATGTGGGGCGGTCGTGAGGGTATGGAGTGCGAGGCGGCCAAAGACGTGCGCCTTGCCCTCGACCGGTACGCCGAGGCGTTCGACGTGCTGTGTCAGTACGTGATCGATCGCGGCTACGACCTGCGTTTCGCGTTGGAGCCCAAGCCGAATGAACCGCGCGGCGACATGTTCCTGCCGACCGTCGGGCACGCCCTCGCCTTCATCGACCGGCTCGAGCACCGCGACATGGTCGGTCTCAACCCGGAGTTCGCTCACGAGACCATGTCGGGACTCTCCTTCGCGCAGTCGGTGGCCCAGGTGCTGTGGGCGGGGAAGCTGTTCCACATCGATCTGAACGCGCAGCGGATCGGAAAGTTCGACCAGGACTTCCGCTTCGGCAGCGAGGGCGTGCGCGATGCCTTCTACGTGGTCAAGCTGCTGGAGGACGCAGGCTGGGACGGGATGCGCCACTTCGACGCCCACGCGTACCGCACCGAGGACGCCGCCGGCGTCTGGGACTTCGCGCGCGGGTGCATGCGCACGTATCTGATCCTGAAGGACAAGGCCCGGCGCTTCGCCGCGGACACCGAGATCCAGGAGGCGCTCGCGACCGCGAAGGTCGCGGGACTCGCCGAGAACACGTTGCCCGCGGGTGCGTCAGCAGACGACCTGCGGCGTCGGGACTACGACCTCGACGCTCTGGCCGAGCAGGGCTACGGCCACGAGCGCCTCGACCAGCTCGTCACCGAGCTCCTGCTCGGCGTCAGGTGAGCACGCCGTGCGCCTGGCGCGCCGCGCCGTAGGCGACCAGCTCGTCGAGCTCGGGGACGAGCACCTCCCGGCCCGAGAGCCGCTCGACGACGGTGCGCCACGCCTTGCCGCGTGAGCCTCCGCCGACGAGGGTGAGCGGCGCCGCATCGGCGACGGGAAGCAGGGCCAAGGCGTCGAGGAGGCTCTGCACCGCGCCGATGTAGGTCGCCAACAGGATCTCCTGCGGCGTCGTCGTGTGGGTCAGGCCGGCGATGGACGCGGTGGCGTCGGGCAGGTTCGGCGTGCGCTCGCCGTCGAAGTACGGGAGCACGGTGACGTCGGTGCTGTCGGCCACGTCCTCTCGGTCGAGCCCGAGCCACGTCGCGACCTGGTCGACGGCCAGCGTGCAGTTGAGGGTGCAGGCGAGCGGGAGGTAGCGGCCCGTCGCGTCGGCGAACCCTGCGACCCGTCCCGTCGGATCCGCGACCGGCCGCTCGGCCACGGTGAAGACGGTGCCCGAGGTGCCGAGGCTCATGACGGGCTGGCCGACGTCCGCGGTCAGGCCGAGGGCAGTGGCCATGTTGTCGCCGGTGCCCGCGCCGACGGGTATCCCGGGCCGGAGGCCGAGGTCGGCGGCGGCCGTGTCCGAGACCACGCCCGCGCGCGAGCCCGGACCGAGCACCTCCGGGAGTTGCTCGCGGTGCAGGTCGACCGTCGGAAGCGCGAGCACGCGCTCGACGTAGTCCTCGGTGTGCGTCGACCACCATCCCGTCCCTGATGCATCGCCGCGGTCGGTGACCGCCGCGCCCGTCAGCTGTTGTGTCAGCCAGTCATGAGGCAGCCGGACATGCACCGTCGCGGCCGCCACGTCCGGCTCGACCCGCCGCAGCCAGGCCCACTTGCTGACGGTGAACGCCGCCAACGGCACGACCCCGACGTGCCCGGCCCACGCGTCAGGCCCGCCGAGGGCGCGGACGAGCGTGCTGGCGTCAGGGGCGGCGCGCGTGTCGTTCCACAACATGGCGGGGCGCAGTGGCCGGCCCGCGTCGTCGGTGACGACCAGGCCGTGCTGCTGACCAGCCACCGAGATGGCATCGATCTCGCCCGCCAGGCCGGTCGAGCTCAGTGCCGCCGCGAGGGCGCGCCACCACACGTCCGGGTGCGTCTCCCGGGCGCCGTGCCCGCCGTCCACCGCATGGGGTGCGTGGCCGACCGCCACGATCCCGAGGGAGTCGGCGTCGACCACCAGCACCTTGGTGCTCTGGGTGGATGAGTCGACGCCGGCGACGAGCGGCACGGGCCGGAGCGCTTATCTGAGGCCGGACAGCGCCTCGGCCACGGGTTCGAGGACTGCAGGTGTGTGCGGCGGCGGCAGGTAGATGATCCCGAGGTCGAGGCCCGCTTCGGCGTATGCGGTCGCCTCGTCCACGAGGGAGGAGGTGTCGCCTCCCGGCGCGAGGCGCAGGTGCGTCGAGGTCATGATCTCGGACGGATCGCGTCCGAGATCCGCGCAGTGCTCGTCGAGGATCTTGCGCTTCCGCGCGAACTCGTCGGCCGGTCCGCCCGGGAAGTTCCAGTGCTGGGCGAAGCGAGCGACGGTGCGCAGCGTCCTCTTCTCGCCGCCGCCGCCGATGACGATGGGCGGGTGAGGCCGCTGCACGGGCTTGGGCTCACAGCGGGCGGCACGCAGTTGGTAGTGGGCGCCGTCGAAGTCCGTCGTGGTGTTGGTGAGGAGTCCGACGATCACCTCGCACGCCTCGTCGAACATGTCGAAGCGCTGCTTGAGGGGCGGCAGTTCGATGCCGTAGGCCTCCGTCTCCTCCTCGTTCCAGCCCGCGCCGATGCCCAGCTCGAGGCGGCCGTGGGAGACGTGGTCGAGCGACGCAGCCATGTTGGCGAGCACCGCTGGGTGGCGGTAGACGTTGCCCGTCACCAGCACGCCCACCCGCAACCGCGTGGTGGCCTGTGCGAGGGCGGTGAGGGTCACCCATCCCTCCAGACACGGTCCCTTCGAATCCGAGAAGATCGGATAGAAGTGGTCGAAGGTCCAGCCGGACTCGTAGAAGTCGATGCTGTCAGCCGCCTGCCAGACGGCCAACATGTCGTCCCACGTCGTGTGCTGTGGGGAGGTCTTGAAGGCGAAGCGCATACCCGAGCGTATGACGTTCCCGAGCGAGAAGTCGGAGCCCTGTCGAGTCAGGCCGGCGCCGCGAGGTCGCAGACCAGCGCGCCGGTCACCCGGACGAGGTCGTTCGGGTTGGACGAGAAGTTGACGTGGGGCATGCCGCAGGCTGCCCAGACCACGTCGTGCAGGAGCAGGTCCTCGTCCACGAACGTGCGCAGCGGGGCCGGGTAGCCGAACGGCGGGATGCCGCCGATCGGAAAGCCGGTGGCCGCACGCACCACCTTTGCGTCGGGCCGGGTGGCGGCCGAGCCGCCTGCGGCCTCGGCCAACTTGGCCTCGTCGACACGGTTGCCGCCGCTGACCAGGGCGACGACGGGCTCACCGTCGACGAGGAAGACCATCGACTTGACGATTTGGCCCACCTCGACGCCGATGGCCGCCGCCGCCTCGTCGGCGGTACGGGTGCCTTCGGGGAACTCCGCGGGTGCAACGGCGATCCCGAGGGCGGCCCCGCCCTCGACGACGGCACGGACGTTGCGGTGGGAGAGTCCACTCATGGGCGCCGAGGCTGCCACAATCGCCGGGTGCGGCAGTGGCTGGTGGCAAGTGGGATCGTCGAGGGACCGGACGGCATCCTCCTCGTGCAGAACCTGCGTCGTGACGGCAACGTCGACTGGTCACCGCCGGGCGGGGTGGTCGAGGTGGCCGACGGGGAGTCCGTGGTGGATGGCCTGACGCGCGAGGTGCAGGAGGAGACCGGCATCCGCGTCACGGCATGGGAGGGGCCCGTCTACGAGGTGGAGGCGGAGGCAGCGGGCATGGGCTGGACCCTGCGGGTTGAGGTCCATCGCGCCCTCGCCTTCGAGGGCGAGCTCGAGCCCGACGATCCCGACGGCATCGTGGTGGACGCGCGCTTCGTCCCTGTCGACAGCTGCGTGGAGCAGCTGGCGTCGACGTGGCTGCCGACCCACGAGCCGCTGGCCGCGTGGCTGGCCGAGCGCTGGACCGACGCGCGGTCGTACCGGTACCGCGTCGACGGCGAGGCCCGTGCGTCGATGCGCATCACCCGCCTGTAGTGCAGTCCTCCCCGCAACCGTCCATCCTGCACGTCGACATGGACGCGTTCTACGCGTCCGTCGAGGTCCTGCAGGACCGGTCCCTCGCGGGCAGGCCGGTGATCGTCGGAGGCTCGGGTGATCGCGGCGTGGTTGCGTCGTGCTCGTACGAGGCGCGTGCGTATGGCATTCGTTCCGCCATGCCGTCGACGCGGGCTCGACGGCTGTGTCCGCACGCGGTGTTCCTGTCGGGCCACTTCGATCTCTACAGCGAGTACAGCAAGCGCCTGCACGCCGTCCTGACCTCGTTCACGCCGCTGGTGGAGGGCATCGGCCTGGACGAGGCCTTTCTCGACGTCGAGGGCGGCCGCAAGCTCTTCGGTACCGGATCGGAGATCGCCCATCTCATCCGCCGGCGCATCGCCGACGAGCTGTCGTTGCCGGCATCCGTCGGCGTCGCGACCTCGAAGCTCCTGGCCAAGCTGGCGTCCAAGGCGGCCAAGCCGCGTGCCACGCTCCGCGGCCCCGAACCCGGAGCGGGAGTATGGGTGGTCGACCCAGGCGAGGAGCTCGGCTTCCTGCACCCTCTACCCATCTCCGCGCTGTGGGGTGTCGGCCCTGCCACCGAAGCCCGGCTCCACCGCTTCGGCGTGACGACCATCGGCGACCTGGCCCGCGTCCCGCGCGACACCCTCGTGGCCAGTCTCGGCGTCAGTCTCGGCGCCCATCTCCACGAGCTGGCCAACGGACGGGACCCTCGCCCCGTCGAGCCGGACCGCGCCATCAAGTCCGTCAGCCATGAGGAGACCTACGCGGCCGACCACGTCGAGCACGAGCCGCTGCGGATCGAGGCGGTGCGGATGGCCGACGCGGTGGCGGCCCGATTGCGGACGGGCAAGCTCGCTGGTCGCACCGTGAGCATCAAGGTCCGCTTCGGTGACTTCGCCACCATCACCCGCTCGCACACCTTTCCCACGCCGGTGGACGGCGGGCCAACCATCGCGAGGGCAGCGGTCGAGCTGCTCGACGCCGTGGACGTCAGTCCCGGCGTCCGCCTGTTCGGCGTGGGCGTGTCCAACCTGGTCGAGGACGGCGCCCGCCAGCTCACGCTCGACGACGCCATGGCCGCAGGCTGGAGCGACGCGGTGAAGGCGGTCGACGAGGTGCGGGCCCGCTTCGGTGAGCGGGCCGTCGGTCCGGGAACGTTGGCCGGCAAGGACGGCCTGCGGGTCAAGCGCCGCGGGGACACCCAATGGGGACCCGAGGCGTGACGATCCGGATCGCCATCGTCGGCTGCGGGTGGATAGGCGGCGTGCACTCCCGGGCCTTGCGGGGGCTGATCCGCGGCGGCATGGCCGACGCCGTGGTGGTGGCGGCGTGCGACGACGACCTCGACCGCGCCCTGGCGTTCGCGAAGGCGCACGACGCCGAGTTGGCGACCACCGACGCCGGCCGGGCCATGGCTGCCGCCGACGCGGTGTGGGTCTGCACCCCGACCAGCAGCCACCGAGCACTGGTGGAGCAGGCCGCGGCCGCCGGCCTGGCGATCTACTGCGAGAAGCCTCTCGCCCCGACGATGGTCGACGTGCTGGCCATGACCGAGGTCGTGCGCGCCGCGGGGGTGCCGGCGCAGGTCGGCCTGGTCATGCGGGCCGAAGCGCCGATCGTCACCCTTCAGCGGCTGGCCACCGACGGTGGTGCCCTGGGACGGCCCATGGCCGCCGTGTACCGGGACGACCAGTTCTTCCCGATCCAGGGCCGCTACGCGTCGACCTGGCGGGCCGACGTCGCGATTGCCGGGGGCGGAACCCTGATCGAGCACTCCATCCACGACCTCGACGTCCTGGCGTGGGTGCTCGGGCCGGTGGAGGAAGTGACGTGTCGTACCGCCAACTTCGCCGGCCACGACGGGGTCGAGGACGTCGCCGCCTGCACGTTCATCCACGCGTCAGGCGCCACGTCGTCGCTGGTGAGCGTGTGGCACCAGGTGATGACCCGGCCGTCCCTTCGTCGCATCGAGGTCTTCTGCGAGCGGGCCCTCCTGTGGCTCGACGACGACGGCGTGGGCCCGGTGCACGTCGAGCAGTCCTCAGGGTCCTCCGAGATCGAGAGCCGAACGGGCGAGGGGTGGCTCGACCGCCTGGTCGTGCCCGACGACCAGCGGGTCGGTCTCGCTCCGTACGCGGCCGCCGACCGGGCCTTCCTGGAGGCGGTGAGCGCCGGACGGCCGGCTGATCCGGGCTTCGAAGTGGCCCTGGCCGCGCATCGGGTGGCCGACGCGGCCTACCGGTCGGCGGCCCTCGGCGGGCTCCCCACGACGGTCGCGTTGTTGTAGGCGGGCCCGTGCGCGAAGATGAACCACCCGAGCAAAGGCGGCGGAGGTAGCCGAGCGTGCCCCTGTCCGAGGACGAACAGCGCATCCTCTCGGAGATCGAGCGGAGCTTCTACGAGCACGATCCCGCGTTCGCGCGCGAGGTCAGCGCCGCGACCCTCACCCGCCACGCCGGTCGCAACGCCAAGCTGGCCGGCTTCGGCTTCCTCGCCGGCCTCCTCCTGCTGCTGACATCGTTCGCGCAGCTCTTCTGGCTGGGCGCCCTTGGATTCCTCGTGATGCTGGCCAGCGCCTTCGTGTTCGTCACCAACGTGCGCAAGCTGAGCAGCACCGGACTGCATCAGGTGGCCCGCTCGGGGCGGCGCATCGGCGACGTGCTGGGTGACCAGCGGCGCCGGCTGCGCGAACGCTTCAAGCGCGACGAATAGGCGACACGGGGCTCAGCGGCCGGGGCGTTCCCTGAGAGGCCGCGGGTCGAGGGCCCACCGCAGGCGGCGGCGGGCGCCGGCCGCATCTTGGAGATTGGCCTCGATGCGCGCCGCGGTCTGCACGGCCCGCGCCACCGCGGCGGCGTCGAGCTCGTCGGCCGCGTAGCTCGCGGCGGTCGCGTCGGCGGCCAGCTCCCTCAGGTGGGTTGCCGCGTCGCCGTCGAGTGCCGTGGTGCGGGCAGCCCGTCCCGCGTACTCCGGCATCGTCTCAGCCAGGTGGCGCCGGGCTCCGGCGAGCGCGAGGGCCTCCGCCGCCTCGTCCCACGCCACGAGCACGCGGTCGCCGGGCCGCGCCGCCGCGGTGCGCCGGCGGTCGCGTCGAAGGCGCTTGGCCACGGGCACGCCGCCGCCCCAGAGCACCAGGGTCAGCACGAGGAGGACGAGGGCCCACACCAACGGGGTGGGGAGACCGCCACCCTTCTTGCCCGTGCTGTCGATCTGTCGCTGAGGTGCGGTCGTCGCCGGCGTGCGCTGGTCCGGCGCGGTGGTCGGCGCGGCCGTCGACGGCGGCACGGTGGTCGCGGCTGCCGGGTTCTGCCCGGACGCCTGCTGTTCGGGCTGGCCGGTGTAGCTCTCGCCGCCCGGCACGCCGCGGCCGGGGGTCGGCTCGAAGGCGATCCAGCCCGCGCCGGCCACGTACACCTCAGGCCATGCGTGGGCGTTGAGGCCGCGCACGTGGTACGCACCGTCGGGCGCCACGTCGCCAGGCGTGTAGCCGACGGCCACGCGAGCTGGCAGGCCCATCGCACGCGCCAGCACCGCGTACGAGCCGGCGAACTGCTCGCAGTAGCCGCGATGGGTCTCGAAGAGGAAGCGCTCGAGGGCCCGCTCGTCGTGCCCCGGCGGGATGCGCAGGTCGTACACGAACGGCGGCGACCGGAAGTACTGCTGCAGCGCGAGGGCTCGTCCGTAGACGCCACTGTTGCTTCGTGCCGCGATCTGGCGGGCCAGGGCGGCGATGCGGGGCGGCAGGTCGCCGGGCACCGCTGTGTAGCGCTGCAGATCGGCGAACGAGAGGCCCGGTCCGCTGGCCCGCTGCAGCTGCTCGGCGCTCGGCCGGGGGACGTCGGATGCAATGCGGTAATCGAGCCCGTCGGCGGTGTCCTGGGCACTGATCAGGCTGGCCGAATCGGCGTTGTAGCTGGACCCGTCCGCGCCGGTGACACGCGTGGGCTCGAAGGCGGCCGGGAGCCAGATCGACGACAGCGGACCGATGACGTAGTGCTGGTTGGCCCGCTGCGTCGGAACGCGCGAGGTGTAGCCCTGCGGGAGGTCGCCGCTGCTCGGTCGGTACGAGCTGTTCGACGACCAGATGTCGCCGTCGAACTGGTCGAGCGACGTCAGCCGCCAATACGAGCGGACGTTGCTCCGGACGGTGAACACCTCGATGTTCGACTGGTCGACGAGCCTGCCCCGGATGTCGACGAGCGGGCTCACCGTCGTGCGGTTGCCTGGACCGGGGCGCTGCGAGTTGCGCCAGTGCACGATCGGGGGGTCGTTGGCGCCGGGCAGGTTGGGCCCGACGACGAGCGCAGAGACGACAACGACGCACCCCAGCACGCCGCCAACCTGCAGGAGGCTCGCCATCCCGCCGCGCGAGCGGCTGGCGAACCATGAGGTCGACGTGCCCTGCAACCGGGCGTGCTGGACGACGAGGAAGAGCAGCAGGGCGCCGAGGTAGGCGGCGACGGACACCCCGTGCCAGCGGGACGCGCCGAGGATGGCGCTGAAGAGGAAGAGCGTGAACGACGGGATGGCCGCTTCGAACAGCGAACGCATGCGGAAGGCGGCCCAGTCGGAGAGAAAGGCGGCCATCGCCGTGCCCAGCACCGAGCCCACGCGGAACCCAGTGATCGTCGGCGCGGGTGCGACCACGCGCCGGAACTCGTCCGACGCCCGCGACAGCTCACGCCGGAACGCTTCGAGCGTGGCCCCGCCAGGGAAGCCGTAGGTCGTCGTCTGCGGGAGCACCAACCAGGAGATGAGGAGCACGACCGCCGCGAGGCTGGCCACCGTGACGAGCGGTGGAGACACACCGCGAGTCCGCAGCACCCAGGCCAGGCCGTGACAGACGACGGCAGCCAGCAGCACCGGACCGAGGAAGGAGCCATCGGCGAACAGGCGGCCCAGGCTCACGGCGCTGACGATGGTCAGGAGCGTGAGCGCCACCGTCGGCACGAGCGTGTCGTCCACCGGACGGGTGCTCATGCGGCCAGTGTCGGTCACGCGAGCAACCTTCCGGACGCGACCCCGAGGTGCCACGCATCTGCGAACGACGACTGACCCGAGACGCGCACCAGGCGGCCGACGGCCGGGATGGCCTTTGGCGCACCACCGTGATCGAACAGCACGAGCACGACGCCATATCGGCCCCGCAAGGCCGACAGCCGTTGCAGGTCGCCCGCGGGGGTGGTGGACGTGGTGACAACCGCCAACGCGCCGCCGTGGGCGTCGCGGCGGACGAGCTCGACGGCTGCGTCGAGGCCTCCGAGCTTCGTGGCCGCCACGGTGGCCAGGTGCTCGAGGATGGCCTCGGTGTGGGCGGGACCGGCTCCGAAGCCCGAGTCGACACCGTCGGTTGCGACCAGTCGGATGAGGGAACGTTGGCGCCACGCCGCGCTCACGATGCTGGCGGCCGCGGAGATGGCCTGCTCGAGCGAGCCGGGCGTGTGCACGCTGCGGCGGACGTCGAGCACGACGGTGGCGCGGCCCTGCCAGGGCATCTCGTCCTGGCGGATCATGAGCTCGCCCGTCTTGGCCGTCGTCGGCCAGTGCACGCGCCGCAGGTCGTCGCCCTGCTCGTACGGTCGCAGCGCGAAGAAGTCCTCGCCTCCTCGACCGATGGCGGTGGGGTGGTCGGTGGCCGCGTGCGGGTCATGGCCGAGGGTCTGAGGCAGGGGCTCGATCACGTCGACGTGCGGGAAGACGGTGAGCTGCGTCGCGGCGGCAGCGACGGTCTTCCACGCCGCCACGCCGAACGGGTCGGTGAGGTGCACCTCGAGCGGTCCGAGGTCGTAGACGCCGCGACGCTCGGTTGGGAGGCGGTAGGCGGCGCGGGCCTGCTCGCCGACGCCGAGGGGGGAGAGGAGGAAGCGTGCCCACCGGCGTCCGCCGTCGAACGGGTCGCGCACACCGAGCACCGGGGTGCGGCGAGTGCCGCGGTTGTGCACGGTGAGCTCCACCCTGCTCGGCGAGCCGGCGTGGACCCGCGGCGGGTGGAGCTCGCGTTGGGCGTCGAGCGAGACGCGGGTGAGGTGGACGTACACGAGCGCGCCGGCGACGAGGGCGACCGCGCCGGCCGCGAGGGCGAACAGCTCACTGATGCCGAGGATGCGGCCGGCGGCGACCAGCACGACCGCGCCGACGCCGAGGAGCCAACCCCGGCGCGTCAGCACGGGTCGCTAACCCCGGCCCGTTGGGACCGGAACCGAGCGCAGGATGTCGTCGAGCACGTCGCCCGACTCGACGCTGCCGAGTCGGGCTTCGGGCGTGAGGGTCAGGCGGTGCTGCAGCACGGGACGGGCGATGCCCTTGATGTCGTCAGGGACGACGTAGTCGCGTCCGCTCGACGCCGCGAGTGCTCGCGCCGCCTTCTGCAGGGCGAGGGCCGATCGCGGCGACATGCCGATACCCAAGCTGGGGTGGCGGCGGGTGGCCTCGGCCAGGTCGACGATGTAGCCCTTGAGACTCGGTGCGACGTGGATGCCGCGCGCCACGTCGATCATGCTCTCGATGTCGCGGGCGCTGGCCACGGCCGACAGGTCGTCGATGATGTTCACGGTGGCGTGGGTGTCGAGCATCGTGATCTCGGCTTCGCGGTCCGGGTATCCCATGTGCACGCGCATGAGGAAGCGGTCGAGTTGGCTGTCGGGCAGGGGATAGGTGCCCTCGTGCTCGATCGGGTTCTGTGTGGCGATCACCATGAACGGGCGGGGCAGGACGTGGGTGACCGCGTCCACGGTGACCTGTCCCTCCTCCATCGCCTCGAGCAGCGCCGACTGTGTCTTGGGCGACGCCCGGTTGATCTCGTCACCGAGGACGACGTTGGCGAAGACGCCGCCGGGTCTGAAGTCGAACGTGCCCTTGTTGCGGTTGTAGACGGTGACGCCCGTGACGTCGCTGGGGAGCAGGTCGGGCGTGAACTGGATGCGGTGCCAATCGGCCTCGAGCGACTGAGCCAGCGCCTTGGCCAGCGTGGTCTTCCCGACCCCGGGCACGTCCTCTATGAGGAGGTGTCCCTCGGCAACCATGCAGACGAGGGCCAGGCGGATGGTGTCGTGCGAGCCCTGGATGACCTGCTCGATGTTGGCCACGATCGCGTCGAAGAACTGGGCGAACGCCGAGACATTGCGTGCTACCTGCCGCTGTCGAGCCACGCGTTCAGTCCTCCGGGGGCTGGGTGGTCAGGCCGACAGGATACTTTCAGACCACTCGCTTACGAGTCGGGCCAGCAGGTCGAGCGGAACCGAGCCGTGGCGCAGCACCTCGTCGTGGAAGGCGCGCACATCGAAGCGGCCCCCCAGCCTCTCGGCCGATGTCCGTCGCAGGCGCTGCAGCTCGAGCTCGCCGATCTTGTACGCGAGGGCCTGACCGGGCCAGACGATGTAGCGGTCCGTCTCGACCACGACGTCGTGATCGGTGCGGCCCGACTGCTCCTGGGCGTAGGCGATGGCCCGCTCGCGTGACCAGCCCAGGGCGTGCATCCCGGTGTCCACCACGAGGCGGATGGCCCGCCACATCTCGCCGAAGTAGGCGCCGTAGCGCTGATATGGATCCGTGTAGAGGCCGAGCTCCGGACCCAGGCTCTCGGAGTAGAGGCCCCAGCCCTCGCCGTGGGCGGTGAACCATGCGTTGCGGCGGAAGGCGGGCAGGTCGTCCTGCTCCTGGGCCAACGCGATCTGCAGATGGTGGCCGGGGACCGCCTCGTGCAGCGTCAGCGACTCCATCTCCCACGCGGGGCGGGAACGCAGGTCGTAGGTGTTGGCGAAGAACGTGCCAGGTCGACTGCCGTCCGTCGCGCCGGGCAGGTAGTACGCAGCGGTCTGTGACTTCTCCGCATACGACGGCACCGGCTCGATGGCGTACGGCAGTCGGGGTCGGCGTCCGAACAGCTTGGGCAGCTCGGGATCGATCCGCGCCGCGATGGCGCGGTAGGCGGCCACGAGATCCTCGCCCCTGGTGAAGAAGAAGCGGTCGTCGCTCGCGAGGAAGCGTGCGAAGTCCTCGAAGGTTCCGTCGAAGCCGACGTCGGCGATGACCTTGCGCAACTCCGCGCCGATCCGCGCCACTTCCTCCGTGCCGATGTCGTGCACCTCCTGAGGCGACAGCTCGGTGGTCGTGAAGTGACGGACAGCAAAGGCGTAACGCGCGTCACCGTCGGGAAGGGCCCGGCAGCTGATGTCCTCGCGGCCCGCGCTGACATAGGTCTCGCGGATGAACCGGTCGAGCCGCTCGTAGGCGGGCGCGATGCGCGTGCGGTAGAGCTCGATCGCTTGCTCGACGGTCGCCTCGTCCGCGCCTTCCAGCACGGCGAGGAGCGGGCTGTCGCGCGGGTCGGCGACGAGCTGGTTGGCCACCTGGTCGGGGACGTCGCGCAAGCAGATGGCGGGCGGGACGATGCCAGCCGCCATGCCCTCGCCCATCAGGTCGATGGACTGATCGATCACCCGGTCGAGGGTGGCCAGACGCTCGACGATCGCCGCGTGATCGTCCGCCGTGACCGCGGGCATCGCCGAGATGACCATGGACGGGTCCTGCTGGGGTCCCTCGAGCTGGTTCAGCGGCTGGAGCTCGTCCCGGAAGGCGGTCGCCTCGATGCGGTCGTCGAGGTCCCATCGGAAGAGGTCGTAGGTGACGGCGTCGGTTCCGCTCAGCTCCGCCTTGTCGATGGCGTCGAGCTCGGCCCGCCGCTCGTGCAGACGGCGGTGGCGCGCGTCGATGGCCTCGGGCCCGCGGTCCATCCATCCCGTGTGCCGGCCCGGCCACCCGTAGAACGTCGCCGCCTCGGGCATGTCGTCCATGTCCTGCTGCCAGCTCCGCTCGACCAGCTCCAGCAACCGCTCGCCCGCGCTCATGGCCGCCATGCTCGCAGGCTTCGTCACCTCACCGCGCGCAGCGCTTTAGCGCACGGCAGGGGGCTATAGCCCCCTGCCGTGCGCTAAAGCCTCGCCCAATCGCCGGCGGAGGCGGCAAGCTGTCGGGGTGATCGCGCTGGCCATCGACATCGGCGGCACCAAGATGGCCGCGGGGCTGGTGGACGGCGATGGCAGCGTCCTCGAGCGGCGCACGGCGTCGACCCGCGGCGACGTCGATGGCGACGGTCTCTTCAGCGAGCTGGCCGCGCTGCTGCCCGACGCCACACGTGCCGACGTCGTCGGTGTCGGTTGCGGCGGACCGATGGCGCCGGGCGGCGAGCAGGTCAGTCCCCTCAACATCCCCGCGTGGCGGGGCTTTCCGCTGCGGGGGCGGCTTGCGGAGCTCACCGGCCTGCCGGTGTTCGTGGACAACGACGCCAAGGCGTTGGCCCTCGGCGAGGGGTGGAAGGGCGCCGCCGCCGGCATCGACAACTTCATCGCCATGGTGGTGTCCACCGGGGTGGGCGGCGGCATCGTGCTCGACGGCCGCTTGCTCGAAGGCCGGCTCGGCAACGCGGGTCACATCGGGCACGTCGTCGTGGAGCCCGACGGCCGCCACTGTGCGTGCGGCGGACGGGGGTGTCTCGAGGCGGAGGCGTCCGGTCCGAACATCCGCGCCGCGAGCGGCCGGCCCGCCAGCGAGGCGACACCCGACATCGTCGAGCGCACGGGCACGCTCGTGGGCCGAGCGGTGGCCAGCACCGCCAATCTCCTCGACCTCGATCTCGCCGTCGTCGCCGGGTCGGTGGCGCTCGGCTTCGGCGCCCCGTTCTTCGCGGCCGCCCAAGCCGAGATCGACAGACGGGCCGCCCTCGACTTCTCGCGTGGCACGCGCATCCTGCCGGCCGGTCTCGGGGCCGACGGACCCCTCGTCGGCGCCGCGGCGGTCGGGCTGCGCGGGCTCACCCGCCAGTAGCCTGATCCCTATGGACGTTCGGTATCCCCTGGAAGCCGAGGCGTACCGCGAGAAGGTCCAGGCCTTCCTCGCCGAGCACCTCCCCGCCCATTGGACGGGCATCGGCGCCCTGCCCCGGGATGAGGCGAGCAAGTTCACGCGGGACTGGCGCAAGATCCTCCACGAGAACGGTTTGCTCGGCCTGTCCTGGCCCAAGGAGTACGGCGGCGCAGGGCTGACGCCGCTGGAGACGGTGGTGCTGGCCGAGGAGTTCATGAAGGCCGGCGTCCCGATGGGTGGTTCCAACGACGTGTTCGGGATCCAGATGGTCGGCAACACCATCATCGAGTGGGGCACCGAGGAGCAGAAGCGCCACTTCCTCCCGCGCATCCTCTCGGGCGAGGACCTCTGGTGCCAGGGCTACAGCGAGCCCAACGCCGGCTCCGACCTCGGCAACCTCGGCTGCAAGGCCGAGCGCGACGGCGACGAGTGGATCATCAACGGCCAGAAGATCTGGACGTCGGCCGGGCACCTCGCCAACTGGATCTTCGTCCTCGCCCGCACCGATCCGACCGCGGCCAAGCACCGTGGCATCACGTTCCTGCTGTGCCCGATGGACCAGCCCGGCGTCGAGGTGCGGCCCATCAAGATGATCAACGGCGACAGCGAGTTCAACGAGGTGTTCTTCACGGACGCCCGCACTCCGGTCGAGAACGTCATCGGCGAGGTCAACGGCGGCTGGGCGGTCGCCATGACCCTGCTCGGCTACGAGCGGGGCGAAGCGGCGGCCACCATGCCGATCATGTTCCGCACCGAGCTCGACCGCCTCATTGCATTGGCGAAGCAGCGTGGTAAGGAAGGCGACCCCACCATCCGTCAGCGTCTGGCGTGGTGCTACTCCAAGGTCGAGATCATGCGCTACCTCGGCATGCGCACCCTCACGCAGTTCCTCTCGGGCTCGGCGCCCGGTCCCGAGGGCTCGATCTTCAAGGTGTACTGGAGCGAGTACCACCGGGTCGTCACCGAGCTGTCCCTCGACATTCTCGGCATGGACGCCCTCGTGCCGACGGGCCGCCCGCCCGCCACCGCGTTCCAGGCCGACGACCCCGGCGCGCCGAACGACTCGGCATCGTGGGTCGGCACATTCCTCATCGCCCGCGCCGGCACGATCTATGCGGGCACGAGCCAGATCCAGAAGAACATCCTCGGCGAGATGGTCCTCGGACTTCCCAAGGAGCCCCGCGCCGACTCGGGCGCGTGGAACGAGCAGAAGACCCGCTGAGCCGGCCCGGCTGGAGTCGGGCGGTCGGCGCGGTCGCGGTCCGACCCGCGCTGTGGGGGACCGCGGTCGTGCAGGTCTTCGCGTTGGCACCGCGAGGATGGTGGCGGCGCTCGCCCTTCCTGCCCTTGCCCGACGCCCAGTACCTGCGCTTCCGCCTGCAGACCCAGTACGGCGATCCTGACCACCAGCCCGAGCCCGGCGACCTCGTGACGTACCTGAAATGGTGCAAGGGCTACCGGGCAGTGCTGCGGTAGCGTTTTCTGCAATGCCAGTACCACCAGCAGCTCGGGGCGCCGGGGCGCGCTAGATGGCACGGGCACTCGTTCTCAACGCGACGTACGAACCGCTGTGCGTCGTGCCCACCAAGCGGGCGCTGGTGCTCGTGCTGGACGAGAAGGCTGAGCTGGTGCACGCCACGGAGCGGGTGTTCCACAGTGAGCGGGCCGCGTTCCCTGAGCCGTCGGTCGTGCGGTTGCAGTATTTCGTCAAGGTCCCCTACCAGGCGCGTGTCGCCCTCAACCGGCGTGCCGTGTTCGCCCGCGACGGTCACAGCTGTCAGTACTGCGGCAAGCCGGCCGAGAACCTCGACCACGTGGTGCCCCGGAGCAAGGGCGGCCCGCACACGTGGGAGAACGTGGTGGCGGCGTGCCGTCCGTGCAACACGCGCAAGGAGGACCGCTACCTCCACGAGACCGGCTTGACGCTGAGGCGCAAACCCTTCGCGCCCCAAGAGCGGGGGTGGGTGCTCGTCGCGGCGGGACTGGTGCGCCCCGACTGGGCTCCCTACCTCGGAACGAGCACGTCCGTCGCGTGACGGCGACGCCACGCGAGCAGCACCAGCGCAAGCAACGCGGCCACCTCGATGACGGGGAGCACGCTGCGGACATGCAGGAGGAAGTCGCGCACGGCGGGGGCCATGACGGGTCGGTTGTTGTACACCAGGAGCGCGATGGCCGGGTACGCGGTCGCCAGCCATGCCAGTCGTGACCGCCACGTCAGAGCGACGACCGGAAGCAGCCATCCCACGTACCAAGGCAGGGCGTACGGCGCGGCCAACAGGTACCCGAGCACCGCGGCGATGGTCACCGCCACTGGGTCGGCGCGGCGTTGCCAGCCGACCGCGATGGCGGCGACAACGATGGCCACGGAGCCCCAGACGACGATGCCCGAGGGTCCGGCGCCCGCATCATGACTCTGCACCATGTGCCAGAAGGAGCTGGCGCTGACGTACCCCGACGCCTGGTGCAGAGGTGCCAGCGCCGCGGTCCCGCCCGCGACCGCGTAGCCCGCCGCGACCATCGCACCGGACGCCGCCGCCGCCCGCACGGCTGCGGGACGGTCGCGACGCCACAGCCAGAAGGCGATGGCCGCGAGCGGGACGAAGGCCGCTGCCTTGACGAGCACCGCAAACGCGAGGGCCACACCCGTGGCGGTGCCGCGCCGTTCGCGCGCGAGCAGGACGCCAACGAGCACCGCGACGCCGACCAGGAGATCGTTGTGACCGTTGTTGACGATCGATGCCGTCGCGAGTGGGTTGAGACCGACGATGGCGAGCGCACCCGCCGGCGCGCCGCGACGGTGCAGGATGGCAAGGGCGCCGAGCAGGCACGCGCCGGCGAGACCCTGGAAGAAGAGACGGATGCGCAACGGCGAGTCGCCCGCGGCCGCAGTCCCCACCGCCGACACCGCGGTGAACACCGGTCCGTACACCGACGCGTTGTTCTCCCAACCCTTGCTCACGAGACGGGAGATGGGATCACGCGGGTGATCCTGCGGCGAGTGGGTGTACGGGCTCTCGTGGTACGTCGACACCATCCGTCCGTAGGCGGCGTAGCTCCAGAGATCGTGCGACGACTGCGGTGGCACCACGATGGCGACGAGGACGACGAACCCGGTGGCGAACCAGACGTGACGTCGCCGCAGACGTGGCCGCCGGACCTCGGTGATCATGAGCGCAGCGAAGGCGAGGAAGGCCGCCAACAGCAGCGCGGGTCCGGTGCGGCCGGCACCGTCGCCGCCGACGGCGATGGCCGAGGCCGTCGTGGTGGCCACGGCGCCGAGGAGAAGGAACCTGCCCACGCGCGAACCCTACCCAGCCCATGGTTAACGTTGCGTCGCGTGGACTGGGTCGTGGAACGCCACCGCGCTCGGGCCGCGCAGCTGCACGCTCTCGACCTGCCTGATCCGGTCGTGCGCACCGTGCGTGTGCTCGAGGTCACCGCGCCCGCGCTCGTGCTCGGCAGCAGCCAGCCAGCGGTGCACACCGACGCGGTCGACGTGGTGCGCCGGCGGAGTGGGGGAGGAGCGGTGCTGGTGGAGCCGGGCCAGGTGGCGTGGCTCGACGTCCTGATCCCGCGCGACGACCCCTGTTGGGACGACGACGTGGGGCGGGCCTTCTGGTGGCTGGGCGACGCGTGGGCCTCGGCCATGGCCGTGCTCGGGGTGAACGAGCCCGTGGTGCATCGCGGCGCCCTGGTGCGCACACCGCTGTCGGACGCGGTCTGCTTCGCGGGACTCGGACCCGGCGAGGTCACATCTGCTGGGGCGAAGGCGCTGGGGATGGCGCAGCGCCGCGGCCGGTCGGGCGCCCTCTTCCAATGCGCGGCACCGTTGGCGTGGGACGGCGAGCGCTTGGCCGCCTTGCTCGGCCTCGGCGAGCACGACATCGCGGTCCATCCCCTCGAGGGGAGAAGTGGCGACGAGGTGGCCGACGCGTTGCTCGCCCAACTGCCGGGCTGACGTGGAAAGCTTCAGTCGTGTTCGAACGGTTCACGCAAGAAGCGCGTGAGGTGCTGACCCGGGCGCAGCACGAGGCCAGGGAGATGCAGCACAACTTCATCGGCACCGAGCACCTGCTCCTCGGGCTCGACGGTTCCGTCGCCGGAACGATGCTCGAGCGGTTGGGCGCGCCGGTGACGGTGCTGCGCCAAGCGGTCATCGACGTGGTCGGTCGAGGCGACGAACCGCCGGCGTCGCCGCCGCCGTTCACGCCACGGGCCAAGAAGGCACTCGAGCTCTCCCTCCGGGAGGCGCTGGCGCGCAACGACAAGGTCATCCGGCCCGAGCACCTCCTCCTCGGCCTGCTCGAGGAGCGGGACGGGGTGGCGTGCCAGGTCCTCGCCAGCGCGGGTGTCGAGTACGACTCCATCGCGGCCGTGGTGCGACCGAGGACGGAGCGGGACGACCCTGTGCGCCGCTTCTGGCGCCGGGGAGCGATGGCGCCACCCACGCCGCCGGGCGCCCACTCGGTGCTGCGACTCGAGGGCGAGAACTTCAGCATCACCCCCGAGCAGGCGGAGCAGATCCGCCGCTACCTGGCGGGCGGGCCGCCCCCGCTGCCCCCTTCGGTCCCGCCCGAGGCCTGACGGCGGCTCTCCTGAGATCAGGAGCCGGTGAGCTGGCGGAGGATGCCCGCGGTGTCGTGGTAGGCGGTGCGCTCGACGATGCGGCCGTCCCGCACGACGGTGACGTGCACCATCGGGAGGCGGACCTCGCGCCCTGTCGGGGCGATGCCGGCGAACAGCCCCTTGTGCGTGCCCTCGAGGACCTCCTCGGTCACCACCGTCTCGCCGTCACACAGCGCCCGGCGCAGTGAGATCCGCATGTCGGGGAAGGCGGCCAAGGTCATCTCCATGAGGCGGTCGAGGCCGTCGAGGTCGAGTTGGTGGCCCGACGCCATCACGAGGACGGGCGCGGCCGCGTAGAGGCCGCGCCCGGCGGCCACGTCGTGGTCGTTGAGGGTGGCGTTGAGCTGGGCGACGACGTCTTCGGGGACGGCGTTCTCGGCGGGAGGGTCCTGGGCTGCGGGCACGCCTCACCTTCGCGCGCCACGGAGGGAGAGGAAAGTGGTGGGGCTGTGTTGACGGGTGGTGGTCAGGGGCGTAGGGTGGCACGAGGTGGCGCGAAGGGGCGGCACCGGTCAGGCGGAGCGGCTTCGGGGGCAGTACGAGCCCCGGCGGAGGCGAGAGAGGGAATGGGAGTCAGTGGCGGCACGGTTCTTCGGTCGGTACGAGCACTCGCTCGACGACAAGGGCAGGGTCATTCTGCCCGCGAAGTTCCGCGCCCACTTCGAGCGGGGCGGCTATCTGAGCCAGCACGTGGACGGGTGCCTGGCCGTCTGGACCGAGGAGGCCTTCAACCAACAGCTGGATGCGCAGCTCGATGCGCAGCAGCAGGGTCGCAACCAGCGGAACCTGTCCCGGGTGTGGTCGGCCGGCTCGGAGGAGATCGAGGTCAGCACCTCCGGACGCATGGCGATCCCGCGGCACCTGCGGACGTACGCGGACCTCGACGGCGAGGTCGTGGTGATCGGCGCGGTGGACCACGTCGAGCTGTGGAACCCGGCGGCGTGGGAAACCAAGGTGCGGCCGAGCGAGCAGACGCTGATCGACGGCGTCGACCCGGAATGAGCGGTGCAAGTGGTGCAACGAGTGTCTGGAGCATGCGCAGTCCCTCGACCGGGCAGGTGGAAGATCCCTTCTCCGCCCGCTTCCATCAAGGTCGATCGGGGAGACATCCCGACGGCGCCAGCCCGGTCGAGGGGCTGCGGATGAGCCAGAGCTACGAGCACCGCCCGGTGATGGTCGAGGAGGTCACCGCCATTTTCGGTGACGTGCCGCCCGGTCCGGTCGTCGACGCGACGGTCGGGGGCGGAGGACACGCGCGTGCACTGCTGGGGGCTCATCCCCAACTCAGTCTCATCGGCATCGACCGCGACCCCGCGGCGCTGGCCGCGGCGGGGGAGGCCCTGCGCGAGTTCGGCGAACGGGCCGTCCTGCGGCGGGCCCGCTTCGACGAGATCGCCGACGTCGTCGCCGGCCTGGGTTACGACGCCGTCAGCGGTGCGCTGTTCGACCTCGGGGTCAGCTCGCCCCAGCTCGACCGGCCCGAACGGGGCTTCAGCTACCGCGAGGACGGGCCCCTCGACATGCGGATGGATCCGGACGGGCCGCTGACCGCGGCCGACGTCCTCAACACCTATGACGAGGCCGACCTGGCGCGGCTCTTCGCGGCAAGTGGTGAACATCGATACGCCCGCCGTATCGCACGATCCGTGGTGGCGGGCCGTCCGCTCGCCTCGACCGACGATCTGGTCGAGGCGGTCAAGCGGGGCGTGCCCGCCGCCGCCAGGCGTACCGGCGGCCATCCGGCCAAGCGCGTGTTCCAGGCCGTGCGCATCGAGGTCAACGGTGAGCTCGATGCGCTCGCGCCGGCCATCGACGCGGCGATCGGCCTGCTCGTCCCCGGTGGACGCCTCGTCTCGCTCGCCTACCACTCGGGGGAGGACCGCATCGTGAAGGACCGCTTCCTCGAGGCGGCCAGCGGTGGGTGCGTCTGCCCGCCGGGCATGCCCTGCGTGTGCGGCGCCGTCCCGCGTGCGCGTCTGCTCAACCGCGGCGCGCGCAAGCCGTCCCGCGCCGAGCTCGAGACCAACCCACGCGCCGAAGCGGCCCGCTTCCGCGCCCTCGAGAAGTTGGAGGACGCGGCGTGACCAGCGTTCGCGTGCATACGCGCGCCAAGCCGGCTCCCGCGCCGCGTCCGGCACCCAAGCGCCCGCCCCTCCGCGTCGTCCCCGACAACTACGTCCCGCCGCGCGTCCGCCGCCGGCGGGCCCGGCTCTTCGGCGTCGGGGTCGGCGTGCTCGTCGCCCTCGGCCTGTTCGGGATCGCCAGCCTGCATGTGGTGCTCACCCAGGGCCAGTTCCGCCTCGATCGCCTCCAGTCCCAGGCGGACGAGCAGCAGGCCCGTTACGAGCAGCTGCGCCTGCAGGTGGCCGAGCTGGAGTCGCCCGAGCGCATCGTGGCTGTCGCCCAAGAGCGGCTCGGGATGGTGCCGCCGCCCGCCGTGACGTACCTGGCGCCGTCCGGACCGGCCGCCAAGGACCCGACCGTCGCGACGCCCCGGAACGCGCAGGACGACCGCGGCACGACCACCAGCTGGACGCAGGTCAAGCCCCACCTCGACACGCCATGAGCCCGACCCGCACGGGCGAACGCCGTCCGACGCGGGCAAGGCCGGCACAGCGTCGTCCTCAGCCGCCCCACCCGCGCGCCCACCGCGGCCGGCCGGTGCGCACGGACAAGGTCGCGCCGGTCGACCGT
This sequence comes from Actinomycetota bacterium, assembly GCA_041166085.1. Taxonomy (GTDB): domain Bacteria; phylum Actinomycetota; class Acidimicrobiia; order Acidimicrobiales; family JAFATL01; genus JBEEFP01. Next base: position 81,860 of record JBEEFP010000031.1, read on the forward strand.
CCGGGAAACCCGAAGCACCGGCTCGTCGCCTTGGTGATCCTGATGGTCATCGCCGCCCTGCTGCTCGCGGGCCGCGTCGTCTACGTGCAGGGCGTCGACGCCCACCGCTTCGCCGCGTTCGGCGAGTCCCAGCGCGTCCGCCGGGTCCCGCTGCCGGCGGCGCGAGGTGCCATCTTCGATCGCAACGGCGTCGAGCTGGCGATGTCGGTGCCCCAGCGCACCGTCTGGGTCAACCCCAAGCTCGTCACTGATCCCCTCGCCGAGGCGGGACGACTGGCCCCGGTGCTGGGGCTCGACGTGGCCCAGGTGCGCGACCAGCTCACCAAGAGCTCGTCGTTCGCCTACGTCGCGCGCAAGGTGTCCGACGCCGTCGGCAAGAAGGTCGACGGCCTGCACCTCGACGGTGTGTTCACCATCGCCGAGCCCAAGCGCTTCCTCCCCGCGGGCGACCTCGCCGCGCCGGTGCTGGGCAAGGTCGGTCTCGACAACAACGGCTTGTCAGGCCTGGAGGCGCGGTACGAGAAGGCGTTGGCGGGCGAGCCCGGCCTCCTCGTCGTCGAGCGCGACCCCAGCGGCCGCGAGATCCCGGGCGGCGTGCGCCAGCACATCCCGTCGGCGCGCGGCGAGGACCTCGTCCTGACGCTCGACCGCTCGCTGCAGTACGAGACGGAGCGGGCGCTGTCGGCCGAGATCGTGCAAGCGAAGGCCAAGGGCGGCATGGCGATCGTGATGGACAGCACCAGCGGCGAGGTGCTGTCGATGGCCAGCCTGGTGGCAGGCGACAACGGCGCGCCCCCGCAAGCCGCGTCCAACAACCGAACGTTGACCGCGGTGTTCGAGCCCGGATCGGTCAACAAGCTGATCACCATCGCTGGCGCGCTCCAGGAGGGCGTGATCGCTCCGAGCGACCGGCTGGCCGTTCCCGGCACCATCCGCGTCGGGAGCCACACGTTCTCCGAGCACGACCCGCATCCCACCCAGTCGTGGTCGATCACCGACATCGTGGCCAACTCGTCCAACGTGGGCTCGATCATGATCGGCCAGAAGCTCGGCAAGGACCGCTTGGACGGGTACCTGCGGGCGTTCGGCCTGGGCTCCCGCACCGCCATCAACTTCCCGGGGGAATCGGCCGGGCTCCTCCTCGATCCGGCCCACTGGTACTCGACCTCGATGGGAACGACGGCGATCGGACAGGGCCTGGCCGTCACCGCCATGCAGATGCTGGCCGCCTACAACACCATCGCCAACGGCGGCGAGTACGTCGCGCCGAAGCTGGTGAGGGCGACGGTTGACCGCGACGGCCATCAGCACCCGACGCCGGCGTCGGTCCGGCACCGTGTCGTGTCCGAACAGACGGCGCGTGACATGACCGCCATGCTCGAGGAGGTCGTCCGGGTCGGCACCGCGAAGCTGGCGGCCATCGACGGCTACACCGTGGCGGGCAAGACGGGGACGGCTCGCAAGCCCGACGAGCACGTGCGGGGCTACAAGGCGGGCGCGTACGTCTCCAGCTTCGCCGGCTTCGTGCCCGCCGAGAAGCCCGCGCTCACCGCCATGGTCGTGCTCGACGAGCCCCAGCCCATCTTCGGCGGCCTGGTGGCCGCCCCGAGGTTCGCCCAGATCGCCGAGTACGCCCTCCGGGAGCTCCGGATCCCGCCGCCCGCAGCCGTGGCCAACAGCGCAGCTCCGGATTCCTCGCCCGAAGCGGCCCGGCCCGTGGGCGAGGCCGACGTTCCGGTGACGGTCAAGGCCAACCCGACCACTAGCGTGCCGGCCACTGCTCCTTCCCGGAGCCCGTAGACAGGCACCATGCGACTCGACCGACTCCTGGGCGACGTCGACGTGCTGGAAGTGCGTGGCGAGCCGGCCTCGGTGGAGATCACCGCCATCGCCCACGACACTGCCGCCGTCCGCCCCGACACGCTCTTCTGCTGCCTCAAGGGCGCGCGCGCCGACGGACACGACTTCGCGCCTCAGGCGGTGGACGCCGGTGCCGTCGCGCTGGTGTGTGAGCGGTTCGTCGATGTCGCCGTGGCCCAGGCGCGCGTGCCTGATGCACGTGCCGCGATGGGTCCGGCCGCTGCCACTCTCTACGGACACCCGTCGACCGCGTTGCGAGTGGTCGGCGTCACCGGCACCAACGGCAAGACCACGGTCAGCCATCTGCTGGGCTCCATCTTCGACGCCCACGGGTGGGCCGCCGGGGTCATCGGAACACTCACCGGTGCGCGCACGACGCCGGAGGCGCCCGCCCTGCAGGAGGCGCTGGCCCGCTTCCGGGACGAGGGCCGCGTGGCGGTGGCCATGGAAGTGTCCTCGCATGCGCTCGTGCAGCACCGAGTCGACGGCGTGCGGTTCGCGGTCGCCGTCTTCACCAACCTCAGCCAGGACCACCTCGACTACCACGCAGACATGGACGACTACTTCGCGGCCAAGGCCCGCCTGTTCGAGCCGCACCGGTCGGAGCTCGCGGTGGTCAACATCGACGATCCGTGGGGCAGGCGGCTGCGGGACTCCGTCTCGGTGCACGTCGTCCCGTACTCGATCGACGATGCCCATCGGCTCGAGCTCGGCCCGGAAGGGGCGACCTTCGGTTGGGAAGGCGCGACCATCCGCCTGCGGCTGCGCGGACGCTTCAACGTCATGAACGCGCTGGCGGCGGCGACGACAGCTCGAGAGCTGGGCATCGGTGCCGCCGACACAGCTGCGGGCCTCGAAGCCGTCGACTCCATTCCCGGCCGCTTCGAGACGATCGAAGCGGGGCAGCCCTTCACGGTCGTCGTCGACTACGCCCACACCCCCGACGGACTGGTCCAGGCCCTCACTGCTGCACGCGAGCTGACGTCCGGCCGGGTCCTCGTCGTGTTCGGCGCAGGAGGCGATCGCGACCACGCCAAGCGTCCGCTGATGGGCGTGGCCGCGACCCGACTGGCCGACCTGGCCGTGCTGACGTCCGACAACCCCCGTACCGAGGACCCGATGGCGATCATCGCCGACGTACGCGCCGGCATCGACGGTGACGACAAGCTCGTCGTCGAGCCCGACCGCGCCGCAGCCATCCGCCTGGCCATGGTCGAGGCTGCGCCGGGCGACGTGGTCGTGATCGCCGGAAAGGGACACGAGACGGGCCAGGACATCGATGGCGTCGTGCATCCCTTCGACGACCACGACGTGGCCCGCGCCGCCTTACAGGAGGCGCGGCGCTCGTGATCGCCCTCGTCATCGCCGGCGGCGTGTCGCTGATGGTCGGTCTGGCCGGCACGCCGTTGTTGATCCGGTGGCTGCAGATCCGCGGCATCGGTCAGCAGATCCGAGAGGACGGACCGCGCGGTCACATCACGAAGGCGGGCACGCCGACGATGGGCGGGCTCATGATCGTCACCGGTGCGTTCGTCGGCTACATGGCCGGCCATCTGCGCACCGGCCCGATCTTCACGCGTGGCGGCCTCTACGTTCTCCTCGCCATCGTGGGCAGCGGGCTCGTGGGGCTGGCCGACGACTGGATCAAGATCAGCCGCCAACGCAGCCTCGGCCTCAACAAGCGGGCCAAGCTCGGCGGCCAGCTGGCGGTCGCGATCACGTTCGCCTGGCTGGCCCACAACTACGCGAGCGTCGGGACCTACCTCTCGTTCACCCGCTGGGACTCGTTGCGCATCAACGGATCGCCCATCGAGATGCCCGTGTGGCTCTGGGGCATCTTCGCGGTGCTGCTCATCGTCGGCTTCTCGAACGCGGTCAACCTGGCAGACGGTCTCGACGGCTTGGCCGCCGGCTCGTCGGCGTTCGTGTTCGGCGCGTTCGCCATCATCGCCTTCTGGCAGTTCCGCCACCCCGACGTTTACCGGGTTCCCCAGGCCCTCGACCTGGCCATGCTCGCCGTCGCCATGGTCGGCGCGTGTACGGGTTTCCTGTGGTGGAACGCAGCACCGGCTCGGATCTTCATGGGCGACACCGGCTCCCTCGCCATCGGCGCGGGAATGGCGTCACTCGCGCTCGTGATGAACCTGCAGCTTCTCCTGCCGATCCTCGGCGCCCTCTTCGTGCTCATCACGCTGTCGGTGATCATCCAGGTGGCGAGCTTCCAGCTCTTCCACCGGCGGGTGTTCCGCATGGCGCCACTGCACCACCACTTCGAGCTGGTGGGCTGGCCCGAGACGACCGTCATCATCCGCTTCTGGATCCTCGCCGGCCTGGCCACCGCGCTGGCGCTCGCCATCTTCTACGCCGACTTCATCTCCCTCGGACTCCTCGACTGATGCCGTGGTTGGTGGTCGGGCTGGGGCAGGCCAACGAGTCGGTGGCCCGCCAGCTCCGTCGCCGGGGCGAGGAGGTGGTCGCAACCGACGACGGCCCGGACGACGCCACTCGCGCGCGCGCCCGGTCAGCGGGTGTCGAGCTGGTCGAGGCGCCGACGGACGAACGGCTCGAGGCACTGGTTCGGGACGCGTCCGTGGTGCTGCCCGGTCCGGGCGTCCCCATGGCTCATCCCTGTTATCGAATGGCGGCGGCCCACGGCGTACCGGTGTGGAGTGAGTTCGAGTTGGCGGCGCGGTGGGCGCCCGACGCGCGCCTGGTGGCGGTGACGGGCACGAACGGGAAGACGACCGTGACCACCATCGTCACCGACATCCTGCAGGCGGCCAAGGTGCGAGCCGTTGCGGCCGGGAACAACGACCTCCCGCTCGTCGACGCCCTCGACTTCGGGCTCGACGTGATCGTCGTCGAGGCCTCGTCCTTTCGACTGCAGCATGCGCCGAGCTTCCGTCCCGAGGTGGCGGTGTGGCTCAACCTGGCCGAGGACCACCTGGACTGGCACCCCGACATGGACCATTACGCGGCGGCCAAGGCACGCGTGTGGGCGAACCAACGCGACAGTGATCTCGCCATCGCCAATGCTGACGATCCAGCCGTCATGGAGGCGGCGCGTGCCGTCAAGGGCAGGCTCGAGACGTTCGGGTTGGACTCGGCCGACTGGCACGTGGCCGGTGGTGCGCTGCGGACGCCGACGGGGGAGTCCGTCGTCGAGTTGGCAGCACTGCCGCTCGATCGTCCCCACGATCTGGCCAACGCCTTGGCCGCCTCGGCAGCCGCGGTCGGCGCCGGCGCCGGCCTCGATGCGTGCCGCGCCGTCCTGTCCACCTTCACGGGGCTCCCCCACCGCGTGCAGCTGGTGCGAGACGCTGGTGGGGTGCGGTGGTACGACGACTCCAAGGCGACGACGCCCGCGTCGGTCGCCGCGGCCGTGTCCGGCTTCCCGTCCGTCGTGCTGATCGCTGGTGGGCGCAACAAGGGGCTGCGTCTCGACGGCTTGCGCGACCTGGCCGGTCACATCCGCTCCGTCGTCGCCATCGGCGAGGCGGCGGACGTCGTGGAAGCGGTCTTCGCCGGCGTACGACCGGTCGAGCGGGCCGCGTCGATGGACCAGGCGGTTGCCGCGGCTCGCCGCGTCGCCGAGCCCGGCGACGTGGTGCTCCTCTCGCCGGGCTGCGCGTCGTACGACTGGTATCGGAACTACGGCGAACGTGGAGACGACTTCGCTCGTGCCGTGGCCGAGGTGGAGCGATGAAGGCGCCTCCCGCTCGCAGCACGCGCGTCCCCAAGCGTCCCGAGCCCCGCAAGACCAAGACACATCCCACCGACCACGAGCCCAAGCGGACGTTCGGTGCCAACGGTGCGGTCCTCCTCGTGATCGTCGTGGTGCTCAACGCCATCGGCTTGGTCATGGTGCTGTCCGCGTCCTCCGTGCACTCGCTCCAGGCGTACGGGACGTCATGGTTGTTCTTCAAGCGCCAGGTGATCTGGGTGCTGATCGGGGCCGGCAGTCTCGCCGGGGTGTCGCGCGTCGACTACCGGAAGTGGGCCCGTCTCGGCATCCCGATGCTGGCCGTCACGGTGGCGCTGCTGGTCGCGGTCCTGATGCCCGGGCTGGGCGTGGCCGTCAACGGATCGAGCCGGTGGCTACGGGCAGGGCCGCTCTCGTTGCAGCCATCCGAGCTGGGCAAGCTCGCCCTCATCCTCTTCGGCGCGGGCCTGCTCAGTCAGCGCGCCGACCGCATGGGCGAGACGCGCGTGACGATGCGGCCGGTGCTCGTCGTGTTCGGACTGCTGGCCCTGCTCGTGATGAAGCAGCCCGACATGGGCACCACCATCGTGCTGACGACGATCGCCTTCGTCCTCGTGTTCGTGTCAGGCACGCCGATGAAGCCCCTGGTCAAGATCGCCGCCAGCTTCGCGGTGCTGGGGTACCTGGCCGCGCGTCTCGAGCCGTATCGCTGGGCGCGGATGGCGAGCTTCCGCGATCCGTTCGCCGACGTGGGCAACTCGGGCTACCAGTTGGCCCAGTCGCTCGTGGGCCTGGGCTCGGGCGGTCTGACGGGCCTCGGTCTCGGCGCCAGCCGAGCCAAGTGGGGCTTCCTGCCCAACGCCCACACCGACTTCATCTTCGCCATCCTGGGCGAGGAGCTCGGACTCATCGGCAGCCTGCTCATCGTGGCCCTGTTCCTGAGCTTCGCCGTCGTCGGCATCCGCATCGCGCTGCGGGCGCCCGACCGCTTCGGCATGCTCGTCGCCGCCGGCATCACCGCGTGGGTCGCGGGCCAGGCCTTCCTGAACATCGGCGTCGTCATCGGCGCGCTGCCCGTGACGGGCGTGCCGCTGCCCTTCCTGTCCTTCGGCGGGTCGTCGCTCGTGTTCACCATGGTGGCCACTGGCATCCTCCTCAACATCGCGGCCCAAGCGCGGGTGCCCGCCACGACCCGGTGAGCGCGCTCGATCTCACCGTTCCGCAGCGCGTGCACGTGGTCGGCGTGGGCGGCGCGGGGATGAGCGCCATCGCCACCGTGCTGGCCACCATGGGCCACACGGTCAGCGGCAGCGACCTCAAGGCCTCGCCAGGCCTCGAGCGGCTGCGCGCGGCTGGCATCACCGTCGCCGTGGGCCATCGACCAGAGAACGTCGGTGACGTCGATGCGGTCACCATCTCCACCGCAGTGCCCGCTACCAATCCTGAAGTCGCCGCCGCCCTCGAGCGCGGCATCCCGGTGCTGCGCCGGGCCGAGGCGCTGGCCGCCATCGCCGCCACCCGCCGCACCATCGCGGTGGCGGGAACGCACGGGAAGACGACGACCTCGTCGATGCTGGCGCTGGTGCTGGTGGAGGCGGCACTGCGTCCCTCCTTCATCATCGGTGGCGAGGTGAACGAGATCGGCACGGGGGCGGTGTGGGACGACGGCGAGTGGATGGTCGTCGAGGCCGACGAGAGCGACGGCACCTTCCTCGAGCTGCCCGCCGAGATCGCGCTGGTCACGAGCGTCGAGCCCGACCACCTCGAGCACTACGGCGGCTACCCGGCGCTCGTCGAGGCCTTCGACCGGTTCCTGTCCTCCGCCCGGGTCGGTGTCGTGTGCGCGGACGATGCGGACGCGGCCCGACTGGGCGCCGCGCACGGCGCGGTGTCCTACGGCGTGGCCGACGACGCCAGCTACCGGATGGTGGACGTCGAACGGGGGCGCACCGGCACCAGCTTCACGGTGCTGCACGAGGGCGCGCCGGTCGCGCACGTCCAGCTCCCCGTGCCGGGCCTCCACAACGCACGCAACGCCTGTGCGGCGTTGGTGGCGGGCGTGCTCGTCGGGGCACCTGCCGACGCCGCGGAGCGGGCGCTGGCCCGCTACGCCGGCGTGGCGAGGCGCTTCCAGTTCAGGGGCGAGCGCAACGGCGTGACCTTCGTGGACGACTACGCCCATCTCCCGAGCGAGGTGGCGGTTGCCTTGTCCGCCGCGGCCGACGGCGGGTGGCACCGCATCGTGTGCGTGTTCCAGCCCCACCGCTACTCGCGCACTGCGTCGTTGTGGCGCGACTTCGCCGACGCCTTCACTGCCGCCGACCTCCTCGTGGTCACCGACATCTATCCGGCCGGCGAGGCGCCCAGACCGGGAGTCACGGGGAAGCTGGTCGTCGACGCCGTCCTCGAGGCCCATCCCGAGCAGCGCCTCGCCTATCTGCCCGGGCGTGGCGACCTGGTGCCCTACCTGCGGCGGGTGTTGCGGCCCGGCGATCTGTGTCTCACGCTCGGGGCGGGCGATCTCACGTCGGTCCCGAGCGAGCTGCTCAGCGAACAAGCGGGATGACGCCAGTCGAGGAGGCGGCGCGGGTCCTCGGTGATCGGGCCCGTCGCGACCATCCCCTCGGGCCCATGACGACGTATCGAGTGGGTGGCCCCGCCGCGCTGTTCCTGGCCGCTGAGGGCGAGGGCGACCTCGCCCTGGCCCGGGATGCGGTGGCCAGCACGGGCGTCCCCGTGCTCGTGGTGGGCCGCGGCTCCAACCTGCTGGTGGCCGACGCAGGCTTCGGTGGTCTGGCCGTGTCGTTGGGTGAGGCGTTCGCCGCCATCGACATCGACGGGACGCGGGTGCGTGCGGGGGGCGCCGTCAGCCTGCCCGTGCTGGCCCGCCAGACCGCCGCTGCCGCGCTCACCGGCCTCGAGTGGGCGGTGGGCGTTCCCGGCTCGGTGGGCGGAGCGGTGCGCATGAACGCGGGCGGCCATGGTTCTGAGACCGCCGCCCTCCTGCGCCGGTACCGATTCGTCGATCTGCTCGGCGGTCCCGAGGGTGAGTTCGACGCTGCCCGTCTCGAGTTCGCGTACCGGCACTCGACCGTCGAACCGCACCACGTCGTGGTCTGGGCTGAGTACGAGCTGGCCCGCGGAGACGCCGCTGCGTCGGCCGCGGAGATCAGCGAGATCGTGCGGTGGCGGCGCGAGCACCAGCCGGGCGGACAGAACGCGGGATCGGTGTTCACCAACCCGCCCGGTGACTCGGCTGGTCGGCTGGTGGAGGAGGCCGGACTCAAGGGCCACCGGCTCGGCACCGCGCACGTGTCCACCAAGCACGCCAACTTCATCCAGGCCGACGACGGCGGGTCGGCCGACGACGTGCTCGCGCTCGTGCGCGTGGTGCAGCGCATCGTCGCCGAGCGCACGGGCATCCACCTGCAACCCGAGCTGCGCGTGGTTGGCTTTTCAGCATGACGCCGGTGCGACGACCGTCGATCGACCCGAGCGAATGACGCAGACCGCCACCGCGCGGCCGCGCATGGACCCGCGCCTGCGCGAGCGGCGCGTCGCGGTGAAGCGCGACGAGGGTCGGCGCCGGCTGCGGTTCCTCGTCGGCTGCGCCACCCTTCTCGGCCTGGCCGCGATCGGCGCGGCTGCGACTCGCTCGCCGTTGCTCGACGTTGACCGCGTCCAGGTCACCGGTGCCCACCACGTGCCGCTGGACACCGTCCTGTCGACCGCGGGCATCGGCAAGGGCGACCTCATGGTCAACACCGACCCGGCTGCCGTCGCCCGTCGCATCGAGCGCCTGTCCTGGGTGGCGTCGGCGTCGGTGCGGCGTGTCTGGCCCGGCACCCTGCAGGTCCGGGTGGTGGAGCGGCGAGCGGCAGCGGCCATCCCGGCCCGCAACGGTTGGGCCACCGTGGACGCGTCCGGCCGGGTGCTCGAGCGCACGACCGACGCACCCCCGCACCTCGGCGTGATCGTCGACGTCCCGCCCATCGAGGGCGACCGGGTGCCGGCCCGGCTGCGCGACGCCTTGGTGGTCGCCGCCGCCATTCCACCGCGCCTGCTGCACCGGCTGCCCGGCGTCGTCCCGAAGGCCGATGGGCTCGAGTTGCCGCTACAGCCGTCGGGCGTCGTGCGCTTCGGCGGGCCTGAACGGGCGGGGGAGAAGCTCATCGCGCTCGAGACGCTCTTGGCCCGGATCGACGGACCGGTCGCGGTCATCGACGTGCGAGTTCCGGACGCACCAGTCTTGACCCGAGGGTGATACGCCCACTATCGTCTCGACCCGAGGCGGAGGTTGACATAACTCTTAACCTGAAGTTGAGGTTGAGGGTCCCCGTTTTACTGGAGATGTTGAACCGAGCCCTGCGGCCGGCCCACGACCCCGGCCGCTGATTCCCACGGGAGATCCCAATGGTTGGCGCAGCCCAGAACTACATCGCGGTCATCAAGGTGGTCGGCATCGGCGGAGGCGGGGTGAACGCCGTCAACCGGATGATCGACGCCGGGCTGCGCGGCGTGGAGTTCATCGCCATCAACACCGATGCCCAGGCGCTCTTGATGAGTGATGCCGAGCTCAAGCTCGACATCGGGCGCGAGGTCACCCGTGGCCTCGGTGCCGGCAGCGATCCCGAGGTCGGCCGCCAGGCCGCCGAGGAGAACCGCGACATGATCGAGGAGGTGCTGAAGGGGGCCGACATGGTCTTCATCACCTCAGGCGAAGGCGGCGGCACCGGCACCGGTGGTGCGCCGGTCGTGGCCGAGATCGCCAAGTCCATCGGCGCCGTCACCATCGGTGTCGTGACCCGACCGTTCGCCTTCGAGGGACGCCGCCGCGCCGTGCAGGCCGACGCCGGCATCAGCAAGCTCAAGGAGAAGGTCGACACGCTCATCGTCATCCCCAACGACCGTCTCCTCACCGTCGCCAACGACAAGACGTCGATGGTCAACGCGTTCAAGATGGCCGATGAGGTGCTCCTCCAGGGTGTGCAGGGCATCACCGACCTGATCACCACGCCCGGTCTGATCAACACCGACTTCGCCGACGTGAAGATGATCATGCAGAACGCCGGCACCGCGATCATGGGCATCGGCATCGCGTCGGGCGACGGTCGCGCCGTGCAAGCAGCGCGAGCCGCCCTCGACAGCCCGTTGCTCGAAGCGTCCATCGAAGGGGCTCGGGGCATTCTGCTCAACATCGCGGGTGGATCCGACCTCGGGCTCTTCGAGGTCAACGAGGCGGCCAACATCGTCGCCCAGGTCGCCCACGCCGACGCCAACATCATCTTCGGCAGCGTCATCGACGACTCCCTCGGCGACGAGCTGCGGGTCACCGTCATCGCGGCGGGCTTCGAGCGGTGGGACGAGCCGCGTCAGGCGGGACGGGGTCTCGGCCTCACGTCTGACCGGGCCGACGTCTTCGCCGATCAAGATCTCGATCTCGGCGACGATGACGACTTCGACGTCCCGTCGTTCCTCAAATAGCACGCCAACTCGGCCCTGCCTTCGTCCGCTTCACCGGACGGGCCGACGGTGACCTCGGTCATGCTGGCGCGTGGGTCGAGGTCGCCGAGGTGGATGCTGGCGTGGCGACGCGGCGGCGGGCCGTGCTCGATCGACCCTGGTCGTGGCTGCGGCAGGTGCACGGCGATCGCGTCGTGGTCGTGCGCGAGCCGGGCGGCGGCGCCGGTGACGTCGGGGACGCCCTGGTGAGCTCGGAGGGCGGCGTGGCACTTGCCGTGCTCACGGCCGACTGCGCGCCGGTCGCGCTCGTCAGCGACGAGGGCGTGATCGCCGCAGTGCACGCCGGCTGGCGCGGCCTGATGGCCGGCGTGATCGAGCGGGCGGTCGACGCCATGCACGGCTTGGGCGCCACAGAGGTGCAGGCCGCGTTGGGGCCCTGCATCCATGCCGAGTGCTACGAGTTCTCCGAGCACGACCTCGATGCGGTCGCCAACCTGCTGGGGGACGGTACTCGGGGCGTCACGGCGGACGGCCGTCCCGCCCTCGATGTGCCCGCCGCAGTGCGCGCGTCCCTCGACCGGGCGGGCGTGACCCTCGTGCACGACGAGAACGTGTGCACCTCGTGCTCGGTCGAGCACTACTCACACCGCGCCCGCGGCGACCGTGAGCGCCAAGCGGTGGTCGTGTGGCGGCCGTAGCGGAGCGACTGGCGATGGTCCGCGAGCGCATCGAGCAGGCAGGCGGCGATCCCGCCGTGGTCACCGTGGTCGCGGTCACGAAGGGCTTCGGACGCGACGCGGTGGAGGAAGCGGCGGCCGCCGGCGTCACCGACTTCGGCGAGAACCTCGTCGATCAGCTGGCGGCCAAGCGCGACGACACCCACCGCTGGCACTTCCTCGGCCGCGTGCAACGGCGGGACGTCCGCCGCGCCGCGGGTGTGTGCATGTGGCAGAGCGTCGACCGCATCGCTGCGGGCGAGGAGATCGCGACGCGCTGGCCCGGCGCGGCCGTCCTCGTGCAGGTCAACGTGAGCGGCGAGCCGGCCAAGCTCGGCTGCCCGCCCGACGAGACGGCGGCGCTGGTGCACGCGTTGCAGCCGCTCGACCTCGACGTGCGGGGACTCATGACGGTCGGGGCCCATGGTGGCCCCGATGCCGCCCGTCCCGGCTTCGCCGCCCTGGCGCGTCTCGCTGATGATCTCGAGCTCCCCGTGCGCTCGATGGGCATGTCCGATGACCTTGAGGTCGCGGTGCAGGAGGGGTCCACGATGGTGCGGATCGGACGTGCGTTGTTCGGTCCACGCCCTGAACCTCCCGTAGCGCGACGATAGGCTCATGCTGAGGAGGCACTGAGCATGTCGTTCTTCCGACGAGCGATGGTCTATCTGGGCCTGGTCGACGATGACTACGACGACTACGAGCCCTACGACGATTCGCAGTCCGTCGCGCCCGCGCGCCAGGCCCGTCCCACGGCCGTGCCGCCGGGCTACGCCACCGAGCCCGATCAGATCGGCGGCGCCATCCGCACGCTCCCGCGCGATCCCGCGATGGCCGAAGGACTCGGTCCTGTCGCGGTCACGCCGCGTCCAGCTGTGGTGCGGCCGATCATCCCGCAGCAGTCGGCCAAGGTGCACGTGGTCGAGCCGGGCGGGTTCTCCGACGCGCAGGAGATCGGCGATCGGCTCAAGGGCGGTCAGCCGGTCATCGTGAGCTTGCAGGCGGTCGAGCCCGATCTGAGCCGTCGCCTGGTCGACTTCTGCAGTGGCGCGACCTACGTCCTCGGCGGCTCGATGGAGAAGGTCGCGAAGAACGTCTTCCTCCTCACGCCGTCGAACGTGGAGGTGTCGGCCGAGGAGCGCCGACGCCTGCAGGAGCGCGGGCTCTACCGGGCCTGATCCGTGGGCATCATCTGCCTCCTGGGCAACCTCTACTTCGTCGCGTTGTTCGCGCGGATCATCCTCAGCTGGTTCCCGATCGCACCCGAGTCGCCCTTCGCCAAGATCTTCGGGTTCTTGTACTCGATCACCGAGCCGGTCCTGGGTCCGGTGCGCCGGGTGCTGCCACCGATCGGCATGGGCGGCATGGGGCTCGACCTGTCGCCCATCATCGTCTTCATCGGTTTGCAGATCCTGCTGGGCGCCTTCGGCTGCGGGGTCGGGCTCTAGCCCCGTCCGGCATACACCCTCTCATTCGCTCGCTCGCAAGCGTCGCTCGCTGAGTGCAGCGGGGACCCCAACCCCACTGCGGCCGGCATACACCATCCGGCACAAGACGGTCGGTAGCCTTTCTGGCATGGATGTCTCTGCGCAGACACTGCGTGAGGTGGAGTTCCGCGAGAAGTTGCGCGGCTACCACCCGGACGACGTAGACGAGTTCCTCGAGCGGGTGGCGGCCGGCATCGAGTACCTCCAGGACCGCATGCGCCAGGCCATCGAGCGGGCCCAGCGCGCCGAGTCCAAGGCGGCCGAGTCGACCGAGGGCGACGATGCGCTCAAGCGCACGCTGGTCCTCGCGCAACGCACGGCCGAGATGGCAGTGCAGGAGGCGCGACAGGAGGCCGACCGCATCGCGTCGAGCGCCCGGGCCGAGGCCAACGCCATCGTCGCCCAGGCCGAGGACATGGCCCGTCGCACCATCGAGGAGACCCAGGGCGGCATCCGGTCCGAGCTGGCCCAGTTGGAGACGGCGCGCGATCGGCTGCGCGCCGACATCAGCGCCCTCGAGCATCACCTCGACCAGGAGCGGTCGCGGCTGCGCGACTCGCTCTCGCAGGCGTTGCAGGCGGTGGAGCACCACCTGGCGCCGGCGCCCCCCGCGCCGGAGGCCGACGGCGTGGCGGTCCCGCCGCTTCGCATTCCCAAGGTGGGCCCGCTGCCGGAGCCCGATGCCGAGACCATCGCCGCCTTCGCGTCGCCCGAATCCGTCATCGAGCTGCCCGACATCCCCGAGCCCGCGGAGCCCGAGCCCTTCGAGATCGAAATCGTGCACACGGTGGCCGAGGGAACGCTGGCGGAACCGCCGGCACGCGAGGCGCCTGCGCCGGTTGCGGCCGTGGCCGAGCCCGAGGCCGCCGCGGAGCGGGACGACGAGGTCGAGGAGGGCTTGGCCATCTCGGGCCCGCTCTTCGACGAGCTCGCCGACGGCGCCGTGCCTGCAGGCGGGTTCGGGCGCCCGGCCGCACCGACTTCGGCCGCACCCGAGCCCGAGGCGGCGGCGGAGGCCGAGGTGGAGGAGGACGACGACCCGTTCATCACGGAGTTGCGACGGGCCATCACCGACACCCAGCCCCTGGGACCTCGGGACGAGGGCGACATGCCATCCGGCACGCACGACGACGACCTCATGCACAGTGACGTGCTCGACAGCAGCCGGTTGGGCTCGCTGCTCCGGCGTCGGCGCTAGGGTTCGCGGAGTTCGTCCTCCCGCGCGGGCTGCGTTTAAGATGCCCGCGCCCTAACTTCTCGACCGGATGGGTGCCCCGTGTTGCTACTCCTGACCATTGCTCTCGTGCTCGTCGGGGCTGTGTCCCTGGTGATCGGGTTCGTGGGTGGCGAGCAGCTGCCGATCTTCATCTCCATCGCCTGCAGCCTGCTGGCCGGCGTGGTGTTGGTGGTCTTCTCCCGCATGAGCCGCCGTCAGGGCGCGCCTGCAACCGCCGGCGGACCTGCGCCTCTCGCTGATCAGGGCGCGCCTGCCACTTCCCGCCAGGCCGCGGTGTCAGACGCCGAGGTCGAAGAGGCGGTGTCCGAGCCCGAGCCGGCCTCCGGCGGGCGTGCCTTCGCGGCCGACGAGTTCCCGATCGAGGACTACGACGAGCTGTTGGTCAGCGAGATCCTTCCGCTGCTCGCCGAGCTCGACGCCGACGAGCTCGAGCAGGTGCGCGAGCGCGAGGAGTCCGGCAAGGCACGCGCCACCCTCCTGCGTCGCGTCGAGCAGCTGGCCGAGGGCGAGGACGAGCCCACGGTTGCGACGCCCGCGTTCGCGGCGCGTGGCAGCGCGGCGGCCGACGAAGCCGACGACGACGGTGACGACGAGCTCATGTTCCCGATCGAGGACTACGACGACCTGCGTGTCTCGGAGATCCTTCCGTTGCTCCCTGAGCTGTACGACGACGAGCTCGAGCTGGTGGCCGACCACGAGCGCGACGGCGCCAACCGCGCCAGCGTGCTGAACCGCATTGAGGAGCTGCTCGGTGGTGGCGCTCCGGCCCCCGCACCGAAGAAGGCGGCGCCCAAAAAGGCCGCGCCCAAGAAGGCGGCACCGAGGAAGGCTGCGCCCAAGAAGGCTGCACCCAAGAAGGCTGCGGTCAGGCGGGCCGCCCCTGCCAAGAAGGCGGTGGCCAAGAAGGCCACCACCGCGCGCAAGGCGCCTGCCGCCACCAGGACGGTCAAGAAGGCCGCCACCACCAAGAAGACCGCGGCCAAGAAGTCCAGCGCCCGCAAGCGCTAGCGAGCGCCGCCACAAGCCCCTGCGTCTCGAGGAAATAGCCCACGGAATCCGTGGGCTATTTCCTCGAGAGCGCGAAAGTCAGCGGGGTCAGTCGACCTTGTGGAGGCCGATGTGGACGTGGCGGCCGTCGGGGAGCTCGCCGCGGTGGGCGTCTGCGATGTGGCGGTCGGCGAAGACCAGCTCGCGCGCGAGCGTCTCGTTCATCACGTAGTCGCGGTGGGCCTCGACGGCGGGACGCACGTCGTCAGGCGGCTCGAGCACCAGGTGGATGCGGTCGCTCACGTGCAGGCCCTCCTTCTTGCGCGCCTCCTGCACGAGCCGGACGATGTCGCGGGCGGCACCTTCCGCCTCGAGCTCGGGCGTGAGCGTCACGTCGAGCACGACGACGGTGTCGCGGCCCGGCAGGGCCCTGCTCGTCTCCTCGTCGGACGGCGTCAGTCGCAGGGTGAACTCCGCGGGCTCGAGCACGTGCCCGGCCACCTCGACGCGGCCGTCGTCGCGCTGCGACCACTCGCCTGCCTTGGCCGCCCGCAACACCTTCTGGGTGTCGGCCCCGAGACGCGGACCGAGGACGGCGGGCGTCACCTGCAACACGCCGGACGCGAGGTCGCCGACCTCGTCGCGGAGGTCGACCGTCTTCACGTTGACCTCGTCGGCGATGAGCTCGGCGAAAGCCTCGAGGGACGCCGCGCCCGCGCCGGCGACCATCAGCGTGGCAAGGGGGAGCCGCACCCGTCGGTTCTGGGCCTTGCGCACCGACAACGCCGCCGAGCACACCTCGCGCGCCAGGTCCATGGCCGCGACCAGATCCGGGTCGGCCGGGAGGGCGTCGGGATCGGGCCAGTCGGTGAGGTGCACGCTCGCCTCGCCGGTGAGGCCGCGGTACACGTGCTCGGACACGAGCGGCAGCAGCGGCGCAGTGACCTGCAACAGCGTCCGCAACACGGTGGCCAGCGTGTCGAAGGCATCGGTGTCGCTGTGCCAGAAGCGATCACGCGACCGGCGGATGTACCAGTTGTTGAGCGCGTCGATGAACGACGTCACCGCCGCGCAGGCACCGAACAGGTCGTAGCTGTCCATGCCCGACGTGACCTCGACGACCAACTCGCGGGTCTTGGCCAGGATGTAGCGGTCGAGGACACCCGAGGCGTCCGTGCGGAAGGTCGCGCGGTAGCCGTCGGTGTTTGCGTAGAGCGTGAAGAAGTGCCACGCGTTCCAGATGGGCTGGAGCACCTGGCGACTGGCCTCGGCGATGCCCCGCTCGTCGACCGCACCATCGCCGCCCCGAAGGATCGGTGAGCTCAGCTGGTACCACCGCATGGCGTCGGCGCCGTACCGGGCGAAGACGAGGTCGGGATCGGGATAGTTGCGCAGGCGCTTGGACAGCTTCTGGCCGTCGTCACCCAGGAGCACGCCGTGAGCCACGCACGCCTGGAACGGCGGGCGGTCGAACAGGGCGGTGGACAGCACGTGCAACGTGTAGAACCACCCGCGCGTCTGACCGACGTACTCGCAGATGAAGTCGGCGGGGAAATGATGCTCGAACCACTCGCGGTTCTCGAACGGGTAGTGCACCTGGGCGAACGGCATCGACCCGGAATCGAACCAGCAGTCGAGGACGTCGGGGATGCGCCGCATGGTCGAATGTCCCGACGGGTCGTCGGGGTTCGGGCGCGTCAGCTCGTCCACCGCAGGGCGGTGCAGGTCGTCGAGGCGGACGCCGAAGTCGCGCTCGAGCTCGTCGAGGCTGCCGTACACGTCGACGCGGGGGTAGGCGGGGTCGTCGCTCTTCCACACCGGGATGGGCGAGCCCCAGAACCGGTTGCGGCTGATGGACCAGTCGCGCGCGTTCTCCAGCCATTTGCCGAAGGCGCCGTCCCGCACGTTCTCGGGCACCCAGGTGATGTCCTGGTTGAGCTCGAGCATGCGGTCCTTGATGGCGGTGACCTTGATGAACCACGAGGACACGGCGCGGTAGATGAGCGGCGTGTCGGTGCGCCAGCAGTGCGGGTAGCTGTGGGCGTACGTCTCGTGCTTCACGATGGCGCCAGCAGCCTTGAGGTCCTTGATGATCTTGGCGTTGGCGTCGAAGACCTGGAGGCCGGCGTAGTCGGCGACCTCGCCCGTGAACTTGCCCTGTTGGTCGACGGGCACGATGACGGCGATGCCATTGGCCTCGCACACCCGTTGATCGTCCTCACCGAAGCCGGGCGCCAGATGGACGGTGCCCGTGCCGTCCTCGGTGGACACGAAGTCGCCAGCCAGGACACGGAAGGCTCCCTCGGTGTCGGCGAAGTACGGGAACAGCGGCTTGTACCTGCGCCCGACGAGCGCCGCTCCCTTCATCGTGCCCACGCGCACCGCGCCCTCGAGCTGCTGCTCGTACTTGGCCATGGTGGCCTCGCCGACGACGTACCTGGTTCCCTCTTCCTCCAGCACCGCGTAGTCGATGTCGGGCCCGACCGCGAGGGCCAGGTTGGAGGGCAGCGTCCACGGCGTCGTCGTCCAGACCAGCACCTTGAGCGGCACTCCGTCGTCACCTTCGACTGGGTCCAGCTCGAACAGCACGGTGACGGCGGGGTCCTGACGCTCGCGGTAGGCGTCGTCCATGCGCGTCTCGAAGTTGGACAGCGGGGTCTCGCACTCCCAGCAGTACGGGAGCACGCGGTAACCCTCGTACATCAGCCCCTTGTCGTAGAGCTCCTTCAGCGCCCACATGACGCTCTCCATGTAGGGCAGGTCGAGGGTGCGGTAGGGGTGGACCATGTCGACCCAGCGGGCCTGGCGGCGGACGTAGCGCTGCCAGTCGCTGGCCACGTCGGCGACGAGGGCGCGGCAGCGGGCGTTGAAGCGACCGATGCCGTACTCCTCGATGGCCCCGGCGCCGGCCAGGCCCAGCTCCTGCTCGATCTGCATCTCGACGGGCAGCCCGTGGGTGTCCCAACCCCAGCGCCGCTCGACTCGCCGTCCCCGCATGGTCTGGTAGCGGGGGACAGCGTCCTTCACGTAGCCGGTGAGCAGGTGGCCGTAGTGGGGCTGGCCGTTGGCGAAGGGCGGACCGTCGTAGAAGACGTACTCGTTGGATCCGTTCTCACCGGCAGGTCGGCCCTGGACCGACGCCTCGAACGTGCCCTCGCGGTCCCACGACGCGAGCACTTCCTCCTCCAGCGCGGCGAAGTCCGCGCGGTCGCCGGCCAGCGGGTACGGCGAATCGGCGGGGTTCACTGCGGCCATGTCCGTAGAGTAGGCGGGTCATGCTCGAAGGAATCCTCGATATCGAGAGCGACGGAGCCGTGCTCCTCCGCCTGCACGTCCAGCCCGGGTCGGGCCGTTCCGCGGTCGTCGGACGCCACGGTGAAGCGCTCAAGGTGCGGGTCGCGGCGCCGCCCACCGGGGGCAGGGCCAACGACGCGGTGCTGGCGCTCGTCGCCGAGACCCTGGGGGTCAAGGTTGCCGACGTCGAGCTGGTGGGTGGGGCGTCCAGCCGCAGCAAGCGGGTTCGGGTGAAGGGCGTGGATCCCGACGAGGCCCGGAAGAACCTCGAGCGGGCGGTCGGGAATGCCGGGCAGGGGCCCAGTGTTTCCGGACCGCAGCATGGAGGGAGCGGCCCTCGGATCTGAAGGCCGCGTGCTACCCTCCCGCACCTTTTGTGAGGGGAAGACGAGATGCCGAGATCCTCGAGCGCCTCCGGAGCAGCCAAGCCGGTAAAGAAGTCGCCCGCGAAGAGAGCCGTCGCCAAGACGGTGAAGAAGACCGTGACCAAGGCGCCCGCCAAGCGGGCTGCCGCGCCAGCGAAGAAGGCGGTGTCCAAGACGACGACAGCCAAGAAGGCGGCGCCTGCAAAGAAGGCCGCCACTGCCAAGAAGGCTGCGCCGCAAAAGGCCGCCCCTGCCAAGAAGACCGTTTCACAGAAGACCGTGCCCCAGAAGACCGTGCCTCAGAAGACCGTGGCCCAGAAGAAGGCGACCCCCAGGACGTTGACACAGAAGACGGCGGCCCCCGCCAAGGTGACCAAGGCCCCGGCCAAGAAGGCCGGCAAGGTGGTGCTCGACAAGTTCCTCCTCGAGCAGCAGGCCCTGCTCCAGGAAGAGCGCGCCACCTACACCGAACAGGCCGAGTCATTGAAGGCCGAAGCCGACCAGCTGGCGGCCGAGATGGAGCCGGGCGACATCCAGTTCGACGACGAGTCGGGCGAGGGTGCAACCGCCACGGTCGACCGTGAGCGCGACCTCGCGCTGGCCGGCCAGGCCCGCCAGGAGGTCGAGGAGATCGACTACGCCCTCGGCAAGATCAAGGCCGGCACGTACGGCGCCTGCGAGAGCTGCGGCCAGCCCATCCCCAAGGCCCGCTTGAAGGCCATTCCCCACGCCCGGCTGTGCGTGGCCTGCAAGAGCGGGGGGCTGTCGCGCCGCTGACCGGCACGCGGCGCACCCTCGCCATCGCGGCGGCCGTCGCCGCCCCTGTCGTCGCCCTCGACCAGCTCGCCAAGGCGTGGGCCGTGCACCGCCTGTCCGACGGCGCGATCCATCTGTTCTGGACGCTCGACCTGCGCCTCACCTTCAACTCGGGTGCCGCGTTCTCCCTCGGGCCCGGGTTGACCCCGTTCCTCACGGTGATCGGCGTGGTGCTGGTGGGCGTGCTCGTGCTCATGTCGAGGTCCGTCTCGCGGACGAGCGCGGCGATCGCCCTCGGGCTGCTGCTGGGCGGCGCGCTCGGGAACCTCACTGACCGCCTGTTCCGCGACCTCGGCGGCAAGGTCGTCGACTTCATCGACTTCGGCTGGTGGCCGGTGTTCAACCTGGCCGACACCGCCTTGTTCTGCGGCGCCATCCTGCTGGTGCTCACGAACCTCCGGGGCGACGAGTCGTGAAGGAGACGGTGCCGGCCGCGCTGGCGGGCGAGCGGGTGGATCGGGTCGTTGCCATGCTCACCGGCCTCCCACGCGCCGAGATCGCGGAGCTGGTGAAGGCGGGAGCCGTCCGCATCGGTGGCGAGGCAGTGCGCGTCCGCAGCCGGCGCCTCGAAGAGGGCGACGAGCTGGAGGTGGACGTCCCCGACCGTCCCTCGACCGCCCTCGTGCCGGACCCCGACGTGGCCTTCCCGGTCGTGCACGAGGACGAGCACGTGCTCGTGATCGACAAGCCGCCCGGGCTCGTCGTCCACCCAGGTGCGGGTCATCAGCAGGGCACGCTCGCACACGGCCTGCTGGCGCGGTATCCGCAGCTGGCGGCCGGGCCCGGGGATCCGGGACGGCCGGGCATCGTGCACCGGCTGGACAAGGGCACGTCCGGCCTGCTCGCGGTGGCTCTCACGGACCTTGCCTACGTCTCGCTCGTCGCCCAACTGCGGGCCCACACGGTGGACCGGCGCTACACCGCATTGGTGTGGGGCCACGTCGAGGCCGACGCGGGCATGGTCGACGCCCCCGTCGGGCGGTCCGGCCGCGACCCCACGCGTATGAGCGTGTCGCGGCGAGGACGGGAGGCGCGGACGCGGTACAAGGTCGAGGCTCGCTACCAGGAGCCCGTGCCCCTGACGTTGGTGGAGTGCACGCTGGAGACGGGCCGCACCCACCAGATCCGCGTCCACCTGGCCGCCATCGGCCATCCGGTGGTGGGGGACAGCCGCTACGGTGGCAGTCGCCCAGAAGACCTGCCCGCCGGGAGGCCGTTCCTGCACGCGGGGCAGCTGGCATTCGACCATCCGGGCACGGGCGAGCGCCTCGAAGTGCGGTCGCCCCTTCCCGAGGACCTGGAGGACCTCCGTGGCCGAGCTCGTTGAGGACAGGGAAGCGCCACTGGCCGAGGACCCGGTCACACCGGAGGAGCGTGCCCAGGCGGTCCGTCTCGTCGTGCGGCTGGTCGCCGCCGGCCTGGCGGTGATCGTGGCGGCGGCGGTCTCGCTGCTGCTCACGCGCGACAACGGCAACAACCTCGACTTCGGCGGCAAGGTGACGCTGCGCGACTCCATCGGACCGCTGTCCGGGCGCGACGTGCCGCAGTACATCTTCGAGCGCAAGGGCGAGCTGAAGCAGGCCACCGGCGTGCACGCCGCGGCCGTGTCACTGGCGTCGTACATGAAGGAGGCGGACGCTCGGCGCCTGGTCGAAGGGCTGCAGGTGCGGTCCCTCGTCGTCGCCGCGCCGGGCGGGGCGCCGACGGTGGTGGCGGGCGACCTCACCGCCTGGGCCGAGCGGGCCCGTCAGGACGCGGCGAGCGAACGGGCGGAGTGGGAACGGCTGCTGCCGACCTACGACCCCAAGGAGGAGAAGGACTTCCTCGACGACGCCAAGGCCCAGGTCGCCCGCCTGCAGCGGGTGGAGAAGGCCGCGGCTTCCGGAGGCGACGTGGTCTTCGGGATGATCGTCGTGGCGCAGGCCGACCAGCTCCGCCGCCTGGGCGACACCACCGGGGTGCGACTGGTGGACATCGGGACGGGGGCGTCGGTGCCCCCCGCTTCGCGGGTGCGGGCCATCCGTCCTGAAGAGGTCGCCACCGCGGGCGACCCGCTCACCCGACCGGCGTGACGAACGACGCCAGGCTGACGGCCGGCGCCCCGCCCTGGGCGCGCGTGACCATGTCGGCCAGGGTGAACGTGTCGAGCAGCTCGCGCATGTGGCGGCCCACGTCCGACCACACGGTGAGGAGCACGCACTGGCCCTCGTGGTCGCAGGCCCCGTTCTGGTGCGGCTCGCCGAAGTCGCCGGCGGCGATGGGGCCGTCGACCGCGCTCACGATCTGTCCGAGGGTGATCTCGGCCGGATCGCGTGCCAGCACGTACCCGCCGCCGACGCCGCGCTTCGAGCGAACGAGGCCCGCGCCCTTGAGGGCGAGGAGGATCTGTTCGAGGTAGGGCTGGGGCAGGCCCGTGCGCTCAGCGATGTCGCGCACCGACGTCGGCCCGGGCGCTCCCATGTGCAAGGCGAGCGAGAGGAGGGCCCGGCTGGCGTAGTCGCCCCGGGTGGACACCTTCACGTCACCAATCGTAGGTGGCCCCCGGGGGTATGGTCCGGAACCATGCAGCCCGTGGTGCCGGATCACGGCGGGGCCTGCATCGACGGGATCGTGCCGGCGGTGCTGGGACACCAGGACGGAGCGCCCCTTCCGGCGTGGGTGCCGGCGCCCGTGGAAGGCGCGCCGCAGGTCGTCCTGCTGGTGCTCGACGGGCTCGGATGGGAGCAGCTGCAGAGCCTGCCCCGTCTGGCTCCGACCCTCGCCGGGATGAGCGGTGGTCCCATCACGTCGGTCGCGCCGACCACCACCGCGGCGGCGCTGACCTCCATCACCACAGGCACGCCGCCCGCGGTGCACGGTGTCGTCGGGTACCGCGTCCATGTCGGCGATGGCGCGGTCATGAACGTGCTGCGGTGGGAGACCGACGCGGGCGACGCCCGCGACGCGGTGCCGCCCGAGGTCTTCCAGCACCAGCCGGCGTTCGGTGGCAGGCACGTGACCGCCGTCGTCCGCGCCGAGTTCCTCAACTCGGGCTTCACGCGCGCCTGTCTGCGCGGAGCGCGGCTGCGCGGGTGGCGGGTGCCGTCGACCCTCGTCGTCGACGTGGCTGAGCTGCTGCGCGCCGGCGAGCCGTTCGTCTACGCGTACTACGACGGTGTCGATCGGGCCGCCCATCAGTTCGGCATGGGCGAGTACTACGAGGCCGAGCTACGGGCCGCCGATCGCCTCGTCGCCGACATCGCCGAGGTGCTGCCGCCCGGTGCGGTGCTGCTCGTCACTGCCGACCACGGTCAGGTCGACGTCGGCCAAGCGGTCGTGACGCTCGATCCCGATCTGGCCGCGGAGACCGTGCTCCTGTCCGGCGAGGGCCGCTTCCGCTGGCTCCACGCCCGTCCCGGTGCGACGGCCGAGGTGGCCGAGCAGGCACGCGCCCTGTACGGCGACCGGGCGTGGGTGCGCACTCGCGACGAGATGGAGGCCGAGGGATGGTTCGGGGGGACGTTGTCGGCCGCGGCCGCGGCTCGGCTCGGCGACGTGGCCCTGCTGCCGTTCGCGCCCATCGCCTTCCTCGACCCTGGCGACCATGGTGAGGTCACCCTTGTCAGCCGGCACGGCTCGCTGACACCCGCCGAGGTCTTCGTCCCTCTGGTGGCTCTCGCCCGCTGAATTGGGGAAGGATCGGGGGCATGTCCGAGCCGCCGACGTCAACCAAGCCTGAAGAGCCGCCCGTCGAGGTGGTGGCACCCGTCGACGGCGACCAGCCACTGACGGAGGCGGTGGAGCAGCCGGCCAAGGTCATGCGGATCGGCTCGATGATCAAGCAGCTGCTCGAAGAGGTGCGCCAGGCACCCCTCGACGACGCCAGCCGCAGCCGTCTCAGGGAGATCTACGAGACATCGGTGCGGGAGCTCGGCGAGGGCTTGTCACCGGACCTGCGCGACGAGCTGGCGCGGCTGGCACTGCCGTTCCTGCAGGAGTCAGCGCCGAGCGACGCCGAGCTGCGCATCGCCCACGCGCAGCTGGTCGGCTGGCTCGAGGGGCTGTTCCACGGGATCCAGGCCACCCTCTTCGCGCAGCAGATGGCGGCGCGCAGTCAGCTGGAGCAGATGCGCGCCCGCGGCCTGCCCCCCGGCCAGGGGGATCCGAACGCCCCGACGCCCGGCACGTACCTGTAGGGGGGCTTTGTTGTAGACAATTCGGCCACATGCAGATCTTGGTGGCCGACGACGACCGCACGTCGCGCCTGTTCGTGCAGTCGAGCCTCGAGCGCCTGGGCCACGATGCCGCTTTCGCCCGTGACGGCGAAGAGGCGTGGGAGCACTTCCGGGTCCACGGCGCCGACGTGGTGATCAGCGACCGGATGATGCCGGGCGTCGACGGCCTCGAGCTGTGCCGCCGCATCCGGTCCGCCGATCGCCCTGGCTACGCCTACGTGATCCTGATGACGACGGCGGCCGATCGCACTGACGTGCTCGCGGGGATGGAGGCGGGCGCGGACGACTACCTGGCCAAGCCCATCGAGCCCCTCGACCTGCAAGCGGCCCTCGTGGCCGCCAAGCGGGTGACCGATCTGCATCGCCAGCTCGGCCGCTACCGGGCGGAGCTCGAGCGGCTCAACGCGGATCTGGCCGACCTTGCCCGGCGCGACGCGCTCACCGGCCTCGGGAACCGGCTGCGTCTGGACGAGGACCTGGCCCAGCTGCACTGGCGCTGCGCCCGCTATGGGTGGACATACAGCCTGGCGCTGCTCGACATCGATCACTTCAAGGCCCACAACGACCAGCACGGGCATCTTGCGGGCGACGAGGTCCTGCGCCAGGTCGCGGTGGCGCTGCAGTCGGCGGCCCGACGCGGTGACGGTGTCTACCGCTACGGCGGTGAGGAGTTCGTGGTGGTGCTCCCCGGCCAGGACGTCGCCCACGCCACCGCCGCGGCCGAGCGGCTCCGGCAGGCGGTCGAGACCTCGACCCCGGTGACGGTGAGCGCCGGGGTAGCCGGCTTCGTGCCCGACCAGGACGATCGCGGGCCACAGCTGGTGCTGGCTCGTGCCGACGAGGGCCTCTACCGGTCCAAAGCGGCCGGCCGGAACAAGGTCAGCACGTAGCTGTCAGCACCGAGAACGCGGTTGGACCTTTCGCCGCCGCCCCCGCCGGGATAAAATCACATTCTTGTAGTTCATCCACAGCCGTATCCACACCTTTCTCCCCAGGCAGGGCCGTGCCCGACAGCTTCACCCACCTCCACCTGCACACCGAGTTCTCGATGCTGGATGGTGCGGCACGGGTGGAGGAGGTCGTGGCGGCGGCCGCGGCCGACGGACAGCCGGCGATCGGGATCACCGACCACGGCAACATGTACGGGGTCCTCGACTTCTACAAGGCGTGTCGCAACCACGGCGTCACGCCCGTCATCGGGATCGAGGCGTACCAGGCCTTCGACAGCCGTTTCGAGAAGGCGTCCCGTCGCGGGCGCATGGACGACACGGGCGGCGATGTCGACGGCGGCAGGAAGCTCTACTACCACCTGACCCTGCTGGCCGAGAGCGACACCGGTTACAAGAACCTCATCAAGCTGGCGAGCGACGCGTTCCTCTCGGGCTTCCATTACAAGCCCCGTTGTGACTGGGACCTCCTCGCGCAGCACAGCGAGGGCGTCATCGCGACCACGGGCTGCCTCGGCGGCCACGTCCTGCAGTCGCTGCTCAACGACGACGAGAAGGGGGCGCTCGAGAAGGCAGCCCGGCTGCAGGACATCTTCGGCAAGGAGAACCTCTTCGTCGAGTTGCAGGACCACGGCTTGGCAGCCCAGCACCAGACCAACCCCAAGCTGCTCGAGATCGCGCACAAGATCGGCGCGCCACTGCTGGCCACGAACGACAGCCACTACACCCACCGCGAAGACCACGTTGCCCACGACGCGCTGCTCTGTGTGCAGACGGGCGCCACCATCGCGGACCCGAACCGCTTCAAGTTCGAGGGTGACCAGCACTATCTGAAGTCCGCAGCCGAGATGCGCCAGCTGTTCCGCGAGGTCCCCGAAGCGTGCGACAACACGCTGTGGATCGCCGAGCGCGCCAACGTCGAGATCGAGTTCGGCAAGCCCCAGCTGCCACAGTTCCCGCTGCCCAAAGGCTTCACCAGTGACGACGAATACCTCCTGGATCTCACCATGGAGGGAGCGAGGGCGCGCTACGGCGGCGAGCTCCCCGGCGACGTGCGCCAGCGCATCGAGTTCGAGCTCGGTGTCATCTCCGAGATGGGGTTCTCGTCGTACTTCCTGGTGGTGTGGGACCTCATCCGCTTCGCGCGCGACAACAACATCCGGGTCGGGCCGGGGCGGGGGAGCGCGGCCGGATGTTGCGTGGCCTATTGCCTGCGCATCACCGATCTCGACCCCATCCGGTACGACCTGCTGTTCGAGCGCTTCCTCAACCCGGGTCGCAAGCAGATGCCCGACATCGACATGGACTTCGACGAGCGCTACCGCGGCCAGATGATCAAGTACGCGGCGGAGCGCTACGGGTGGGACCACGTCGCACAGATCGTCACCTTCTCCACCATCAAGGCCCGAGCCGCGGTGCGCGACGCGGCGCGCGTGCTCGGGTATCCGTACGCGGTCGGCGATCGCATCGCCAAGGCCATGCCGCCGCTCATCATGGGCCGTGACACGCCGCTGCGAGCGTGTCTGGAGCTGATCCCCAAGCACGCCGACGGCTACAAGATGGCCGGCGAGCTGCGCGACATGTACGCCGTCGATCCCGAGGCCAAGGCCGTCATCGACGTCGCCAAGGGACTCGAGGGGCTACGGCGCCAGGACGGCATCCACGCCGCGGCCGTGGTGATCACCCGAGAAGCCCTCACCGAGTACCTGCCCATCCAGCGCAAGCCCGAGCCGGGCGGGTCACCCGAGGACTCGCCCATCGTCACCCAGTACGAGATGCACGGTGTCGAGGAGATGGGCCTCCTGAAGATGGACTTCCTGGGGCTGCGCAACCTCTCGGTGATCGAGCGTGCGCTCGACCTCATCGAGAAGTCCACCGGGGTCCGTCCGGACATCGACACGATCCCGCTCGACGACGAGCCGACGCTGGCCATGTTGCGCAAGGGCGACTCCATCGGCGTGTTCCAGCTCGAGGGCGGGCCCATGCGCGCGCTCATGCGTTCGCTGGCGCCGACCTCGTTCGACGACGTGGCCGCGCTGGTCGCGCTGTACCGCCCCGGCCCGATGGCGGCCAACATGCACAACGACTACGCCGACCGGAAGAACGGTCGGAAGCCGATCACCTACCTGCACCCCGACCTCGAGGACCTCCTCGGCGACACGCAGGGCCTGATGATCTACCAGGAGTCGGTGATGCGGGTCGCCCAGAAGTTCGCGGGCTACACGCTCGAGGAAGCCGACAACCTGCGCAAGGCGTGCGGCAAGAAGATCCGCGAGCTCATCGCCAAGGAGCGCGAGAAGTTCACCGCGGGCTGCGCCACCCAGGGCTACGGCGCCGACATCGGCAAGAAGCTGTTCGACATCATCGAGCCCTTCGCGGACTACGCCTTCAACAAGAGTCACTCCTACGGGTACGGCTTCGTCGCCTATCAGACGGCGTGGTTGAAGGCGCACCATCCCGTGGAGTACCTGGCCGCGCTGCTCACCTCCGTCAAGGACGACAAGGACAAGACCGCGGTGTACCTGTCCGAATGCCGCAACCTCGGCATCCAGGTGCTCGTGCCCGACGTCAACGTGTCCGAGTCCGAGTTCGCGGCGCTCGGCCAGACCATCCCGTTCGGGCTCTCCGCAGTGCGCAACGTCGGCACCGGTCTGGTCGGCCACATCGTCGCCGAGCGCGAGGCGAACGGTCCGTTCGGCGACTTCTACGACTTCTGCAACCGCGTCGACCCGATGGTGCTGAACAAACGCACGGTGGAGTCGCTGATCAAAGGCGGCGCCTTCGACGCCATGGCCCATCCCCGCCAGGGTCTGTGCATGGTGTTCGAGCAGATCGTCGACCGCACCCTCGAGCGACGCCGCAAGGAGGCCGAGGGTCAGTTCGACCTGTTCGGATCGGCGGGCGCCGACCTCGGCTTCGACGACGTGCGCATCCCCGTCCCCGACATGGAGTTCGACAAGAGTCAGAAGCTGGCCTTCGAGAAGGAGATGCTCGGGCTCTACGTCAGTGACCACCCGCTGATGGGGGCGGAGGCAGCGCTGCGGCGCCACGTCGAGGCTTCCATCAGCGACCTCCGTGACGCCACGGAGGGGTCGATGAAGGTGGTGGGCGGCGTCGTCACCAACCTGTCCCGCAAGTACACCAAGAAGGGCGAGTTGATGGCCACCTTCATCCTCGAGGATCTCGAGGCGGCCATCGAGGCGTGGGTGTTCCCGCGCACGATGCAGGAGTACGGGTCGCTGCTCCAGGACGACGCCGTCGTCTGCGTGAAGGGGCGGCTCGACCTACGCGAGGACCAGCCCAAGTTCGTCTGCATGGAGGTGCGCCGGCCCGAGCTCACCATGGAGGGTGGCGACCTGGAGATCTCGGTGCCTGTCCACGCCCTCACCGAGTCCAAGGTCAACCAGCTCAAGAGCGTGCTCGTGCGCCATCCGGGCGACCGCGCGGTCGTCCTTCGTCTGGGCGAGAAGCGGCTCCGGTTGCCGGCCGAGTTCCGGGTCGACGGGCGCAACGGGTTGGTCGGAGAG
The DNA here is from genome assembly GCA_041166085.1 of Actinomycetota bacterium. Taxonomy (GTDB): domain Bacteria; phylum Actinomycetota; class Acidimicrobiia; order Acidimicrobiales; family JAFATL01; genus JBEEFP01. Next base: position 110,476 of record JBEEFP010000031.1, read on the forward strand.
CTGCGGGAGGTCCTGGGTCCGGGCTGCCTGGTTGGTTGACACGTCCCCGGAACGCCTAAACTGACCACCTGGTCAAGTCGGGAGACGGGAGACACCAGCGGGATGGCGATCCAAGTCGAGACCAAGGACTGCACTGCGCTCAGCGACAGTGAGCTCATCGAGATGGCCGACATCTGTGCCGATGGGCCCGCCGGCTACGAGATCGGCGAGCTCTCGAAGCAGCGCGAGGAATGGGTTCTCATCAGTCGGGCGACTGACAACAGCAAGGTGCAGGGCTTCTCGTTCTGCACCCTCGAGCGCATCGGCGGCACGCCGTGCCTGCTCATCGGCCTGGCGTCGGTGAAGCGGGGGTCCAGGCGTGACGCCGTCCTCAAGGCGCTCATGCAGGATCAGTACCGCCGGGCCGTGCTGGCCTTCCCCGACGAGGACGTCCTCATCGGCACCAAGTTCGTCGATCCCGCCGGCTACCAGGCGTTCAAGGGGCTCGAGGACGTCGTGCCCCGTCCCGACCACAAGGCGTCGGGCGAGGAGCGGGCGTGGGGCCGTCGGCTGGCCAAGCGCTTCGGCGCCGAGGGGCGCATCGACGACCGCACCTTCGTGGTGACGGGCGACGGTGGAGTGGCGGGCTGCCTGGATCACGAGGCGCTCAAGCCCGAGAAGCTCGACCCCGAGATCGAGCCGTTCTTCTCGTCGTTGGACCGCGACCGCGGTGACTACCTGATCGCCTTCGGCTGGGCCATGGCCGAGGACCTGGCGGCCGGCTCCCTCGGCAAGTAGCTGTTCTGGCTGACGAGTCGAGCGGCGGCGTGAAGACAGGCTTGGTCCTGGGTGCCGGCGGCACCGTGGGGATGGCGTACATCGCGGGTGCGCTGCGGGCCCTCGAGGTCGAGGCCGGGTTCGTTCCCGAGTCCGCCGACCTGGTCGTCGGCACGTCGGCCGGATCGGTGGTCGGGTCCTACCTGCGGACCGGGTGGAGCAGTGAGGACTTCTGGCTCCTGGCCCATGGAGAGCACCCGCGGATGCCGGCGCTGGACGACGGCTCGGGATCGGTGATGGCGCCTGCGTACCGCTCGCCACTGGGTCTGCTGCGGCGGGGCCTGGGGTCCGCGTACGTGATGGCCCAGTCCGTCGCGCGGCTGCCGATCGGCTCGATCCCGGGGCCGCTGCGGCGGGCCTTCCCGGGCGGGCTGTACTCGATGCGGGAGAACCGGGAGCGGCTGACGGCCGAGCTCGGGGGCGAGTGGCCGTCGCGGCCGCTCTGGCTGGTGGCCGTCGACATCCTGTCCGGCCGGCGGGTCGTGCTGGGCCGCGAGGGCTCGCCTTCCTGCTCGCTGGCGGACGCGGTGCAGGCATCGTGCGCCATCCCCGGCGTCTACAAGCCGGTGCGGGTGGGGGACGTGACGCTGGTCGACGGCGGCGCCCACTCGACCACCAACCTCGACCTGGCCGGGTCCGACGGGTGCGAGTTGATCATCTGCGTGGCGCCGATGGCGTTCGACACGTCCGAACGGCTGCCGTCGGCCGTGCAGCGGATGGTGCGCATGTTCCCGGCCCGCAAGCTCTCGGCCGAGGTGGCGGGCGCCCGCCGGGCCGGCGCCGAGGTCCTGATGCTGCGCCCCTCGGTGGCCGACCTGCAGGTGCAAGGACTCAACATGATGCGCCCGGCCGGGATGGAACTGGTGGCCCGCGCCGCCTACGAGTCCACCTCCCGCGCCCTGTCGACGGACCGCTTCAAGTCCGTCCTGTCGTCCGCCTCGGCTTAGCGTTCCGCGTGTTCGAGCGTGCCCGTGGCGGGCACTCTGGCTCCACAGAATGACGACGCCGTAGCTCGCGGACCAATTTCAGCACCCACTCGGGCCGGTTCTTGATCTGATGCCGCTTGATTCGCAGCAGAACGAGACCGGCGGCTGCGAGCTCAGCGTCCCGCTCGGCGTCTGCTTCGGATTCGAGTTGCTGCTGGTGATACGTGCGGCCGTCGATCTCGTAGACGAGGGGAGTACCACGATCGCGATAGTCGACGCGGCCGATCCATTTCTCGCCCCCGACGTCGACCTGGCGATCAGGAATCGGCTCGCCGGCTGCCTCGAGGAGCGCCTCGAACTCGTCCTCGAGTTCGCTCGCGGTGGCGGGCTTGCCTGGTCCCAGCTTGGCGAGGACACGGCGCATGGGCCGGATGCCCGAACGACCACGAAGGGCCATCTCCTGGAGCATCTCGTCGAGCTGCTCGTAGGTCACGAGTCGCATGACCATCGCGTTGTTCACGGCACGATTGAGACGCTCGAACGAGACCACGGCTGCGAGGTCGAACAAGGTCCTGGCGGTCGTCGTCACGGGAATGCCGTCGATGATTCGCACGTGCCAGGGCGGCAGCCAACGGGTTCTGTGCACGACGGCCAGCGTCGAGGTCGAGTACGCCGTGACGAGTCGCAGCACCTCGATGCGGTTCTCGGCGAATCCCGGCAGCCGGTCCATCGCCGCTGCCGTGCGATGCGACGCCACCCCTCCGGGCCCGGCGAGGCAGGCGGCAGAGACGCCTTGCCTCCATGTGCGGTGGGCGGCCGGCATGCGGATGACGTCCTCGCCAAGGTCGTGCCATCGGCGGTTCTCCGTCCGCCGCCGAACTTGCTTCGGTGTCGCCCCTGCCGCAAGGACTTGGCGTCGAGCAACGACCCCGTGCTGGGGGCTTGCGAGTTCGCTCACGATGCGGTCGATGTCGTCCATGTCCCTCAAGGATGCCGAGGGGGTGTGACAAGACCTGCGGCGCTCGTTCTGTGGAGCGAGCGTGCCCGTCAGGGGCACGCTCGAACACGCGGAACGCGAGGCCGAGCGCTGGGGCGGGCGGGCGGGGTGGCGATTAGCCCAGCTGGGACAGGAGGTCCTCGGCGGAGGTGACGGGGGATTGGCAGGCGTAGTTGCGGCAGACGTAGGCCCGGCCCTCGCTCCGCTCGGCCCACAGCGGGCCGTCGTAGGGCTCACCCCAGGCGAGCACGGCGGTCGGCAGGTATCGCGACCGCACCGCGTCGACGAGGTCGGGTCGGTCGCCGACCACGGCGATCTCGGTCGTGCCCGTCACCAGCATGTCGACCGCGCCCAGCGCCCACGTGAGGGCGGCGGGGTGGGTGGCCAGCGGTTCGGCCACGAGCCGCAGGATGGCCTCCGCTCGGTCGGCATAGCGCTGTTCGCCGGTCAGGGCGGACAGCCGCAGCAGCGCGACCGCCGCCACCGAGTTGGCCGCCGGCGTGGCGCCGTCCAGCAGGTCCTTGGACCGCACGATGAGGCGCTCGGCGTCCTCGCCCGTCGTGAACAGTCCGCCGACGTCGGGGTCCCAGAACAAGCGCAGCATGTCGTCGGCCACGTCGCGTGCGGACGCGATCCACCGCGCCTCACCGGTCGCCTCGCCCAGCCGGACGAAGGCGTCGACCAACCACGCGTAGTCCGCTGCGTACGCGAGGACCCTCGCTCCGCCCGAGGCCTGCCACGACCGCATCCAACGACCATCCGCACGGCGCAGCGACGAGAGCAGGAACTCGCCCAGCTCCACCGCCGCGGACAACCAGTCATCCCGCCCCGTCGCGCCCGCCGCCTCGGCCAAGGCTGACAGGAACATCGCGTTCCACTCCGTCAACACCTTGTCGTCGAGCCCGGGCCGCACTCGCTTCGACCGGGCCTCGAACAGTGCAGCCCGCGCCTCCTCCACCGACGGCGGACGCAGCAGGTCGCCCCGCACCGGCCGGTGCAGGATGTTGGCCCCCTCGAAGTTGCCGGACTTCGTCACGCCGTACCACTCGGCCACCGACGCATCCCCGCCCACGACGGACATCAGCTCGTCGAGTTGCCAGACGTAGAACTTCCCCTCCTCGCCCTCGGAGTCGGCGTCCTCCGCCGAGCACAACCCCCCGGCAGGGGAGCGCAGGTCCCGCAGCACGTAGCCGATCGTCTCCTCCAGCACCTGGCGCCACCGCTCGTGGCCACTCACCTGCCACGCGTGCAGGTACACGCGCGCCAAGCCGGCCTGGTCGTAGAGCATCTTCTCGAAGTGCGGCACCATCCAGAACGCATCCACCGAGTAGCGGGCGAAGCCGCCGCCGAGGTGGTCGTACATGCCACCCGACGCCATCGCATCCAACGACGTCTCCAGCACCGCCATCGTCTCGGGCGCGCGGTTGTGGGCGTAGGCACGCAGCAGCAGCTCGAGCATCGCGGGCTGCGGGAACTTCGGTGCGCGGCCGAACCCGCCCCACTCGTCGTCGTGGTTGGCCCGCAACACGCGGTACGCGCCGTCCAACATCGACGGACTGAGCTCCGTCGATGCGTCCGAACCGACGGTGGTCCGAGAGCGCACCGCGTCCACCAGCCCCGCCGCCTGCTGCTCGACCTCCTCGGGACGGGTGCGCCACACGTCGTCGACCGCTTCCAGCACCTGGCGGAACGACGGCATGCCGTGGCGCGGCTCGGGCGGGAAGTAGGTGCCGCCGTAGAACGGGCGTCCGTCCGGCGCGAGGAACACGGTCATCGGCCAGCCGCCGCTGCCGGTCATGGCCTGCACGGCTTCCATGTAGACGGCGTCGACGTCGGGCCGTTCCTCGCGATCCACCTTCACCGCGACGAACAGGCGGTTGACGACCGAGGCCGTCGACTCGTCCTCGAAGGACTCATGGGCCATGACGTGGCACCAGTGACACGCCGAGTAGCCGACGGACAGCAGGACCGGCACACCTCGCCGCCGCGCCTCGTCGAAGGCCTCGTCGCCCCACGGATACCAGTCGACGGGGTTGTCCGCGTGCTGGCGCAGGTACGGGCTGGTCTCGGACGCGAGGCGGTTGGGCATGGAGCGCCCATCGTCGCGCAGCGTCAGGCGGCGGCGGGCTGCGGTGGTGCCGGCCTCGGCGTGAAGAAGCGACCGACGAGCGGGAGCTCGGAGAACGACTCGGCCCTGGCGATGGCCACGGCGGTGGACAGCACCTGCTCGGGGTCGGCAAAGACGGCGTACCTCGGCATCCACGCCGGGTCGTACTTGGCGTTGAACCGCCACAGTGACTCGATCTGCAGATCGTCGGACAGCCGGTACAGCAGCCAGCGTTGGACCCGCTTCCACACCCCCCCGCCCCGCTCACCCGCCATCACACCCCGGAGCGTGGCGAAGTTGAGTCCGAGACCGCCGCAGCCCGCTTCGCGCAGGTGCTGGATGGTGCGGACGACGACGAAGTCGACGAGGCCGTTCGGGTGCTCGCCCTTGTCGCGGCGCATGAGGTCCAGCGAGTAGCCGTTGACGTCGCTGGCGGGGACGAACTGACAGAACGCCACCGCCTGGTCGTCGCGGTCGAAGGCGACGGCCAGCAGCAGGCCTTCGTCGGCCGGGTCGAAGGCCCGGCCCAGCGTCATCGAGAAGCCTCGCTCCGCCTTGCCCCTTCGACTCTGGGTCATGACTCTGTGCAGTTGCGTGCGCAGGCCTTCACCGATGCCGGCCGGGTCGTAGAACTGGACGCGGTAGCCGTTGCGGTCGATGCGGTTGACGGCTTGGCGTAGCCCCTTCATGTGTCCGCCGTCGAGGTGGAAGGCGTCGACGTCGACGATCCCCTCGTCGCCGACGTAGACCGCGCGCATGCCCGTCGAACGGTAGAGCGGCAGCCACTCCTCGCACGCGCCGAGGACGGCGACGTCCCAGCCGTGCGCGCTGGCGTAGTCGCGGTAGGCGGCCCACGCCGGACCCCGCTCGTCCTCAGGACCGATGGGGTCGGGGGAGACGAGACACACGCCGCCGATGACCGCGTAGGCGACGACGGTGTCACCCCAGATGAAGTAGCGCTTGTCACCACGCAGCGCGAAGTACGAGAGCGTGTCCCCGCCGTGGCGACGCACGATGTCGACCGCGCGTGCGCGCTGCGCCCGACCTGCTGCGCGCTGGGCCGGACGACGGGGCCGGAACAGCAGCCACGCCGCCGCCAGTCCGGCGATCGTGGCGGTGACGGTCACCGCGGCCAGGGTCACCGCGTTGGCCGGTCGGACGGCAACGACGAGCAACGCGCCGGCGCCGGCGAGCGCCAGCGCGGCGGCGCCCCAACGGGCCGACGCCTCGTCGGCGGCGACGGTGAAGCTCGCTCGTCGCCGGAGCAGGTACCCCGCCACGCCGAGGGCCACGACGGCCTCCTCGACGTCGATGCCCTTGAGCAGGTGCAGCAGCGTCGAACCGAGCAGCAGCACGACGGCGAGGGCCCAGGCCGAGCGCTGACCCCGCCGCATCCCTCGGGCGAGGAAGACCAGCCCGATGCCGGCGGCCGTGACGAAGGCGGCGGCCGACTCGGAGACGGCCAGGGGGAAGAGGGACAGCAGTTCGTGGAAGCGGCTCCACAGCGGGGGCGTGAGGGCGGAGACGACATTGAGGCTGCCCGCCATGGCGATCAGGGCCGCGGCGTTGCGGCGGATCTGCCGGTGCTGCCTGACCCCCTCTGTCGCCATACGTCCACGCTAGGGCGGAATGGGTTTGCGCTCGGTTCGCGGCGCAGGCCGCGGCCGTGGTTCAGCCCCTACAGTCGCCGCCATGGACCTCAGACTGGACGGGAAGGTCGCCCTCGTCACGGGCGCGTCGAAGGGCATCGGCAAGGCCATCGCCGCCGAGTTCGCGGCCTCGGGCGCCTCCGTCATGATCTCGTCGCGCAAGCCAGAGGCCCTCGAAGCCGCTGCGGCCGAGATGAAGGGCGAGGTGGCATGGACGGCCGCGAACGCTGGACGACCGGACGATGCGGAGGCCGCCATCGCCGCCACCATCGAGCGCTTCGGACGCTTGGACATCCTCGTCAACAACGCCGCCACCAACCCGTACATGGGCCCCGCCATCGACATCGACCTCGGCCGCTACGACAAGACCGTCGAGGTCAACCTCCGCGGCCCGCTCGTCTGGACCCAACACGCGTGGAACGCGTGGATGAAGGAGCACGGCGGCACGGTTCTCAACATCGCGTCGATCGGCGGTCTCACCTTCGGCGGTGGCATCGGCATCTACGACAACACCAAGGCCGCCCTCATCCACCTCACCGGCCACCTGGCCCACGAGCTGGCGCCGAGTGTGCGCGTCAACGCCATCGCGCCAGGACTGGTGAAGACCGACTTCGCGCGAGCGCTCTGGGAGCCCGCCGAGGAGATCGTGGCCAAGCGCACGCCGCTGCACCGCCTCGGCGTGCCCGAGGACATCGCCGCCGGTGCCCTCTACCTCTGCTCGGACGCGGCGGCATGGGTCACTGGCCACACCCTGGTGATCGACGGCGGCGCGCTCCTGGGCGCCGCCGGCTTGGCCTGACTCATCCGGCGATGCCCGCCTCGGGGTCGCGTATACCGGCGGCCCGGTCGCGCTCGAAGTCCGAGAGGAACTTCTTGAACTGCTCGTTGCCACTCGCGTCGGCCATGCGCTTGGGGATGGCCGGGAACGAGTAGTCCGGCGATGGCAACGGGGGAGTGTCGTCGACCTTGCGGGCCATCGCCGCCTCGATGACGGGCGCCAGCTCCTTGTCCTTGGCCGGACGGTCGCGCTCCTCCCGTTCCATGAACTCGGGCAGCACCTCACGTCCGAACAGCTCGAGGCTCTCCATGATGTGCTCGTGGCGGTTCTTGCCGGCCTGGCTCACGAAGATGATCTGGTCGACGCCCGCATCCTCGTAGCGCCGTAGGTACTCGCGGATCTGCTCGGGGGAGCCGACGGCGCCGCGCAGGCCGCTGACGCCGTCCTGGGCGACCTTGGCACCGAGGCGCTCGGCCTCGATGGCGGCTGCCACCTCCGGGGAGTAGCCCACCTCGTCGCGTCGTTGTTGGTACTGCTGCCACACGTCGGTGACGCCGGGCTGGTGCTCGCCGAAGATGTAGTAGTGCCCGAGGGAGTAGCCGAAGAAGTTGGCCCCTTCGAGGCCCCGGTCGATGGCCTCCTGCTCCGTCGGCGCGCACATGAAGGTGGTCACGCACGCCATGTTGGCGTTGACGGCCTTGCCCACCGGGACGGACTCGGTGGCGAGGGTCCGGTGGTAGTCGTCGATCCACGAGCGCGCCTCTTCGGGATCGATGAAGGCGAACGTGAGCGCGCCAATGCCCTTCTGGGCCGCCAGGTGGATGGTGTCGCGGCGTGAGCACGCGACCCACAGCGGCGGATGCGGCTTCTGCACCGGCTTGGGAATGACGTTGCGGGGCGGCATCTGCACGTACTTGCCGTCGTGTCCGGTGAATGGCGTCTCGGTCATGCAACGAATGGCGACCTCCAGGCCCTCGAGCCACATGTCGCGCTTGAAGAAAGGATCGATGCCGAACCCCGCCAGCTCCGCTTCCGATGAGGACTCGCCGGTGCCGAACTCGACGCGGCCGTTGCTCACCAGGTCGAGGGTCGAGATGCGCTCCGCCACCCGGGCCGGATGATTGAAGGCGGGAGGCGTCTGCACGATGCCGTGTCCGAGCCGGATGTTCTTGGTGCGCTGGGACGCGGCGGCGAGGAAGACCTCGGGCGCGGAGCTGTGCGAGTACTCCTCGAGGAAGTGGTGCTCGACCTCCCACACCACGTCGAATCCGAGCTTGTCGGCCAGCTCGACCTGCTCGAGCGCGTCCTGGATGAGCTGGCGCTCGTCGTCCTCCTCCCACGGACGCGGGAGTTGGTGCTCGTAGAAGATGCCGAACTTCACTTAGTACGTCACCGCCTCGACGAAGGACCCATCGTCGGTCGGCCGGATCGAGCCCAGCGAGTGGAACTGCTCGAGCACGTCGTCGCGATCGGACCGCTTGGCGACGGCATGCTCGACCTCTCGCAATGTGAGCTTGAGATTCTGCTCACGCCGGATGCCGAGCGACTCGTCGACGGCTCGGTCCCAGATGGCGCCGATCATCCCTGCACCGATGAACTGCTTGCCCGACGTCCCGATCCAGGTGCGGTCGCGCATCTCCGACAATGTGGTCTTGAGGTACTCCACGTGGGGTGCCTCGTCCTGACGGATGTAGGACACGATCCGCGCCGCGTCACCCTCGCCGGCGGTGAGGTCGGCGTCGGACAGCACCTCCTCGGCCCACGCGAACACGTGGTAGGCGGAGATCTCGATCAGGAGCAGCCGCGCCATGCGCTCGACGAGGGACTCCAGCTCGAAGGGGATGTCGGCGGGAAGCAGCCGGTTGGCCATGGCCTCCTTGATCATCTTGGGGATGTCCATGGCGCCGCCCTTCTCGGCGAAACCCATGCGTTGCAGCATCAGCGCCGTCTCGTCGGCGGTGACCGGGTTCTCGAAGGCGACGTCGCGCGCTGCAAACCACATCTGCTTGTGACCGCCCTCGGCTTCGAACCCTGACTCGTCACGCGCGTGGGCCTCGTACAGGCCCTTGTCGAGGTGCCACATGGCCGTTCCGCGGACGTCTTCGTCGAAGCGCTGCTGCAGATCCGGGATGACGGAGTAGCGGATCATCGAACCGAAGCCCTCGACGGTGCCGATGCGAGTGAGCGTCGAGATGATCGGCTCGCGCACCCCTTCGGACAGGAGGTACTTCGCCTGCGGCACGTTGGGATAGTTCTCGGGCCAGCGATCGAGGGGGATGTCGAGGAGCTCGGTGCCGAACTGCTCAGCACGCTGCGCCTTCCACCCGTCGATGGCGGGCCAGCGGTTGAGCGTCCGGGGCGACACATACGCACCGTCGGCGTCGAAGCCGCCGTGGCAGCGCACTCCGCCGGCGACGAGCGGCTCGCTGGTGGGATGGGAGGCGAGCAGCTCCTCCTCCGTCCACTCCGTCTGCAAGGAGGTGTTCTCGGATTGAGCCATACTCGAAAGTGTAAACCGATGCGTATACACTGGGCAACCATGCCCACCCATCACGTCGCCGGCAGCGGTCCGGCCGTGGTGCTGTACCTCGTCGCCCTCATGCGCCGCGACTTCGTCACGTGAGCAGCGAGGCGCGGGTGCTGCTGCCCCGAGCGGAGCGCCAGGAGACGATCCTGCGCGGTGCCGCGCGTGCCTTCGCCCAGTCGGGCTATGCGGCCACCTCCATGGAGGACGTGGCCGCAGCCTCAGGCATCACCAAGCTGATCGTCTACCGCCACTTCGACTCGAAGGAAGAGCTCTACCGGGCCGTGCTGGAGCGGGTCTCCGATCGCCTGGCCGAGGAGTTCCTCACCCGCATGTCACGGGCCGACCGGCGCGGCATCGGGGCCCGGTCGATGCTCGTCGTCGCCCGTGAGGACCCCGACGGATTCAGTCTCTTGTTCCGGCACGCGGCCCGAGAGCCCCAGTTCGCCGAGTACGCCCACACCCATCGCGAGCGGGCGCTGCTCGCGTCCCGGACCCTGTTGCAGCCGATCCTCGGTCACGACCGCAAGCTGCTGGCGTGGGGCGCGGAGACGGTGACCTCGTACATGGTCGAGTCGGTGCTGCACTGGCTCGAGCTCGGCGATCCCACACGCGACGACGAGATGGTCGAGCTCACCACGAGCGGGCTGCACGCCCTCGTGCAAGCCTGGCGACATTAAGGACGCCGACCGCCCCCGACTCGCGTCGTTCCGCTACGCCGTACGCGGCGTGCGATGGATGGTGCGCCACGAACCCAACATGCGCTTCCACCTGGTGGCAGCGGTCGGTGTCCTGATAGGAGCGGCCGCCTTCCGGCTGCCACTGACGGAGTGGGCTGCACTCATCTTCGCCATCGTGCTCGTGCTCCTCGGCGAGATCCTCAACACGGCCATCGAAGCGGTGCTCGACATCGTGCAGCCGGATTGGCACCAGCGCGTCGAGGTGGTCAAGGACCTCGCAGCGGGCGCGGTGCTGGTCGCCGCAGTGGGCGCGGCGGTGATCGCCGCCATCGTGTTCGTCCCCCGTTTCTGGGACCTGCTCTCCTAGCTCCTCTAGGGTCTCGCCGTGCTCGGGACCCGTGACCTGCTGGCGGCGGCCGGCCATGCCCTGCTCGACGATCGGCGTCAGCTCACCATGGATGAGCTCACCGAGCTAGCGCTGCTGCCGGACGAAGCGGTCCCGTCGCTCGCAGCCCTCGCCCACGAGGTCCGCCTGGCCTGGTGCGGTCCCGAGGTCGAGGTCGAGGGGATCATCTCGGCCAAGACGGGCGGCTGCCCGGAGGACTGCCACTTCTGCAGCCAGTCGGCCAAGTTCGAGTCGATCGTCAAGGCCACCCCGATGCTGGATCCCGACGAGGTGCTGGCGGCGGCGAGGGAGACGGCCGGGCTCGGGGCCAGCGAGTTCTGTCTCGTGCTCGCGGTGCGCGGCCCCGACGAGCGCCTCATGAGCCAGCTCATCGAGCTCACCGCGTTGGTGCGCAAGGAGACGCAGCTCAACGTGGCGATCAGCGCCGGAATCCTGACCGATGAGCAGGCCCGGCGGTTCTCCGACGCCGGCGTGCATCGCTACAACCACAACCTGGAGACGGCCCGCTCGTTCTTCCCGCGCATCGTCACAACCCACAGCTGGGAGGAACGCTTCGAGACGTGCCAGCTCGTCCGCGAGCACGGCATGGAGCTGTGCTGCGGCGTGCTGTTCGGCATGGGCGAGAGCGACGAGCAACGGCTCGAGCTCCTCGGTCAGTTGCGAGAGGTGGAGCCGGCCGAGGTGCCGATCAACTTCCTCAACCCCCGACCCGGTACGCCCCTCGGCGACCGCCCCCTCGTGCCCGCTCTCGAGGCCATCCGCTGGATTGCGCTGGCTCGTCTTGCCCTCCCCAGTGTCATTCTCAGGTATGCGGGCGGCCGCGAGGTCACCTTGCGGGAGCTGCAGTCGATGGGGATGACGTCCGGCATCAACGCCCTCATCGTCGGCAACTACCTCACCACCCTCGGTCGTTCGCCGGACGAGGATCTCCGCATGCTCGAGGACCTGCGCATGCCCGTCGGGGTGCTCTCCAAGGTCATCTGATGGGTGGGCCCGGGCCGCACTGCACCGGCTGCGGGCGTTCGATTTCGCAGTGCACGGGGTGCGGACGCGAGCTCGACCCGCCACGCTTCTGCGCGGTGTGCGGCCGGCGCCTCACCGTCTACGTGACCCCGGGCCACTTCGAAGCTCGCTGTCGAGACCACGGGGAACACGTCGCAGGCCCTACCCCTTCCTGAAGTCAGGGGAGGGGGGCGCCGCAGTGCTTGCAGCGTGGGTAGGCGCGTGACGTCGGCCGATGGCAACTCGGGCAGCGCACGACCTGGATCTGGCCCGCCCGCAGCTTGCGGACGGCGGACACCAGCATGCCGCCGACGGCGACCACGAAGAGCAGCTCCAGTGCGTCGCGGACGAGCGCGTTCGCGTCCATCCTCCTAGCATCGCTGGTCGTGGCCCTCGACTTCAGCCTCCCGCCCGATATCACCGGGGATTTCCCGCTCTAAGCGGTCGGATGCGGCGGACACTGCGCAAGGAGGAGGTCGACTGGTTCACCCAGCCGGCCGAGGTCACCGACATCCTCTCGGACGAGCCGCCGCCGGAGGAGCTCACGAAGGCGGTGTACGTGTTCGCCTTCGCGGGCAACGAGTTGCTCCTGGCCAAGCGGCGAGGTGACGAGCCCTGGGCGCTGCCCGGTGGGGAGCGGGAGCCGGGCGAGCCGTTGGAGGACTCGGCCCGCCGTCTCGTTGCCGACGCGGCGGGCTGTGAGCTCGGTGACCTCGTTCGCTTCGGGTGGCAGCGGGTGCGGTTTGCCGGCAAGGTCCCCGAGGACTGGGCCCACGGCGCCGACAGCTACATCCGCCTGTACCTCGCGGAAGTTGTCGAAGCCGGCGGGCTGCAGGCCGCGAACCGTCGGTTCTTTCCGCCCGTCGAGGCGCGTGCCCAACAGGCCGTGCAGGACAACCACCTCTTCTACGAGGAGGCGCTGCTCGTCGCCATGGCCTCGACCAAGAAGACGAAGAAGGACCGTCCCTAGGCCACGTCGTCGGGAGACGGCAGATCCTCGGTGGGCTCGGGGTACTGGGGATCCATGTCCTCGAGCGTCTCGACCAGCGTCGTGAGCACGCACCAGTTGCGGTACCACTTGTTGTCCGCGGGGATGACGTACCACGGCGCGGCGTCGGTGGTCGTCGCCGCGATGGCGTCGTTGAACGCCTCGCGGTAGTCGTCCCAGCGCGCTCGCTCCTTCAGGTCGGCGCGGCTGAACTTCCAGCGCTTGTCCGGTCGGGCCAGGCGGCGCCGAAAGCGGTCCGCCTGCTCCTCCTTGGAGATGTGCAGGTAGAACTTGACGACGCGCACCCCGCCTTCGAGCTGGAGCTCGTGCTCGAAGTCGCGGATGACCTCGTAGCGCCGCTTCCATACGTGCGCGGGCACCAGGTCGTGCACCCGGACGATGAGCACGTCCTCGTAGTGCGACCGGTTGAAGATCCCGATCATGCCCTTGTGCGGCGTGTTCTGATGGATGCGCCAGAGGAAGTCGTGGGCCAGCTCATGGTCGTTCGGCTGCTTGAACGAGGTCACCTTGCACCCTTGCGGGTTGACGCCCTTGAAGACGTGCTTGATGGTGCCGTCCTTGCCTCCCGCGTCGAGCGCCTGCAGGACCACGAGCAGGGCCTGACCGCTCTCGGCGTACAGGCGGCCCTGCAGGTCGGCGAGGCGATGCCGGAGCTCCTTGGTGGCCGCTTTGGTCGCGCGCTTGTCGCCGGGTGCGCTGTCGGTCACCCCCGGGTCGATGGCGCCGAGGTCGACGGCGTCTCCCGGCTGCACCCGCCATCGCGCCGATTCCATGTCCCGGATCGTAGGGTGTCGGTACCATGCGTCGCGCTGTCGTCGTCACGCTCGTGATCGCCGCGCTCGCGGCCGGCTGCTCAGGGAAGCGCAGAGCCGACCTCGTCATCGGCAAGCCCAAGGGCACGACCACCGTGGTCACGGCTGCACCCGTCACCGTGCCGCCGCCGCAGCTCGGTCGGGCGCCAATTCCCGAACCCCGCCCAGCGCGCGGGCTCAAGAGCCCCAACGGCCGCCCCTACGGCACGATCGCGTTCTCGAGCGACACGCCGATCCCGGGACACCTGCTGTTCATCCTCGTGGCCGGCTCGGACGCCCGGCCCAACGAGGACGTCCGGCGTACCCGCTCGGACTCGATCCATCTACTCGCCATCAACCCCAAGACGCTCGAAGGCACGGTCGTGGGATTCCCGCGCGACTCATGGGTGGACATCCCCGGTCACGGTGCAGGAAAGATCAACACTGCGCTGCAGCTGGGCGGGCCTGATCTGCTGGCCGAGACGGTGCGCCACCTCACGGGTCTGCCTGTCCACTACTACGTGCTCACGAGCTTCACCGGCCTGGCGGGGATGGTCGACGAACTGGGCGGCGTCGACGTCCTCGTCGAGCGTCGGATGAACGACAGCTATTCGGGCGCCCACTTCGAGCCCGGATGGCACCACTTCAACGGCAACGAGGCGTTGGCGTTCTGCCGCGACCGCCACGACGTGCCCAACGGCGACTTCTCGCGTTCGGAGAACCAGGGGAAGCTCATCCTCGCCGCCCTCGCCAAGATGCGCGCGGAGGTCGGTGACGACGGCGGCGTCCGCCGCTGGATCCAGATCATGATGCGGCACGTCGACCTCGACGTCGGCGCCGACGAGGTGCTGCCCCTCGGCGCGCTCGCGCGGCGTCTCGAGCCGGCCTCGCTCGGCAACATCGTGGTGCCGGGACGGGTGGGCACAGCCGGCAAGCAGTCGGTCGTCTACCTCGGCGAGGAGGCGACGCGCATCTTCGAGGACCTCCGGCCCGATGCCGTGTTGGGCGGATCCCAGCGGCCCGAGCAGACGACGACGTCGTCCAGCTCCACCACCGTGCGATCGACGACCACCACCGTGCCACGCGGCGGCGGCCTCATCGGCTGAGCGACACCGCCTCCAGAATCTGGCTATCGTGCCGGCGGGGATGAGGGGGGTGGTTCGGTGCGTGCCCGTTTCTTCGTGTTCGCAGTGATCGTCGGCATGGCGGTGGCCTTGTTCGTCAACGGCCTGGGCACGGATCACCGCGACCTCGTACTGCGGCAAGGGGGCAGCGGTCAGGCGCTCGACCTGCAGGTCGAGGGCACCGGTCCGCCCACCGCGGCGGCGCCGGGCGAAGTGGCGGACGTCTTCACCGGCGATCTGTTCCCTGCCCTCGGACCGCTCTCGGATGCCGCGCCCGCGCAGATCGTCCTCGCCGCATCGGTCGGTCGGGTTCGGCGTGGGAACGGTGGCGGCGGCGGGCACGCGTCGCCGCGGAATCTCGTCGCGCTCCTCGCGCCCCTGGGCGGTCGAGGTGGGGCGGGCGCCACCGATGCCCAGGCCGGTCGCCGTCCGCTCATCGACATCGGGCCCTCGCCGACGACGACGTCGACCACGGTCGCGCCACCGGCGGACACCACCACCACGACGAAGAAGCCCCGTCCGCCCAAGACGACCACGACGGTGCCGACGACCACGACGCCGACGACCACACCGACCACCACGACACCGCCGACCACCACCACCGAGCCGACGACAACGACCACCGAACCAACGACGACGACGACGGAGAGCACGACGACCACCACGACGTAGGGTGAGCGGCATGCCTGCCACCTTCGGTGTGTTCATGCCTCAGGGCTGGAAGATGGAGCTGTCGTCGATCGACGGCGCAGACGCGAAATGGCAACGCGCCGTCGAGATCGCCGTGCTCGCCGAGGAGCTCGGCTACGACTCGCTCTGGCTCTACGACCACTTCCACAACGTGCCCCGTCCGGCCCATGAGGCGGTGTTCGAGTGCTGGATGACCGCTGCCGCCATCAGCCAGCGGACCTCGCGCATCCGCATCGGTCAGATGGTGGGATGCAACGGCTACCGGAACCCGGCCCTGCTCGCCAAGATGACCTCGACGTTCGACGTCATCAGCGGCGGTCGCCTCGACTGGGGCATCGGTGCGGGCTGGTACCAGAACGAGTACGAGGCCTACGGCTATGAGTTCCCGTCGGCCAAGGTGCGCATCGGCCAGCTGCGCGAGGCGGTCGAGATCGTCAAGCTCATGTGGTCCGAATCCGAGGCGACCTACGACGGCACGTACTTCAGCGTCAAGCGGGCCAACTGCGACCCCAAGCCCCTGCAGCAGCCCCACCCGCCCGTGCTCGTCGGCGGGGGCGGCGAGCAGCTCACGTTGCGGGTGGTCGCTCGTCACGCCGATCGGTCCAACTTCGGCGGCAAGCCGGAGGAGTTCGCACACAAGACGGAGGTCCTCAAGCGTCACTGCAAGGACGTCGGACGCGACTACGACGAGATCGAGAAGACCTGGTCGCCCGAGGTCTACGTGCGGGAGACCGAGAAGGAGATCGAGGACGGCGGATCCAAGTCGTTCTGGGGCGAGCCCCTCGAGTCGTGGGCCGCGGGCAACCTCGTCGGCACGCCCGAGCAGGTCGCGGAGAGGATCCGCACCTACATGGACCTCGGCTGCACGTCGTTCATGCCCTGGTGCAGCGACTACCCGTCCGACCAGACCATGCGCCTGTTCGCGGAGAAGGTGATCCCGGAGTTCCGCTGATCGGCTACTTGAACCAGATGCGCTGGTACTCGCGGCTCTGCGGGTGCACGAGGAGGGCGAACAGGGCCACCGTGAACAGCGTGTTGAGCAGCGGGAAGCTGAACGGGCTGATCTGGTAAGCCACGCACACGTACAGGAGCGTGACGAGAGGGACGGCTGCGACCACGACGGCGAGCCGGTACGCCCACTTGCGCTCGTTGGCGATCCCGTAGCCGGCGGCCACCGCGCCGATCGTGACCACCAGGCGGGTGAGGTTCAGGAGCGTGTTGGTGCTGCCCGCGGAGTGCGTCAGGTGGATGAACGCGTCGGCGTACGGAGCGTCGTGCAATCCGAACAGCAGGTTGAACGCGGCCGTCATGTAGAGCAGGAACACAGCGACGACCAGCGTCTGGGGCTGGCTCTGGTTGATCCACCTACGCGTTTCCATGAGGGTCCAGTCTCTCAGCCGCGGCTCGTCAACCGCACTTCGGTGCTGCTGACTGTGCCCGCCAGCTGGCCACAGGCGGCGTCGATCTCGGTGCCCCGGTTCTGTCGCACCGTCGCGTTGACACCGAGATCCACCAGGCGATCGCGGAAGCGCCGCACACCTGCCGCCGAGGTGCCGCGGGTGGGCCAGCCCGGCGTGGGGTTGAGCGGGATCAGGTTGACGTGGGCGCGGAGCCGGCAGGCGATGGCCGCCAGCTCTGCCGCGTCGGACGGGCGGTCGTTGGTTCCGTCGATCAGCGCCCACTCGATGGAGAGGCGCCGTCCCTTGGCCGCGACGTACGCCTCGCACGCCGCGACGAGCGTCGTCAGCGGGTATCGGCGGTTGATGGGCACGAGCTCGTCGCGGAGGACGTCGTTGGCCGCGTGCAGTGAGACGGCGAGGTTCACAGGCAGGTCCTCGCGTGCCAGGCGGTTGATGCCGGGGACGATGCCCACGGTCGACACGGTGAGGTGCCTCGCCGACAGGCCCATCTCGCCGTGCAGGCGCTCGACCGCGCCCCACACTCGGTCGTAGTTGGCCAGGGGCTCGCCCATGCCCATGAACACCACGTTGGACACCCGCCGCTCACTTGCGCTGGCTGCACGTACGGCCCGGATCACCTGCTCGACGATCTCGCCGGACGTGAGATGGCGCTCGAAGCCCGCTTGCCCGGTGGCGCAGAACCCGCACGCCATCGCGCAACCAGCCTGGGTCGACACGCAGACGGTCGACCGCCCCGGGTAGTGCATGAGCACCGTCTCCACCCGCGCCCCGTCGCTCAGCCGCCACAGCCACTTCACGGTGGTGCCCCGGTCGCTCGCACGCTCGGCATCGAGCGTCAACGCGGGCGCAAGCGCCGGTTCGGCGGCCAACCGGGTGCGGAGCGAGCGCGGGAGCTCGGTGATGTCCTCGGGGTCGAGGGCA
This sequence comes from Actinomycetota bacterium, assembly GCA_041166085.1. GTDB lineage: Bacteria > Actinomycetota > Acidimicrobiia > Acidimicrobiales > JAFATL01 > JBEEFP01. Next base: position 128,317 of record JBEEFP010000031.1, read on the forward strand.
CGCCGGTAGAGCCCGTCCCACAGCTGGTCGATCCGGTAGCGAGGCTCGTCGGCCAGCAGAGTGGCCAGCGCGGCGCGATCGAGGTCGTGTCGGGACGGCACGTCCCCGAGGGTACGCGTGCGGCAGGGGTAGATTCGGGCGATGGCCCGCGTGCCCGTCAACCCGGAGCACCACCACCGGGACATCCAGGGTGGCGCGGCCCGCGCTGCGGTCTTCGGGTTCAGCGACGGCCTCGTCTCCAACGTCTCGCTCATTCTCGGTGTCGCGGGCGCCAACCCTGCGCCGGGCATCGTGCGCCTGGCCGGCCTGGCCGGCCTGGTGGGCGGCGCGTTCTCCATGGCATCGGGCGAGTACGGCTCGATGCGGGCCCAGGCCGAGCTGCTGGAGGCGGAACTGGAGATGGAGCGGGTGGAGATCCAGCGCAGACCGGAGAGCGAGCGGCGGGAGCTGGCCGCGATCTATCGCAGCCGCGGGGTGCAGCCGGACGTGGCCGATGACCTCGCGACCGAGATGATGCGCGATCCCGACCTGGCGCTGGAGACCCATGCCCGCGAGGAGCTCGGCATCGACCCAGCCGAGCTCGGCTCGCCGGGAAAGGCGGCCACGTCCTCATTCATCGCGTTCGCGGTGGGCGCGCTCATCCCGCTGTTGCCATGGTTCTTCGCCCACGGAACCGCGGCCACGGTCACGTCGGCTGCCCTGGGCATCGCCGCCACCGGCGCCGTCGGAATCGTCCTGTCGCGCTTCACTGGTCGGTCTGCGGTGCGCACCGCCGGTCGTCAGCTGCTGCTGGCCGCCCTTGCCGCCAGCGTGACGTTCATCGTGGGCAGCCTGGTCGGCGCGGGCGCGGGGGCCGTCACGTCGTAACCCTGGGCTCGACCTCGCCGACGTACGCGCGGTCCACGTGGTCGACCGAGAAGCCGAGCCCGTCGTAGAGCCGCATGGCCGAGTGATTGGACGGGTCGACGTACAGCATGCCGATGGCCGCGCCGCGGCGAGCGAGCGAGTCGAGCCCGGCCAGCACCAGGGGGCGACCGATGCCCGCGCCCTTGAAGTCGGGGTCGACGCCGATGACGTAGATCTCGCCGAGGGTCGGGTCCTGGTCGGCGTGGATCTTCGTCCAGCAGAAGCCGGCCAGTCGTCCGTCGCGCTCGTGGAGCAAGAAGCCGGCGGGGTCGAACCACGGCTCGCGCATGCGTGCGGCCAGGTTGGCCTCGGTCCAGCCCCCTTGTTCGGGGTGTGCGGCGAAGGCGCGGTTGTTGACGGCCAGCCATGCCGCTTCGTCCTTCCCTCGTACGAACGGCCGCGTCGCCAGCTCGAACGGCTGGCCCACGGGCAACGGACGCCGCATCTGGAGCAGCTCGCGCCCGGGTACGAGGCCGCGCGTGGCGGCGACGCGATCGTCACCGGGACCGGCGTGGCTCACCCAGAGATAGATGCGTCCACCGCCCGCCTCCGCCACCGCATCGACGGCAGCACCGAGCAAGGCCTCGCCGATCTCCTCCTCACGCGAGCGGTGGTCGGGGTCGATCACCAACTCGACGCCCCATGCCGCTCCATGCCCGCTCACCTGCGCGACACCTACCAGCGAGCCGTCCTCCGACTCGCGCGCCAACACGGTGGCGACCCCTTCGGGTCCTGACTCCAGCGCGTCGATCCACTTGCGCTCGCTGAGCGGCGCGCGTCCGTCGACGACGCGGGCACGGTCGAGCAGCGCCGTGACCGCGGCTGCGTCCGTCTCGGCCAGCGTCGGATGGCGGTCGACTCGCATTCAGGCGAGCGTAGGTTGGGCGCCATGGCCAGACCGCGATCGCCGAAGGGCCGCGCCCGCGAGACGATGGCGCGCCTGGCCACCGAGTACCCGGACGCGGTGTGCGCCCTTCGTCACCGGAATCCCTACGAGCTCCTCGCAGCCACCATCCTCTCGGCCCAGACCACCGACGAGCGGGTGAACCTGGTGACCCCGGCCCTGTTCGCCCGGTTTCCCTTCGTCGAGGATCTGGCTGTGGCAGACGTCACCGAGCTCGAAGCCCTCATCCACTCGACTGGCTTCTACCGGAACAAGGCCAAGAGCCTGCTCGGCATGGCCAGGGCGGTCGTGGAGCGCCACGGCGGCGAGATCCCGACCTCGATGGAGGACCTGACCAAGCTGCCGGGCGTCGGCCGCAAGACGGCCAACGTCGTGCGCAGCGTGGCCATGGACCTCCCCGGTCTTCCCGTCGACACCCACGTCGGGCGACTCAGCCGTCGCCTGGGCCTGACGATCGAGACGGATCCCGTGAAGGTGGAGCTCGAGCTCAACGCCATGATCCCGCCCGCCCAACGTGGCTTGTTCAGCCTGCGCCTGATCGAGCACGGCCGCCGGGTCTGCCTGTCGCGGACGCCACGCTGTGAGGACTGCGTCCTGCACGACTTCTGCCCATCCAGCCGGGTCTGAGGTTGCTCACACTTTCCTCACATCGTCTTGGCGCCGTGCTCACGCCGGCCGGGCACGCTGCTGGTACTCCCCTTGAAAGGGCAATGTCATGAGGAAACCTGCCATGAAGAACATCGCTGCTGTCGCTGTCGCCGTCATCGGGCTCACCGCCGGTGCAGTCGGATGGGCCACCGCAGGCCCCTCGGACAGCGGGACCCCCGCCGCCACGACGACGACCACCGCCGCCGCCGCCAACCGCCCCGAGGGCGGCCGCGGCGTCGAGGTGCTGCGACGCACGGTGCACGGCGACCTCGTGGTCAAACAGGGCGACGGCTTCGAGACGGTGACGTTCGACCGGGGGATGGTCACCTCGGTGGACGCGTCCTCGCTCTCGCTGCACCGGCCCGACGGCGTGGACGTCACCGTCACGCTCAATGACCAGACCCGCTACGTGGGTGTCTCGGGTGCCGGTGGAGTCCAGAAGGACAAGCCGGTGACCGTGATCTCCAAGGACGGCACCGCCCGCATTGTCGCCCAGCGCGACGGCAGCGGTCCCGCAGCCCAGGGCGGCGCACGTCCCGGACCTGGCGCCGGCGCCCGCCGTCCCCGGCCGGGGACCTCGACGACCACGACGGCCGGCACCACCGCCTGACCGGCCAGAGCTAGAGGCGCTCCACCAGCCTGCCCAGTCGCCGCTGGGCTGCGCCCAAGGCCCGCTCCACCTCGAACAGCTCGCTCGCCACGAGGTCGTGCTCGGTGCCGGACAGCTCATCGGCGATGCCCGTGAGGCGGCCGGCGAGCTCGTCGAGGGCGGTGGCGAGCGACGACAGTTCGGCGGTCGGTGCGTCCATCACCCCCCGTCATACTCCAGATGAGTCGCGAAGCCCGACGGGTACGATCGCGGGCTCATGCTCGAACGATTGGACCTGCGGGGCACGCTGGGCGACCTACGGACGCGCCTGCCCCGGCCCGCCGCGGCCAAGGAGCCGCCGGTCGCGGCGGTCCAGGCCGTGCTCGCCGATGTGAAGAAGCGCGGCGACGCCGCCGTGCGGGACCTGACGCGTAAGTTCGACGACGTCGAGATCGACGAGCTCCTGGTGCCTCCGTCAGAGCTCGAGGCCGCACTCACGTCGATACCGCCGCTCCTGCGTGAGGCGCTCGAGGCGGCTCGGGAGAACATCCTGGCATTCCACCGGGAGCAGCTTCGCGACGACGGCAAGTACGAACGCGAGGGTCTGCAGATACGTGAGTTGACGCGGCCGGTGGATCGCGCCGGGCTGTACGTCCCCGGAGGCCGTGCCCCGCTGATCTCGACCGTGCTGATGACGGCGCTTCCCGCCCGGGTCGCTGGCGTTCCCGAGGTCGTGCTCTGCTCGCCCCCCGGACCTGACGGGCGCGTTCCCCAGGGCATCCTTGCCGCCGCCGCCCTCGCGGGGGTCGACGAGGTCTACCGAATCGGTGGCGCGCAGGCCATCGCCGCCCTCGCCTACGGCACCGAGAGCATTCGGGCCGTCGACACGATCGTGGGACCCGGCAACATCTACGTCTCGGTCGCCAAGCGTGAGGTTGCGGGGGAGGTCGGCATCCCGTCGGCGTTCGCCGGCCCCTCGGAGGTCGTCGTCATCGCCGATGACACGGTGCCCGCGAGCTACGCCGCCATCGACGTCATCGTGCAGGCCGAGCATGGACCTGACGGCCTGGCCTGGCTGGTGACGTGGTCGGACGAGGTGGCCGAGCGGGTGACGGCCGAGGTCACCCGGCTCGTGGCCGAGTCGCCTCGACGCAAGGAGATCGAGGCGACGCTCGACGACGGCGGTTACGCGGTGCTCGTCGAGGACGCGGAGCGCGCCATCGAGGTGAGCAACGCCATCGCCCCCGAGCACCTCGAACTGCTCTGCGCCGACGCTGAAGCGCTCGTGCCGCTCGTCCGTCACGCTGGAGCGGTCTTCATCGGTCCGTACGCACCCGCGAGCGTGGGTGACTACATGGCGGGCCCGAGCCACGTGTTGCCGACGTACGGGTCGGCGCGGTTCGCAGGGGCCCTCCGCGTCGACGACTTCCTCAAGCAGATCCACGTCATCTCGGTGGACGAGGCGGGGCTGGCGCGGCTCGCGCCCCACGTCGCCGCCCTGGCCGAAGCTGAAGGGCTGGCTGCTCATGCCGAGTCGGTACGCATCCGATGGCCCGGCCACTGATCCCGGTCCGCGACGACCTGCAGCTCTTCTCGGGGTACCACTCGCCACAGGTCGCCGTCGACGTCCGGCTCAACACCAATGAGTCGCCGTACCCGCCGCCGCGGGGATGGCTCGACGCGCTGCAGCAAGAGATCGCCGCCATCCCCTTCAACCGCTACCCGGATCGTCAGGCCGTCGCACTGCGGACCGCGCTCGCCGAGCTGCACGGCGTCCGTCCCGACCAGGTCTTCGCGGCCAACGGCTCGAACGAGGTCCTGCTGCTCCTGCTGCTCGCCTACGGCGGCCCCGGACGGACCGCGGCGGTGTTCGAGCCCACCTACGCCCTGCACTCGCACATCGCGAGGGTGACCGGCACCAGCGTGGTGGAAGGTGCGCGTCGCGACGACTTCACTCTCGACCTCGACGAGGTCCGGCGCGTGCTCACCCTCGGTCCCGAGGTCACCTTCCTGTGCTCGCCCAACAACCCGACGGGCAGGGTCGAGCGGCGAGGGGACGTTGTTGCCGTCGCGCAGGCGGCCCCCGGCCTGGTGGTCGTCGACGAGGCCTACGGCCAGTTCGCGTCATGGAGCGCCCTCGACCTCGTCTCCGATGACGAGTCAGTGGTCGTCGCGCGCACCTATTCGAAGACCTGGTCCATGGCCGCCGCCCGTCTCGGCTACCTCGTCGGACCTGCGCCCCTCGTCGCGGAGCTCGACAAGGTGGCCCTGCCGTATCACCTCGACGCGGTGAAGCAGGCCGCGGGTCGGTTGGCGCTGCGGTACCGGCCGGAGATGGAGGCGCGGGTCGCCGCCCTCGTCGAGGAGCGGGGCCGGCTCACCGCTGCGTTTGCCGAGCTCCCGCTGGAGACGTGGCCGTCGGAGTCGAACTTCATCCTCTTCCGTCCCACCACCGTGCCAGGCCACGTGGTCTGGGAGCGCCTGCTCGAACGTTCGGTGCTGGTGCGTGACTGCAGCTCGTGGCCCAACCTCGACGGTTGCCTTCGGGTCACCGTTGGTACGCCGGACGAGAATGGCGCCTTCCTGGCCGCCCTGAAGGAGGCGCTGAGCGCATGAGTGGTCGCAACTCCACCCGCAAGCGGGAGACGAAGGAGACGACGGTCGAGATCACCCTCGACCTGGACGGCGCGGGCTTGGCCGAGGTCGAGACGGGTCTGCCCTTCTTCGACCACATGGTCAGCCAGCTCGGCAAGCACGGCGGCTTCGATCTCACCGTCAGCGCCCAGGGCGACCTGCAGGTCGACACCCATCACACCGTGGAGGACGTCGCGATCACGCTGGGCGAGACGCTGGCCGACGCCCTCGGCGACAAGGCCGGCATCCGCCGCTTCGCTTCGATCGCGTTGCCCCTCGACGAGGCCTTGGTCGAGGTGGCGCTCGACCTGTCGGGGCGTCCGTTCCTGCACTACGAGGTCGAGTTGCCGGTGGACGGGGTGCCGCTCGGGACGCCGCCCTTCGATCCTCAGTTGGGCGAGCACTTCTGGCAGTCGTTCGCGACGTCAGCCGCCATGACCCTGCACGTGCGTTCGCGTTCTGGACGCAACACCCACCACCTGCTCGAGGCGTCGTTCAAGGCCGTGGCGCGCTGCCTGCGCGATGCGGTCCGGGTCGAAGGCACTGGAGTCCCATCCACGAAGGGCACGCTGTGATCGCGGTGCTGGATTACGGCATCGGGAACCTGCGCTCGGCCGAGAAGGCGCTGCAGAAGGTCGGGGCCGACGCCCGGCTCGTCACGGGCGCGGCCGCGGTGGAGGCCGCCGACGGCGTGGTGCTCCCCGGCGTCGGCGCCTTCGGACGATGCATGTCGGCGGTTCGGGAGTCCGGCCTCGACGCGGCCGCCCTCGGCGCCATCGAGGCGGGGGTTCCGTTCATGGGCATCTGCATCGGGATGCAGATGCTGTACGACGGATCCGAGGAGAATCCCGACGTGCCAGGCCTCGGCGTGCTGCCGGGCTTGGTGCGTGCTCTGCCCGAAGGCGTGAAGCGACCCCAGATGCAATGGAACGTGCTCCAACCGGTGGACGCCCGCAGTCCCATGCTGTCGGGCCTCGACGCGTCGCCGTGGGTGTACTTCGTCCACTCCTACGCGCCCGACGCGTCCGACGACGTGGTGGCCACGTGCGACTACGGGGGTTCGGTCGTGGCGGCCGTCGCTCGCCGCAACGTGTGGGCCACCCAGTTCCATCCCGAGAAGTCCGGGACGTCGGGTCTCCGCATCCTGCGCAACTTCGTGGATCGCTGCGCGGCCTGACGTGGACCTGTACCCGGCCATCGACCTGCGAGGCGGGCGCTGTGTGCGTCTCCACCAGGGCGACTTCGCGCAGGAGACGGTCTATGACGACGATCCCGTTGCTGTCGCCAAGGCGTTCGAGGCCGCAGGCGTCCCGTGGATCCATGTGGTCGATCTGGACGCGGCTCGGGGCCAGGGTTCGAACCTCCATCTGGTGACGGCGATCGCCGACGCAGTATCTGTGCCTGTGCAAACGGGCGGTGGGGTGCGCGATGGCTCGTTGCTCGACGCCGGTGTGGCGCGCATCGTCGTCGGGAGCCTGGCGGTGTCGGAGCCGGCGCGAGCGGCGGCGTTGATCGCCGCACATCCCGTGCAGGTCGCGGTCGGTCTCGACCACCGTGATGGGGAGGTGCGCACGCAGGGTTGGGAGCAGGGGAGCGGGGTGCCGCTGCTCGAGGCCATCGCCTGGCCCGAGTTCGTGGGCGCGGCTTCGTTCATCGTCACCAACATCGCCCGCGACGCCACCATGGCCGGGCCTGACCTCGACGGCCTGCACGCGGTTCTCGAGGGCGCGGCCGCGCCGGTCGTGGCGTCAGGCGGTGTGGGATCGCTCGACGACCTCCAGGCGCTTCGAGACCTGGGTGTGGCCGGCGTCATCGTCGGCAAGGCCCTGTACGAGGGCCGCTTCACCATCGAGGAGGCGGTGGCCGCGTGCGCAGCGTGAGGGTCATCCCGTGCCTCGACGTGGACGACGGTCGAGTCGTGAAAGGCGTGAACTTCGTCGACCTGCGCGACGCCGGCGACCCCGTGGAGCTGGCGGCCCGCTATGACGACGAAGGCGCCGACGAACTGGTCTTCCTCGACATCACCGCCTCGTCGGGGAACCGCGAGACGATGGTCGACGTCGTCGCCCGCACCGCTGAGCAGGTCTTCATCCCCCTCACCGTTGGTGGCGGCGTGCGCGCCGTCGAGGACGCCCGCAAGCTGCTGCGGGCGGGGGCCGACAAGGTCAGCATCAACACCTCGGCCGTGGCCCGGCCCGAGGTCATCAGCGAGCTGGCGTCCGAGTTCGGCGCTCAATGCGTGGTGGTGGCCATCGATGCTCGCATCGCCCCCGGCGGCTACGAGGTGTTCACCCACGGCGGGCGCAAGCCAACCGGGCTGGACGCCGTTTCATGGGCCGCCGAGGCCGAGAGGCTGGGCGCGGGCGAGATCCTGCTCACCTCGATGGATCGCGACGGCACCAAGGACGGCTTCGACCTCGAGCTCACGCGTCAGGTCGTGCACGCGTGCGGGCTGCCGGTGATCGCGAGTGGCGGCGTCGGCTCGCTGCAGCACCTGCTCGAAGGCGCGCTCTACGGGGGCGCCGACGCGGTGCTGGCCGCGTCCATATTTCACTTCGGAGAGGCCACCGTCGCCGAGGCCAAGGAGCACATGGCCGCTGGCGGCGTCACCGTCCGCCCGGTGGGCTGACATGCAGCTGCTGCCTGCGGCGGGCGTCGACGCGGTGCTGGTGGATGCGGGCGGCGTGCTGCTGGTGCCCGACGCGGACGCGGTGCGTCGGGAGCTGGCGGCCGTCGGTGTCGCGCCTGACGACGAGGCGTGCCTGCGCGCTCATTTCGTGTCCATGCGCGAGGTCGACATCATCGGCGCTCCGGACTGGCCCGCCGTCGACCGGCGTTTCGCGCGCGCCATCGGTGTCGACGAGGCGCGCGTCGAGGAGGCCGTCCCGCTGATCGACACCATCTACATGCGCGACCGGTGGGCGCCCGTGGAAGGCGCGGCGGAAGCGCTCGTCGCCCTGCAACAGGCGGGCGTACCCATCGCCGTCGTGTCCAACGCGGGCGGCACGATGGAGGATCAGCTCCTGCAGCACGAGATCTGCTCGGTGGACGGCAGGGCTGCCGCCCAGGTGGCGATCGTGGTCGACTCCCACGTCGTCGGCGTCGAGAAGCCTGACCCCCGGATCTTCTCGTTCGCCCTCGACGCCCTGGGCGGTCCGGCGCCCGAGCGCTGCATCTACGTCGGCGACACCGTGCACTTCGACGTCCATGGCGCGCGCGCCGCCGGACTGTGGCCTGTGCACATCGATCCCTACGACCTCTGTCCCGAGCGCACCGACCACGCCCACGCCCCGTCCCTCAGCGCTGTCGCCGACGAGCTCCTGGTGCACTTGGAGTCGAAATGACGATCTAGTGCACCGGAAGGTCGCGCAGGAAGGCGATGACGAGCGGTGGGACGCGGTCGACGCGGCCGACGAAGAAGTGGTCGGCACCGGGAACGACCTCGAGGCGGGTGTTGACCCAGTCGGCGATGACCGCACGGGCCGAGTCCGGCGGGCGGTACTGGTCGTGCTCGGGCTGGACCAGGAGCTTGGGCCGCGGATCGTGGGCCGCCACCATGTCCTCCAGCTTCACCACCCGGAGCGGCGGCGCCATGCAACACCAACCCGCCACCCGGCCGTCTCCGACGGCGAGCGACGTGTCGGCGCCGAACGACCAGCCCGCGAGGACGAGGGGCAGGCCCTCGGTGATGGGCGCCAGCATGTCGACCGCCGCGACCACGTCGGTCCGCTCGGCGACGCCCTCGCCGTAGGTCCCTTCGGACCCTTCCACGCCGCGGAAGTTGAATCGCAGCGCTGCGACGCCGGCGTCGGGCAGAGCGTTGAACAGCGTCCCGGGGACGATGGAGCGCATGTTGCCCCCGAACTGCGGATGCGGGTGCAACAGCACCGCCGCGGCCCACGGCTCGTCGGGCACGCGCAGCTCGGCTTCCAGCCTCAGCCCGTCGGCGGTGTGCAGGGCAATGGGTTCGTTGTGGATGGACCGAGACGGTACCTTCGTCCCATGTCCGCGAAGCAGCCCATCACGATGCTGGCCGATCGCGTGCTGGTGCAGATCCCGCAGAACGAGGAGCGGCGATCGCGGTCGGGGATCCTCATTCCCGCCACTGCGGAGGTGGCCAAGCGGCTGGTGTGGGCGGAAGCGGTGGCCGTGGGCCCCCATGTGCGCACGATCAAGACGGGCGACCAGGTGCTGTTCAGCCCCGAGGACCGCTACGAGGTCGAGGTGCAGGGCGACGAGTACCTCCTGCTCCGCGAGCGCGACATCCACGCGGTGGCGTCGGACCGCATCGACAGCGAGACGGGGCTCTACCTGTGAGCGCGCCAGACCTGTCGGAGCTCCCCGAGCTGCGTTGGACGGAAGACGGCCTCATCGCGGCCATCGCCCAGGACACCGACGGTCGCGTGCTGATGCTGGCGTGGATGAACGAGAACACGCTGCGCGAGACGCTCGACACCGGGCGGATGGTCTATTGGTCGCGGTCGCGACAGGAGCGCTGGGCCAAGGGCGACACGTCAGGCGACATCCAGCTCGTCAAGGAGGCGTACTACGACTGTGACGGCGACGTGCTGTTGTTCGTCGTCGACCAGCAAGGCAAGGGCGCCTGCCACACGGGCGAGTACAGCTGCTTCGTCCGTCCGCTCCCGCTGCATGTTGAAGCCAAGTAGAGAAGAGTTCCGCAAGCTGGCCGTCGACCACACGGTCGTGCCGGTCTGGCGCGAGATCCTCGCCGACCTGACCACGCCCGTCGCGGGGTTCACCCGGGTGGTCGGTGACGGGCCCGGGTTCCTGCTCGAGTCGGTGGAGCACGGCGAACGGTGGGACCGGTACAGCTTCGTCGGCCGCAACCCGAGCGCGACCCTCGTGCTGCAGGACGGCGCCCTCGCCGTCGACGGGATCGTCCCCGACTCCGTCCCGCGCGACAAGGGCATGCTCGCCGCCGTCGAGGCTCTGCTCGCCGCCTATCGCTCGCCCTCACTACCCGACCTGCCTCCGCTCCACGGCGGGCTGGTCGGTTACCTCGGCTACGACGTGGTGCGGGAGGTCGAGCGACTCCCTGCGGTACCGCCTGACGACCAGGGGCATCCCGACGCCGTCATGTCCGTGATCGGACAGCTGGCCGCCTACGACCACTGGCGCCAGCGCGTCACGCTCATCGAGAACGTGATCATCCCGGCCGGAGCGACCGAGGCCGACCTCGACGTTGCCTACGACAACGCGGCCCGGCGGCTCGACGCGCTGGCCGCGACCGGGTCAGAGCCTCGTTCCGAGCCGGTGGTCGACCCGCCCGACGACGGCGAGCCGCTGCCCGACGTGCGCCGCAGCATCAGCCCCGCCCAGTTCGCCGACGCCGTCAACGCGGCCAAGGAGCACATCGTCGCGGGCGACATCTTCCAGGTCGTGCTCTCGATGCGCTTCGACCTCGACCTCCAGGCCGATGCCTTCGATCTCTACCGTTCGCTGCGCCAGGTCAACCCGAGCCCGTATATGTACTTCCTGCGCCACCCGGCCATCACGGTGGTCGGGTCGTCACCCGAACCCATGGTGCAACTGCTCGACGGCCGCGTCATCAGCCGGCCCATCGCCGGCACGCGGCGCCGTGGCCGCAACGACGCTGATGACCGGCGCATGGCCGGCGAGCTGCGCGAGGACCCCAAGGAGATCGCGGAGCACGTCATGCTCCTGGACCTGGCCCGCAACGACGTCGGCCGCGTCGTTGACTTCGGTACCGAGCGGGTCGACGAGCAGATGGTGCTCGAGCGGTACAGCCACGTCATGCATCTCACGTCGCAGGTCTCGGGTGAGCTCCGTCGAGGCAAGGGGCCGATCGACGTCCTGCGCGCCACCCTTCCCGCCGGGACGGTGAGCGGCGCACCGAAGGTGCGGGCCATGGAGATCATCGACGAGCTCGAGCCCACCAAGCGCGGCCCGTACGGAGGCGTCGTCGGCTACTTCGACTTCTCGGGGAACCTCGACACCGCCATCGCCATCCGCACCATGCTCGTCACGCCGGACGGACGGGCGTCCGTGCAGGCAGGCGCGGGCATCGTCGCCGACAGCGATCCCGACCTCGAGGACCTCGAGTGCAGGAACAAGGCAGCCGCCCTCCTCGCGGCCGTGCCTGCCGCCAGACGCATGGCAGCGGCAAGAATGGGCACGTGACCTCCTCCGTCGCCGACCGTGACGCCCTCCTGGTGACCGGGCCCGACGCCGAATCGTTCCTCCAGGGCCAGCTGAGTCAGGACGTGGTCGCCATCCCCGTGGGCGCGTCGGCGTGGTCGTTCGTGCTGCAGCCTCAGGGCAAGGTGGACGCCCTCGTGCGGGTCACTCACCTCGACGGCGACGCCTGGCGGCTCGACGTCGACGCGGGATGGGGTGAAGCGGTCAAGGCCCGGCTCGAGCGGTTCAAGTTGCGCGTCAAGGTCGAGATCGAGGCGGACGAGCACCCGGTCGAGGCGCTGTACCCCGACGAGCGGGCGCGCATCGAGGCGGGGTGGCCCGCCATGGGCACTGAGCTGACGGAGCGGACCATCCCGGCCGAGACCGGCCTCGTGGATCGCGCCGTGAGCTTCACCAAGGGTTGCTTCACGGGCCAGGAGCTGGTCGCCCGCATCGATTCGCGCGGTGGCAACGTGCCTCGTCACCTCCGAAGCGTGCGGTTCGCAGATGACAGCGCCCCGCCCGCGCCCGGCGCCGACGTCGTCGTGGGCGACAAGACGGTCGGCACCATCACCAGCGTGGCCGGCACGCGCGCCCTTGCGTACATCGGGCGCGACGTCGAGCCTCCCGTCGACGGGACCGTGCGTTGGGAAGGCGGCGCGACCGCCGCCCGCATCGAGACACTGCCGCTCGCGTGAGACTCGTGCGCGTGACCGCCGCGGCCGCGTGCGTGGCCACGATGCTCGCTGCCTGCACCGGCGGCGGCTACTCGCTCCCGAAGGCCAAGCCCGCGCCGAGTCTCCCGGGCATCACCGCGGTGCAGGACCTCAGCAACGTGGTCTTGGCTGGCGTTCCCGGCCGCACCACGACCACCGCACCGCGCATCGGCCCTGGGCCCGCGAATCTGAAAGGCACGGTGTCGGGCCCGGATGGACCCGTCGCCGGTGCCGTCGTCCATCTCGAGCGGCTGGTCGAGGGTGGCACGGCGACCGCTGACGCGTCGACCGCCGCCGATGGGACGTGGGTCGCGGCCAACGTCATCGGCGGGCGCTACCGCGTGCGCGCCTACCTGCCACCTGAGCTGGCGCTGGTGAAGCCAGCCGTCTTCTTCCTCGGCGGCACCGAGAACAAGATCCTCGACATCACCCTCACGCGCTACACCGGACTGGTGGCCACCGCGTCCGTCGCGCCGACCCCGCCACTGGTCGACGAGCCCGCCAACCTGGTCGTGCGAGTGGCGCAGCAGTCGGTCGACGCTGGGGGCGTCGTGCGGTCGGTCGGTCTGAGCGGTGCCGCTGTGCAGCTGGTCGGAAGCGGCCTGTGGCGCGTGGAGTCGCCCAACCCGTCGGTCACCAACGACAGCGGAGACGCGGAGTGGCAGGTGCGCTGCCGGTCGGCCGGGTCACAACAGCTGGCGGTGCTCGTGAACGACACGGACACCCTGGCCCTGACCATTCCCCCGTGTCAGGACGTCGTGGCGCCGCCGCCGCCCGACCAGACGACGAGCACGACGTTCCCGTTCCGACGCACCACGACGACGATCAGGCGCTCGACGACGACGACCCGTTGAGCTCGACCGCCAGCCGGGTGCCGCCGCCCGGCGCCGGTCCGGCCTCGACCCGGCCGCCCATGGCGTCGACGAGCTCGGCCACGATGGCCAGTCCCAGCCCGGATCCGAGCTGGCGCGCCGGGCTCCGATCCGACTGGTAGAGACGCTCGAAGACGTGGGGGAGGTCATCCTCCGGGATGCCAGGTCCGTCATCCGCCACTGCGATGACCACGTCGTCGCCCACCGGCGTGGCGGTGACGTCGATGCGCGTGGAGGCGAACTTGAGGGCGTTCTCCACCAGGTTGGCCACGACCTGCGCGAGCCGGTCGGGATCGGCTGACGCCACCACGGCATGACGTGGGACGTCGACCGCGAGGGTCACTCCGGCCTCGCCCGCCGCCTGCTCGAAGCCGGCGGCTGTGTCGGCTATGACCTCGCACACGTCGATGGGGCGCACGTCGAAGGAGAAGCGGCGAGCGTCGAGCTTGGCGAGATCGAGCAGATCGCCCACCAACCGTTCGAGCCGGCGCGACTCCGACGAGATCACGCGTGCCGCACGCGCCGGGTCGGTAGCGGTCCCGTCGGTGATGGCCTCCGCAAAGCCACGGATCGACGTGAGCGGAGTACGCAGATCGTGGGATACGGACATGAGGAACTGCTGCTCCAATCCCTGTGCCCGTGCGAGTCCGGCCGCCATGGTGTTGATGGAGTGGGCGAGCGACGCGACCTCGGGGTCGGTGCCGTCGGGCACGGGGACGCGCGCACCGAGGTCGCCGGCGGCGATTCGTCGGGTCGCGATCTCGGCGTCGATGAGGGGTCGGCTGATCCGTCTGGCCAGCCACCCCGCGACCAGCGCGGCGGCCGCCAGGCTGGCCGCACCGGTCAGCAGCAGGTAGGCGCCGGCTCGGGACTGGCCGCCGCCGACCTTGCGGGTGAGCACCACCGCGAGGAGAGCGCGCTGGCGCTGGATGGGCGCCACCGCGAAGACGAGATTGCCGCGGCTGCCCGATGTCACGCGCCCTTGCCGCACCGCGCCGACATCGATGTCGCTCTCCAACACGTTGTTCGGCAACTGACCGCGCACGCCACCGCCGGGTCCGACGGTCACCGCGACCGCGCCCTCCAAGCGCATGGCCCGGCGCAGCACGGCCAGGTTGGCGACGGTGGCCTGGGACGAGATCGCGTCGCTCTGACGGACGAGCTCGCGCCTCGCTTCGTCCCGCGCCGAACGCCGGATCAGCAGGAGGGTGCCGAGGCCGGCCACCAACAGCGCTCCGGCGACCAGACCCACGGTGGCAACGAGCAGGCGACGGCGCATCAGCGGCTCCCGGGCACTGCGCTATCCGAGCCGGTACCCGACGCCCCACACTGTGGTGAGGGGGAGGGCGTCGCCGAGCTTCTTCCGGAGTTGGCGGACGTGGACGTCGACCGTGCGCTCGTCGCCGTACCAGTCGGGTCCCCACACGTTCTCCAGCAATTGTGTGCGGCTCAACGCCAAGCCCGCGTTCTCGGCCAGGAACCGCAGGAGGTCGAACTCGCGGGTCGCCAGGGCGACCGGGGCCCCGTCGACGCGGGCCTCCCGGCGACCCACGTCCACCTCGACGCCTCCGACGGCGAGGACGCCGGGCGCCTCGGGCGGCGGCCCGTCGGCCCGGCGCAGGATCGCCTTGACGCGGGCGACGAGCTCGCGAGGCGAGAAGGGCTTGGTGACGTAGTCGTCGGCTCCCATCTCGAGCCCGAGCACGCGGTCGATCTCGGCGTCTCGGGCGGTGAGCATGAGCACGGGCAGCCCGCCGGCCGCCCGGAGGCGCCGGCACACTTCGAGGCCGTCCATCTGTCCGGGGAGGCCGACGTCGAGGATCACCAGGCGGGGTCGCTCGCGGCTCACGAGCGCCAACCCGTCCTCTCCGGACGTCGCCTGCAGCACGCGGAAGCCCTCCTGACGGAGATACATGTCCACCAGATCGGCGATGTTCGGGTCGTCCTCGACCACCACGATCGTGCCGGGTTCAGGCTGCACGGGGCCCAGCGTGGCATCCAATGGTGAGGGAAGTGTGAATCGTCGGCCGGTACGCTCGTCCCACCGTGGCCACCTATCTCGACGAGATCCTCGCTGCCCATCGGGCCGCGGCGCGCTCCGACAGCCGCCCGTTGGAACAGCTCCTCGAGGCCGCGCGCGCGACCGGTGCCACGCGCCCTTTCGCATCCGCCCTCGCGGCACCGGGGGTCAGCGTGATCGCCGAGATCAAGCGCCGCTCACCGTCGAAGGGTGACCTCGCTCCCCATGTGGACGCCGCGGTGCTGGCCAAGGACTACGCGGCGGCCGGCGCCGCGTGCATCTCGGTGCTCACCGACGAGCGCTTCTTCGCAGGGTCGGCCACCGACCTGCAGGTCGCGCGCGGTGCCATTGAGGTACCCGTGCTACGCAAGGACTTCACGGTCAGCGAGGCTGATGTCTGCGACGCCCGCATCATGGGCGCCGACGCGGTGCTGCTCATCGCTGCCGCGTTGGACGACGCCGAGCTACGGGCCTTCACGGCGCTGACCGACGAGCTCGGGATGGCAGCGCTCGTCGAGGTTCACGACGAAGGCGAAGCGGCACGCGCCATCGAGGCGGGGGCCGCCGTCGTCGGGGTCAACCAGCGCGACCTACACACGTTCGAGGTCGACACCGACAGAGCCGTCCGCGTGCGCGCCACCCTCCCGAGTGGCGTGACCACCGTGGCCGAGTCGGGCATCCGCGCTCGCGCCGACGTCGTCCGCCTCCGCGACGCGGGGTACCACGCGGTGCTCGTGGGCGAGTCGCTGGTGACGGCGGACGACCCGGGCGCCATGTTGCGGGAGCTCGCGTGTTCGTGAAGGTCTGTGGCACGACGAGCGAGGACGACGCGCTGCTCGCGGTCGCCATGGGTGCCGACGCCGTCGGGTTCATCTTCGCCCCGTCCCCCCGGCAGGTCCATCCGGTGCGGGTGGCCGACATCGTCAAGCGGCTGCCGCCCGAGATCCTCACCGTGGGCGTGTTCCGCGACGAGCACCCCGAACGGGTCGTCGCCTTGGTCAATCAGGCCGGCCTCAAGGCGGCCCAGCTGCACGGGCACGAGTCGGCTGAGCAGTCGCGCTGGGTCCGCGAGCGGCTGCCGGTCACCATCAAGGCCTTCCCGGCCGGGTCGCCCGCGGTCGGTAAGGCCAAGGACTACGGCTCCGACATCGTGATGCTCGACGCGGCAAATCCCGGATCGGGTCAGGTCTTCGATTGGCGCCTGGTGGACGGCGTTCCCGCCGGCACCCGACTGCTGCTGGCCGGCGGCCTCACCCCGGAGAACGTGGTCGACGCCATCGGGCAGGCACATCCCTGGGGCGTCGACGTGGTGACGGGCGTGGAGTCCGAGCCTGGTCGCAAGGACCCGCGCAAGCTGCGGGCGTTCGTTGCCGCGGCCAAGTCTGCTGCCGTCCCGCCGTACGAGGGCGAGGCCATCGGCCCGTACGACTGGCAGGCCGAGCTCTGATGTCGGTGATGGGAGAGCCGGGCGACGACGGCCGCTTCGGTGAGTTCGGCGGACGCTTCCTCCCCGAGTCGCTGGTGCCCGCATGCCTCGAGCTCGAGAAGGCGTTCCGGTCGGCGTGGGGCGATCAGGCGTTCCGGGACGAGTACGCATCGATCCTGCGCGACTACGCGGGCCGACCCACCCCCGTGACGGAGTGCAAGCGGCTGTCCGATCAGCTCGGTGTGCGCGTGCTGCTCAAGCGGGAGGACCTCACGCACACGGGCTCGCACAAGATCAACAACGTCATCGGTCAGGCGCTGCTCACCCGGCGCATGGGCAAGCAACGGGTCATCGCCGAGACGGGCGCGGGGCAGCACGGCGTGGCGACGGCGACTGCAGCTGCGCTGTTCGGCCTCGACTGCGTCGTCTACATGGGCGAGGTCGACGTCGAGCGCCAAGCCCTGAACGTCTTCCGGATGCAGTTGCTCGGCGCCGAGGTGCGGCCTGTGTCGTCGGGCAGCCGCACGCTCAAGGACGCGATCAACGAGGCGCTCCGCGATTGGGTCGCCAGTGTCGAGAGCACGCACTACTGCCTCGGCTCGGTGATGGGACCGCACCCGTACCCCTGGATGGTGCGGGAGCTGCAGCGGGTGGTGGGTGAGGAGGCATTCAGGCAGTGCCGCCAGCTGCTCGATGGCGCCGATCCTGACTACGTCGTGGCCTGCGTCGGCGGGGGGTCGAACGCCGCGGGCACGTACGCGGGCTTCGCCGACACCGACGCCAAGCTCGTCGGAGTGGAAGCGGCCGGTGGCGCGGCCGTGTCGCACGGCATCCCCGGGGTGGTGCACGGATCGAAGTCGTTCCTGTTGCAGGACGAGCACGGTCAGGTGGTCGAGGCCCACTCCATCTCCGCGGGCCTCGACTACCCGGGCATCGGCCCTGAGCACGCCCACCTGGCCTCGATCGGCCGGGCGACCTACGTCTCGGCGTCCGACGAGGAAGTGCTGGCGGCGCTGCAGCTCCTGGCCCGCACCGAGGGCATCATCCCCGCCCTCGAACCGGCCCATGCCATTGCGTGGCTGGTGCGGGCCGCAGGCACTGACGAGCTCCCGAGCGGCTCCACCGTCCTCGTCACCATGTCGGGCCGAGGTGACAAGGACGCCGAACAGGTCATGGGCATCCTGGGGCCTCGACCGTGAGCCTCGAGGAGGTCCTGCGCGAGCACCGCGACGCGGGACGCAAGCTGCTCGTCCCGTACATCACGGGCGGCCTGGGGTCGCAGTGGACCGCGCACCTGCAAGCCATGGCCGTCGCGGGTGCAGACGCGGTCGAGGTCGGCATCCCCTTCTCGGATCCGGTGATGGACGGACCGACGATCCAGGAGGCATCGCAACGCGCCCTCGAGCTCGGCGCCACACCCGTCAACATCATGGCCGACCTCGAGCGCATGGACGCCACCGTGCCACTGGTTGCGATGACGTACTACAACATCGTCTTCCGCAGCGGGCACCGTCGCTTCGCGCGGATGCTCCGTGACGCGGGCGTGTGCGCGGCGATCGTCCCGGACCTGCCACTCGAGGAGCTGGACGACTGGGCGCGGGCCGCGGATGACGGCGCCATCGAGACGGTGCTGTTGGCCACGCCCGTCACACCTGACGAACGGTTGGCCGAGCTGTGTCGACGCACGCAGGGATTCGTCTACACGGTCAGCGTCATGGGCGTCACCGGTGAGCGCACCCAGCTGGCAGGGTCGGCAGGGGTGCTGGCCAAGCGGTTGAAAGCGATCACCGACAAGCCCGTTCTCATCGGCGTGGGCGTCTCCACACCCGAGCAGGCGGTGGAGGCCAGCGCGGAAGCGGACGGCGTGATCGTCGGATCGGCCCTCATGCGTCGCATCCTCGACGGTGAGTCGCCCGAGCAGCTCGGCGAGGCGGTGGCGGCCATCCGCGCCGCGCTGGACGCTGGCTGAGTATGCTTGCTGCCGCGAGCACGTGAGAGAGATGACAAGCACGACCTTCCACGAGCTCGGCCTGCCCCCGGACCTCGTCGGCGTCCTCGACGACCAGGGCATCACCGAGCCGTTTCCGATTCAGTTGATGACCATCCCTGACGCGCGCGCCGGTCGTGACGTGTTGGGCAAGGCCAAGACCGGGTCCGGCAAGACCCTCGCCTTCGGCCTGCCTGTGCTCGAGCGCACCACCAAGGCCGCGCCCGGACGGCCGCACGCGTTGATCCTCGTCCCGACACGCGAGCTCGCGGTGCAGGTTGGCGAGGTGCTCGAGCCCCTCGGCAAGGTGCGCGACCTGACCATCGGCACGATCTACGGCGGCCAGGCCATGGAGCGCCAGCTGCGTGCGATCAAGAGCGGCGTCGACATCGTTGTCGCGACCCCGGGGCGGCTCATCGACCTGCTGGACCGCAACGAGATCTCTGTCGCCGACGTGAGCATGGTGGTGCTGGACGAGGCCGATCGCATGGCCGACATGGGCTTCATGCCCCAGGTCGAGTGGATCCTCCGTCGCTTCGAGTCAGATCGCCAGACGATGCTCTTCTCGGCGACGTTGGATGGCGACGTCGACCGCCTCGTGCGCCTCTACCTCAAGGATCCCGTACGCCACGAGGTCGAGTCGAAGGAAGCAACCGTCGACGAGATGCAGCACCGCTTCCTCGCCGTGCACCAGATGGACAAGGTCAAGGTCACCGCGTCGATCTCGCGGGGCGGCGAGCGCACGCTCGTATTCGTGCGCACCAAGCGGGGCGCCGACCACCTCGTCCGCGACCTGCGCGCCGAAGGCGTGAAGGCGGGTGCCATCCACGGCGACCTGCGCCAGCAGCACCGCGAGAAGGCGTTGGCCGACTTCGCCGCCGGCAAGCTGCCGGTGCTCGTCGCCACCGACGTGGCCGCGCGCGGCATCCACGTCGAGGGCATCGACCTCGTCGTGCACTACGACCCGCCCGAGGACCACAAGTCGTACCTGCACCGCTCGGGACGCACAGCGCGCGCGGGCGAGGCCGGCGTGGTCGTCACCCTCGTGCTGTGGAACCAGCACCTCGAGATCGAGCGGCTGCGCAAGCGCCTCCGCCTGCTCCACCAGCCCCTCGTCGAGGTCTTCTCGAACGACCCCCGCTTGGCCGATCTGGCCAGCTGGGACCCCGCGGCCGACTCAGCTGCGTAGCGTCGCTACTCGCTTCGCAGGGCGGTGGCGGCGGGCGTGCGACCGGCCAGGCTGCCGAGGGCCGATCCGACCAGTGCGGCGACAACGACGGCGGCAGGCAGCAGCAGCAGGAGCGCGGGGGCGACGTCGGGCTTCGGCGCGACACCGAGGCTCTGGGCCACACCTGTCCACAGCCAGCGCCCGATGGCGACGCCCGCTGGGAGGCCCACGGCCGCACCCACGAGCGCGAGCGCGGAGGCCTGCCAACCGATGGTGGCGGCGATCTGTGTCCGAGTGAAGCCGATGGCCCGAAGGACGCCCAGCTCGACACGCCGTCGTTGCACCGTCTGCACGAGCGCGTGGACGACCGCGAGGGCAGCCAACGCTGCGAGAAACAGGGCGAGCAACCGAGGCAGGTCACGTACCTGGGCCAGCTTGGTGACCTCGGGAGGCGTGGTCGGGTAGATGATGGTGCGATCGTTCTGCGAGTGCACCTCGATCGTGCGCGCGGCCCGCCGCACGTCGACACCGGGTCTGAACGTCACAACCGCCATGTGGTACCCCGACGAATCGGACCGGATGTTCCGCAGGCCCAGGCGCGCCAGTCCGTCTGGCGTGAGCAGGACCCCCGAATCGAGGGGGACGGGGTCGTCGATGCTCGGGCTGATGGCAGTCCCCACGACGTGGAACGTCGCCTGCTCGTGCTCCGTGCGCACGATCACCCGATCGGCCCCCCCGATGCGGTGCCGCAGGTCGGAGCCGAGGGCGACCTCGTCCCGGGAGACCGGACCCCGGCCCGCGGAGACTGGCGCGGGGAAACTGCCCTTCTTGACGTCGAGGGCGAATGCGTACACCGACCGTCCCGCGACCCGCGCCGTCTGGTTGAAGATCCCCTCGGCGACAGCGGCAGTGTCCTTGCGGCCGGCGAGCCCGGCATAGTCCTCCGTGGACGCGGTGATGTCCCAGTTCCACCCGTATCTGCTCGGCGTGTCGAGCAGACCCTGCAGGCTGCCGGAGAAGACCACCGCAGCGGCCAGGCCTGTCGCGCCCAACAGGACGCCGACGAGGGCCGTGCGCACGGCCACCTCGGTCGCCCCCCTGCCGCGGCGGGTCGCCATCCCGATCCCGACGGCGAGGGCCGGACGTCCGGTGCGGGCCAACCGATCGGCCAGCGAGGGGTGAGCCGACGACGGATTGCCCACGGCCGCCACCGGTGCTCGGCGGCTCAACCGCCACGCGGGCCACACCACAACGGCCAACACGAGTGCGAGAAGGGCGGCGGCGCCGGGGAGCAGGACGGCGGCGTTCACGGTCAGGCCCGGATGGGGTTCGGCCCGTCGGGCGAGGCCGACTGGCAACAGGGGCGAGGCGGCGACGGCGACGACGACGGCGCCGACGACCCCGACCGCAGCGGCGGCGGCTGCCGGCGCGGCGGCATCCAGGAAGCGGCCACGACCGGTGAGTCCCATGGACGCGAGTGCGGTGTGGTCACCGGTGCGAGCGTGGACGGTCCGCGACATCGCCTGGGCGACCGCGCCCAGCCCGAAGAGCAGGAAGACACCGGCGAACACGGCGAGCCCGACGGCCTGGACATCGGTCGACTTCAGGAGCAGGGACGCCAGGTTGGAGCCGGCGTCGGTGCTGGGCGCGGGCCCGCCCGCGAACAGCTGGTGCACCTCGCGGTCGAACTGGCGAAGCGCACCCGTGCCTCCGTGGAACCGGAGCAGGAAGTTCCCCGTCCGCATGTTCACACGGTCCTTGTACTTCTCGTAGAAGGCCCGGGGCAGCACGGTGATCGTCGGGTCGCTCTCGCGTGCTGCGAGGTCCTGCGTGCCGCGCACGATCCCTACGACGCGGAGGCGCAAGCGAGGCCCGTCGGGGTTCGGATCCTCGCTCTCGTCGAACGCTTGCGCGCCTTCGGGCGTGACCGTGAGGACGTCGAGGGTCTGTCCCGGCCGCCGCTCGAGGGCCTTGGCTGCCGCCTCCGACAATGCGATCTCCTCGGCGGCGCCGGGCCGGGGGCGCCTGCCGGCGAGCAGCACACCCTTGGCCACCCTGCTGCCCAATTGGTCGTCTGTCCCGACGAGCATCGGGAAGTACCCCGCAACGGGGAAGACGTAGGGGAACGCCACCGGAGCGGCAACGTCGACCGAAGACAGGTGCACGATGCGGGCCCACTTGGAGGGCTCGGTGCCGTTCGCATCGAGGAAGGAGTGCGGGTCGAGGCTGGAATGACCGAGGCGGTCCACCGCCGTCTGCGTGCGGCGGGCACCAGCGGCGGCGGTGAGCACCACACCACCGACGAGAGCGACGAACAACGTGAGAGCGAGCAGCGCGCGCCAACGGGTCCGCAGCTCGGCGCGGACGCGGTACCGAAGCCATCCCACGCTCGCATTCTCACGCCGAGCGGGCCCGGTTCCAAGGATGGAGACCCCCGGCCCGTGGTGGTGGCACCTCTAAGGTTGCGCCGTGGCCGGGTGCGAGCTCTGTGAGGCGGCGAGGTTGACGCCGTGGCACCACGAGGACGACGTGTGCTGGGTCGCGGACTGCGAGATCTGCGACGTCCCCATGGTCGTCTGGAAGGAGCACGCCGTCGAACCGTCGGACGAGGTCCTCACCCACATGCTCGAGCGTCTCGAAGCGGTTGCGACCGAGCGCTTCGGCGCCGGCGGGTACTCCGTCGACCGGGTCATGCGCCAGATCCCCGACCACTTCCACGCCCACGCGCGCGATCCCAACTGGTGGTCGCGGCGTTTCCTCCGCCGGTAGATGCGCCCGCTCCGTCGGCTCTGGTTGGGCTTGGGCGCGCTGGCCCTGATCACCGTCGCTGGCACCGTGGGGTACACCCTGCTCGGCTTCGGCGTGCTCGACGCGATCTACCAGACGGTCGCGACGGTGACCACCGTGGGGTTCCGCCATCCCTCGGGCGGCGGGCAGACCGTCTTCACGCTCGTTCTCATCGTCGTCGGCGTGGGGACGGCGCTGTACACCTTCAGTGTCCTGATCGAGGCCTTCGTCGAAGGTGAGATCGGCAACGTCGTCGGGAGGCGCCGCATGGAGCGCACGATCAATGAGATGAAGGACCACGTGGTGATCTGTGGGTGGGGGCGGGTGGGACAGGCCCTGGCTCATTACGTGACGGGCGCGGGGCAGCGCGTCGTCATCGTCGACCAGGACGGCGAGCGCCTCGAGCGCTGCCCCCACCCCACCGTCCACGGCAACGCGACCGACGACGATGTCCTCCGCGCCGCAGGGATCGGTCGCGCTCGCGTCCTCGCCGCCGCGCTGACGACGGACTCCGACAACCTCTACGTGACGATGAGCGGGCGGGCGCTGTCGCCAGAGGTGTTCATCATCGCCCGCGCCCGTGTCGACTCGTCCGAGGACAAGTTGGTGAGGGCGGGCGCCAACCGCGTGGTGAACCCGCAGAGCATCGGCGGGGCTCGTATGGCGGCGTTCGCGCTGCAACCGCACGTGGCGGAGTTCCTCGACGTGGTCATGCATGACGGCAGCATGGAGTTCCGGCTCGAGGAGATCCTGGTGCCGTTCGGGTCCGCACTCGAGGGCAAGAGCCTGCGCGACGCGCATCTCCGCGACCTGACGGGCGCGCTCGTCCTCGCCATACGCGACGACCGCAGCGGCAAGTTCACCACCAACCCCGATCCCGAGAGCTCGATCGAGGCCGGTCAGATCCTCATCGCCATCGGGACGTCGGCCCAGCTCGCGGCGCTCCAGGACGCGGTCAAACGCTGACCCCAGTCGACTTTTCGGCACTGCGGGGGCTCTATTCCCCTCGAGTGCACAAAAGTCGGGATGATCAGCCGGCGCGGCGGAGCTTCAGGCCGGGGAACTCGATCTTGGGACAGCGGTCCATCACGACGAACAGGCCGGCCTCACTGGCGCGGGCTGCCGCGGCCTGGTCGATGACCCCGAGCTGCATCCACACGGCACGGGCGCCGATGGCGATGGCCTCGTCGACGTGGACGCCCGCCTGCTCCGAGCGGCGGAAGATGTCCACCACGTCGACGGCCTCGGGGATGGACGCCAGGTCCGGGTAGCACCGCTGCCCGAGGATCTCCTCGCACCCCGCCTGGGGGTTGACGGGGATCATGCGGTACCCCCGCGCCATGAGGAACTGCGCCACGCCGTGACTGGCACGCGACGGGTCGGGCGAGCACCCGACGACGGCCCACGTCTGCGACTCCTCGGCGATGCGCCGGATGGTGTCCGTGATGTCAGCCATGGTGCATGCCTACCCTCGGCGGCGCTCCTCCATCCGTTTGCGGATGAGCTCGCGCCGCTCCTGCAGCTCGCGGTGGGTGATGCCCTTGACGTCGGACGTGAGTCCCATCGACGCCTTCATGCCGTCGAGGTCGATCTCGACCGTGCGCGGGTCGATGCCCACGTCACTGGCGATGCGCTCACCGTGGTGGGTGGTGAAGTAGGTCGCCAGATAGGTGATCTCGGCGAAGATGTCGACATCGGGAGCGAGGGTGGCCATAGAGCCGTCGAGGAAGATCATGTTCTTGATGAACAGCATGAGCTCCTTGGGCATGCGTGCGCCGTAGCCGAGCAGGGCCTTGGTGAGGTCGCGGATCTCGCCGATGAGCTCGTCGGCGCTCATCTGCGTCGGGTCCTTCACCGGCTGGTCGAGGTTGAGGTCCCGGATGACGGCGTCGAGGTCGGTGTCCGGAGGGAGGGCGCCCAGGTCACGCAGCGCGCCCAGCTGGAATCGCACGTCGTTCAGGGTCGCGCCCATGAGCAGGCGGAGGAAGGCGAGGCGGCGGACCTCGTCGAGCCGGCCGGTGATGCCGTAGTCGAGGAGCGCGACCTTGCCGTCCGGCTGCACCATGAGGTTGCCGCCGTGGAGATCGCCGTGGAACACGCCGAAGAGCATGGCCCCCTCCATGAACGCGACCAGCCCGGCCCGCACCACCGCCGACGTGTCGATGCCGGCGGCGCGCATGCCGGCCACGTCGTCCCACGAGAAGCCGCTGAGACGTTCCATCACCAGCACCCGCCGCGTGACGAGCTCGGGATGGGGACGGGGCACCACGAGGGCCCGCTGCTCGGTCTGCACCAGGACGCGCGCGATGTCGAGCATGTTCTCGGCCTCGAGGCGGAAGTCGAGCTCCTCGACGATGGTCTCGGCGAACAGCTCGACCAGCGCGGGCGGGTTGGCCAGCGCGGAGACCGGGATGCGGCCGACGAGCACCGGCGCGATCCAGCTCATGGCCGCCACGTCCCGCCGCACCAGCGCCGCCACCTGCGGCCGCTGCACCTTCACCACGACTTCCTCGCCCGTGCGCAGCGTCGCCCGATGGACCTGCGCGATGGACGCGGCCGCGATCGGCGTCTGGTCAAAGGAAGCGAACACCGTCTCGAGGGGCTGACCGAGATCCGACTCGACCACGGAGCGCACGGTGGAGAACGACTCCGCGGGGACACGGTCACGCAGCAGCTTGAACTCAGCCACCAGCTCCTCCGGGAAGATGCCCTCGCCCGAGGAGAGGATCTGTCCGAGCTTGATGTAGGTGGGTCCGAGGTGCTCGAACGCCTTGCGCAGCCGCCGGGACAGCCCGGCGCGCGACGTGTGCTGGCCCCGGCGCCGGTCGCCGAGGTACCACGCACCGACGGCCGTGCCGAGTGCTCGCCCGACGGTGAGCACGCGTGCCCCCGGCGGGAGGCGGCGACGACGCACCAGCCCGGGCACGCTCGCAGCGCTGGCGGACCGCAGTGCCGGGAGCCCGCTCCGCCACGTCATTGCCGCAGGATCGACGACCCACGGGCCGCGCTCGCTGAAGGCTCCGATGTCGAGGTCGGCGGGTCGCTCCACCGACCTAAGGTACGCGCATGGCGACCCTGACCCCGGGCGACAAGGCCCCGACCTTCACGTTGCAGGACCAGAGCGGCGGCAAGGTCAAGCTCTCGGACTTCAAGGGCCGCAAGGTGCTCGTGTACTTCTATCCGAAGGCTGATACGCCGGGCTGCACTGCGCAGTCCTGCGGTCTGCGTGACATCGCGGGGGACGTCGGGGACACCGGCATCATCGGCATCAGTCCCGACAAGCCCGCCAAGCAGGCCAAGTTCGACCAGAAGTACGGGCTCGGCTTCCCGCTGCTCGCCGACGAGGACCACGCGGTCGCCGAGGCCTACGGCGTCTGGGGCGAGAAGAGCATGTACGGCAAGAAGTACATGGGCATCGTGCGCTCCGCCTTCCTCATCGACGAGAAGGGCAAGGTCGCCGAGGCCTGGTACAAGGTCTCGCCCAAGGACACCGCCACCAACCTGCTCCGCTCGATCGACGCCTGAACGCGAAGGAGCGCCCCGAAGGGCGCTCCTTGCAAGCTAGGGACCGGCGTGGGTCAGGACGTGCAGAGGTCCCGGCCGTGCACGGTGTCCGGCTCGTCGGTGATGTCGAGATGGCCGTTGTCCGAACAGCGCCGGTCGGCGCCGACGTTGTTGTGCTCGAACTCGACGTCGCCGTTGCCGACGGCGCTGAGGTCAGCGCCGATCTTGGTCCAGGACACTTCGACGTCGCCCTGGTTGGTGGACAGGCGGACGCTGCCGGCCACGTTCACCTTCCCGCACGACTCGTTGGTGTCGCCCTCCAGCTCGAAGCTGTCCGAGCCGGCGAGGTTCGCCACCCTGACGTCTCGGCCGATCGTGCTGTTGCACACCTCGAAGCTGTGGTTGGACCCGCGGGACCCGGCAATGTCGACCGTGCCCTTCACGGTGGAGTTGAAGATGTCGAGGTTCTGGGCGTCCTGGGCCCGCACGTCGCCCTTCACGGTGACGTGGTCGAGCACGCAGTCCGCGCCTGACGGCACGAACACCGATGCCAGGGTCGTGTAGCTGATGTCGCCGTCACAGACGGTCGTTGTGGAGGCGGACGCCAGCGGGGTGTGGAGGACAACTGCTCCAATGAAACCCAGCATCAGCGCCGCCACCGCTGCAATTCGTCGCAATGGATCCTCCTGGTAGGTGGTAGCCCGCGAAACGTAGCCTCGTCGCGGGCGCCGGTGTGGGTTTGGTCATCTTTCCGTCAGATTTCCGAGCAGGTGTTCGGAGGAACGCCGGCGAACTGCTCCAAGTGCCCAGGCCCCGCCATCTCGCCCTTGCCGTCGCTCTGCTGATCCTTTCGTCGGGAACCCTCGTCGCGGCGCGGGCCGACGTCCCCGACCCGACGGACCCGGAGTCCGTCATCGACGCGATCCCGCCTCTGCCCACCGGCGGCCTGCCCCGCACCCAGCCCTTGACCGACGGCGTTGCCGCCTCCAACTGCGACGACCGGGACCCGTCCGAGTGCCTCTTCCCGTTCCCCAACGACCGCTTCACGGTGGCCGACCCCAGCACCGCGACGGGGCGGCGCGTCGACCTGCCACTGCTCGGCATGCCCCGCTCGGCCGCCGGCAAGCCCATCGACCCGACCGAGTGGAACCGGAACGACGGCTTCAGCCCGGGCGCCGCCGTCCTCACCGTCGTGCCCGGGGTCGATCTCGGCCGCACCGGCGTGGCGACCATCCACGACATGGGCCGATCGCTCGATGCCGACCAGCCCGTGGTCCTGCTCGACGCACGTACCGGGGCCCGTCACCCCTTCTGGGCCGAGATGGACGCTCGGGCGACCAACCCGGCCCGCCGCGCCCTCATCGTCCGACCGGCCGTCAACCTGCACGAGGGCGACCGCTACATCGTGGCGCTTCGTCGCATGCGCGACGCCGACGGATCGCTGATCGCGCCGCCCGCGTCCTTCTCGGCCGCCCGCAGCAGTGGCTCGGACCCCCATCTCGACGCGGTGGTGTCGCGGCTCGAGCAGGCCGGCGTGGCGTCCGACGACCTCTATCTGGCGTGGGACTTCACGGTCGCGAGCACGCAGAATCAGACGGCTCGCATGCTCAAGATCCGCGACGACGCCTTCGCGTCGCTCGACGGCGGGGCCCCGCCCTTCAAGGTCAGCGCCGTGACGGACTACACGCCGAGCCAGAGCGCTGAACTGGTCCGGCAGGTCACGGGATCCTTCACCGTTCCCAGCTACCTCACCCTGCCGAACGGCGCCACGGGCTCGCGCTTCAACTACCTGGGCTCGACCGACGGCCTGCCCACGCGCCTCGGCGGTGTGGCCACGATGGACGCCAACTTCACGTGCAACATTCCGCGCGCCGCGCTGTCCGATCCCGCCCGTGGCTCGCTCTACGGTCACGGCTTGTTGGGCGGGCAGTCAGAGGTCAACGCAGGGAACGTGAAGGCCATGGCCAACGAGCAGGACTTCATGTTCTGTGCCACCGACTGGATCGGCATGGCCACCGAGGACCTGCCCACGGTTGGCAGCATCCTCGTTGACGCGTCGAACTTCCCGGCGCTGGCCGACCGCGTGCAGCAGGGCATGCTCAACTTCCTGTTCCTCGCTCGGCTCATGAAGGACGGGCGGGCCTTCGCGTCCGATCCCGCCTTCCAGGCCGACGGGCACGCGCTGGTGCGGACGGGCGAGGTCTTCTACGACGGCAACAGTCAGGGCGGCATCATCGGTGGCGCCCTCATGGGTGTGGCCCAGGACATCACCCGGGGCGTCCTCGGGGTCCCGGGGATGAACTACTCCACGCTCCTCGACCGCTCGACGGACTGGGCGCGCTACGAGAAGTTCTTCCAGTCGAGCTACCCCGACCGTCTCGACCAGCTGCTCGTCTTCGACCTCATGCAGATGTTGTGGGACCGCGCCGAGGCCAATGGGTACGCCGCGCACATCGCCACGGACCCGCTCCCGGGGACGCCGTCGCACGACGTGCTGATGATGCTTGCCTTCGGCGACCACCAGGTCGCCAACGTGGCGGCGGAGACGGAGGCGCGCACCATCGGCGCTGCGTTGCACTGCCCTGCGCTCGACCCCGGTCGTACGTCGATCACCGTCCCGTTCTGGGGCCTCGGCTGCATCGGCGCGTACCCGTACAACGGCTCGGCCATCGTCTACTGGGACTCACACAACACCCCGGAGTCGCCGCTCAGCAACACGCCCGCCCGCGAGGGCGCCGACCCACACGGCTTCCCGCGCGGCCAGGTCGGCAACCGGGCCATGAAGGGCGCGTTCCTTCGGGGCGAAGGCGTCGTCGACACCTGCGCCGGCCACCCCTGCCCGTAAACAGAGGTCGCTAGCGGGGCGGGGGCTGGTCGTTGGCGGCCAGCCGGCGCTGGCGAAAGGCGAACGCGCCCCCGGCGAGGGCGCCGAGCAACACCAGGCGGCGGCGCCGGCGACGGCGGACACGGCGAAAGAGCGGCATGCCCCGATCGTACGGGGCGTTACTCTGCTGCGTCGCTGCCCGGATGGTGGAACGGTATACACGGAGGCCTCAAACGCCTCTGCCCTTACGGGCTTGAGGGTTCGAATCCCTCTCCGGGCACCCTTCTGGTGCACTTGTGGTCGCTCTGGGGACCTGGTGCACCAGAAGCTGCTGTGTCAGGACTGGCGCAGGTCGTGCTGCAGCTCGAGCAGGAACGGGTTGCTGACGCGCTCCCGGCCGACGGTCGTCGCCGGACCATGGCCGGGGAGGACGTTGACCTCGTCGGGCAGGGGCAGGATCTTCTCGGCCATCGAGGTCATGAGCTCCTCGTAGGACCCGCCAGGAAGGTCGGTGCGACCGATCGAGCCAGCGAAGAGATGGTCGCCGCTGAACAGCACCGGCGCCTCGCCCTCGACCTCGAGTCGGAGGCACACCGAGCCCTTCGTGTGGCCCGGCGTGTGCAGGGCGGTGAACGTCATCCCCGCCCCCGACACCTGCTGGCCGTCGTCGAGCCCGTAGACGAGCTCGGGCGGACGCAGGTCGAGGGCGGCCTGATCGAGGAAGTTGGCGAACCCACCGCTGGTGCCGACGGGGTCCATGAGCATGTGCTTGTCGGCGTCGTGGATGTGCACGGGCAGGCCGCCGTCGGGAGCGTCCACCGCGCGGGCAATCGTTCCGACGCCCCCGATGTGGTCGAGGTGGCCGTGGGTGGAGAGCAGCGCCACCAGTCGGAGGCCGTGGTGGGACAGGCGCTCGAGGATCTGCGCTGGGTCGGGCGGGGCGTCGATGAGCACGCACTCACCACCCGGGCCGTTCGGCGCGACGATCCACGCGTTGGTCTCCGCGATCCACAGTGGCAGGCCTTCGATCAGCACGCGGGCCAATCTAGGGGCCGTGCCGAGACTGCTCATCGTCCATCACACCACCTCCCCGTCGACCGAGGAGCTGCTCATCGCCGTGCGCGACGGCGCCACCGATCGCCAGATCACCGGCGTCGAGGTCGTGGCTCGCCCCGCCCTCGTGGCCACGCCGGTGGACGTGCTCGAGGCCGACGGATACATCCTCGGCACGCCCGCCAACCTCGGCTACATGTCAGGCGCCCTCAAGCACTTCTTCGATCTCGTCTACTACCCGTGCCTCGACGCGACGGCAGGCCGTCCCTACGGGCTCTACGTCCACGGCAACAACGACACGGGCGGGGCCGTCAAGGCGGTTGACGCCATCACCGTCGGCCTGGGGTGGAAGCAGGTCGCGGCCCCGGTGTCGGTCACTGGCGCCGTCACCAACGACGACCGCCAGGCTTGCTGGGAGCTCGGCGCCACGGTCGGTGCCCTGCTCGCCGAGGGACTGGCGTGAGATCGGGCTAAGCGGCGACGAGGCCGCGGGCGCGGAGCTGTCGCCGTCCCTCGCTCGTCGCCGCGCCGATGGCGGCGGCGCCGATCACGAGCAGCGGGAGCCGACCCCATGGTTGGTTGGCGCCGTGCTTCGGTGCGCCGACGTCGCCCTGCTGCGGGAAGCGACCCTGGGTCTGCACCGGAGCGGTGAGCACCTGCTCGCTGGGGGCCGGCGCGGGGACCGCGGGGCCGGGCAGCGGCGCGGTCACGCCGAAGTCGGCGGGACTGCCGACGGATGAGCCCGCGCCGAAGGTGTCGGCGAAGCCGCCGCCGGACGTGTCGGTGGGCGCGACAACGGGCGTCTCCGACGTCGATCCTTCCGCCTGCAGCTCGGCGGTGTGGAACGACACTTGGAACGGGGCCGGCGCGGGCAGCGGTGAGGGCGGAGGTCCGGGCACCACCATGAGGGAGGCCTCACCCGTGACGCCACTGAGCAACGGGAGGACGTCGGCCGTCCACACCAACGCGGTGGCGTCCCGCTGCATGGCGACGGGTGACGTGCAGTCCGGCGTCGGTGCGTTGGCGTACATGCCGGGGGACTCCGCCTTCCACTGCGACGTGGTGCGGCACACCTGCACGACGGCGGTGCCGACCTGCTGCGCCTCGGGCAGCACCAGCTTGGCGGTGCTCAGGCTGGAGGCCGTGATGTCGAGGCGGATGGCGGCCACGCTGACCGGCCCACCTGGGGCGTCCGCGACCTGGAAGCCCCCACCCGCCTGGGTGGTCGCGCCCGGCGTCTTGGTCCACCAGCCGAACTCGGTGACGCTGCCGCCGGTGTCGGCGCGGGCCCCGCCCGCACCGGCCAAGGCGAGGAGCACCGCGCTCGTCAGCAACAGCGCCGCCCAACGGGGCCCGGTCATCTGGCCGTCTTCCTCGGCCTGCGGGCCGGCCGCTTGCGCCCGGGGCCCGAGCGGTTGATGACCGCCTCCGTGCCGCCGAGGTAGCCCTCGATCACCTTCGGGTCGTTCACCACCGCGTCGGGTGTGCCCCGAGCGATCACCTCGCCGAGCTCGAGGGCGATGAGCTCGTCGGACACTCCGGTGATGAGCGGCATGTCGTGCTCGATGACGAGCATGGCCGCGCCGGTCTTGTCCCTGATGTCGAGCAGGACCTCACCCAACGCCTCGGTCTCCCGTTGTGCGATGCCGGAGGACGGCTCGTCGAGCAGCAGCACCTTCGGGTCGTGCGCCACCGTGCAGGCCAGCTCGACGATGCGGCGCGTGCCCGTCGAGAGCTCGCCGACGAACTTGTCGGCGAAGGCCTGGAGGTGCATCAGCTCGATGAGGCGGTCGACCTCTTCGGCGACCTGCCGTTCGGCGATCCGCACCGCGGGGGACATCAGCGCGGCGGCGATCGGGTCGCGCACCGCGACGTGCCGTTCCAGCGCGACCGCGATGGTCTCCCGCACCGTCATGGACGGAAAGAGGCGGGCGTCCTGGAACGACCGGCCCAGGCCGAGCTCGGCCCGCATGTGGGGAGGCAGGTCGGTGACATCGGTCGGGCCGAGGAGCACCCGCCCGGACGTGGGCGTCACGAAGCCGGAGATGAGGTCGAAGACGGTGGTCTTGCCCGCTCCGTTGGGGCCGATGATGCCGATGAGCTGGCCCTCGCGGAGGTCGAGGTCGACGGCGCGCACGGCCCTGACGCCACCGAAGTTGACGCTCAGCTCGCGTGCCTCGAGCGCCACCGGGTGCTCGCGCCCGCATGCGTCACAGTGAGGGAGGAACGGCTTGCGGTCGCTGACGCGAGCGGACGAGGCCGACGCGCCGGTGGCGGCGGCCGTGCCCTTGAGGAAGACGGCCCGCAGGATGTCCGGTCGCTCCAGCAGCTCGGCGGTGGGACCGTCGAAGCGCACTTCACCCTTCTCCATGAACACGGCGCGACTGGCGAGGGTGATGGCGACGTTGACGGACTGCTCGACGAGGACGACGGTGGTGCCCCGCTCGTGGATGGCGCGCACGATCACCAGCAGCTGCTCGACGATCACGGGCGCCAGGCCGAGGCTGAGCTCGTCGATCATGAGCAGCTTGGGCCGGGCGATGAACGCCTGCGAGAGCGTCAGCATCTGCTGCTCGCCGCCCGACAAGTTGCCCGCCTTCTGGTCGAGGCGCTCGCCGAGGATGGGGAAGTACTCGAGCACCTGGGCGACGGCAGCAGCCAGGTACTCGGGTTCCTTGCGGAACATCCAGCCCGCCAGGGTGAGGTTCTCCTCGACGGTCAGCGTCGGGAAGACGCCCTTGCCGCCGGGCATGTAGACGACGCCTTCGGCGACGGTCTGGTTGGCATCCCACTTCGTGATGTCGCGCCCGTCGTATTGGATGCGCCCGCCGATGGACTCGAGCAACCCCGAGATGGTCGCCAGCAGCGTCGACTTCCCGGCGCCGTTGGTGCCCAACAGGGCGACGATCTCGCCTTCGGTGACGTGGAAGTTCACGCCGAACAGCACCTGGGTGCGGCCATAGGCGACGCTGAGCCCGCGCGTCTCCAGCAGGTGGCCCGACGGCGCCAGGTCGAGCCCGTCGTCGTGGCCGCCACGGCGCAGCCGGTGCAGCACGCTGGTCACGACCGCACGGTCTCGAGCTCGATGGTGTCCAGGCTCTCGACCTCGACGTCGCCGAGCGAGGCCTCGTCCGGCTGGTGCTCCTCCACTCGGACGTCGGCGAGCAAGCTGGGCACCACGATGCCTCGCGCCGTTGCCAACCGGCGCAGGAGTGCGTCTCGCACGTCGTAGAGGAGGCCGCCGAGGCCACTGGGCAGCACGAGGAGGATGAAGAGCACGCCGACACCGCTGCCGAGGAACTGGGCCGATGCGGTGCGGGTGAGCGACGAGTTGTTGAGGAACGTCAGGTAGGCCGCTCCCAGCAGCGCGCCGGGGATCGAGCCCAGGCCGCCGATGATGGCCATGCTGAAGACCAGCAGGTTGCGCGGCGTCTCGAGGATGGGACTGCTCGGGTTCAACCCGTGCTGATCGAACATGTACACCGCGCCGGCCAGGGCGGCGATGAAGCCTGACAGCGCGAAGGCGCTGAGCCGGGCCCGCAGCGGGCTCACTCCGTAGGACTGGGCGGCGCGCACGTTGTCGCGCGTGGCGACGAGCACACGACCAGACCGGCTGTTGCGCAGCGAGCGCACCGAAGCGACCACGAGCAGGAAGATCACGAGGACGACGAAGTAGTAGGTGTGCTCGGTCTCGAGGTCGAACTTGCCGAAGAGCACGGGACGGATGACTCGCTTGGACTCGTCCGGCACCAGCCACGGGAAGAACTCGCGGTTGAGCAGGAACACCCCGGTAGCGAGGGCGAAGGCGAGGGTCGACACCGCGAGGAACAGGCCCTGGATGCGGAGCGCGGGCAGGCCGATGAGCACCGCGACGAGGGCGCCCACCAGTCCGGCGATGAGCAGGCACAGGAAGAAGTTCCACCCGTGCTGTGCCAGTGACCCTGCCACCGCCGCACCGAAGGCGGCGAAGGCCAGATGACCGAGGCTGATCTGGCCCGCCCAGCCGGTGAGAAGGGCGAGCGACAGCATCACCATCGCGAAGATGATCCCGACCCCGAGCAGGTTCACCGAGCTCGGACTCATGCGCAGCGGGTAGAGCACCAGCAGGGCGGCCGCCAGCACGATGCCCCCGGTGACGGTGTTGCGGACGATCGGCAGGCGGCGCAGCTCGCGCGGGATGGGCCGCACTTCGCGGATGGACGCCCACGTCGACGCGCCCGTCTCGTCGGCGCGCGAGAACAGCCGGTCCCGGCGCTGGAGCAGGAGGCCGGCCAGGATCAACCCGAACATGACACCGTCGACGATGAGGGTGCGCCCGGTGACGTAGAGCACGGCCTGCTCGATGGCGCCGAGCAGCAGCGCGAAGCCGAATGTCCTGGGCATCTCCATGCGGCCGAGCACGGCGGCGGCCAGCGCGCGGAGCAGCAGCGCGGGGCCGAGCGCACCGCCGATGGCAACGCCCTGAATGGGGAGGCGCAGCAAGGTGGCGAGTGCCCCGAGTCCTGCTGCGATCACCCACACCAGGGTCTGCACCCGTTTGACGGGAACGCCGAGCAACGCGGCGCGATCAGCCGACTCGGCTGACGCCCGCACCGCGATGCCGACGCGCGTGTACCGGAAGAAGGCGGCGAGCGCGAGGGTGACGATGGGGACGACGATGATGATCAGCAGGTGTCCGCCCTGGAACACGACGAAGTCCCACTTGAACCGGAACTTGAACGGCACCGGTGGTTGGGGCGTGGTGTCGTAGCCGAAGGCCCGCGGGATGACGAGCTGCCCGAACACGAAGAGCTGCTGGAGGCCGATGGTGGCCACCGTGAGGATGAGCCGCGGCGATTTGGCAAAGCGCCGGATGATGAGGATCTCGGTGATGGCACCGAGGGCGAGAGCGGCGACGAACCCGACCGACACGGCGAGGAAGAACGGCCACTTCGGTCCGACGATGAGCGACGCGGCGAGGATGGCCGCCACCGCGCCGAGGTCGCCCTGGGCGAAGTTGATGATGCGGTTGGCGCGGTACACCAGCACGATGCCCATCGCGATCAGGGCGCTGAGCGACCCGAGCACGATGCCGAGGAACAGGATCGGAAGCGGCGCGGGGTAGAGGATCCCGACGAAGATCAGGACCGCCAGCGCGCCGAGACCGATCTGGCCGCCGAACCGCACGTCGGGCGAGTCCAGGGCCGTGCCGATCCGCGCCTGCAGGCCCCCTGTGTCCGCTCCCAGCTCGGGTCCAGCGCCCATGCCGGCGT
Source organism: Actinomycetota bacterium (assembly GCA_041166085.1). Taxonomy (GTDB): domain Bacteria; phylum Actinomycetota; class Acidimicrobiia; order Acidimicrobiales; family JAFATL01; genus JBEEFP01. The sequence continues at coordinate 163,766 of JBEEFP010000031.1, forward strand.
CACCCTAGGGCTGCTGGTGACAGATTTCACACAGCGCGCGAAGATCTTCGCGAAACGGACGAGGAGCGGCCCCGGTGACCCTGCGACAGTTCTACGAGCGGTACGGAGCGACGCTGGCCGTGGTTGCCGTGCTGGCCCTGCTCGTGGTGTTGCTGCCCGGCAACGCCAAGAACGAGGGCGTGCAGGTCGGCGCGGGTGCGGGCGCGCCGTCTGCCAACCAGTCCGACACAGGCGGGGGCGACGCCAGCACGGCCGACAGCGGCGGCACGGTGGCGGCGGGCGGCGGCGCGGCCGGCGCGGGCTCCAGCCAGGGCGGGACGCGCATCGCCTCGGCCGGCTCCGGTCCCACCCAGGTCTCCATCGGCAAAGGGCCCAACTGCCGCACCGACGGTCAGTACGCCGGTCGCCAGAAGGGGATCTCCGCCTACATGCCGCCGTGCGTGTCGTTCAGCGGGTCCAACGGCGGCGCCACGTCGCGCGGCGTCTTCGGCGACAAGATCGTCGTGGTCGCGTACAGCATCGCCGTCGACCCCGGGACCCGGGCCATCCTCGTCGGCGCCAAGCTCTCCGACGAGATCGCCACCGTGCGCCGGGCCTACGAAGCGCTGCGTCTCTATTACAACAACCACTTCGAGACCTACGGCCGCGAGGTGCAGATCATCAACATGGACGCCAGCGGCAAGGCGACCGACGACGAGGCCATGAAGGCCGACGTCCTCAAGATCGCCAACGACACCAAGGCCTTCGCCGTCATCGAGGGCAACCCGGCCGAGCCCATCCCCAAGGTGTTCGCCCAGGAGGCGGCAGCTCGTGGCGTCGTGTGCATCTGCACGGTGTCGATGCGCAGTGGCTTCTACCAGGAGAACCACTTCGGCGGCCCGAGCGGACCCAACATGCTGTGGAGCTCGCTGCCCACCATCACCGAGTACAGCGCCATGATGGCCGAGTACATCTGCAAGCGGCTGGCCGGCAAGCCGGCCAAGTGGGCCGGCACCAACGTCCCCGACCTCAAGACGCAGACCCGCAAGTTCGGGCTGATCTACCTGGAGGGCAGAGAGGGCAAGGTCGACCCCGAGGGGAAGAAGGCGGCCGACGAGCTGTCCGGCTACTTGAGCAAATGCGGAGTGTCCTTCGCCGCCCAGGTGGGTTATCTCTATGACCCGGGACGCAACCAGGCCGACGTCACCAACCTCGTCGCAAAGATGAAGGGCAACGGGGTCACCACGATCATCCCGTACGTCGACCCGCTCTATCCGATCCTCATCACGCGTGAGGCAACCAATCAGCAGTACTTCCCGGAGTGGCTCATCGCCGGCACCGGCCTGAGCGACACGACGTCGGCCGCCCGCCTCTACGACCAGCAGCAGTGGAGTCACGCGTTCGGCATCTCACCCCTGTGGGTCACGTGGGCCACCAAGGCCAAGTCGTCGGGCTACCGCGAGGCGCACCACGGTGATCCCACGCTGAAGCCGGATGAGGAAGGCGTGCTGATCAACATCTACAAGTCGTACTTCCAGGCGCTCTTCATCGGGATCCACATGGCGGGTCCGAAGCTCAGTCCCCAGACCTTCGAGCAGGGCATGTACAACTACCCGCGCACCGGCGGATCAGCGGCGCTGCCGACCGTGTACTCCAACCGCGCCTACCCCACGCTCATCAAGGACTTCATCGAGATCTACTACGACCCCAACGTGAGCGGCCCGGACGAGCGCACCGAGCAGGGCAACGGAATGATCATGAAGGTCGACGGCGGCAAGCGCTACGCGCCGGGTCAGTGGCCGACGGGCGAGCCCCACGTCTTCAACTCCGCGGGCGCGGCCACCGTCACCGACAACCCGGCCGGCGGCGGCGACCCGCCGCACGAACAAGACGGCCACGCCCATAACAAGAAGTGCCTGAGCTGCAGCTGAGGGGCGTGTCTTCGCACCCGAGACGGACTAGGCGAACGTGCAGAGGCCGTTGTCGATGACCGTCTCGCCGTTCTGGGTCTCGGTGCGGAAGACGGCCTGGTTGCCGTCGATCCACATGGAGATGGTCAGGGTGTCGCCCGGCATGACGGGCTTGGAGAAGCGGGCGTCCATGCCCTTGAACCGGGCGGGGTCCGAGTCGCACAGCGTGTGGAGCAGGGCCCGGCCGGTGAAGCCGTAGGTGCACAGCCCGTGCAGGATGGGCCGGTCGAAGCCGCCCAGCTTGGCGAACTCGGGATCGGAGTGCAGCGGGTTGCGGTCGCCCGACAGCCGGTAGGTGAGGGCCTGGTCGGCGCGGGTGTCGTAGGTGACCTTGTGGTCGGGCGCGCGGTCGGGCGGCTGGTTCTTGCCACCCGACGGGCCGCGGTCGCCGCCCCACCCGCCCTCGCCGCGGATGAACGCCGACATGCGGGTGGTGAAGAGCGGCTGACCGGTGGCCTTGTCCACCGACTCCGCCTCGCTGGCCACGACCGCGCCCGAGCCCTTGTCGTAGATGCCGGTGATGCGCGACGTGGTGCGCACCGTGCCCTCGACCGGGATCGGTCCGTTGAGCTCGATGGACTGCTCGCCGTGCACGAGCATGGCCCAGTTGAAGTCACCGATCTTGCCGAACGCGGATCCGCCGGTGCCGATGATCACCGCGAAGGTCGGCAGCACCTGCTGTTCGATGCCTTTGCTGTTCTCGGTGGTGAACTGCAGCTCCTGGAACGGATCCACCGAGCCGGCGCCCACGCCGACCGCGTACAGCAGCGCGTCCTTCGAATCCCACGACCGCTCGACTGGATCGGACTCCGCTCCGACTGCATCCGGGTTGATGGGCATGTGCGTCTCCTTGTTCCTTCAGTCCGCCATGGTCGAGTTCGGTGCGGCCTTGGCTACCAGGTCCGGCACGACGGCGCCGAGCTCGCTCGGCTCCCAACGGTCGTCCTTGGTCGCGGTCGGGCCCCGGTGCCAGCCTTCAGCCACCGAGATGCGCCCGCCCGCGACCAGGAAGACGCGTCCGGTGACGTCCTTCGACTCGGGACTGCCCAGCCACACGACCAAGGGCGAGATGTTCTCGGGGGCGAAGATGTCGAACTTGTCGGCAGGCACGTCGGAGCCGGCGGCGCCACCCAGGTTCTCGGTCATGCGGGTGCGGGCGACGGGCGCGATGGCGTTGGCGGTGACGCCGTACCGGCCCAGCTCCGTCGCCGCGATGATCGTGAAGCTGGCGATGCCGGCCTTGGCCGCCCCGTAGTTCGTCTGGCCGGCGTTGCCGAAGATGCCCGACGGCGAGCTGGTGTTGATGATGCGGGCGTCGTTGGTCTGGCCCGCCTTGGCCCGCTCCCGCCAGTAGGCGCCGGCCCAACGCGTGGGGGCGAAGGTGCCCTTGAGGTGCACCTTGATGACGGCGTCCCACTCCTCCTCCGTCATGTTCACCATCATGCGGTCGCGCAGGATGCCGGCGTTGTTGACGAGCACGTCGAGTCCGCCGAACGTCTCGACCGCGGTGTTGACGAGTCGCTGCGCGCCTTCCCAGTCCGAGATGTCGTCGCCGTTCACGACGGCTTCGCCCCCCATGCCCCGGATCTCCTCGGCCACCTCGGCGGCCGGGTGGGTGTCGACGCCGGTGCCGTCGACGTGGGCGCCGAGGTCGTTCACGACGACCCGTGCTCCCTCCGCCGCGAACGCCAACGCGTGAGCCCGGCCGATGCCGCGGCCTGCGCCCGTGACGATCACCACCCGTCCGTCATTGATGCCCATCAGTGCAACGTCCCCTCTCGGTACTGGTCGCGCAACTTGCGCTTGTAGATCTTGCCGTTGTCCTCCCGCGGGAGGTGCTCGACGAAGTCAACCGAGCGCGGGCACTTGTAACCCGCCAGCTGCTCTCTGCACAGCGCCATGAGCTCGGACACGAGCTCGGCCGAGGGCTCGAGCCCGGGCTTGAGCTCGATGACGGCCTTGACCTCCTCGCCCCACTCAGGATGGGGGACACCGATGGTCGCGGCGTCCCCGACTGCGGGGTGGGTGAGGAGCACGGCGTCGATCTCGGCCGGGTACACGTTGACGCCGCCCGAGATGATGAGGTTGGCGGTGCGGTCGGTGAGGAAGAGCCAGCCGTCGTCGTCGACGTATCCCATGTCGCCGAGGGTGAAGTAGTCGTCGCGGTACGCGGAAGCGGTCTTCTCCTCCGCCTTGAAGTACTCGAAGCGGCCGACGGGCGGCGCCTTGAGGAACACGGTGCCCACCTGACCCGGCGTCGTCGGGTTCCCGTCGTCGTCTCGAACCACCACCATGTTGGCGACGGGTCTGCCGACCGTCCCCGGGCGCTCGAGCCACGCCGTCGAGTCGACGAACGTCCCCAACCCCTCGGTCGCGGCGTAGTACTCGAACAGCACCGGACCGAACCACTCGATGACTCCATGCTTGACGGGCACCGGACACGGCGCGGCGCCGTGGATGACCATGCGCAACGACGACACGTCGTACTTGGCGCGGACGTCGTCGGGGAGGGCGAGCAGGCGGTGGAACATCACCGGCACCAGGTGGGTGTGGCTGATGCGGTGGTCCTCGACCAGCCGGAGCATGAGCTCGGGCTCCCAGCCGTCCATCACCACGACGCCCACGCCGGCGTTGAGCGGCGCCGCGAGCGAGAAGGCCAGGGGAGCGGCGTGGTACAGCGGACCGGTACAGAGGTGGAGGTCGTCACCCGGCCGATAGCCGTACAGGTCCAGCGACGCCGCGCTGGTGGGCGGCGCCTCGCGTCGGTACACGCCCTTGGGTCGGCCCGTCGTCCCGGACGTGTAGAGCATCGACGAGCCGAGGACGGGGTCGGTGATGTCGTCGCCCGCCTCGACATCGAGCGCGTCGTCGTAGGAGATGAACCCGTCGATGTCGCCGCCGACGGCGAGCCGGACCTGCGCCGTGGGCGCGAGGGCGGCGACCTCGCGCGCGATGGCGCCGAAGCGAGCGTCGGCTACGAAGGCGCGCGCCTCGCAGTCGTCGACGATGTAGCCGGCTTCGTTGGCGGTCAGGTGCCAGTTGACGGGCGTGAGGCGGAATCCGGATCGGTTGGTCGCGGCCATGACCTCCGCGAACTCGGCCCGATTGCTGCACAGGAGCGCGACGCCGTCACCCGCCTCCAGCCCTGCCCGCCGCAGCGCCCGGGCCAGTTGGTTGGCCCGCTGGTTCAGCTCAGCGAAGGTGCGGTCCCCGTGGGACGACACGACGGCCGCCCGGTCCGGGAAGCGCGCGGCCCAGTGGGCCAGCGTCATGCCCGTGCGTGCGGCCTCTTGCAGGGCGTCCGGCGCCTCGTCCACGAGGCGAGACCGTAGCCACCGCGGGCAGGAACGATCTCAGGCGCCGGCGAAAAGCTCCGTCATGGGGCTCGGCCGCGACCCGTTGAGCAGGACGATGCTGGGGATCGTCCTGCTCGTGGCGCTCGCGATCGGCGGTGCGTGTGGCGCGGCCGGCCCCGTCCAGCCCATTGCCTCTGCCGGCCGTGCGCCGGTGTGGAGCGCGCCGTCCACGGACGCCACGACAACCACGATGCCCGATGCGCCTGCCCCGGCCACCGCCCTGCCCGGGGACGGCGGGTCGGCGGGCGGGACCCGGGTGCTGCGGGCCGCGCCCGGCGGCCCGATCGTGACGGGGCGCATCGAGATCCCCAAGATCGGCCTGGACCACCTCACCTACGAGGGCAACACCCTCGCCCAGATCAACTACGGCCCGAGCCATTGGCCCGGCACGCCGATGCCCGGCCACGTGGGCAACGCGGTGTTCCCGGGCCACCGCATCACCCACACCCATCCGTTCTTCTTCATCGACCAGCTCGTCGCCGGCGACACGATCGTGTTCACCACCGGCGAAGGGCGCTTCGTCTACGAGGTGTACCAGTCGATGATCGTGCGCCCGAGTGAGACGTGGATCGTCGACAACACGCGTGACCCGATCCTCACCATCTTCGGCTGCCATCCACGGGGGAGCGCACGGTTCCGCTACGTGGTCCGGGCTCGGCTGGTGTCAGCCCTTGCGCCGGCCCGCGCCGCACCGTCCCCAACGCCGCGTCCGGCTCCTGCCTCTCCCGCACCTGCCCCTGCAGGGCCCCAACCCGCGCCGCCGCCGGCGACGACCACCACGACCCGGCCGAGCTGCGTCATCTGCCTCCATTAGAGGGGGCATGCGGGACCCTGCTCTACACTTCGGCGCACCATGTCCCGGTCCCTGATCGAGCGCCGACTGACGGCCGTCACCGACCGGCTCAGGCGCGCCCGCGCCGAGCTGGCCGTCATCGACGAGCAGCTGGCGGCCTTGGCGGACGCGGCCGACGAGACACGCGTGCGGGCTCTCGTGTCCGAGACGCCGCTTGCCGATCGCGAGCACGACGAGGCCCAGCGCCACGCCGATGCCATGGCCCGCAGCCGGGCTGCGGTGCTGGCGACGATCACCGAGCTGCAGCGGAACCAGGACGAGCTCCTCGACCGCCTCGTCACATCGTGAGCACGCGCGTGGTGATCGCGGAGGACGAGGCCATCATCCGCCTCGACCTCAAGGAGATCCTCGAGGAGGAGGGCTACGAGGTCGTGGGCGAGACGGGCCGTGGCGACGAGGCCGTCGACCTCGTGCGCCAACACGACCCCGATCTCGCCATCCTCGACATCCGCATGCCGGGCATGGACGGACTGTCAGCGGCACGTGAGATCGCCGGCAACCGCCGCTCGGCCGTCCTGATCCTCACCGCGTACAGCCAGCGCAACCTCATCGAGGAGGCGCGCGACGCGGGTGCCCTCGCCTACTTGATCAAGCCCTTCCAGCGCAGCGAGCTCATCCCCGCCATCGAGGTCGCGCTCGGACGCTTCCGCGAGATGAAGTCGCTCGAGAGCGAGGTCAAGGGTCTCGAGGAGCAGCTGGAGACCCGCAAGGTCGTCGACCGGGCCAAGGGCATGCTCATGGACCAGCACGGTCTCTCCGAGAACGACGCCTTCTCGTTCATCCAGAAGACGGCCATGCAGCAGCGGGTGAAGACCAAGGTCATCGCCCAGCAGATCATCGACGGCGAGATCACACCGCCCACCCCGGCCTGACCCCGCAACCCAACCCGCGTCTCGAGGAAATAGGCCACCGAATCGGTGGCCCATTTCCTCGAGACGGCGGCCGTTGGGGTCAGGGTCAGGCGGTTGCGACGAAGAGTTGCGCCGCGAGGGTCGGGCCGAGGGCGATGGTGCCGTCGTCAGCGTCGAGGTCGAGGGTGAGGGTGCCGTCGGGCGCCCTCGTGCGCACGCGTGCACCCGCGCCCGGCACGAAACCGTGGTGACTCAGGTACGTGAGCGAGTCGGCGTCGATCTCCACCTTCTCGGTGACCCGCTCGAGGCGAACGTGGTCGCCCGGCTCGGTGTCGGTGAGCGCGTACTGGTCGTGGTCCGGCTTGGGGGTGCCCGGGATGGGGTTGCCGTGCGGGCATGTGCTCGGGTTGCCGAGCAGGTCGACGAGGCGGGCCTCGACCTCGTCGGAGATCACGTGCTCCCACCGGCACGCCTCTTCATGCGCCTTGTGCCACTCGAGTCCGATGATGTCGGTGAGCAGCCGCTCGGCCAGCCGGTGTTTGCGCACGACGCTCTCGGCCCGGGTCCGGCCCTTCGCCGTCAGGCGGATGGCACGTCCCTTCACCGTGACGTATCCGTCGACGCGCAGCCGTCCGATCATCTCCGACACCGACGGCGCCGCGTGTTGGAGGCGCTCGACCAGCCGGGCCTGGATCACGGCCGTGCCTTCTTCGTCGAGCTCGTGGATCGCCTCGAGGTACTCCTCGAGCGGCGGATGGAAGCCGTCGTGCATCCTCACGCCCCCTTGACCGTGATGGGCGTGCGGATGCCCCGGCCCGTCTGCCCGGGCTTGCACGCCAGCTCGAACTTGCCGCCCCGCAGGTCCACAGTGACCAGGCGGCTGGTGCCGGGGCCCACGTTCTCGACCTCGCCCTCGATCTTGTCCCCGTCGCTGTACACGTAGAGCTCGGTGACCTTCTTGCCTTCGTTCCTGACCTCGAAGGTGATCTTGCCCGCGTCGAACGTCGTCTTCTCGGGCGTGCACTTCGAGTCGGTGGACACGACTGCGGTGGCGCCGGCCTTGTTGGACGAGCACGCCGCGCCGAGAAGGAGCAGACCGATGGTGGCGGCGAACAGCGAACGCATTACGCGTGGACCTCCTGTGGCGTGGCGGAGCGGGCGGGCGATCGCGGTGACACGGGCCGGAAGAACAGCACCATGGTCGGCACGAGGTAGCCGATGTAGGCGACGACCTGCACCCACGTCGTGACCGGGCTGAAGTTGAAGACGCCCTTGAGGAGGGTGCCGTACCAGCTCGACGGCGGGATGTGCCGGGACACGTCGAAGGCGAGGGAGTTGAGCCCGCCGAGCACGGCCGCCTCCTGCAAGTCGTGGAAGCCGTACGCGAGCACGCCCGCGGCCACGACGATGAGGCCGGCCCCCGTCACCTTGAAGAACGTGGCTAGGTTCAGGTGCACCGAGCCCCGGTAGAGCAGCCAGCCGACGACGGCTGCGCTCACGATGCCGAGGGTCGCGCCGGCCATCGGCCCCACGCCGGACCCCGCGGCCTGGATGGCGGGCCAGAGGAACAGCGCCGTCTCCAGGCCCTCGCGCCCGACGGCGAGGAAGGCCATGAGGCCGACGGCCATGGCTCCCGCGGCGAGAGCGGTGTCGAGCTTGCCCTGCAGCTCGCCCTTCAGCGCGCGCGACTGGCGTCGCATCCAGAAGACCATCCACGTGACGAAGCCGACGGCGAGGATCGACATGACGCCGCCGAAGGTCTCCTGGGCCTCGAACGACATCGACCGCGACGTGAAGGTGAGGACGGCACCTACGCCCAGGCTGGCCGCTGCGGCCAGACCCACGCCGGACCACATCGCGGGGAGGCGGCTGCGGTGATCGGTCCGGACCAGATAGGCGACGAGGATGCCCACCACCAGGGCCGCCTCGAGCCCCTCGCGCAGTCCGATCAGGAAGTTCGAGAACACCGCAGGTCTGTCTCCGTCGTCTTCTTAGGTCACCCTAATACTCCCTGGACGGTAACCCTGTATCTGACGACCCGTCAACTCCCGGGGCTTCTCGAACCCCTCGACTTCTGGACACTCAGGTGCGGATACCGCACCTGAGTGTCCAGAAGTCGGGGAGGGGGCCGTACGATCGGCCCGGAATGGCCAAGATCATGCTGTTGGACGGGAACTCGCTCGCCTACCGGGCCTTCTTCGCCCTGCCGACGGACATGGCGACGGCCTCGGGCCAGGTGACCAACGCGGTGTTCGGCTTCACCTCGATGCTGATCAACCTGCTCAAGGACCATCAGCCCGACGGCATCGCCGTCGCCTTCGACCTCCCCCAGCCCACCTTCCGGCACGAGCTCGTCGACGACTACAAGGGGGGCCGGTCCGCGGCGCCCGACATCCTGCGCCAGCAGATGGGCCTGGTGCGCCAGGTCGTCGAGACGTTGAAGATCCCCATCCTCGAGCTGGCCGGCTTCGAGGCGGACGACATCCTCGCCACCCTCGCCACCCAGGCGCGCGACCGTGGCGACGACGTCCTGATCGTCACGGGCGACCGCGACGTCTACCAGCTGGTCGAGGATCCGCACGTCAAGGTGCTCTACGTCCTGCGGGGCGTCAGTGAGTACAAGCAGTACGACGAGGCCGGCATCCTCGAGCGCACCGGGGTCAAGCCCGCCGACTACCCGATGTACGCAGCGCTGCGGGGCGACCCGTCCGACAACCTGCCCGGCGTGCCCGGTGTGGGCGAGAAGACGGCGGCCAAGCTCATCAACACCTACGGCGACCTCGACGGCGTGTTCGCCAACGTCGACAAGAACACGCCCAAGCTCCGCGAGAACCTGGCCGCCCACGAGGCCCAGGTGCGGTCCAACTACCTGGCCACACCGCTCCTGCGCGACGTGCCGGTCGAAGCCGACGTCGACGAGCTGAAGATGGGCGGCTGGGACGTCGACGAGGTGCGCAACCTCTTCACCTTCCTCGAGTTCCGCACCCTCTGGGACCGCTTGGTCGAGGCGGTGGGCTCGGGCATGGACGCGGCCGCCGGTTCGGTCGACGCCGAGGCCCTCGAGGTCGACGTGCAACGCCTGAAGACGGTGGAGGACCTGGCCACTCTCGACGTGGCCGCGATCGCGGGGTCGTGGGCGGGCGAGCCGGGACGTTCGCCGCTGACGGGCGTCGCGATCGTCGACGCGACGGGTGACACCTACTGGGCCGCTGACGACCTGCTGCCGTCGCTCGGAGCCGTGCTCACCGGACGGGGCCCGGCCGTCGACGCCCACGACGCCAAGCCCCTCATGCGCTCGCTCGACGCCATCGGCGTGGACTTCGACTCGCTGCGCCTGGACACGGCCATCGCCGCCTACCTCGTCGACCCGGCAGAGGACCAGTACCTCTTGGAGGACGTGGCCCTCAAGTACGCCAATCTCGAAGTGCGGTCACCGGACGCGCCTCCAGCGGGCCAGCTCGACCTCACCGGCGGCGAGAGCGATCCGGCCGAGGACGCGGGGCGCCGCGCCGCCGCCGTGCACCGCCTGCACGAGCCACTCTCGGCCGCCCTCGACGCGCGCGGTCTGAGCAAGCTCTACGACGACATCGAGCGCCCCCTCGTGCGCGTGCTCGCCCGCATGGAGGACGTCGGCGTCCGCGTCGACACCGAGTACCTGCGCGGCATCGTCGCCGCCCTCACCGACGAGGTGCACTCCCTCGACGCCGAGATCCAGGAGCTGGCCGGGCACCCCTTCGTCGTCAACTCGACCAAGCAGCTGCGCACCGTGCTCTTCGACGAGCTCGGCCTGGCGCCGCAGAAGAAGACGAAGACGGGATTCAGCACCGACGCCCAGTCCCTCGAGAAGCTCAAGGGACAGCATCCGATCATCGACAAGCTGCTGCGCTACCGCGAAGTCGAGAAGCTGCGCTCCACCTACGGCGAGAGCCTGCTGGCCGAGGTCGGTCCGGACGGCCGCATCCACGCGACCTTCCAGCAGACGGTCGCGCGCACCGGCCGGCTGTCGTCCGACCGTCCCAACCTGCACAACATCCCGATCCGCACGGAGGAGGGACGTCAGTTCCGGCGGGCGTTCATCCCAGCCGACGGCTGGGAGCTGCTCGTCGCCGACTACAACCAGATCGAGCTGCGCGTCATCGCCCACCTGGCCGAGGACCCGGGCCTGATCGAGGCCTTCACCTCTGGCGACGACATCCACACCGCCACCGCCTCGCGCATCTTCACCGTCGAGCCAGGCGACGTCTCCATCGGCCAGCGTTCGAAGGCGAAGATGGTGTCCTACGGTCTCGCGTACGGCATGGAGGCCTACGGCCTCAGCCAACGCCTCAACATCCCGGTGGAGGAGGCGGCCGTCATCCTCGACGCCTACTTCGACGCCTTCCCCAACGTGCGGGCGTACATGGAGCGCACCGTCGCCGAGGCGCGCGAGCGGGGGTACACCGAGACCATGTTCGGCCGGCGCCGCATGATCCCCGAGCTGCAGGCAGGGAACTATCGGGTCCGGCAGGCGGGGGAGCGCCAGGCCATGAACGCCGGCATCCAGGGCCTCGCCGCTGACATCTTCAAAGCCGCACTGGTGCGCCTCGACGCGGGGCTGCACCGGGCCGAGCTCGACAGCCGCCTCATCCTCCAGGTGCACGACGAGGTGGTGCTCGAGGTCCCGCCCGCCGAGCGCGACAAGGCGGCCGAGGTGACCCTCGAGGCCATGCGGGGCGCGTGCGAGCTGTGCGTCGGGCTCGAGGTCAACCTGTCCTGGGGGAGCAATTGGGCCGAATCCAAGGGCTGACCGTCGTCACCGGCCGGCCGCGCCTCGGCAGGAGCGGCGGTGGGGTTGGGGTCCCCGCCGTCCATCGCGCCGGCGAGCCTGCGAGCGGCGCAGTGAAATTGGGTCATCCGACCCCCTGGTCACTCTCCGTGGTCGCGGCCACCATGACGGCGTGGCACAGCGTGCATTCCGCCCGGGGCATCCGCTTGCGTTCTGGATGGCGATCCTCGTCCTCGTGTACGGCATCTACAGCGGGTTGTTCGCCATGACCCATGTGGACGAGTGCCGTGACAGAGGCAGCGTCGCGCAGCACTGGACGTACTGGCCCCCCGGGTGGGTCTGCGACGGCTGACCGAGGCCGATTCTTCGAAGACGTGGCCAGGCACGCCGGGACGGCGTACCTGCGCTACTCGTTCACGCGCGGCACCGAGCAGGAGGTGGCCTTCCTGGCGGACGCCCTCGACCTGGGCCCGGGCGTGCGCGTGCTCGACGTGGGGTGCGGCCCCGGCCGCCACGCGGGCGTCATGGTCGAGCGGGGCTTCGCCGTCGTCGGCGTGGACATCTCCGAGGACTTCCTCACCATCGCAGCCGACCGCGTGCCGGGGGCAGCGTTCGTGCGCGCCGACGCTCGCCTGCTCCCGGTGCGGGACGCGTTCGATGCGGTCGTGTCGCTGTGCCAGGGCGGCTTCGGGCTCACGGGTGACGACGGGGGAGACGTGCTCGCCCAGATGGCCGCCGCGGTCCGTCCCGGAGGACGGGTGGCCTTCACCGCCTTCTCCTCCTACTTCGCGGTGCGCTTCCTCGAGGAGTCGGACCGCTTCGACGCGGGCACGGGCGTCAACCACGAGCTCGCCAACGTGAAGAATCCGGAAGGTGAGGCGCGTGACTTCGACCTGTGGACCTCGTGCTTCACGCCTCGGGAGCTGCGTCTCCTGTGCGACGCGGCGGGCCTGACCGTCGAGCACATCTGGTCGGTCGCGCCCGGCGCCTACGCCAGGACCCCGCCGGACCTCGACCACCCCGAGTTCCTCGTGGTGTCGTCCCGCCCCTGAGCCAGTACCATTTCTCCTGGTCCAAAGGCGCGAGATCCGCGCTCCCAGTCCGGAAAGCCTCCCTCCCCTCATGAGCGATCAGACACCTTCCCAGCCCGACGAGCAGCAGCCCGCCGAGGGAGGTGAGTACGTCCCCCGCCAGATCACCGTCGACGACCTCGACGGCATGTCGCTCGAGGACGCCATCGCCGGCACCATCGTCGAGTTCGACGACGGCGACATCGTGAAGGGGACGATCGTCAAGGTCGACAACGACGAGGTCCTGCTCGACATCGGCTTCAAGTCCGAGGGCGTCATCCCGTCGCGGGAGCTGTCCATCCGCCACGACGTCGATCCGCACGAGATCGTCAGCCTGGGCGACGTGATCGAGGCGCTCGTTCTCCAGAAGGAGGACAAGGAGGGACGTCTCGTCCTCTCCAAGAAGCGGGCCCAGTACGAGCGGGCGTGGGGGGACGTCGAGAAGATCAAGGAGAACGACGGCGTCGTCGAGGGCCCGGTGATCGAAGTCGTCAAGGGCGGCCTGATCCTCGACATCGGCCTGCGTGGCTTCCTGCCCGCATCGCTCGTCGAGCTGCGTCGGGTGCGCGATCTGCAGCCGTATGTGGGCCGCACGTTGCAGGCCAAGATCATCGAGCTCGACAAGAACCGCAACAACGTCGTGCTGTCCCGCCGGGCGTGGCTGGAAGAGACGCAGAAGGAGCAGCGCGAGGACTTCCTCGCCAACCTCAAGCCGGGCGAGCGCCGCAAGGGCGTCGTGTCCTCGGTCGTCAACTTCGGCGCCTTCGTCGACCTGGGCGGCATGGACGGCCTCGTGCACGTGTCCGAGCTGTCCTGGAAGCACGTCGACCACCCGAGCTCGGTCGTGCAGGTCGGCGACGAGATCGACGTCGAGGTGCTCGAGGTCGACCACGACCGCGAGCGCATCAGCCTGTCGCTCAAGGCCACTCAGCAGGATCCGTGGCAGGAGTTCGCCAACGCCCACCGCGTCGGCGAGCTCGTGTACGGCCGGGTCACCAAGCTCGTGCCGTTCGGCGCCTTCCTCCAGGTGGGCGAGGGCATCGAGGGCCTCGTGCACATCTCGGAGATGGCGGCGCACCACGTCGACCTCCCGGAGCAGGTCGTCACGCCGGGCGAGGAGCTGTGGGTCAAGATCATCGACATCGACCTGCAGCGCCGCCGCATCAGCCTGTCCATCAAGCAGGCGGCCGAGGGCGGCGAGGTCGCAGCCGAGTACCGCGAGCACTTCGGCGAGCATGCCTACGACGAGCAGGGCAACTACATCGGCGCCGACTACAGCGCCGGGGAGTTCACCCCCGAGACCGAAGCGCAAGCTGCATGGGCCGACCTGGCCGCCGAGCAGGCAGCGGCGGCCGGGACGACCGAGGCGGCCCCTGCCGAAGCGCCGCTCGCCGACGCACCCTCGGTCGACGAGCCGCCTCCGGCCGAGGCGCCCGCGCCGTAGCCGCTCCGCGGCCGTGGACTGAACGACTACTGGATCAGCCGGATGGCGGTGAGGCCGCCGCCTGACGGATCGACGGTCGTCTCCCCGCCGGCGATGACACACGTGCAGACGAACTGGGCGTAGTACTTCACGGTGCCCGTCTGCCGGTAGAAGATCCGGAACGTGGCGATGTTGGCCACGTGCACACGGTCGCCGCCCAGCACGTCGTCGAAGATCGGCACCGAGATGAGGCAGTTGTCGAAAGCCGAGCCGAAGTCGTCGACGCCCTTGTCGATGTTCGCGACGGTGTCGGGGCAGCCCGCCTCATTGCCCAAGGTGTCGACGTACTTGTACTGACCGACCTTCTTGCCGTTGTCGACGTCGACGTCGGTGTCCAACGCCACCGGTATCTCGTCGGGCTGGACGAGGCCCTTCCAGTTGGCGCTGAGGCCCTTGCCACTACCCCCGCAATGCGGGTCGACGCCGGGCGGCGCGCCGTCCTCGAGCTTGCCGTGGATCGGAAACGACCTCGGCAAGGGACCGCCACCGTCGGGGTCGATGAGCATGCTGCCGCCGAGGGGAGGTGCCTCGGGGATGCCGCCGTACTCGGCCCGCAGCACGCTCTCGTCCCGCAGCCGGAAGTCGTTCGGGTTCGCGGTAGCGGGGTCGGGCTCGAGGAAGTTGTAGCCACCGAGCACGGAGTTGCCGCACACCGTCCACGGGCCGTCGGCCGCCTTCGCCTTCTGGATCGACGCCGCAGCGAGGGCCCGCGTCGTCTGGCTGGCCTGCCCCGCGACCTTGGCCAGCAGCGTCGCGTGGGTCTCGCCCGATCGCACCTTGACGGCAACGAACGAGGTGACGTTGGTGGCGGCGGTCAGGCTGTCGCAGGGGAACAGAGACGCGAAATCAGGAGGGTTGTTGACCTGGGCCAGGGTAACGAGACCACACGCGTAGAGGCTCGGATCGGTGCCGGCGTTCGCCCCGTTCCGCTGCAGGGCATTGAAGACGGCGGACTTGATGCCGAGGACCTGGCCGCCCTCGAACCGGGCCCGCTTCAGCGCGCTGGCACCGGCCAAGGCGGCGGTGTCCGCCGCGTTCTGCATCTGGCGCCGGTTCGAGTAGCCGAAGCCGCCATCGATCACGAGGGCGGCCACGATGAGCAGCGCGACCATCGAGATGGCGATGAACACCAGGGCGGCGCCTCTTTCGTCCCTGTCGATGCGCGTGTGGCTGTGCATGGGATTCACCTCTAGGTGGGTGTGCCGGCGATGACCATCGTGGAGGTGCCGCTGATGTTGGAGCCGTTGCCGAAAGCGGCCCCGACGAAGGTGAGGAATGGTCGGTTCCAATCCACCTTGACGCGCAGCTTGTCCCGGCCGTTCACGACGGAGGAACAGGACGGCAAGTCGGCGCCGGTGAGGCCGTTCACACAGGTGACGGTCACGGCATTGACGGTCTGGGTGCCCAGCTTCGACGCGACCGCGGATTCGATCTTGGTGACGTTGGCGTTGCTCGTCGGCGTCCCCGCCACGCCGCGGAGCTGAAGGACGATCCCGGCGCGGGCCCCGTCACGTGCAGCCGAGCTCGCCTGACCCTTCTGCAGGGTCCACAGGCCCATGTCGATGAGACCGAATGCGAGCAGGAAGAAGATCGGGATCACGAACGCTGCCTCAACGATCGTCACACCCCGTTCATCGCGCTTGCGACCTCGCAGCATCACTGGACCTGGATCTTCGTGTCGGCTCGCTGGATGATCGGGTCACCGGTCAGCGCGCCCACGAAAGGGGTCAGCACGTCGAAGTCGGCCCGGACCTGCACGACGACAGTCGTGTCCGCCGGAGGCACCGGGCTGGTGGCTGGGCTGTTGCAGTTGTTGACGAAGCCGGAGAAGCCGGGCGCTGTCACGGTGACGGTGAGGCCGGCCAGCCCTGCGTCCTCCGCCTTCACGATGTCGGTGATGTCGTTGTTCAGGCCCGGGCAGTCCCACCGGTTGGGGTGGAGCTGGGCATAGGCCGCGCCTTCGCGGGACGCGTTCTTGAGGCGGTTCTGCTGGCTGAAGCCCCGACCGAGGTCGATGGTGCCGAAGACCAGCAGGGCGACGAAGGGCAGGAGGAGCGCGAACTCGACGAGCGCGACCCCGCGCTCACCTCGCCCCCTGTCGCCATCCACACGCCCACGCACGAACGCTTCTCCTCGCCTCTGGGAGATGATCGGCCACTGTCCGTCAAACATGAGGGTTCTCGCACTAGGCCGTTCGGCCTATTCGTTCGGCAAATGCTTGAAGCCAGGTGACCACATGCCGATGCTTAGTCCTGTCTCATCGGGGGCGTCCGCGCTGTTCGCGGCCCCTCCACCCTGTCCAGCCCGTCGAACGTGTGAGGTATGAGTGACCCCCCGTCGAACCGTGATCCTCGTCGTCGCCGTGGTTGTGGCCGCCATCGCTGCGTTCGCCACGTACGCCTGGCTCAACGGGGTGCAGGACCGGGCCTACAAGAACGCCAAGCTCGTGCGGGTGTACAAAGTGGCCAAGGACATCGACAAGGGTCAGACGGGTGATCAGGCCCTGGACTCCGAATCCGTCCGGGCCGACAAGGCGCCTGAGCAGTTCCGACCCGCCACCGCCCTCACCAACATCAACGTGATCCGGGGCAAGGTGGCGCTGACCAAGCTGTCGGCCGGCCAGATCGTGGTGGACGGCATGTTCGTCGACCCGAGGGTCGAGCAGGTGACGGCGGCCCAGCGCATCCCCGCCGGTCAGGTGGCAGTGACCATCTCGGCCGACCAGGTCCAGGGCGTGGCCGGGCTCCTGGTGCCGGGGGACAAGGTCGACATCCTCGTGGCCAACGGACCGGCGATGCAGATGCTCTTCCAGAACGTGAACATCCTGTTCATCGGCACGACTGCCGCACCCCAGGCCGGCGAGACCCAAGCGGTCCAGGCGACCACGAGCAACCTGATCACGTTCGCCGTCCCGCCGTTCGCCGCTCAGAAGATCGTCCAGGCCGCGAAGGGCCCGGGCCTCTACCTCGCACTGGTGCCGCCCGACAATCAGCCCGTTCCCGTTCCGCCGGTGAATCCGGGCAACCTGTTCACGGGCGGCCTGACGCCGTACGAAGGCTGAGGGCGTGACGGCTACGCTCCCTCCCGTCGAGACCGTGCCCTTCCCCGTCGCCGTCGTAGATGACGATCCGAAGTTGCGCACCCGTTTGGTGATGCAACTCGGCGAGACGGCGCGCGCGACCTCGCACGCGTCCCTCGCCGAGGCCGAGGAGGACGGGCCCATGGTGCTCGTCGTCGGACCCTCGTTCTCCGAGGGGCAAGGGTTGAACGACGTGGCGGCGCTGCTCCGGGCCCGCCCCGACGTCAGTGCAGTGATGGTCGTCGACGAACTGTCCACCGAGCTGCTCCAGCGGGCCATCAGGGCCGGCGTGAACGACGTGATCACCGTCCCGTCCGAGTTGGCCGAGGCTGTCGATCGGGCCGTCGAGAACCTGAACCTGCTGCCGCCGGCCCCTGCCGGCTCGCCCGCCATGGGCGACGGTGAACAGGCTCGTGTCATCACCGTGTTCTCCACCAAGGGTGGATCGGGCAAGTCGGTCATCGCCGCCAACCTGGCGTGCGAGCTGGCCGGCCGCAGCGAGAAGCCCGTGGTGCTCCTGGACGCCGACCTGCAGTTCGGCGATGTCGCCGTGATGCTCAAGCTGGCACCGCAGAACACCATCGTCGATGCCGTCTCCGCTCTCCATCGTCTTGACGCCCAGCTCCTCCGCAGCCTGCTCGTGACCCACGAGCGCAGCGGACTGCTGATCCTGGCCGCACCCACCGAGCCCGCGTTCGCGGACCAGGTGAGCCCGGCCGCCATGGTCAAGATCCTGGAGATCCTGAGAACCTTCTGCTCCTACGTGGTCATCGACACGCCCAGCCACTTCACCGACGTGGTTCTGTCGATCCTCGAGGACAGCGACGACATCGTGCTGGTCGCGGGGATGGACATCCCGAACATCAAGAACGTCAAGATCGGCCTGCAGACGCTCCGGCTGCTCGACATGTCGTCGAGCAAGCTCAAGCTCGTCCTGAATCGGGCCAACGCCAAGGTGAAGCTGGACGTGAGCGAAGTCGAGCGCACGCTTCAGCTCAAGGCTGACTGTCTCGTGCCGAGTGATGTAGTAGTGCCGAGATCAGTCAACAAGGGGATCCCGGCGATCTACGACGCGCCCAAATCCGGAGTGGCCCGAAGCATGGAGCAGCTCGCCGACCTCTTCACGTCGGTGGCCCGCACCAAGCGTCGCGGTCGGTAGTACCCAAGCAGGGGGGAATCACATGTCGCTGTACAAGCGCCTCCACGAGGTGCAGAAGCCCACGGGCCGTCGTGCCGGTCGTGACCCGGTCATCGACGAGCTCCGCCAGAAGGTCCACGGGCATCTCATCGAGGAGCTCGGCCCCATCCTGTACGACGCGCGCATGTCGGAGGACGAGCTGCGCCGCCGCGTCCAGGAGCAGCTGCATGCGGCGCTGGCCAAGGAGAAGGCGCCCCTCTCGGCCGCCGACAAGGCCCAGCTGGTGCAGGACGTCACCGACGACATCCTCGGCTACGGCCCCATCGATCCCTTCCTGAAGGACGAGGACGTCACCGAGATCATGGTGAACGGCCCCGACAAGGTCTACGTGGAGCGCCACGGCAAGATCGAGATGACGGGCACCACGTTCGTGGACGAGACCCACCTTCGTCGCATCGTTGACAAGATCGTCGGCCAGGTCGGCCGCCGCATCGACGAGGCGACCCCCATGGTCGACGCCCGCCTGCCAGATGGCTCCCGCGTGAACGCCGTCGTGCACCCGCTCGCCATCGGCGGGCCGTTCATGACGATCCGAAAGTTCGCCACCGACCCCTTCCAGGTCGAGGACCTCATCAACTTCGGCACCCTCAGCCGCCAGACGGCCGCCTTCCTCGAGTCGTGTGTGCTCGGCCGCCTGAACCTCATCGTCTCCGGCGGTACCGGCACCGGCAAGACGACGACCCTCAACGTGCTCTCCGGCTTCATCCCCGAGGACGAGCGCATCGTCACCATCGAGGACGCCAAGGAGCTCCAGCTGCACCAGGAGCACGTCCTGCCAATGGAGGCCCGCCCGCCCAACATCGAGGGCAAGGGTCAGGTCACCATCCGCGACCTCGTCCGCAACGCCCTGCGCATGCGGCCCGACCGCATCGTGGTCGGCGAGGTTCGTGGCGGCGAGGCCCTCGACATGCTCCAGGCCATGAACACCGGCCACGACGGCTCCATCACCACGGTCCACTCGAACGCCCCGCGCGACACCCTGGCCCGCATCGAGACCATGACCCTCATGGCCGGTTTCGACCTGCCGGTGCGCGCCATCCGCGAGCAGATGGCGTCGGCTCTCGACCTCATCGTGCACCTCACCCGCTTGCGTGACGGCACCCGCCGCATCACCCATGTCACCGAGGTGCAGGGCATGGAGGGCGACGTCATCACCCTGCAGGACATCTTCATGTTCGACTACAGCATGGGCGTGGACGACGCCGGCCGGTTCAAGGGCCAGCTCAAGCCCACGGGGATCCGCCCCCGGTTCGCCGAGAAGCTGGCCGACTACGGCATCAAGCTCAAGGCCGACCTGTTCTCCGCTCCCGCCGGTCCTGCAACGACCGTCCGGGGTCGGCGCTCCGTCAGCGCCCGATGACCTTGAAGAAGGGGGTGGCGTTCGTCGCCACCTTCCTGCTCGCCCTGCTGATCGGGGCGGGGCCGGCCTTTGCCGACTCCGTCACGATCAGGAAGGTCGACACCACCGCATTTCCCAAGGTGAAGGTGGTGGCCCAGGTCGCAGGTGACACCGCGCCCACTCTCGACCAGTTCTCCCTCCGTGAGGGCGATCGCCTGGTGAGCCAGCTGCAGGTCGTGCCCATCGGCCAGACCGACACACCCGTCGGCGTGGTGCTCGTCATCGACACGTCCGGGTCGATGCGCGACCGGTCCAAGATCGAAGCGGCGCGTGCGGCCGCCAAGCAGTTCGTGAGCTCCAAGGGGCCCAACGACCAGATCGCGGTCGTGGCGTTCAGCGCCCAACCTCGCGTCGTCATCAACTTCACCTCGGACGCCAACCTGCTCAACGGCGCCATCGACGCCCTCACCGCAACGGGCGACACCGCCTTGTGGGACGCCGTGCGACTGGCCAGCGGCCTCTACACCGACCGCCCCGAGCTGCAGGCCAACATGGTCGTGTTGTCCGACGGTGCTGACACGACGTCGCAAGCGTCGGCGGCCGACGCCCGAGCCGCCGCCCTCGGAGCCAACGCCAGCGTCTTCGCGGTCGGGCTCCGAGGCGGCACCGAGTTCGATGCAGGCGGCCTGCAGGCCCTCGCCAACGCCACCGGCGGCCGCTACGACGAGACCACCGATCCTGCCGCGCTGAGCAACCTCTACAGCCAGATCCAGCGGGCCATCCAGAACCAGTACGAGCTCTCGTACGACTCGACCGCCACGGGCGTCGTGAACGTGACCCTGTCGGTGGGCAAGTCCGGAACGGCCAAGGCCAGCGCGCCGGTCGGAGGCGCCAGCAACGGCTTGGCCACCAACCAGCCGCACGTCATCAAGAACTCGCCGTATCCGGGCTTCCTCGAGGGCACCCTCGGCAAGTTCCTGATCGTGCTCCTGGCGCTGGTCGCGGCCGGGCTCCTCGCCTTCGCGTTGCTGCAGCTGGCGATCCGCAGCGACCAGTCGACCCTGCAGTCGGCGCTGCGCCCCTACTCCGACGAGCCGACCGAGGCCGAAGCGGCCGCGACCAAGGCCGAAGGGTCGCTGGCCGAGTCCGCGCTCATTCGCCGGGCCGTTGCCACGACGGCGCGCATCGCCCGCGAGCGCGGCGTTCTCGACATCCTCGAGAAGAAGCTCGAGCAGGCCGACCTGCCGCTGCGGGCGGCCGAGGCGCTGTTCTTCGCCCTCGTGCTCGGCGTCGTCGTCGTGATCGTGGCCAGCCTGCTCGGCGGCTTCCTCGGCCTCGTCGGGTCGGTGTTGATCGTGGGCCTGCTCCCGATCGCCGTGCTCAACCTCATGGCGGGGCGACGCCGCCGCAAGTTCGCGAGCCAGTTGCCGGACATGCTGCAGCTCCTCGCCGGCTCGCTGCGCGCGGGCTACTCGTTGCTGCAGGGCGTCGACGCCGTGGCGCAAGAGGTCTCCGACCCCATGGGCCAGGAGCTGCGTCGCGTGCTCGCCGAGGCTCGGCTCGGGCGGCCCCTCGAAGCCGCCCTCGAGGAGGCGGCCGAGCGCATGTCCAGCGCCGACTTCGCGTGGGCGGTCATGGCGGTAGGCATCCAGCGCGAGGTCGGTGGCAATTTGGCCGAGCTGCTCGACACCGTGGCCGAGACCATGATCCAGCGCGAACGCCTCCGTCGTGAGGTGCGCTCGCTCACCGCCGAAGGACGAGTCAGCGCGTTCATCCTCGGCCTCATGCCCGTGGGCCTCGGCCTGATGATGTACGCCGTGAACCGTGACTACATCTCGAAGCTGTTCAACACGGGCATCGGGCAGGGCATGCTCGCCGGTTCGTCCGTGCTGGCCATCTTCGGCTTCATCTGGATGAAGAAGATCGTGGAGATCGAGATCTGATGGCTGCCATCGCTGCACTCGCCGTGTTCGCCGCGCTGGCGCTCGCACTGCTCGCGTTCCTGACGCAGGCCGAGGAGCGGGCCACCGTGCGCGCCTCCCTGCGCCGCATCGGTGACTTCGAGACCGAGGCCACCATGCGGGAGCAGGAGCTCACCGAGCCCATGCTCCAGCGGGTGTTCCTCCCCGTGGGCCGTTCGTTCATCGACGTCGGTCGTCGCTTCACACCCAGCGACTACGTCGACAAGACGCGCCGCAAGCTGCTCATCGCCGGTCGGGCAAGCCCGGATTCGATCGACCGCTTC
Source organism: Actinomycetota bacterium (assembly GCA_041166085.1). GTDB lineage: Bacteria > Actinomycetota > Acidimicrobiia > Acidimicrobiales > JAFATL01 > JBEEFP01. Next base: position 185,954 of record JBEEFP010000031.1, read on the forward strand.
CTCGCAGTGCGCGTGCTGACCATTGCCCTCATCCCGGTGTGGGCCGGCGTGGCGTTCTTCGTGCTGCCCCTGAAGGGCCTGGCGCCGTGGGGCGTGTTCGCCCTGCTCGCCTTCGCTTCGTTCGCGGGCCCCGATGCGTGGCTGAATCGCGCCATGGCCGAGCGTCAGTGGCAGATCCGCGTGAAGCTGCCGGACATCCTCGACCTCCTCGTGATCAGCGTGGAGGCGGGTCTCGGCTTCGAGCAGGCTCTCGACCGCACAGTGCAGGCGGTGCCGGGCCCGTTGTCCGACGAGTTCAACCGCATGCTGGGCGAGGTCCGTGCCGGCGCGACGCGCGCCGACGCCATGCGCGCCCTCGACGCCCGCACCGACGTGCCCGAGGTGCGTTCGTTCGTGCTCGCCATCCTGCAGGCCGACACCTTCGGCGTGTCCATCGGCCGCGTCCTGCGGTCGCAGGCCGAGGAGATGCGGATCAAGCGCCGCCAGCTGGCGCAGGAAGAGGCTCAGAAGGCGCCGGTCAAGATGCTGATCCCGATGGTGTTCTGCATCTTCCCGGCCTTGTTCGTGGTCATCATCGGCCCGGCGATCATCAACATCTACCAAAACTTCAAGTAGTAAGGGCTCGTGCGCAGCACGACGCGGGCGCTCAAGCCGCCGTCGTTGGAGTCGCTGGTGGTCGCGACACTGACCCTCGCTGGCTTCACCCTCGGCGCCCGCCCCATCGGCGACAACTCCATGTTCGTGCACCTGCGCACGGGCATCGACATCGCCGCTGGGCACGGCATCCCCCGTGTCGACCCGTACAGCTTCACGGCGCGGGGCTCCCGGTGGGTCGTGCAGAGCTGGCTGCCAGAGGCGCTGTACGGCCTGGGGCGGCGTCTGGCGGGCGACGGCGCGGTGGTGCTCGAGCAGGCCGTGCTCATGGCCCTCGCTGCGTGGCTGCTCGCCCGTCTGGCCCGCACCGGCTCTCCGTTGCGCACGATGGCCGCAGGTGCCCTCGCCATCGGCGTGGGCGCCGCGTACTGGTCACCCCGACCGTTGCTCTTCGGGCTGGTGTGCTTCGCCCTGGTGGTCACCATCGTGGAGCGGCGCGCCAGCCCGTGGTGGCTCGTGCCGGTCGTGTGGGTCTGGGTCAACTCACACGGCTCCTTCCCGCTCGGCCTGGCGTGGCTCGGACTGGCGGGTGCGGGGGCGTGGCTCGACCAGCGGCGTTGGCCCGCGGAGTGGGCCCGCTACGTCGGCGCGTTCGTCGTCGGGCTGGTGGTTGCCGCGGTGAACCCGCTCGGGCCGCGGCTGCTCGCCTTCGCAGTCACGGTGGGGGAGAAGAAGGAGGTCTTCCGCCTGGTGCGGGAGTGGCGGTCCCCGGACTTCCAGTCCGGCTCCGGGTTGGTGACCCTGGCCTTCCTCGTGCCTGCCCTCGTGCTCGTGCTGCGGGCCCGTCCGCCGTGGCAACGCGTTATCCCGGTGGCGGTGTTCCTCGCGTTGGGGCTGTTCGCGGTCCGCAACGTCTCCATGCTGGCCGTGGTCTTGGCGCCTGCCCTGGGCGCGGCGCTGCGGGCCCCAGAGGGTGCCCAGGAAGCTGACGTCGCGCCTCGGCCTCGCCTGCACGTCTACGTGGCCGCGGTGCTCGTCCTCGCCTTCGTGCTCTTCGGCGTCGCCGGGGCAGCGGGCCGGACGCTGGACGTCAGCTCGTACCCGGTCGCCAGCGTGCGCTGGCTCGACCGTCAGGGCCTCCTCGGGCCCGGGCACCGGGTCGCGGCGCAGGATGTCGTGGGCTGCTATCTCATCCTCAGGCAGGCCGGGCATGCTCGGGTCTTCATCGACGACCGCGTCGACATGTACCCCGTTTCAGTGACCAAGGATTACCTGGCCCTGCTGCACGGCGAACCCCGGGCCCGGTCCGTCCTCGATCACTGGAACGTCGACGTCGTCCTGTGGGACCGGCAGCTGCCGCTTCCGACGATCTTGCGCGGCGCAGGCGGTTGGCGTCAGGTGCACCGGGAGGGCGACTGGGTGACCTTCATCCGCACGTGAGTGCGGACGCGACTATTGCGCACGAGAGGGGGCCAGAGCCCCCTCCCGTGCGCAATAGAAGCGCGTGTCTTCGGTCGAGCGACCGTCAGCCGTTGAGGGAGCTGCCGACGGAGCTGAACTTGTCGTTGGCCCGGCTGCCCACGAACGTGATGGCAACGATGCAGACCACGGCGATGAGGGCCACCAGGAGGGCGTACTCGACGAGGCTGGCGCCTCGCTCCGAGCGGCCGAAGCGCGCTCGCACCCAGGGAGCGATGTGCTGGTTGAAAAAGGTCAAGAGATCCATGCTTGACCTATCGGCACCGATCAGCGTCCCGGGATAGGTCGATCGGCCTATTCAGCTACGGGAGCGAGGACGCGCTGCGGGAGAGGCTGCCGCCCACTTGGCCACCGAAGAAGGTGACGGCGGCAACGCACACCACGGCGATGAGGGCCACCAGGAGGGCGTACTCGACGAGGCTGGCGCCCCTCTCGGTGCGGGCGATGCGGGCCCGGACCCACAGGGCGATGGGCTGCTGCCAGTAGGTGACGAGAGCCACGGTTCTTGCTCCTTGTTTCGGCCGGCGAGATGGGTGGCGTCAGGGGAAGGATCGGCGGGAAGGATGGTGTCTTGATGGGCCGAACGGCCCAATGTGTCAACCTCCGGGCTTGGTCACCATGAGGAAGACGATCACGAGGGTACCGACGGCGGTGCTGGCCCCCGCCACGGTCGCTCGCTTGGCTGCCGCCCGGTACTCGGGCGACCGGGCACCCGTCTGCTCCAGTGCCTCGATCTGTCCGCGGAGGGCGGGGGAGTAGCCGAGGAGGGCGATGGCCGCCACGACGACGTACAGCACGATCGCCGAGCTCACCCACGTCGTGGCAAAGCCCCAATGTCCCCGGACGACGAGAACCACGCCGGTCACGAACAGCAGGACGTAGGCGGGATTGGCGAACCGGTCGTCGAGTCGCTTGATGCCGCGCAGCACGTGGCCCTCGTGCTCGGGTGCCTGGCCCGCACCGGCCAGCCAGATGCCGTACGACGCGTTGAAGCCGACGGCGACGATCGCCAGCAGGACGTGCACGAACTTGACGGCGCTGTAGAGGGTGACGGCGGCGGATGTCAGGCTCGCAAGTCTGCCTTCTCGACCCGTCCCGACCGCGTCACGTCGTCTCCTGGGTCGACGGCGCCGCCCGCCGGCACCTCCACCGTGGCTGTGACCGTGCCCGCTTCGCGCTCCCACAGCACGACGTTGAGCACCGTTGCGTAGATGACGAGGCGGCCGAAGAACAGCAGCCACGCCAGCACGGCGAAGACCACACCGAGCGTGCCGTAGAGGGCGGAGGAATGGGCCACCGCGCGCGGGACATAGATGCCGCCCACGACCTTGAGCACCTCCATCCCGATCGCGCCGAGGATGGCGCCGGGGATGTGGGCGCGCCACGGCAGGTCCCGGTTGGGCAGGACCTTGAACGTCCACAGCCAGAGGGCGAAGTTCACGAGCAGGCCCACGGCGATGCCGATGGGCGCGAAGAGCCCCGGGAGCCAGTTCACGACGGTCGTGACGGCCGACGCGCCCACGAACAGCACGGCAGCGCCGAGCAGCCACGCCATCCCGACCGCCTTGTCCTTGATGCCGCGCTCCTCGACCTGCCACGCCTGGTTGAGCGCGTACTGGAGCGCGCTCACCAAGCCGAGGCCCGACCACAGCAGGCCGATGAGCCCGAGGGGTCCGGCAACCGCGCCGCTCTTCTCTGCGGTGTGGACCGCGTTGCGAATGGTGTTGGCCGCGTCGCCGGTGAGGCCGAGGTTGGCGATGATCCTGCCCGCGACGTCGGTGTTGCTGTTGCGGGCGACGATGCCGAGGACGCCCACGATGACGAGCAGCAACGGGAACAGGCTCACGAAGGCCTGGAACGCCACCGACGCGGCCACGTTGTTGCCGCGGAGCTCGCCGTAGCGCTGTTGCACGTCGAGCAGCCGGCCCAGGGGAGCGAAGCGTTGTCCCAGCTTGTCGATCCTCGCCTTCAGCCCCTTGGGGTTGTCGGCGTCGTCCCGACGGGTCTTCTCCTCGATGGCGGCGCCGGGCGGCTGGCGTTCCGCGGTCTGCCTGTCGCCCTCGCCCTCGCCGTCGCCGTCGCCGTCGTGCTTCGACAGGACAGTTTCGGCCATGGCCGTCCCGATGAGCACCAGCGAGGCCACCGGCGCGACCGCCGTCTCGAGCGCGCTCTTGCCGTCCTTCTGGGCCTTCTTGGCTCCACCGGGCATCTCCCTCTCGTACCCAGCGAGCGCCGGGTGCTACCCCGACCAGTCGCCCATCCCGCCGACCTTGTCGACCGTCACGCGAGTGACGAAGCCCGGCGGCGGGTCGTCCATGGGCGGGAACCGGACGTCGGGACCGAGGTAGGTGTGGGCGAGGTGCTGCAGCACGTCGGCCGCCCCGCCTTCGTCGACGCGGGCGATGCCGGTGACCACCAGGTACTCGGCCAGGCCGTTGGGATGCACGTCCCCCGTCTCGAGCGAGATCACCACGCGTGGGTCGCGACGGATGTTGCGGATCTTCTGTTGCTCGTGCAGATGGCCCCCGACGATCTCGTCGCCGTCGAGCCCGACCCAGACCACGCTGACCTGTGGGCTGCCGTCGGGGTTGATTGTCACGTAGTGGGCCAGGGCGTTCGATTCGAGGGCCTGGCGGACGCGCTCGGAGAGCTCCATCCCTGCATCGTCGCACCCGCGGGAGGGTTTCGGATCGACTGCGTCGAACCTCTCAGACGATGGACGAGCGCCCCTACCTGGTCTGCGACCTCTGCGGCGAGATCATGATCCTCGACGATGTGTTCGCGTACGCGGACGAGCGCATGCTCGTCTGCCGCGGCTGCGACACCGCCGAGTTCTGGAAGGTCGACGCCGGGCAACGAGACAGCCGCTCCGGCGGCTGACGACGGAGGACCGACGCCGCGTCCCTCGAGTCAGCGCAGGCTGGTGATGAGGGCCTGGGCCGTCGTGTAGGTCAGCATCACGAGCGCATCGGCGCCCGGCACGGTGGCCCCGCCGAAGGTCTCGAGGGCCAGGATGCCGTCGGAGACCAGGAAGGCGGCGCCGCCGGCTGCGACCGCGGGGTCGTCCGTGTCGAGGGCGGCCACCGCCATGGCCGCCAGCACCGTCCCGTAGACGAGGACGGGGATGCGGAGGCGGCCCGACCGCGGCCACAGCACGGCGCTGAGCCCGCACCACACCACCGCGTACGCGGCCGCGAGCCAGCGGGCGCGACGGACGCCTCCCCGCCGCCGCTTGGCGAACGCCGCCAAGTAGCAGCAGTGCGCGGCCAGGAACGACACGAGCCCGGCCGCGAACGGACCCTCGCCGTCGGCCAGGAGCGCCACGTCACCGACGCCCGACATCCCGAGCCCGGCCAGCATGAGCGGCTTGGTGTCGGCGGACTTGCCAGTGCTCGCCACATGAACGGCAAGCAGCGGCATCAACAGCGGCTTCGTGAACCGGCGGACCCGCCGGTCGCCGCGCGAGGCGAGGACGACATCGGCGGCAGCAACTGCGCAGTACGCGGGCAGGACGCGACGCATGCGCCCACCCTTGCACGGTTCTCGGCAAGCAAATGGTCGTCAGGCGACCATTTGCTTGCCAAGAACGAACCAGCCGCTCGTCAGCGCAGGCGGACGATGCCCATGCGGACGGCTTGGAGCACGGCCTGGGTGCGGTCCCTCGCGTCGAGCTTCTCGTAGATGGAAGCGAGGTGGTTCTTGACCGTCTTCACGCTGATGTAGAGCTGCTCGGCGACCTCGGTGGTCGAGGCGCCCTCGGCGATGCGTTGCAGCACTTCTTCCTCACGCGGTGACAACACCGACTCCTGCCGGGGCGGCTCGGAGGCCGTGCGCATCTGCTCGAGCATGCTGGCCGCGATGTCGGGGGACAGGGCCGTCTCGCCGCTGGCCGCCTGGCGGATGGTGCGGACGAGCTCCTCGGTGGTGCAGTCCTTCACTAGGTACCCGACCGCGCCCGCCTTGATGGCACGCGCCACCACGTCGGCGTCGGCGTGCATGGTGAGCATCACGACGGCGACGTCGGGGTTGCGCTCCGTGATCAGGCGGGTGGCCTCCACCCCATCGAGGACGGGCATCGAGACGTCCATCAGCACCACGTCGGGCGTGAGCTCCTCGGCCAGGCGGGCTGCCTCCTCGCCGTCGCCGGCCTCACCGACGACCTCGAGCCCTTCGTCTTCCATCGTGCGGCGCAGACTCTGGCGCAGCATCGTGTGGTCGTCGGCCAGCAGCAGTCTGACCCTGTCGCTCACAGAGACCTCACTTCCTTCACTCGACAGGTGACGGTCGTACCTTGACCCGGGGCGGAGGTGATCTCGATGGAGGCTCCGATGACCGCGGCCCGCTCCCGCATCCCCAGGATGCCGTAGGAATCCGGCCTGCCCGCGCCGGTGGCAACCAGACCCTGGCCGTCGTCGCGGACTTCCAGCTGGCCCGAACGGCCGTCGCTCTCCCAGCTGACCCGCACCTTCGACGCCCGGGCGTGGCGTTCCACGTTGGTGATGGCCTCCTGGGCGATGCGCCACAGCTCGCGTTCGACCGGCAGCGGAAGGCGGGCGGTGGCGTCGTTCACGAACTCGGTCTCCAATCCTCGCCGCGAATGGACGCGGTGGAGATACGTGTTCAGCGTCGACACGAGGTCCTGTCCCTCGGAGACATCGGTGCGCAGGTCGTAGAGCGTCTCCCGCACCTCGCCGATGACCTCGCGGACCTCGCCCTGCAGCGTCTCGAGCTCGTCGGCGACGTCGCCTTCCCGCGCCCGGTTGGTGATGCGGTCGAGCTCGAAAGCGATATAGGCGAGGGACTGGCCGACGCGGTCGTGCAGCTCGCGGGCGATGCGCGTGCGTTCCTCGTCCGCGCCGACACGCCGCAGGCTGCCGAACCAGCGCGCGTTGTCGATGGCGAGGGCGGCCTGTTCGGCCAGGCCGTCGAGCAGGCCGAGGTCGCGCTGGGTCATCGCGCTGACGGCGCGCCGTTCCGCGGCGACGAGCCCGACCAGCCGGTCGCGGGCCCGCAAGGCGGCGTACAGCCCCGTCCGGCTGCTCGACGAGAGCCCGGGGCCGAAGCGCCCGAGATCGTCCACCAACATGGCGACGTTGGCGTTGAGGGCCCGCCGGATCGGGGCCGGCAGGTCGCTGTCGTTGACCACACGAGGGAGGCGCACGCCCTCGGCCAGGGCCACCGACCAGGACGATGTGGCTTCGTCGCGGAGCAACACGACGACGACGTCGGGCTCGACCAGTTCCCGCACCCGTGATGCCGTGGCCGCGATCGTGTCGCCGAGGTCGAGCGACACGGGCAGGAGCTGCGCCACCCGGTGCAGCTCGGAGAGCAGGGCGTTGGCCTCGCTCAGCCGGTGCAGGCGGCCGAGGGCGTCGGTCGCCTGTCGTTGCGTGTCCTGGTAGATGCGGCGGGCGTACCCGGCGATGAGGCCGACCAGCAGCAGCTCGCCGCCCCATTGCGACGACTGACTCAGTGAGCTCTTCCATCCGTCGATCTGCACCAGGGGCAGGGCGATGGCGAGCACCGACGCCACCGCGCAGCGGATGGCGAAGGCGAACCCCCGCGCGAACCCGGCCAGCATGATCGAAGCGACGAGGCTGAAGATGTACGGCGAGTCCCAGTAGCCGGTGGCCACGACGATGCCGAGGCACAGCGCCACGTCGCCGTACACCGCGACGAGCGACCGGAGGCTGTCCCCGTAGTAGCGGATCGGCGCCACGGTCCGCCACAGCGCGTAGGCCATGAGCACGACGCCGTAGAGGAGGCGGGCGCGGCTGGGCTCCTCGGCGACCGCCAGCAGGAGCCCGATGGTGACGGTGCCCCAGCGGATGGCGGTGACGAGGGGACCGAAGTCCGCGAGCAGGTCGGCCGGTCCCATGACCGGCCGACCCGCGCGAGATGGGGCTAGCGCAGACCCTTCATGATCGATGCTCCGGCGGGGCCGAGGATCACGACGAGCACGGCGGGGAAGATGAAAACGACGAGCGGGAACAGGATCTTCACGGGCAGCTTGCCCGCCTTCTCCCTGGCCCACTGGCGCCGCTTGGTCCGCATCTCCCGGGCCTGGGTGTGCAACACCCTCCCGATCGGCATCCCCAGGGCGTCGGCCTGCGTCAGGGCGAGCACGAAGTTCGATAGGTCCGGCACCTCGGTTCGTCTCTTGAGGTTCTGGAGCGCTTCCCGCCGAGGCAGGCCGAGCTCCATCTCCTTCAGCGTACGGGAGAACTCCTGGGCCAGCGGGGAGTCGAAGTGGGTGCAGACGACCTCGAGGGCACCCTCGAAGCCCACGCCCGCCTCGACCGAGATGGCCAGCAGGTCGAGCACGTCGGGCAGGTCACGAAGGATGGCGTCCTTGCGCTCCTGCACCTTGCGGCTCAGCCATGCGGATGGGAACAGGATCCCGATGCTCGGGAACAGCACCAGGACCAGCGTGGCCTTGCTGGCGCCGAGGCCGGCGAGGGCCACGATGGCGACGGCGGCGGCCAGCGCGAGACCGGTGGCGAGCACCTGCGCGGTGATGAACTCCTCGGCCCTGACCTGTGTGCTCAGGCCCGCCAGCAGCAGCTGGTGGTGCACCTTGAGGATGTAGTTGCGCGGGGTGAGCGACGAGACCCGGTCGAGGGCTCCGGCGCCCAACGGACGCAGCACCCGGGAGAGGAACGGCTGGTGCATGCGCTGGGTGAAGACGTCTGCGTCGGGATCGACGGCTGCGTCCATCTCCAGCTCGTGCAGGTAGGTCGTCGGGTCGGCGGCCAACCGGCGGCGGGCCACGCCGGCGCCGACGAAGACCGCGCCGGCCGCAAAGACGACGAAGGCGAGGATGACAGTGGGGTTCATGGTTCAGGCTCCTCAGACTTCGATCTTGACCATCTTGAGAATGAGCGAGACGCCGACCGCGATGGAGACACCGGTCAGGCCCAGGACCATGAGGCCCCATCCCCGGAACAGGGGAGCGGCGTAGCCGGGGTTCACGATCTGGATTGCGAACAGCAGTGCGATGGGCATGCCGCCGAGCACCCACGCCGAGATGCGACCCTCAGCAGTGAGCACGTTGATCTCACGCCGGATCTCCTCCCGACCCCTGATGAAGTCGGCCAGGGTGTGCAGGAGATCAGCGAGCTTGCCGCCGACCGTCTGCTGGATGCGGATGGCTTGCACCACCCAGCGCATGTCGGGGACCTCGAGGCGGATGGCCATGCGCTCGAGTGCGTCGACCACGGGGTCACCGAGGCGCGTCTCGTAGACGACACGGGCGAACTCCTCGGCGAGGGGCGGCTCGGCCTCCTCGGTCATCATCTGGATGGCCCGCAGGAAGGTGTGTCCCGCGGACAGCGACGACGCGATCAGCGACAGTGCTTCGGGCAACTGCTCCTCGAACGCCTTGCGGCGCCGGGTCACCTTGATGCGCGGGTACATGGCGCCGGCCGCGAGGGTCGCCGCGAGAGCGGCGACACCGAGCACGAGCTGGCTGGTGATGATGCCGAGCAGAGCGCCCGCCACCACACCGGCGCAGCCGACCACGAGGACGTACTCGGGGGCCTTCAGCGGGATGCGGGCCCGCTCGAGGGTCTGGGCGAGCGAGTTCTTGCTGTCGAACTGGTTGACCATGCGGCCGGCCATCGAGATGGCGCCCTCGGCGAGGGCGTTGCGGCCCTCGGTCACCGCTTCGACGGGCACGTCGTGCTCACCGAAGGGGAGGTCGAGGATCTCGGCCAGGTTGCGCTCGCGCTCCCTGGCCCGGAGCAGCAGTCCCACGATCACGCAGGCGATGCCGGCGCCGAACAGCAACACCAGGACCACTGTGTTACTCATCGACCGACCTCCTTGTTCGCCAGCTCGCTGGCGTCGGGCACCCGTACGTTGCGTGCCGGCCGCTCGGCGACGGTGCGGCCGCCGGGCGAAGAGCGGAACGTCTTGGCCGGCACCTCGATGCCGCGCTCGGTGAGCCGGTCGAGGAACTTGGGCCGCAGACCAGTGGCGACGAGCTCGCCGCCGGGCTTGCCGTTGGTGGCGGGGGTCGACCGCCACTTGAAGATCTCCTGCAGGAGGATCGTGTCACCCTCGAGGCCTTGGACCTCGGTGACCGAGGTGACGACCCGGCGGCCGTCGCTGAGACGGTCCAGGTGCATGATCACGTCGATCGCGGAGTTGACCTGCTCGCGGATGGCCCGCACCGGCAGGTCGAAGCCGGCCATGAGCACCATCGTCTCGAGCCGGGTGAGGGCGTCCCTCGGGCCGTTGGAGTGCACGGTGGTCATCGAGCCTTCGTGGCCCGTGTTCATGGCCTGCAACATGTCGAGGGCTTCTGCGCCACGGACCTCGCCGACCACGATGCGGTCGGGCCGCATGCGGAGGGAGTTCTTGACGAGGTCGCGGATGCGCACCTCGCCCACGCCCTCGGCGTTGGGCGGACGGGACTCGAGGTTGATGACGTGCGGCTGCTGGAGCTGGAGCTCGGCCGAGTCCTCGATGGTGATGATGCGCTCACCCTCGGGGATGAACGACGACAGCACGTTGAGGTTGGTCGTCTTGCCGGTGCCGGTACCGCCCGACACGAGCAGGTTGAGCTTGCCTCGGACGCACGCCTCCATCACGACCGCGATGTCGAGGGTGAAGGTGCCGAAGTTGATGAGGTCCTTGACCGTATAGGGATCGGCCGAGAACTTGCGGATCGTCAGCACCGAGCCGTGGATGGCGAGCGGCGGGATGATCGCGTTGACGCGTGATCCGTCCGGGAGGCGAGCGTCGACCATGGGAGAGGACTCGTCGACGCGACGACCGACGGCGGAGACGATCTTCTCGATGACCTGCCGGTACTGGATGTCGTCCGTGAACGCGAGGTCGGTGTGCTCGATGCGGCCGTTGCGCTCGACCCAGATGTCGTCGTGCGAGTTGCACATGATCTCGGTGATCGTGTCGTCCTGCAGCAGCGGATCGAGCGGTCCGTAGCCGAGCGTGTCGGCGATCATCTCCTGCACGAACTTGCGTCGCTCGAGCGGCGAGACCGTGACGTCCTCGCGCTGCAGGATGCTGTCGAGCGCGGCCTTCACCTCGCTCGTCAGCTCGTCGCCCGTGAGGCCCTTCATCTTGGGCGCGACCTCTTCGAGCACGAGCTGGCGCACCATCCGCTTGGTCGCCTCCCACGAGCTCGAGCCGCCCTTGCGAGGGCTCGGCGCGGGGGTGCCGCGGCGGCGCAGCGGCTGGGCGCCGAGCGAACCGGGCGCCGGGTCGGCCGACAGCTGCTGGTGCCGCTCCTGCTCCTCGAGCGCGGCGAGCTTCTCGGACAGCTTCATCGTGCGCTCCTCACCTTGTGGTCACCGCTCGCCGCGGCGGGCGAACAGGCCGCGTCGCTTCATGGGCCCGGGGTCCTCGACCTTGAGCTGCGCGTCGGGTGGGAGCAGCCCCTTGAGGCCGGTGCTCATCAGCCGGCTGATCTCCGACTGCGGCGATGCGGCCATCACCGGCATGCCGAGGTTGATCGAGCGGCTGACCTCCTTGGCGTAGGGGAGGACCGACTCGAACCCCTGCGGGAAGAGCTTGGTCACCTGGTCGACGTCGATGCCCACGTCCGACTCGGCCTTGTTCAGGATCAGCTTCACGTTGTCGGAGGAGATCTTGAGCTTGTCGAGCGTCGCCAGGAACACGCTCATGTTGCGGACGCTCGGCAGGTCGAGCGTCGCCATCACGTAGAGCATGTCGGAGAGGTCGAACGCGGCGAGCACGCTCTCGTTGAGCTGCGGCGGCGTGTCGACCACGACGTAGTCGAACTGCTTGCGCACCGCCTCGAGGATGCGGGTGACGTCCGGCGGCTTGATGCGATCGGCCTCGGACGGCTCACGCGGCGCTGCGAGGACGTGGACGCCGGTCTCGTGGGCCACCATGTACTCCTCGATGTGGGCCCTGAGGTCGTCCTCGTCGGTGTCCTCGCGCTGGAGGGCGTCGAAGATCGTGTACTTCGGCCGAAGCCGCATCGCCGTCACGACCTCACCGAACTGGAGGTCGAGGTCGACGATGCAGGCGCGCTTCCCCGTGTAGCGGGCGAGGAAGTACGCGATGTTCGTCGCGTAGAACGTCTTCCCGCACCCGCCGGTGGCCGAGCTG
>JBEEFP010000032.1:0-2589 GCA_041166085.1 Actinomycetota bacterium
GACCCGCCGGAGATGATGCACCCGGGACTGACGATCGAGTCCAGCGCCCTGCCGCGAAGGGTGAACTTGGCGCCCGGCATCTGAACCGGGTACGTCCAGATCGGCCACTCCTCGTTGTACAGGTTGAAGATCGGCTCGATCGAGACAAGGTCCATGTGAGCCTCGTGGAAGGCGTCGATCGTACCGACATCACGCCAGTACGCCCGCTCGCGGTCGGTTGACCCGGGCACCTCGTTGGTGTTGAAGTCGTACACCTGGGCCTCGCCCTTCGCGACGAACGCGGGGATGATGTCTCCCCCCATGTCATGCCTGGAGTCGGGGTCGTCGGCGTCGGCATGCAGGGCGTCGATCAACGCCTCCGTGGTGAAGCAGTAGTTGCCCATCGAGGCGAACGAGGCCCCGGGATCATCGGGCAGCCCGGGCGGGTCGGCGGGCTTCTCCAGGAACTGGATGATCTTGTTGTCCGGACCAGCGTCGATCACTCCGAAGGCGGTGGCCTGGCTCCGAGGCACCCGGATGCCGGCGACCGTGCAGCCGAGCCCACCGTCGATATGCGCGTCCACCATCTGGGAGACGTCCATCCGGTAGATGTTGTCCGCCCCGAACACGACGACGTGGTCGGGCCGCTCGTCCATGATCAGGTTCAGCGACTGGAAGATCGCATCGGCACTGCCCTGGTACCAGCGCGGCCCAAGCCGCTGCTGCGCCGGCACCGGTGTCACGTAGTTCCCGAGCATCGTCGACATCCGCCAGGTCAGCGAGATGTGGCGGTCGAGCGAGTGCGACTTGTACTGGGTCAGGACCGCGATCTGACGCAGACCGGCGTTCGCGAGGTTGGACAAGACGTAGTCGATCAACCGGTAAGTGCCCCCGAACGGCACGGCGGGCTTGGCCCTATCGGCGGTGAGCGGCATCAACCGCTTGCCTTCACCACCGGCCAGGACAATTGCGAGAACCTTTGGGCGTGCAGCCATCATGATCTGAAACCTAGGTGGTCGCGGCCTCTGCCGACAAGAGGCGCGCGCAGCCCGCCCACCCGTTGAAAACCAGCCGTACTCCACGCGCGGGCTTTACCTGGCTGTGACACGATCGTCACCATGTCAACTGCTTCCGCCAGCGAATCCGGCCAGCCTTCGACGGATGACAGGCTTTTCATCTCCCTGCTCACCCGCGAGTACCCGCCGGCCATCTACGGAGGCGCCGGAGTTCACGTCGCCCAGCTCGTCCCGCAGCTGCGCAAGCTCATCGACGTCGACGTCCAGTGCATGGGCGAGCCCCGCGAGGGAGCCACTGCGCACGCCGAGACCTTCCCGCCGGGGGCCAACGCTGCGCTCCGGGTCTTCGGGGCGGACCTGTCGATGACGGCCGCCGTGCCGAGCCACGTCGACCTCGTGCACTCCCACACCTGGTACGCGAACCTCGCGGGGCACCTGTCGGGCCTGCTGCACGACGTCCCGCACGTCGTCAGCGCCCACTCCCTCGAGCCGCATCGGCCCTGGAAGGCCGACCAGCTCGGCGGCGGCTACCACCTGTCGTCGTGGGCGGAGCGCACGGCGTTTGAAGGGGCGGACGCCGTGATCGCCGTCAGCGCTGGCATGCGCAAGGACGTGCTCGAGTCCTACACCAACCTCGAGCCGGACAAGGTGCACGTCGTCCGCAACGGCATCGACACGAACGAGTTCAAGCCGGACCCCGGCACCCAGTTCGTCGAGGCCCTCGGGATGGACCTCGACAAGCCGTCGGTGGTGTTCGTCGGGCGGATCACCCGCCAGAAAGGCCTGATCCACCTCGTCCGGGCCGCAGAGAAGTTCGATTCGGGCACCCAGCTCGTGCTGCTCGCGGGCGCTCCGGATACGCCCGAGATCGCCCAGCAGATCGGTGACGCGTTCGCCCATCTCAAGGCCAGCCGAGGCGACGTGATCTGGGTCGAGCGGATGCTGCCCCGCGAGCAGGTCCGTCAGGTCCTCTCCCACGCCACCGTGTTCGCGTGCCCGTCGGTATACGAGCCGCTGGGGATCGTGAACCTGGAGGCCATGGCCTGTGAGACTGCCGTCGTCGCATCCGCGGTCGGTGGCATTCCCGAGGTTGTGGTCGACGGCGAGACCGGCTACCTCGTCCCGTACGACCCGGCCCGCGCGAACGATCCGGAGGCCATCGCCACGTTCGAGGAGACCCTGGCGGCGAAGATCAACTCGCTGACTGCCGACCAGGAGCGGGCCAAGGCCTTCGGTGTGGCTGGGCGCAAGCGCTGCATCGAGGAGTTCGACTGGGCCAAGATCGCCGCTGAGACGGTCGAGGTCTACCGCACCGCCATCAAGGCCCACAACAGCTGACCGGTTGGGTCTGCGGTGAGGGGCCAGCAGGAGGCGAGCCGCTACCGTAACCGCACGGATGCGGGCGACCGGCTCGCCCTCGAGCTTGCCGGCCTCGTCGGTTCAGACGTCATCGTCCTCGCTCTGCCCCGCGGCGGCGTACCCGTTGCGGCGCGGGTCGCCCACCGACTCGGGGCGCCGCTGGGGCTGATCATGGTCCGCAAGCTCGGCGCGCCGGGACGACGGGAGCTCGCGATGGGCGCAGTCGCCCAGATCG
>JBEEFP010000033.1:0-25483 GCA_041166085.1 Actinomycetota bacterium
ACGGTCGACTTCGAACCGAACTACGACGGCTCGAAGAACGAGCCCGTGGTGCTGCCGGCCCGCTTCCCGAACCTCCTCGTGAACGGCTCGCAGGGGATCGCGGTCGGGATGGCCACGAACATCCCGCCCCACAACCTGGGCGAGGTGATCGACGCCACTGTCCACCTGATCGACAACCCCGAGGCCACACCCGACGACCTCATGGCCTTCGTGAAGGGCCCTGACTTCCCGACCGGCGGCCTCATCCTCGGCCGAGCCGGCATCCTCGACGCCTTTCGCACCGGCCGCGGCAGCATCAAGATGCGGGCCCGGGCCGAGATCGAGGACACCAAGAAGGGTCCGGTGATCGTCGTCACCGAGATCCCGTACCAGACGAGCGTCGGCAACATCGCGGGCAAGATCGCCGACCTGGCCAACTCGCGGGAGCTCGAGGGCATCCGCAACGTCAACGACGAGTCGGCCAAGGGCAAGACCCGACTGGTTGTCGAGCTCAAGCGCGACGCCAACGCCAACGTGGTGCTCAACAACCTGTTCAAGCACACGCCGATGCAGACCAGCTTCGGCGTCAACTTCGTGGCGTTGGTCGACGGCGTCCCGCGCACGCTCAACCTCAAGCAGGCGCTGGCCGCCTATGTGCTCCACCAGGTCGACGTCATCACCCGACGCTCGAAGTTCCGGCTCAAGAAGGCCCAGGAACGGGCTCACATCGTCGAGGGCCTGCTGCGCGCGCTCGACATGATCGACGCCATCATCACCCTCATCCGGGGGTCCGACGACAGGGCGGCCGCCCGCGCCGGCCTGACGGCCGAGCCCATGTCGTTCTCCGAGGTTCAGGCCGAGCACATCCTCGACATGCGCTTGTCGCAGCTCACCCGGCTGAGCCGGAGCGACCTCGACGCCGAGTTGGCCAAGCTGCGCGAGACCATCGCCGAGCTCGAGTCCATACTCAACAACCCGGCCAAGCTCCGCACCGTCATCAAGGACGAGCTCAGCGAGGTGCGGGCCAAGTACGCGACGCCGCGCAAGGCCCACATCACCTTCGACCCGGGCGACATCGGCGTCGAGGACCTCATCGACGACGAGCCCCTCGTCTTCACCATCACCAAGACGGGCTACGTCAAGACCGTCCAGGCCGGCGCCTTCCGCGTGCAGGGTCGCGGTGGCCGCGGCATCCAGGGGGCCAGGCTCAAGGAAGAGGACCTGGTCACCCAGATCGTCCACACCTCGGCCCACGCCTATCTGCTGTTCTTCTCCAACCGCGGTCGCGTCTACCGCCTCAAGGCGCACGAGATCCCGATGAAGGAGCGCACGGCGCGCGGCACGGCAATCGTCAACCTGCTGCCGTTGGCCCCCGACGAGAAGATCCAGGCCGTCATCGACGCCCGCGAGTTCACCGGCGATCGCCACCTCTTCTTCGCCACGAAGAAGGGCCAGGTGAAGAAGACCGTCTTCTCCGAGTACGACTCGTCCCGGCGGGACGGGCTCATCGCCATCAACCTCAAGGACGGCGACGAGTTGGTGAAGGTCATGCTCACCAATGGCGGCGACGACGTGTTCATGGTCAGCCGC
Source organism: Actinomycetota bacterium (assembly GCA_041166085.1). Classification (GTDB taxonomy): domain Bacteria; phylum Actinomycetota; class Acidimicrobiia; order Acidimicrobiales; family JAFATL01; genus JBEEFP01. The sequence continues at coordinate 1,570 of JBEEFP010000033.1, forward strand.
AACGGCATGAACATCCGGTTCAACGAGGACGACGTGCGGCCCATGGGCCGGGCCGCTGCCGGTGTCATCGGCATGCGCCTCAAGGCGGGCGACGAGGTGGTGTCGTGCGACATCGCTCGAGACGACGTCGACATTCTCATCGTCACCGACGCCGGCTACGGCAAGCGCACCAAGCTCGAGCGCTTCAACCGGCAGGGCCGGGGGGGCCAGGGTGTGCGCGGCATCAAGCTGACTGCCAAGAAGGGTTTCGTGGTTGCCGCCTTCATGGTGGCGCTCGACGACGAGATCTTCCTCGTCTCCTCGGCCGGGGTCACCATGCGGATCCCGGTCCGCGACATCTCCTCGCAGGGCCGCGACGCCACCGGGGTCCGGGTCATGAATCTCGACCCCAAGACCACGGTCGCCTCTGCCACGCCGATCCTCAACGCCGAGGACGAGGCCGAGTAACAGGTTCGCTTCCCCCTCTTGCTTCGACGCGCCTCGGCGCCGTTGGGAGGATGCGATGGGACGGACGGAACGAGGCCAGGTGCTCCCGCTGCTGGCCCTGGTCATCGTGATCGGAGGTCTGGCGGTGGTCGCCATCGGTCGGATCGGGGGAGCGGCGGTCGACCGCGCCCGGGCCAGCGCCGCGGCCGACGCGGCGGCGCTGGCCGGAGCGGCTGACGGCCGAGGCGCGGCCAGCAAGCTGGCGCAGGCCAACGACGGACGCCTCCTGCACTACGACCGGATCGGAGCCGATGCCCGCGTGCGTGTCGCCGTCGGCGATGCCGAAGCCGTGGCGCGCGCCAGACGAACCGACGGCGGACGGCTGGCGCCTGGCCCGGGACGGGAAGGTGCCGCGCCGGCGCTCCTGGCCGCGCTGGCGCGGGCGGACCAGGTGCTCGGCGGGCGGGTGGTCGTCACGGCGGTGCACCCGAGTGGCCTGGAGGCGGACGTGACGCCTGCGTGGGCCGGGCAGCTGGAGCGGGCGGGCGCCACCACGGGACTGTGTCGGGTCGCCCCCGCTGACCCCCTCCGTTTCCGCCTCTGTTCGTGACGGTATCCTCGGCCCATCGCCACGAAGCTGCGTTCCCGGCCGGCGCCAGGCCGGAAGGCACCCGCCACACCGCGCGCCCATCGCGTGCGCCGGGTGGTGCGTCGCGTCGACACGTGGACCGTCCTGCGCTTCTCGGCGCTGTTCTACGCGTCCCTCTTGATCGTGTTCGTCGTGGCTGGCGTGCTGCTGTGGGCGGTGGCCTCGATCACGGGCGCAGTCGGCAACATCGAGACCTTCATCAAGCAGCTCTTCGCCCTCGACTCCTTCCACTTCGTCGCCATCGACCTGTTGCTCGGCACCGTCCTGGGCGGTGCCGTGCTCGTCGTGCTCGGCACCGGGCTGAATCTGCTGATGGCCGTGCTCTACAACCTCATCAGCGACGTGGTCGGCGGCATCGAGATCACGGTGCTGGAGGAAGATCAGGGCTCGCGGCCCGTCGTCTAATCTCGGCTGGCTTGTGCGGGGCTATAGCTCAGTTGGTTAGAGCGCAGCACTGATAATGCTGAGGTCGATGGTTCGATTCCATCTAGCCCCACTGGCGGGCAGCTTCGCGTGAGGGGGTCCAATGTCGATGGTGAAGGACCTTCGGAACGTCCTCTACGCCATCTGGACCCACCCCAACAACCGCGGCCAGAGGATGCGTCGCCTTGCCGCTGCGCTGCGGTTCCAGCTCAACGGCCGAGTGCGAGGTCGACGGACGCTGACGTCGCTCGGCAACTCCCGTCTTTGGGCTGAGCTGCACTTCATCGCTTCGTCGCGGCCGATTTATGCAGACCCGCCCGATCTGGCGCACATGATGGCCTGGCGCCGACTCGTCGGCCCAGGGGAGCGCTTCATCGACGTGGGCGCCAACATCGGCCTGTACACGCTCTGGCTCGCGGAGGTCGGCGCGAGGGTCACGGCCGTCGAGCCCGACCCCGGAGCAGTGGCGCGGCTGCGGGAGAACATCGAGATGAACGGCTACGACGTGGAAGTCGCCCCCGTCGCGCTCGCGGCGAGGCCGGGGGAAGTGGGGTTCACGACCGGTTTCGACGTCACGAACCGGCTCGCGACGGACGGTGCCGTCAAGGTGTGGGCGACCACGCTGGACGAGCTCATCGGTGACGACGACGTCGCGGGCGTGAAGATCGACGTCGAGGGGGCTGAGCTCGAAGTCCTCCAAGGGGCGGAGCGGGCCCTGGCCGAACAGCGCATCGGCGCGTTGCAGCTGGAGTGGAACGAGACGTCGGTCGAGATGTCAGGACAGGACCGCTCGCCGGTGGCGAGCCTCCTGGCCTCGCACGGCTACCGCCTCTTCGTGCCCGACGAAAGCGGTGCGCTCTTCCCGGTCGACGGCGAGGGCTTCGGCCCCGACCTGTTCGCCCTGCCGGAGCGTCGACCGGTGAAGTCCTAGCATCGGTCCATGCGTGCACTCCGGCGGGGCCTCCTCGCGCTCGGCATCGCCGGGCTGATCGGCGGGATCCTGCGACTGCGGGGCTCGGGCGGCGTCGCGCCGCAGGGCGGGGGCTGGCGCGAGCTGTCGGGCCCGGACCTGCGGTAGTGCGCGTCGCCGTCGTCGGGATGGGCGCCGTCGGCGCCCGCGCCGCGCGCCAGCTGGCCAGCACGGATTCGGTGCGCTCGCTCGTCGTCCTCAGTACGCAGCCGGCACGGGCGGCGGCTGCGGCCCGCTCGCTCGGTGGCGATCGGGTTCGCACCGGCCCGGCCGAGCCCGCTGCCCTCGACGACCTCGACGTGGTGGTGCTCGCCGGCATCCCGCCCCACCGTCCCTTGGCCGAGGCTGCGCTCGAACGAGGTGCATCCGTGGTGTCGGTGAGCGACGCCATGGGCGACGTCCGCGACCTGCTCGACCTCGATTCGGAGGCGCGCGAGCGCGGCCTGTTCGTCGCGGTCGGGGCCGGCTTCTCGCCGGGGCTCTCGTGCCTGCTGGTGCGCCACGTCGCGGCCGAGTTCGACGCGGTCGAAGAGGTGCACGTGTCCAAGGTCGGCACGGGTGGGCCTGCGTGCGCGCGCGTCCACCACGCGTCCCTCGGTGGCACCGCCCTCGACTGGCGGGACGGTGTGTGGCAGCGCCGGCGCAGCGGTTCGGGTCGCGAGTTGTGCTGGTTCCCTGACCCGGTGTGCGCCCAGGACTGCTACCGCGCAGCCCTGCCCGAGGCTTTGCTGCTGGCGCCAGTGCTTCCCGGCGTCCAGCGGGTGACGGCGCGGGTCGCCGCCACCAGGAGGGACCGCCTCACCGGCCGCCTCCCGATGCTGCGCCGGCCCCATCCGGAGGGGGTGATGGGCGCTATCCGAGTCGAGGTGCGGGGCCGTAGGGGTCAGGTGCGCGACGCACGAGTGCTCGGCGTGATCGATCGGCCTGCCATCGCGGCGGGGACGGTCGCAGCAGTGGCCGCGGTGATGATCGGAACCGGTGACGTCGAAGGCCCCGGCGCGTGTGGACTGGCAGGGATGGTCGCCGACCCGCTGCCCCTGCTTCGCGACCTGTGGAACCGCGGCGTGCGCGCCGCCGCATTCGAAGGGGTCAGCTGATGCCCGGCGCGCCTTCGCCCCGCACCGCGGTTCGCCGCAAGTCCGACCGTGGCCGATACGAGCGGGGGCTCGTGAACACCATCCTCGACGAGGCGCTGGTGTGTCACGTTGGCTTCGACAGCGACCACGGTCCTGTGGTGCTGCCAACCATGCATGCCAGGGTGGATGACACGCTGTACCTGCACGGCGCCGTGGGCAACGCCATGCTGCGGACGCTGGCTGCGGGTGCGCCGGTGTGTGCCACCGTGACCCTGCTCGACGGTCTCGTGCTGGCCCGCTCGGCCTTCCATCACTCGATGAACTACCGCTCGGTGGTGGTGTTCGGCACCGCCGTCGCGGTCGAGGAGCCGGAGGCCAAGCTCGCCGCGTTGGAAGCGCTCATCGAGCGGATCCATCCGGGGCGCTGGTCCGAAGCCCGTCCGCCCACCGAGGCCGAGCTGCGGAAGACCCTTGTTGTCGCCCTCCCGTTGACCGAGGCCTCGGCCAAGGTGCGCACTGGCCCGCCTATCGACGACGACGAGGACTACGCCCTGTCGGTGTGGGCAGGCGAGATCCCGCTCGAGACGAGGCGGTTGGAAGGCATCCCCGACCCAGCCGGGTAGGGAACGCGGGTGCGCTGGCTGACCGCCGACGGGTACTGGTTGAGCCGGCTCCTGCTCCAGCGGGCGCTGGCCGGCGTCTACCTCCTCGCCTTTCTCGTCGCTCGCAACCAGTTCCCGGCCCTGCTCGGCGAGCGGGGACTGACACCGGTGCCCCGGTTCCTGCAGCACGTGTCGTTCCGGCAGGCGCCGAGCCTGTTCCACTGGCGCTACTCGGACCGGCTGTTGCGGGCGGTGAGCTGGGCCGGCGCCGCCGTCGCGTTGGCCTGCGCACTCGGGTTGCCCGAACGGGGTCCGCTCGTCATCTCGATGCTGGCGTGGGCCGTGCTCTGGGTGCTGTATTTGTCGATCGTCAACGTGGGTCAGGTCTGGTACGGGTTCGGGTGGGAGTCGCTGTTGCTCGAGGCCGGGTTCCTCGCGGTGTTCCTCGGCTCCTCGCGCACGCCGCCGCCGGTGCTCGTCCTCTGGGCCTTCCGCTGGCTCCTCTTCCGGCTCGAGTTCGGCGCCGGCCTCATCAAGCTGCGCGGCGATCGGTGCTGGCGCGAGCTGACGTGCCTGCATCACCACCACGAGACCCAACCGATGCCCAATCCCTTGAGCTGGCACTTCCACCGCCTCCCCGCGTCGTTGCACAAGATCGAGGTGCTGGCCAACCACGGCACCCAGCTGGTCGTGCCGTGGTTGCTCTTCGCGCCCCAGCCCGTCGCAGGCGTGGCCGCCGCGGTGGTGCTGGCGACGCAGGGCTGGTTGGTGCTCAGCGGCAACTTCGCGTGGCTGAACGTGCTCACCATGACCATCGCCCTCGCGGCGGTGAGTTGGCCCGGGTCGCCCAACGACCTCAGCACGCCCGGCTGGTACGAGGGAGTGGTCCTCGCGGTGGCCATGCTCGTCGTCGTGTTGAGTTGGTGGCCGGTACGCAACCTGATCGGGCGTGGCGGCCGCCAGGCCATGAACGCCAGCTTCAACAAGCTCCACCTCGTGAACACCTACGGCGCCTTTGGGAGCGTCACCAAGGTGCGCCACGAGATCATCATCGAAGGGACCTCCGACGCCGCGTTCGGGCCGAACAGCGAGTGGCGGGAGTACGAGTTCAAGGGCAAGCCGGGCGACGTGCGTCGTCGCCCGCCTCAGATCGCGCCCTATCACCTGCGCCTCGACTGGCTCATGTGGTTCGCGGCGTTGTCACCTGCGTACGCCGACGCTTGGTTCGGGCCGTTGCTGCGCAAGCTTCTCGAGGGCGACGGGCCGACGCTCCGGATGATCCGGCGCAACCCCTTCCCGGACGCCCCGCCAGCGGTCGTGCGGGCCCGCCTCTATGGCTACCGCTTCACGTCGCGCGCCGAGCGCCGGAGCGGCCGTGCGTGGTGGGCACGGACCCTGGTGGGGGAGTACGCACCGGCCGTGTCGCTCGAGACCGTCGGCCGTAGGCTGCGGACATGACCGACATCGTCACCTGCACGATCCAGGACGGCGTCGCCGACGTCCGCCTCAACCGGCCCGACAAGCTCAACGCCGTCAACCCGGCGATGTTCGGCGCCCTCGGTGACATGGGCGACCGGCTCAAGGCGGACACGAGTGTGAGGGCGGTCGTCCTGAGCGGCGAGGGACGCGGCTTCTGCTCCGGCCTCGACTTCAGTGCGTTCCAGGCCATGGCCGGCCAAGGCGACGACACCTTCCCACCGTCGTCTGATGGCGAGGGGGCGGCGATCCCGCGCGGCGGCGTCGGCGACGAGGGCATCGTCAACGGTGGACAGTACGCGGCGTGGGTCTGGTACGAGCTGCCCGTCCCGGTCATCGCCGCCATCCGCGGCCCCGCCCTCGGCGCCGGCTTCCAGATCGCGCTGGCCTGCGACTTTCGCATCGTCACGCCCGACGCCAAGTTGTCGGCCCTCGAGATGCGGTGGGGCCTGATCCCCGACATGACCGGGACGCAGATGCTGCCCCGCCTGGTGGGTCTCGACGTCGCGCGCGAGCTCGTCTACACCGGGCGGATGGTGTCGGGTGAGGAAGCGGTGCAGATGGGCCTCGCCACACGGGTCGCCGAGGATCCGTTCGAAGCGGCGATGACGTTCGCGCGCGAGCTGGCGGGCAAGAGCCCACACGCGATCCGCGGCGCCAAGCGGTTGCTGAACATGGCGGGCACCACCCCGCTGGCCGATGGCTTCGCGGCCGAGGCCCGCACCATGGGCTCGCTCATAGGCAGCCCCAACAACGTCGAAGCCGTCTCCGCGTTCTTCGAGAAGCGCGATCCCAAGTTCGAGGACGTCGCCGGGTAGCGGTCGGCGCGGCAAATGCGGTTGACGCGCGTGCGACCGCCGACGAGCGTGCGTCGGTGGGCATTCCCTTCCGGGCGGCAACCGAGGTCGAGCGCCTCGCGCCTGGCCGCTATGCGGCCGAGCTCGACGCACGTTGGAACCTGCGGCCGCTCCCGCAGGGTGGCATCGTGACCGCGATCGCCGTGCGGGCCATGGAGGTCGAGCTCGGGCACGACGAGCAGCGCCCGCGGACGTTGCACACGACCTTTGCGGCGCAAGTCGCGGACGGTCCCCTCGAAATCGACGTCGAGGTGTTGCGGGGCGGACGGTCGATGTCGCAGGTGCGGGCCGAGGTACGCAACGTCGGCGCCGAGCGTGGCCACCTCACGACGTGTGTGTTCGGTGGCGTGCGCGAGGGCTTCTCCTTCACCGATCTGCGGCCGCCCGAGGCCGTGCCCGACCCGGCCGACTGTCCGTCGTTCCGCGATCCACCGCCCGACGGCGTGCCCGTGTTCGAGCCCATGCCCTTCTGGGACGAGCTCGTCGAGGGCCGCCCCGTGCTCGGGCACGCGCCGTGGGACGCGTACGTCCCCGACCGAGCAGAGCGCGCCATGTGGTATCGCTTCGACGATTCGCCCGTGCTCGACGACGGCCAGCTCGATCCGCTGGCGCTCATCGTGCTGGCCGACACCATGCCGGGCGCCGTCGGCGAGCGCATCGGACCCCAAGAGCGCATGTGGTTCGCCCCGAGCGTGGACCTCACCGTGCACCTGCTCGACGCGTGCCGGTCGTCATGGGTCCTGGCTCACAACCGCGCTCGCTACGCGGGCGACGGGTACGCGTCGGCCGACATGGCCCTCTGGGACTGCGGCGACGACGGCCGTTCCACGCCTCGGCTCGTCGCCTACGCCACCCAGCTGTTCCTCTTCACCTTCCCCCGCTGACGGATCCGCGTTCAGAGCGCGGCCGGTACGCTTGTGCGTCCACGGGGACGTAGCTCAGTTGGCTAGAGCACCTGCTTTGCAAGCAGGAAGTCGTGGGTTCGAGTCCCATCGTCTCCACTCACTCACTCACGCATCAGTCGGCTCAGCGGCTGGCGGGCTGGAAGAGCTCGATGAGGTTGCCGGACGGATCCTCGACGAGGACCTGGGAACCCCCCGGGCCGGTGACGACGTCGTTGCGGAAGGTCACGCCCGCTGCTTCGAGGCGGGCCATCTCGCCCGCGAGGTCGGCGATGACGAAGTGGATGCGGTTCCAGCCGCCGGGGCCCGGCCTGGCGCCGTCAGCCATCGCGCGACCAGCGGAGCTCGTGGGCCCGCTCAACAGCAGCCGCAGATTGCCGCGAATGACGTCGGCGAACGCGGGCAGCGCGTTCATGCGCTCCTCGAAGCCGAAATGGTTGGTGTAGAAGGCGAGGGCGGCGGCGACGTCGTCGACCATGTACCGGACGCTGACGGTCTCGTCGGTGCTCATGAGGCTCTCCTTTCGGGCGATTGCGCGGTCAGCTCGGCGATGAGCAGCGCAACGCGGGTTTCGAGTTCGTCTGCTGTGCGCACGAACGCGGGGTAGCTGCCCTCGTCGGTGTCGGCACCGGCCGCAGGGTCAGGCATGCTCCAGTGCGAGGTGGTCGGTTGCCCGGGCCATTCCGGACAGATCTCTCGCACCTTGTCGCACAGGGTGATGACCCGGTCGAAGCGGGTGCGGGCGACCCGATGCAGGTGCTTGGTGGCCCGCTCAGAGATGTCGATACCTCGCTCGGCCATCACCCGAACGGCGTTGGGGTGAAGGGTCTTGGGGTGACTGCCGGCGCTGCGCGCTTCGATGGCACCGTCCGAACGCGTTTGCAGGAGGGCCTCGGCGATCTGCGAACGGGCGCTGTTGCCGGTGCACAGGAACAGCACACGAGGCGCTCGGCCCCGGATCGTGATCGTGTCAGTGGTGAACGGGCGGAGCCGCAAGCCGGGGTGCAAGGCGTCACCGGCGCCGCTCAGCTGCTCAGCGCATCGGGCCAGGTCGACTCGGTAGTAGGTGTCGCGGCCATCCGCTGAGCTTCGCCGCGATGACACCAGGCCGGCCCGGCGGAGCTCGGCCAGGTGGTACGAGACGAGGTTCTGCGGCATCCCCGACAGATCGGTGAGCTCGCCGACCCGACGGTCGCTGCGGGAAAGCTCGACGAGCAGGTGCCAGCGCTTCGGGTCACCCACCGTGTGGAGGAACCTCAGCGGTGACAGGTCGGTGGCATCGCGATCCACGGCGACGACGATACATCAAACTGGATTGATGCGTTCTGAGGTGACCGGCCCGTCGTCGCAACCCTGGTGTTGAGGCAGGATGAGCAGGTGTCGGAGAACCTGCAGTTGCTCGGTGCCTACAGCAAGGCCATGGCGGCCGGTGACGAGGACGCGGTGTTCGCGTTCTTCGCCCCCGAGTTCACCAGCCACGTGACCGCCCGGGTCAACGTCGACGCGGTGGGCACCGACATCCGAGGGGAGGAGCTGCGCTGGTGGACCGAGGCCCGCGCTGCCTTTCCCGACATGACCTTCACGGTCGACCTGCTCATCGAGTCCGCCGACCTCGTCGTCTCCAACTGGACCCTGCGGGGCACGCACACCGGCACGCCCTTCTACGACGTCGCTGCGTCGGGGAGCTCCGTCGAGATCAACGGCACGGCGATCCTGCGCATCCGCGAGGGCAAGATCGTGGAGCATTGGGGCGGCCCGCACTGCCAGGACGGGGTCGGCCTCACGCACTGAGCCACACACGGACACCATGTCGCCTTGACAGCGTCAATTGACACAGGGCGGCTGTGGCGCTAGATTGTTGGACATCAGTACAGGTAGTTTCACTTCCTCGGATCCGGCGTCGGCGACAGACGGGCGCCGCGCCCGAGGTGAGGCCAGCCGTCAGGCCATCCTCGACGCCACCGTGCGGGTGATCGCGGCAGGCGGCCTCGCCTCGGTCACGCATCGTGCCGTGGCGGCCGAGGCAGGCGTTTCGACGGCCTCGACGACGTATCACTTCGCCACGCTCGATGACCTCCTGCAGGCGACCCTGGCGTCGCTGTCGGCGACGGGCGTCTCCAGGCTGGCCGCAGGCGCGGAGTTGGCTCGGTCGGGAGCGATGACCCTGGCCGACGCGGCGGTGGCCTTCCTGACCTATGAGCTCGGGCCGAACCGCGCCGTCTTCATCGCCAATCTCGAGCTGCAGTTCGCAGCGGCGCGCCGTCCCGCGTGGGCGGCGGTGATCACCTACACCGCCGACGCGTTCGTCGAGCTCATCCAGCACTACGTCGGTGACGAGCAGGCGGCGAGGGCGATCTTCTCGGCCGCCTTCGGCTTCACGGTGCAGCACGTCATACAGGGCAGCCGCCCGACCGACGCGGAGTGCCGCACATTCGTCGGCGACCTGGTCGCGCACTACGAGCGCCCGAGGCGGAATTTCACGGAAGCGGATCAGGAGGTCCAGCCATGAGCACTGAGCCAGAACGTGCATGGCCACACGCTCGGGGGACCAGGTCGAGCCTGATCGCCCAGTTCGGTGCCGACCGGGCTGACTTGGCAGCGTGGGCGCTCACGACGGGCGATCCGCTGGCCGACGCAGTCGTGGCCGACATCCACGACGGGCATCGCTCCGCCGGCCACAGCGTGCAGCTGGGCATCCGCCATGGTCTCGACTCTCTCGTCGACCCTCCCGAGTCGGTGGTGGCGCTCCTGACCGAAACGGAGCGGCTGCCCGACTACGCGGACGACGATCTGCTCGACAACGGCTCCGCGCCCTTCCACACCATGCCGCCGGCTGTGCATCTCATCTCACTCAGCGCCGGGGCGCTGATCCGCGTGTACGAGTCACCCTCGATCGCGGCGGTGCTGGGCACCACCGGGCGCCTCGTCGAGGGCGCTGACCGGCGCATCCGTGAAACGGGAAAGTGGGTAGCCACCGCGATGCTGCCCGGCTCCCTCCGTGTCGGTCGGCCGGGCTATGCGGCCACGCTGCAGGTACGCATGCTGCACGCCAACGTGCGTCACCTCGTGCGCAGTCGTGGCTTCGACGAAGCCGCGTACGGCACGCCCATCAACCAGGTCGATCTCGCTCGCACGTGGATGGACTTCACGCGCACCTCGCTACGGGCGGAGGAGGCGATGGGCTTCGGACTGACCACGAGGGAGGCAGCGACGCTCTACCGCTACTGGTGGCTCCTCGGCCACCTGCTGGGGATCGACGCCCGGCTGATCGAGGGCATCGCCAGCAACGAGGACGCGCGTCGCGTGGACGAGCTCCTGCAAGCAGTCACGGGACCGTTGATCCCTGAGTCGGCGACGCTGGCCGCGGCGACCGTCGCCTCGATCACGGGGGAGCTGCGCGACGCCCTCAAGCTGCCTGAGTCGATCGGTTCCAAGGCGCTGAGCGCGCTCGCTCGCCGCTTCCACGGCGATGCCATTGCCGACGAGCTCGAGATCGCATCCTCGCGCAGCGCTGATGCCGTCATCTCCCGCGCCATCTCGATCATCCGCGCTCATCGTGAGAAGGAGCGCCGGGATGTCGAGCAATGGCAGCGCAACCAGGCGAAGTACCTGGCCGAGTCGCAGGCACGGCTCGGCGCCGCCGACGCCGCCGAATACGAGACCTACGACTCCTCACCCGCGGCCGTCCGATGAATGGTGGCCGCGGAGCCGCGGATCTTCGGGACGCGTTGGAGCTCCTCGTGTCGGCGGGTGATGTGGCCGGCACGGTTCGAGAGGAGATCGGCGCGTCGTGGCGGCGGTCGGCCGGGTCGGGCCTGACGCCCGACCGCTTCGATGTACCGCACGCCCTCGATGTGGACATCGATCAGGCGCTCGTGGGCGCGGCCGGCCCTGTGCTCGACCAGCTCGCGCAGGACCTGGCCGCGATCGACATGGCGATCGTGCTCAGCGACGCCGAGGGCCAGGTGCTCGCTCGGCGCGTCGCCGAGCGCCCGCTGGAGCATCGTCTCGACAGCATCCTGCTCGCGCCCGGGTTCCTGTATGCCGAGGCACGCGTCGGGACGAACGCCATCGGTACTGCGTTGGAGCAGCGACGGCCCTCGATCGTCGAGGGCGGCGAGCACTTCGCGGACGCATTGACCGCGATGACGTGCGCGGCTGCCCCCATCGCCGACCCACGGAACGGTCGCATCATCGGCGCCGTCGACCTCACGTGCCGGGCCGGCGACGGCTCGCCCCTCATGCTGTCGCTCGCGCTGCGGGCGGCCCGGGAGATCGAGGAGCGGTTGGTCGACGGCACCCGCGTGCGCGAGCGCATGCTGCTCCAGCGGTTCCTCCGCGAAAGGCGAGGCGCCAAGGGCCCACTCGTGCTCGTGAGCGACGTCACGATGATCACCAACGCGGCCGCCGACCGAGTGGTGGAACCGGGTGACAGAGCGGCCCTCTGGGAATGTGCCCAGCGGCTGATGAGCAGCCACGCTTCGTCGATCGAAGCGGTGCTGCATGGCGGGAGGTCGGTCGTCATGCGCTCGACGCCGGTACTCGAGGCGGGAGTGGTGACGGCTGCAGTCATGCGTCTGGAGCCGAGTGCTTCGGCCACGCCGGACAGCTCCGCACGTCGCGCCAAACGCGCCTACGGCTGGGAGAGCCTGACTCCCACCGAACGCAGCGTCACCGAGCTCGTCGCCGAGGGTCTGACCAACCGCCAAGCGGCGGAACAGCTGTTCCTCTCACCGCACACCGTCGGTTTTCACCTGCGCGCCATCTTCCGCAAGCTCGACGTCACCTCGCGCATCGATCTCGCCCGGCTCGTCGTGCAGCGGGGCACCACCGGCCCAGACAGCTGACGAAGGCGGACGTTCTACATCCCTTCGGGAGCGGGTCCGGCGACAGCGAGGGCCCGCGCCAGGATGCGGTCGATCGAGTCGAGGTCCTCGTCGGTCAGCTTGACGTCGGCGGCACCCACCGCACCGGCCAGGTGATCAGGACGACGGGCGCCCACCAGGGCGACGTCCACGGCTGGGTGTGACAGCGTCCATGCCACGGCCAGTTCGACCAGCGAGATGCCGCGCCAGCGAGCGAACATCTCGAGGTCCCGGATCACCGCCAGATTGGCCGCGAACCTGTCGCCCGTGAAATCTGGGCTCTGACCCCGCCAGTCCCCGGGCGGGAACGTCGTCTTCGCGGTCATGGAGCCGCTGAGGAGGCCGTGGGCCAACGGTCCGTAGGCGAGGACGCCGATGTCGTGCGCGACGCAAAACGGCAGGACGTCGCTCTCGATCTGGCGCCGGAAGAGGTGATACGGAGGCTGGAGGGTCTCCACGGTCATGAAGCGACCGAGCTCGGCCAGCTGCTCGGCGTCGTAGTTCGACACCCCGACGTGACGCACCTGGCCCCCCGCGACCAGCGAGGTCAGGGCGGCGGCCGTCTCCTCGGCCGGTGTGTGCGGGTCGGGCCAGTGCACCTGATAGAGGTCGATGTAGTCGGTGCGCAGGTGGCGCAGACTCTGCTCGACGCCACGGTGCAGCCAATTGGCGCCGGCATCGCGCACGAGACGGGCCCCGTCCATCCGCAGACCCCCCTTGGTCGCCACCACGACGTCCTCGCGCCGCACCTGTCCCCACAACGCGTCGGCGAGGACGCGCTCCGCTTCCCCGAACCCGTAGGCCTGGGCGGTGTCGAAGAGGTTGATGCCGAGCTCGAGGGCGCGGTGGATGGTCTCGGCGGCGGCCGCGGCGTCGACCGCGCCCCAGTCACTCCCGTAGGACCACGTGCCGAGGCCGATGGCCGAGACCTGAAGGTCGGTCGTGCCCAGACGGACGTCGTGCATGGTCAGCCCTCCTTGATCGGTTCTCTGTGCAGCGTGCGCCAGCGGGGTCCGCTCGACCTCCCCCAAGCGCGCAGACCCGCGACACCGCGTCCTTACGCGGTCGCGAGAGGTTCCGACGGCCCGACACACGGAGGATGGGACGCATCGGATGCCGAGCGAGGAGCCAGACATGGACAGAGGGATGAAGGTCACCGTCCTGGGAATGGGCACGATGGGCTCGGCGATCGCCGCCAACCTCTGTCGGGCAGGCTTCACCACGACGGTGTGGGATCGCACGCCCGCGAGGACCGCGCCCCTCGAGGCTTTGGGCGCCAGCGTGGCGGCCCGGCCCGACGACGCAGTTGCGAACGCTCACATCGTGATCACGATGCTCTCCGACGCCAACGCCGTGCTCTCCGTGCTCGATCAGCAGAAGACGCTGGACGCATTCTCCCCGGACGCGGTGTGGTTGCAGATGGGGACGATCGGGCTGCGCGGCACGGATCGTCTGATCGCCCTCACCGCGGCGCGGCGACCCGACGTGGCCTTCGTCGACGCACCCGTGGCCGGGAGCAGACAGCCAGCGGAGAAGGGCGAGCTGTTGATCCTCGCCTCGGGGCCGCCGAGGCTCGAGGACGCGCTCCAACCGGTCCTCGACACCATCGGCCGTCGGACGATCTGGCTCGGGGAGGCCGGGCGGGGAACGCGGCTCAAGCTGGTGCTCAACAGCTGGCTCGCGTTCCTCATGGAGGGACTGGCAGAGACGATGACCCTCGCCGACGAGCTCGGGATCGCCCACGACGAGCTGCTCGACGCACTCGAGGCGGGGCCCCTGGCCGCGCCGGCTGCGATCGCCAAGCTGCACAAGATCGACGCCCACGACTACGAGCACGAATTCGCCCTCGCCTGGGCGCTCAAGGACGTGGACCTCGCCCTCGCCTCGGCCGCGAATCCATCGCCTGCGTTGGCAGCGATCGCCGAGCAGTGGCGCCGCGCCGTCGCCGAGGGCTACGGACCGCTCGATGTCAGCGCTGCTCGCCTCGCCCTCGGGCGCCGGGACGGCCGCACCCGCATCGCATGACCGGAGCGGTCGCGGCGACGCGATGAGTCGGCGCGCCGCCGGTCGTCTTCACTGGTGATGGTGACCTACGTGCTGATTCACGGAGCGGGCGGCGACTCCTGGTACTGGCACCTCGTCACGCCGCGCCTGCGGGCCCTCGGTCATGACGTGGTGCCCGTTGATCTGCCGTGCGACGACGATTCGGCGGGCCTGCAGGAGTATGCGGACGTGGTCGTCGACGCGGTGGGGGACCGGCGCGACCTGATGCTGGTGGCACAGTCGCTCGGCGGCTTGACCGCACCGCTGGTGTGCGAGCGACTGCCCGTGTCGCTGCTCGTGCTGGTGGCGGCAATGGTGCCGCGCCCAGGCGAGTCTCCCGGTGAGTGGTGGGCCAACACCGGACACGAATTCCCGGATCCCTTCGACCCCGAGGTCGTGTTCACCCACGACCTCGAGCCGGCACTGGCGGCCGAGTCCGCCCATCACGTGCGCGAGCAGTCGGGGACGCCGTTCGAGAAGCCGTGGCCCCTCCACGCCTGGCCGGACGTGCCGACCCGCTTCCTGCTGTGCCGGGACGATCGCTTCTTCCCCGCTGAGTTCCAGCGCCGAGTGGTGCACGAGCGTCTCGGGATCGTGCCCGACGAGATGAGCGGCGGCCATCTGCCCGCGCTGGCCCAGCCCGAGGAGCTCGTCTCGTGGCTCGAGACGTACCGCGGCCAGCTGTGAGCAGCGACATTGCCGATCGTCAGCCGCCCGTCCGCGCCACGACGTCGCGGGCGACCTCACCCCATCGTGCGAGCGAGGTTCGGTCCTGCTGCCAGTGGGTGGCGGTGAAGTACGACACGACGCGGTCGGCCACTCCGTCGTAGCGCTCGATGACGCGATCGCCGAGCTCGTCCCACGGAGCGGCGATGCAGAACTGGGCGAGGAGGTCGTCGCCGACGAGGGCGGCCATTCCGGCCATGTCCCCCGCCTTCTGCCGTTCGCGCAAGCGAGCGGTCATGCCCTCGTGACCGACCTGGTCGAACATGAACGCGTAGTTCGGCGTCGAGCCGTAGAAGGCGACCTGCATGCGGGCGTACTCCCACCACGCGCGACGCTCGTCTTCGCTGTCACCCGGCGCGAGAAAAGCGGGGACGATCAGCTGGATGCGCTCGCCGACGATGGGCTGGACGGTCTCGCGCAGGTAGGTCGGGGTGTTGAGCGGGTGGATGTGCACACCGTCGGCCACCTCGGCGGCCATGCCCAGCATCCATGGGTTCACGGCGGCGACGTCGATGGGCGGATCGGGCACGCCGATGTCCCCGGGCGACCACGGGGTGGGGAGGAGCGAGAACTGCCACCAACGTCCCTGGAAGTCGAGCTTCTCCTCGCCGCGGAAGGCACGGAAGATGTGGCGCACCGCTTGGACGTACTCCCGCAGGCGGGGTCCGGGCGGGTCGAACTCGGCCGAGTAGCGCCGCTCGATGTGCGCCCGCACCTGGGTGCCGAGTCCGAGGCGGAAGCGACCACGGCTGGCTTCGGCCAGCTCCCACGCGATGCCGGCGGTGACCATCGGACTACGGGGGAACGCCACCGCGATGCCCGTGAGGATGTCGATGTCGGCGGCGAGGGCAGCAGCGGCGCACGACAAGTAGGCGGTGCGTCCCGCTTCGGTGACGACGAGCCCGCTGAAACCCGCCGCGGCCGCATCGGTGGCGAGCGCGCTGGCGTCGCGCAGGTTGGTGCCCATCGTCATGAGGTCGAACCGCATGGCGGGAGCCTTGCACGCCGAAGTGCGGCCATACTCCTTGCCGTGTGGACCGCCGCCGACATCCCCGACCAACACGGGCGGGTCGCCCTCGTCACCGGTGCCAACAGCGGGCTCGGCTTCCAGACGGCCCGGGCCCTGGCCGGCAAGGGCGCGACCGTCGTCATGGGATGCCGCAACCAGATCAAGGGGGCCGAGGCCCTCGCGCGGGTCATAGCCGAGCACCCGCGAGCGAGCGCCGAGCTGGTCGAGCTCGACCTCGCCGACCTGTCGTCGGTGCACAAGGCGGCCAACGACGTGCTGGCCCGCCACCCTCGGCTGGACCTGCTGATCAACAACGCCGGCGTCATGGCGATCCCCCGTCACACCACCGCCGACGGCTTCGAGATGCAGTTCGGCACCAATCATCTCGGGCACTTCGCCCTGACCGGCCTGCTCCTCGATCGGCTCCTCGCCACCGAGAGCTCGCGGGTGGTGACCGTCAGCAGCACCGCCCACCGCTGGGGACGCATGCGCTTCGACGACCTGCAACGCGAGCGCCGCTACAGCAAGTGGATGGCGTACGGCCAGAGCAAGCTGGCCAACCTGCTGTTCGTGCGCGAGCTGCAGCGCCGCCTGGCCGGCAAGGACGCGTCGACGATCGCGCTCGCCGCTCATCCCGGGTACGCGTCGACTCATCTCCAGGCGGTGGGGCCTGAGATGGCGGGGTCGAGGGTGATGGCCCGCGTCATGCCGGTGGCCAACCGCGTGCTCTCCCAGCCCGACGAGCAGGGTGCTCTGCCCCAGCTGTACGCCGCGACCGCGGTCGACGTCGCCGGCGGCGAATTCTTCGGCCCCGACGGCCGCTTCGAGATGCAGGGCGGGCCGACGCGGGTGACGATGAGCAAGGCGGCCCAGGACGACGACGACGCCCGCCGTCTGTGGGAGATCTCGGAGGCGCTCACCGGCGTCCGCTACGACGCGCTTTGAGCGCCCGGGTCATCCAGGAGCAGACGGCACCGAGGTCGAGGTGGTGGTCGGCGACGGTGGGGCGGTGGTCGTCGTCGTGGGCCCCGGCCGCCAGTTGCTGCCCCCGCGGTGGTCACCGTCGACGCGGAGGTCGCCGCCGGTCGCCCCACTCCAATGCCGTGGTGCGTCCGAAGGCAGCGATGCGTCCGCTCCTGTCGGACGGGATCCCGGCCGTCGGGTGCGGAGTGGTGCGGTCGTGGTGCTCACGGGCGGACGCGGCCCGCGTGGTCCACGCGCGGCGCGGTCAGTGGCCGCAGGTGCCGAGGCCCGCTTGGTGCCGGCGCCCGAACCGAGCGGCGCGTCCGGCAGCCCGGTGACGACGGTGCCCGAGTAGTAGCTGGTCTCGGCGCGCGCCCCTGCCCACGAGAGCGAGATGTGGACGTGGTCGGTGTGCGGGCTGGCGCCGCTGTAGGGCTGCCAACCCGCGTCGGCTCGGTAGGCCGACCAGATCTGACCGTTCCAAATCACGTACATCACGCCCATGCGCCTGGCGAGGGCGTGGCGATGTCCGTAGGAGTCGGTGGCGAAGAGCGCGTTGAGGAAGGCGTCGACCGCGGCGCGCTGGGCGGGGTTGGTGACGTTGGCGCCCCAGTCGAAGGCCCGACCCTCCTTGTGCTCGCTGCGTCCGCCGACGTCGCAGCCTCGGCTGATGCCGAGGCTCCTGGTGACCGGGTAGCGCGAGAGCAGGAGGTTGCGCAACGCGAGCGTGCCCGGCTTCGGAGTGGGGTCGCACGTCGACTGGCCCTCGTAGCGGGCGTACCCCTCGATGTCGGGGCCGTCGAGCAGCCCGACGATCGGCTCGGTCGACGGCGCAGGCTTGGGCAGCGGCGCCTTGTCCGGCGTGTTCTTGGCCGGCGCCTCGCCCTGCCGCAGGTCGACGTCGGGCACCAGCTCGACGTCCCACCGGTTGTCCTGGAGAGCAGCCATGAACCCGATGTAGGCGAGGTGCGAGCCGGCGCAGCGGACGATGCCGTTGACCGCGGTCGTGCCGGCGGTCGGCGCAGGGCCGAGGGGTGACACGAAGGCGCCGCTCGTCCACCCTGGTCCCGGATCGTCGAAGGACACCTCGAGCGCGTCAGTGGCGCACCGTCCGCCGCCTCCAACTGCCACACCGCCGCCCGCCTGCACAGCAGCGATGGCCACGGCCGTCAGGTCCGGGGCGGGTGCGGTCGCTTCGACGACGGTGGTGGGCGGAGCGACCGTGGTCGTGGCTGCGAGCGCACCGTTGGTGTCGGTCCGCGGTCGTGGGGCCGAGGCGGAGGCGGGATGCAGGAGGAGGGCGGCGTTGCCGCCGAGCGTGCCCACGACGGCGGCCGCGAGCAGTGCCCGCACGTGCAGTCCGACCCTGAGCACTTGCCTCGTCTCCCCGGTTTCGTGCCCCAGCCGGATGTTGGGTGATGCATCGGCGCGAGGGCGGGGGCGCCTTGAGGCCTCCGTGTGGTTGGCTGGTGGTGACACCGCAACGAGGAGGCCCGATGTCCCAGCTCGAGACCCAGGTCCGCAGCGAGACGCCTTGAGGCGGGTGGTACCGGAGGTCAGTGGTGCGTGGGCGCTGGGCGCGGGCATCGCGTGGGTCCTGGGGTACCAGACCATGGTCTGGCTGGAGCCGGCCCCGACCCACCCCGACGCGTTGCCCGGCTTCTTGATCACGGCGATGACGGTCGCCGTCAATGTGGGTTTCGTGCTCATTGCGGTGGGGCTCGTACGCAGGGCTCGCTGGGCCTTCACTGCCTCCGCAGCGCTGGCACTGCTCGTCGTCGGCCAGGTCATCGCATGCCCCGTTTCCGGCCACCACTCGATGGGCGTGTGGTGGGGCTTCCAGGCTGCGATCGCGGCCGGACTGGTCGTGCTGAGCCTGGCCGGGTGGCAGGCCGCGGGGCGGTCAGCCCGCGCTGCTGATCAACTCACCGGCTAAGCGGCGGCCCTCGTCGCTCATCTTGGCGAGGGTCTTGGCGACCACGCTGTCCATCTTCTCGTCGTCGAGACGTCCCGCCAGCTCGTCGTACTGGGTCTGGATGAACACGAGGCAGAGGGCGTCCTCGAGGGTCTGCACCTCGGGGTCGGACGCCAGTCGCTTCTTGCGGACGATGTCCTGCACCCGCTCGATGACAGCGGGTTCGTAGTTCTCGGCGCCGAGGATGGTGCCCAGCTCGCGGGCGTGGATCTCGTGCAGGTCGCGGCGCCAGCGCAGATAGCCCGAGCGGCCGTCGGGATAGGAGGACCGCGGCGAGGTCCACCGGCGGATGTGATGACCCCGCGCCGCGAGGAGCAGCTCCTCGCTCGCGTCGGGACGCAAGCGGCGCACCCAGTCCGTCACCCGAACGGCGTGGTCGCCCTCGACGCCCGTGGGGCTCTCGGCGTTGGCCGCGTCGATGGCGGCGATGGCGCGGTCGAAGCGCGCGCCCTCATCCATCGACGGCCGCCAGCGCCTGATCGTCGCCGTCGAACCCGGCGTCGTCCTCGGGTGGGTGGGCCAGGTGCCACGCGACCGATCGACGCAAGGCCTCCATCGGGTCCGTCTCCTCCCAGCCGAGCATGGTCCGCGCCTTGGTCGAGTCGCAGACCAGGTGCTGCGCGATGGCGGTCGTGAGCCCGAGGTCCTCGGGGAGCGCCGCGTCGGGAACGGTCACCAGCTCGGCATCCGAGCCGGCGGCATCGAGGATCATCCGGGCCCACAGCGCGACGCTGGGCGTGCGGCGCTCACCCAGGTTGAACACCTGGTCGTCCGTCTCGGATGAATCGAGCGCCAGCCGCACGCCGGTCGCCACGTCCCCGACGTAGGCACGCGTCGACAGCCACGTGCCGGCCCCGATGGGGATGCGCTTGCGGCCGGCGTGCACCCGCCGGAGGATGAACCACTCGCGCCGCTGACCGTCGTGCTCGCCGTAGACCATCGGCAGCCGACACACCGTCCCGCCCCTGCGCAGGTACAGCTCCTCGACGTCGAGCTTCTCGTAGTCGTCCATTCCGGGGATCTGCCCCCGGTAGGGGTAGCGCTCGGCCCGCACCGGACTCTCCTCGTCGGACGGCACCGGTTCGGTGACGGTCCCCGCCTGCAGCGCGGCATACGCCTCGTAGACGTCCATGCTCGAGAGCACGAGCAGCTTGGCCTGCCGTGGGAGCACCTCGAGGACGGGTTCGGTGTCGCTTCCCGACAACGCCATGGTGTCGACGATCGCGTCCGCGTCGGCCAGCTCGCCCGCGACGGACGCGATGTCGGAGCGGTCGACGTGCACATGACCGACGTGAGCGAGCTCCTCGGGCTCGCTGTTCCCGCGGTGGAACACCGCGACCTGATGGCCGGCCCGCGACAGCTCGAGGGTGATGGCTCGACCGATGAAGCGGGTGCCTCCGAGCACCGCGACGCGCATGGGCGGACGCTAGACCTGCACGGTTCGGTGTGGGTCAGACCCCGAGACGGCGATCAGGATGGTGGCGCCCAGGATGGCCGCCCCGCCCAGGAGTTGCAGGGGCCCGAGCGACTCACCGAGGAAGAGGCCGGCGAGCACGATGGCGAACAGGGCCTCCAGCGTCATGACCACCGCAGTCGGTGCGGGGCCCAGGCGCTGCAGGCCTGCGAACATGAACGAGAACGCCGACGCGGTGGCCACGCCGTTCGCCAGCATGAGTGGCAGGTGCCCGTCGATGGCCTGGAACGCGCCAGTCACCACGCCGGCCGTGACGAATGAGAGTCCGGCGCCGAGGGCGACCCAGGTTGCGGTCGTGAGCGCGTCAGTTCTCGGAGCGACGCGGTGGCTGACGATGAGGTACACCGCGAAGCTCGCGGCGGAGGACAGCGCCAACGCCACGCCCGGCCCTGAGACGTGCACGTCGCCGCCCGCGGCGACGACCAACGCCGTCCCCGCCGCCGACAGCGCGATAGCGCCGCCGATACGGGCGCCGATGCGCCTGCCCATCGCCAGCCCGAGCAGGGCGACGATGGCCGGGTAGGCGTAGAAGAGCAGCGCGACCGCGGACGCCGACCCCCGCTCCAGCGCCATGAAGAAGAAGGACGACTCCACCGCGTACCCGAGCATGCCGAGCAGCATGACCCGCACCCGCTCGCCGGGCGGCGGGCGAAGCGGTCTGCGAAGCGCGACGAGCAGCAGCAGCAGCAGCACCCCGGCGCTCGAGAAACGGACGCCCAGGACGGTGGCCGCGTGGAAGCCGTCCTCGGCCAGGTGGCGGCCGATGACGATGGTGAACCCGTAGGACAGCGCAGCCACAGCGGTGAGGGCGCTGCCGGCCGCGGTGTCGTTACCTCGCGTAGAGGGCCTCGATCTCTGCGCCGTACTTCTCGTTTATGCCGCGTCGCTTCAGCTTCATGGTGGGCGTGAGCTCCTCGGAGTCGGGTAGCCACTCCTCCCCGAGCACGGTCCACTTCTTCACCTGCTCCACCTGGCTGAAGCGCGCGTTGGCCTCCCGAACGTTGGCGTCGACCTCGGCCTGCACGTCGGCGTTGGTAGCCAGTTCTGTGAGGGACGTGGCCTCGATGCCGCGCTGCTTGGCCCACGCGGGTGCGACCTCGGGATCCAACACCAGGAGAGCGGAGATGAACGGACGGTTGTCGCCGATGACCGCGGCCTGGCCGATCAGCGGAAACGACTTGAGGGCCGCTTCGAGGTTGGCGGGGCTGATGTTCTTGCCGCCCGCGGTGATGATGAGCTCCTTCTTGCGGTCGACGATGCGCAGGTAGCCGTCGTCGTCGAACTGCCCGATGTCGCCCGAGTGCAACCACCCGTCGTCATCGAGCGCGTCACGCGTCTTTTCGGGGTCGTTGAGATAGCCCTCGAACACGTTGCCGCCTCGGCAGACCACTTCGCCGTCGTCGAGCAGCTTCACCTCGCAGCCGGGGAAGGCCTTGCCCACCGTCCCGACCTTGACGCGATAGGGCTCCCACGTCATCGGCCCCGAGCTCTCGGACATGCCGTAGACCTCGGAGAACGGCACGCCGATGGCCCGGAACCACTGCAGGACGTCGACGGGAATCGGTGCCGCTCCTGTGACCGCGATCTCGCACTGGTCCAGGCCGAGCGTCTCGCGGATGCCCTTGAACGCCACTTGATCGAGGAAGTCCCAGGTCTGCTGCTGCTCGGTGGTGAGGGCCTCGCCCCGTTGGCGCGCCTCGTCGATGGGCTTGGCCGCCTGCAGTGCCTCGGCGAACTTCTGCGCCTTCTCCGCATCCGACGCGAGGGCGGCGTTGACACCCGAGTACATCTTCTCCCACACGCGCGGGACGCCGAAGAACGTCTGGGGTCGTACGTGGGCCAGGTAGGCGCTGAGCTGCGAGGTCTCCGGGCACGTGGTGACCTCGAGGCCGCCGACGAGGGCGAGGTAGTGGCCGGTCATGCGCTCGGCGATGTGGGCCATGGGCAGATAGGAGACGCCTCGCCACCCGAGGGTGTCGCCCTGGAGCAGGTGCAGGTAGCCCTCGGCGGTGAAGACGATGTTGTGATGGGTGAGCATCACGCCCTTGGGCGGGCCCGTGGTCCCCGACGTGTAGATGACGGTGCAGAGGTCGTCTGGTCGGGCGATGGTCGCTGCCTGCTGCAGGTCGATCGGCTCGCTCTGCATCAGGCGGCCGAACGGGAGGACGTCCTGTCCCGCCAGCCCGTCGGGATCGCTGAGGATGGCGATGTGCTCGAGGGCGGGCAACTCCCTGCGGACCTTGAGGAAGCGCTCGAGGAACCCGACGTCCTCGACGATCGCCACCGTTGCCCCGCAGTGGGCCGTCAAGTACTGCACCTGCTCAGGGGCGGACGAGTTGTAGATGGAGATCGGTGTGGCGCCGCAGAAGAGGGCGGCCAGGTCGGCCACATGGAACTCGGGCCGATTGCGCATCATGAGCACGACCCGGTCCCCCCGCCCGAGGCCGAGAGATCGCAGCCCTGCGGTGACCTCGGCGACCTCCTCGGCGTAGCGGGCCCAGGTCATCTCGCCCCAGGTGTCGTCGGGGTTGCGCCAGCGCAGGGCCACCCGGTCGGGATGATCGCCGACCATGCGCAGAAAGCGGGTGGGTACGGTCTCGCCCTCCACCGCCGCGTCGAGCTCCGCCTTCGTGACGTCCGTCATGGGGTCATTCTTGCGCGCGGGGAATTGTTGACCTGCAAGGTCGGTTATCGTCGGAGGTCCAGAGACGACGACAGACGCGGAGGCGCGACATGGGTTTGGCAATCGGCGACGAGGCGCCCGACTTCACGGCACAGACCACGGAGGGCGAGATCAAGTTCCACGACTGGATCGGCGACTCGTGGGCGGTGCTGTTCTCACATCCCAAGGACTTCACGCCGGTGTGCACCACGGAGCTCGGCGAGGTAGCCCGGCTCAAGGATGAGTGGGGCAAGCGGAACGTGAAGGTCATCGGCCTCTCCGTGGACGCGACGGGCGACCACGAGAAGTGGGCCGACGACATCGAGGAGACCCAGGGCACCCGGCCCAACTACCCGATCATCGGTGACAACGATTTCGAGGTGTCCAAGGCCTACGGGATGCTGCCCGCGAGCACGTCGGGTGACGCCAAGTCCCGGACGCCAGCTGACAACCAGACGGTGCGCAACGTCTTCATCATCGGCCCGGACAAGAAGATCAAGACCGTCCTCGTGTACCCCATGACGACCGGCCGGAACTTCGCCGAGGTGCTGCGCATCATCGACTCCTTGCAGCTCACGGCCAAGCACAAGGTGGCCACCCCGGTGAACTGGAAGCAGGGCGACGACGTGATCATCGCCGGCTCCGTCAACAACGAGCAGGCCAAGGAGATCTTCGGCGACTGGAAGGAGCCGAAGCCCTACATCCGCATCGTCCCCCAGCCGAGCAGCAAGTAGCTCCCGCTACCGGGCTTCGCGGTGCAGGAAGAAGGTTCCCGTCGCACGGGAGATGAGGCGGCCGTCCGCATCGCGGACGGCC
>JBEEFP010000034.1:0-14882 GCA_041166085.1 Actinomycetota bacterium
GCCCAGTACCCGCCCCATCCGAGGACCTCGTAGGACCACCACGCGCCGAGGGCGATGCCAATGGTGAGGAAGCCCCACGCGAACAGCGTCCAGCGGCGGGTCTCGACCAGCCACCCCTCGCCCACTCGTCCCGTCACCAGCGCGGCGACCGCGAACATGAACGGCACCGTGAACCCGACGTAGCCGAGATAGAGCATCGGCGGGTGGAACGCCATGAGCGGGTGGTTCTGCAACAGCGGGTTCGGACCGGGGCCGTCGGCGGGGATGGCGCCGGCCACGTGCCGGAACGGGTTGGCGGGCCCGAGCATCAGCCCGAAGAAGAAAGCGGCCACGAGGAGGCCGGTGACGAGGGCCCAGCCCACGACCGGATCCGTGACGCGGTCGCGGAACTTGTGCGCCACCAGCGCCAGGTAGCCGGCCAGCACCAGCGACCACAGGAGGATGGAGCCCTCGAGCGCGGCCCACATGCCGGCGACGGTGTAGAGCAGCGGCGTGGCCCGGCTGTGGTTCTCAGCCACGTACTGCACCGAGAAGTCATGGGTCAGCAGGGCCCGCTCCATGGCGCCGGCAGCCACCACGGCGCCGATAAGGACGAGGAGCACGTAGCGCCGTCCCGACCTGCGCAGCACAGGGCGGTCGGCGATGAGGCCGATAGCCAATGTCGCAGCGCCGAAGAGGGCGCCCAGCAGGCCGAGGAGGACGCCGCTGCGCCCGAGGGCCAGGTTCATCGCGTGGTGGGCGGGTAGCCCTGGACGCGGTCCGGGTGCTGGGCCCGGTAGTCCGAGGTGTGCTTGACCATGATGCGGTCGCTGGCGAACACCGCGTGCTGCCAACGGCCCTCCAGCACGACGGGGATGTTGGGCCGGAAGAGCTCGGGCGGGTCGCCCTGGTGTTGCACGGCGACCTTGGCGCCGTTCTCCTCGATGTCGAACCGCACCGCGTTGCCCGCTTGGCGGACGCTGCCGGCGACGACCACACCCTCGACGCGGAAGCGCCGCGTGCCGAGCGACTGCTTGTCGCGCACCGCCTCGTCCGCCGTCTTGAAGTACACGGTCGCGTTGCCGAGGCCCTGCCACAGCAGGAAGCCGACGGCCGCCGCGATCACCACGCCGACGATGACGAGCCTGCCCCGCCCGCCCGCGCGCGGTCGGGGCGGCGCCGCTACTGCCATGACGGCGGCGCCGGCTCGGGCGGCAGGGCGCGGACCAGGGCCCGACCCCGGCGGACGACGCGCCATGCGTAGCCACCGAGCGCGACGACGGTGATGCCGTAGCCCGCTACCACGTACGTCATGAGCTGATGGCCTCCGCCTCGGCCCGGCGCTCGGCGATGGCGATGTCGAGGCCCTCGGCCTCCAGTCGCTCCTCGAGGCGCTCGACGCGCATCCGGTGCACGAGCAGCCACACGTAGATGAGGGTCATGGCGATGAAGCCGAAGAGCATGGCGACGTAGAACCGGCCGTCGAGATGGTTGCCGGCCAGCGAGGAGCGTTGGTGCAGCGTGCGCCACCACTCGACTGCGAAGTGGTTGATGGGCACGACGACGGCCGCGAGCAGTCCGACCACCGCCGAGCGGCGGGCCCGCACCTCCGGCGCGGCGGGAACGCGGCGCATGGCCAGGTAACCGAGGTACAGCACGAACATGAGGGCGGTCGTCGTCAAACGGGCGTCCCACGCCCACCACACACCCCACACGGCCCGGCCCCATATCGACCCCGTGACCAGCGTGAGGGCGGTGAAGACCACGCCGACTTCCGCGGACGCGGCCGCGACCTGGTCCCACAGCGGGGCACGTGTGCCCTTCCACGCGTAGAGCGCGCTGCCGAGGGCGGTGATCCCGAACGCCAGGTACGCGCACCACGCCAGCGCGGGATGAATGGCGATCAGCCGCGAGTACTCCTGCTGCTCGGCGGTGAGCGGAAGCGTCAGTCCCATGACGACCGCAACGGCCAGCGACGCGAGGCCCAGCGCGCCCATCACCCGGGTCCCGCGCGACGCGGTGCTGGTCATGCGTCCTCCAGCAGGGCGCCGAAGGCGGCCACACCGGCGCAGACGTAGACGACTGCGAACACGCCGAGGATGCGCAGCCACGACCAGCCCTCTCCGGGGACACCCTGGAGCCCGGCCTCCCACGCGCGCGTCGCCGCGAGCAGCACGGGCGCGACGACGGGCAAGACGAGGAGGGGCAGGAGCGTCTCGCGCACCCGCAGGCCCGCCGCCAGCACGCCGTAGATCGTGCCGGCGGCCGCCAGGCCGACGGTGGCAAGGACGGCGGTCACCGCGAGCAGGAGCGGACCGTGGAGGTCGCTGCCGTAGAAGACGGCGATGCCGGCGGTGAGGAAGGCCTCGAGCACGACGAGTTGGGCGGCAACCGCGATGGCCTTGCCGAGGAAGATGCCGGCCGGGTCGAGCCCGGACAGACGCAGCCCGTCACGTGCCTCGTCCGACGCTTCGAGGGCGAAGCTGCGCTGGATGGCGAGCAGGGCGCTGAACAGGACCGCCACCCAGAAGAGCCCCGCAGCCGCGCGCGCCAGCACGCCGCGGTCAGGGTCCAGCGCGAAGGCGAACAGCACGAGCACGAGGAGGGCGAACGGCAGCACCTGATTCGTCACGACGCGGGCGCGGCGTTCGATGCGCAGGTCGCGCCCGGCGATGACCATGGCGTCACGCCACACGGGCGTCCTCCTGCACGCGCCCGCCCGCGATGGCGAAGGTGCGGTCGGCGAGGGCGCGCGCTCGATCGAGCTCGTGGGACGCCAGCATCACGGTGCCCCCGGAGGTGGCCCTCTCGCGGATGAGGGCGTCGACCACGTCTCGGTTGGCCGCGTCCAGACCGGCGTGGGGTTCGTCGAGCAGCCAGAGGGGTGCGTCGCGCGCGATCAGGCACGCGAGGGCGACGCGGCGGCGCTGGCCCGCGCTCAAGCGGGCGATCTGGACCCCGGCGCGACCCTCGAGGCCGAGGTGGACCAGGGCCTCGTCGGCCGAGGTCTTGGGTCGGTGGAAGGCGCGGGCCGCAAACGCGGCCTGCTCGGCGACGGTGAGATCGTCGTAGAGGAAGGTGGCGTGGCCGAGGAGGGCGACTGATCGGCGCACCGAGCGGCGATCAGCGCGGAGGTCGTGGCCGAGCACCTCGGCGTCACCGTCCGTCAGCGGGAGGAGCCCGGCGCACGCCCGCAGCAGGCTGGTCTTGCCTGCGCCGTTCGGGCCGTGCACGAGCGCGACCTCACCGCGACCGACCTCGAGGTCGGCGCCGGCGAGGACCGGGAAGCGCCCGACGAGCGCGACGGCGGAGCGGAGACGGATGGCGGGGGCCATGGCTGGGTCTTCCATCGTACGGGTGGGTGCCCGGCGAGGACCATGCGGCTCGGACCGCGGCGGGGGCAACTAGCTTGCCCGCCGTGCGGCGAGTGATCGGGTGGCTGGGGCAGAGCATGATCACGCTCGGCATCCTCATCCTGCTCTTCGTCGCCTACCAGCTCTGGGGCACCAACCTGGCCGAGTCCCGCAGCCAGGACTCGCTCAAGCAGCACTTCAAGATCATTCCGGGCGACGTCGACCCCTCCAAGGCGCTTCCGCCCTCGCCCGACGGCGAGGCCATCGCGGTGATCAAGCTGCCCAAGATCAACGTGGAGAAGATCGTGGTGGAGGGGGTGGGCGTCCCGGACCTCAAGAAGGGCCCCGGTCACTACCCGGGCACGCCGCTGCCGGGGCAGCCCGGCAACGCGGCCATCGCCGGCCATCGCACCACGTACGGCGCGCCGTTCAACCAGCTCGACAAGATGGCCGTCGGCGACCCGGTGATCATCTCGACCAAGCAGGGGACGTTCCAGTACGACGTCACCGAGCTCAAGGTCATCAAGCCGAGCCAGGTCGAGGTCCTCGACAACACCCAGGACAACCGTCTCACCCTCACGACCTGCAATCCGCGGTACAGCGCGACGCAGCGGCTGGTCCTCACCGCTGCCCTCAAGGGCCCGGCCGCCGCGCCACAACCTGCGCCGTCGAAGCGCATCGCCATCCAGCACGACGAGGGCCTCTCGGGTGATCCGACCGCCCGCACCCCCGCGCTCCTCTGGGGCTCGGCCGCCGGCCTGGTGTGGCTCGCGGCCTATCTGGTCGGACGCCGCTGGCGGAAGTGGCCCGCCTACTTCATCGGCGCCCCGTTCTTCTTCGTGCTGCTCTTCGTCTTCTTCGAGAACTTCGCCCGTCTCCTGCCCGCCAACTACTAGGCGGCGCAGCCTCAGATCTGGGTGAGGCGGTGCAGCAGGGGGACGTCCTGCATGCGGTCGCTGAACCAACCGGACAGCCAGGTCACGTTGCTGGTGAGGAGCAGGAACCCGAAGGCGGCCAGCAGCAGCCCTGAGGTCAGGTTGAAAGCGCGGAAGTGCCGCTTCACGAACGCGAACACGCGCGTGAGGCGCCCGAGGGCGAGGCCGGCGGCGATGAACGGCACACCCAGACCGAGTGAGTAGGCGACGAGCATCCCCATGCCGCGCGCGAGGGTGCCGGACGCGGCCGCGAGCGGGAGCACGGCGGCCAGGATCGGACCGATGCACGGCGTCCAGCCGAACGCAAAGGCCATCCCCATCGCAGGTGGGGCGAACACGCCGAGCCGCGACGGCGACACGTGCAGGCGCCGTTCCTGCTGCAGGAGCCGGGGCGAGACCACCCCGGCGATCAGCAGTCCCATGGCGATGGTGATGACGCCCGCCACCTGGTTCAACCCGCGTTGGTGGTCCAGGAGCGTCTGCCCGACGGCACTGGCGCTGGCGAAGAGAAAGGTGAAGACGAGCGTGAATCCGGCGACGAAGAGCAGGGTGGCGCGCAGGACGCGACGGCGGTCGTCCGCGGTGGGCTCGACCAGCTCGCCCGCGCTGACCCCGGACATCAGCGACAGGTAGCCCGGCACGAGCGGGAGCACGCACGGCGAGAGGAACGACAGCATCCCGCCCCCGAAGGCGACGACGAAGCCGAGGGGCGAGGTGCGGACGAGCTCGCCCGCATCGGCCAGCAGCACGCCGTCCTACTCGCCCTTGAAGTGGGGACGGCGCCGTTCCTTGAACGCGACCATCCCCTCACGCAGGTCCGCGCTCCCCCACGCCTTGGCGATGGCCGCGTCGACGAGCGCGTCGGGTTCGGGCTCGGGCCCGAAGCGGTTCAGCGCCAGCTTGTGGCCTGCGAGGGTGAGTGGCGCGAGCAGGGCGATCTGGTCGGCCCACGAAAGCGCGTCCTCGAGACGGCCGCTCCGTTGGGCCAGCCCCAGGCGCACCGCCGCGTCGCCGTCGACCTCTTCGGCCGCCAGCAGCATGGCGCGCGCTGTCCCCTCACCCGCCACCCGCTGGACGCGGCGCACCGTCCAGTGGTCGACCATGAGCCCGAGCTTGGCCGCGGGGATGCCGAATCTGGCGTCGGGAGCGGCGACGCGCAGGTCGCACGCTGCGGCCAGCTGCATCCCGGCGCCGAGGGCGAACCCCTCCACGGCCGCGATGGTGGGGATCGGGGCATCGGCGAGAGCCAGGAGGAAGGTCCGCAGGGCGATGCGGAACCGGTCGTCCTCCACGCCACCGAGGTCGGCGCCGGCGCAGAAGTGGCCGCCGGCACCGGTGAGCACGAGCACGCGTGCATCCGCGGCCAGCGCGTCCCGGAGTCCGTCGAGCAACGCGTCGCACATGTCGGCGTTGACGGCGTTGCGGCGCTCGGGCCGGTCGATGGTCAGGAGCGCCACCGCCCCGCGACGTGCCGCCCGGATCACGATGTCACTTGCTCCGCTCGCGGCTTCGCTCGCGTCTCAGTCGATGACGGCGATGGTGTCGCCCTCTTGGACCTGGTCCTCGGGCTTGACCTTGACGTCCGTGACAGTGCCGGCGACCGGCGCCTCGACGGGGATCTCCATCTTCATCGACTCGAGGATGGCCAGCGTGTCGCCCTCGGCCACCGTCTGGCCGACTTCGACGTGCACCTGCCACACGTTGGCGGTGATCTCCGCTTTGACTTCGGTCATCGGGGGCACACTATCGGCATGCTCTTCTACATCCTCCTGCTCATCCTCAGCGGTTTGATCGTCGGCGCCCTCGGCCGCCTGGCCATCCCCGGGCCCAATCCCATGAGCATCGGGATGACCATCCTGGTGGGTCTCGGCGGCTCGATCATCGGCGGGCTCATCGGACGTGTGCTGTTCCACAGCAACGGCGGACTCATCCTCGCCGTGGCCGCCGCCGCCCTCATCGTCTATCTGATGCAGCGCAACCAGCACCGCTCCGCCGTCTGACGCCTCATCAGAACCTGCTCCTAGACTCGACGGGGTGCGAGGGATCCTGAGCGCGGCCGCCTACGTCCCGAAGGGGCGGCTCGACCGCACGGCGATCCGTCCTGTCGTCGGCCAGGGCGGCGGCAAGGGCACCCGCGCCGTCGCGTCGTACGACGAGGACACCACCACCATGGGCGTGGAGGCAGCGCGGCTGGCGCTGCGTTCGACCGAGGCGCGCCCCTCGGCGATCTGGTTCAGCACGGTCGCGCCCGCCTACCTCGACAAGACCAACGCCACCGCCATCCACGCCGCCCTGCGCCTCGACCACGACGTGCCCGCCCTCGACTTCGGCGGATCGGTGCGCTCGGCGGCGGGCGCGTTGCGCGCCGCCCTCGACGGACGCGCCCCGACGCTGGTCGTCGCGTCCGACGTGCGCACTGGCCTGCCCGGCAGCGCCGACGAGTCGGCAGGTGGCGACGGCGCGGCTGCCGTGCTGGTCGGGTCCGACGACGACGGCCCACTCCTCGCGGAGTACCTGGGTGCAGCGAGCGCCACCGAGGAGTTCCTCGACCGGTGGCGCACGCCGGGCGACAACCGCTCCAAGCAATGGGAGGAACGCTTCGGCGAGACCAAGTACGTCGCGTTGGGCGAGCAGGCATGGCGGGAGGCGCTCAAGCAGACGGGCCTGGAAGCGGGCGACGTGGCGACGGCCATCGTCACCAGCGCGCATGCTCGCGCCGCATCCTCCCTCGCCCGCCGACTGGGCGTGGCCAAAGAGGCGCTGGTCGACGACCTGAGCGCGTCGGTCGGTCACACCGGCGCGGCGCATGCCGCCCTGTTGCTCACCCGTGCCCTCGAGTCGGCCGAGCCCGGACAGGTCATCGCCCTCGTCGTCCTGGCCGACGGCGCCGACGTGCTGCTCGTCCGCGCCACCGACGCGCTCGCCGACTTCCGTCCCGCCCGTGCGGTGGACGCGCAGGTCGGTTCCGGGGCGGACGTGGCCTACGGCAAGTTCCTGGCATGGCGGGGCGTACTGCCCGTCGAGCCGCCGCGGCGGCCCGAGCCCCAGCGGGTGTCGGGCTCGGCGGCAGGCCGCACCGAGGACTGGAAGTTCGGCTTCGTCGGTGGACGCGATCCCGACTCCGGTGAGGTGCAGCTGCCGCCCTTGCCCGGCAGCACCGAGGCGGTGCCGATGGCCGACGCGGTCGGCACGGTGGTCACCTACACCGTCGACCGCATGGCCTACTCGCCGAGTCCGCCCATCGTCTTCGCAGTGGTGGACTTCGACGGCGGCGGTCGATTCCCCATCGAGCTCACCGACGTGCGCGAGACCGACGTGGGCATCGGCACGCGCGTGGAGATGACGTTCCGCAAGCTGTTCACGGCGGACGGCATCCACAACTACTTCTGGAAGGCACGGCCCGTAGGGGAGGCGCACTGATGGGCTCGCACGGCATCCGCGACCGCGTCGCCATCGTCGGCATGGGGTGCACGCCGTTCGGCGAGCACTGGGACAAGAGCGCCGACGCGCTGATCGTGCAGGCCGCGAGCGAAGCGCTCGACTCGGCCGGCATCGACAAGCACGCCGTCGACGCGTTCTGGTTGGGCACGGCCCAGACGGGCATGAGCGGCATCACCTTGGCCCGCCCCTTGCAGGTTGAGGGCAAGCCCGTCACCCGCGTCGAGAACTACTGCGCGAGCGGGTCCGAGGCGCTGCGGCAAGCGGCCTACGCAGTGGCGTCGGGCGCCTACGACATCGCCATGGCCCTCGGTGTGGAGAAGGTGAAGGACAGCGGGTACCAGGGACTCAACGCCAACAACCCGCCGAGCGACGGCACCGGCCGCACCCTCACCGCCGCCGCCATGTTCAGCATGGTCGCCCCCGCGTACGCCAAGCGCTACGGGGTGGGCGAGACGGAGATGCGCGAGGTGCTGGCCCGCATCGCGGCCAAGAACCATCGCAACGGCGCCCACAACCCGCGCGCCCAGTTCCGCAAGGAAGTGAGCACCGAGACCATCTGCGCCGCCCCTACCGTCGCGGGCGGACTCGGCGTGTTCGACTGCGCGGGCGTGGCCGACGGTGCGGCCGCCGCCATCGTGGTCCGGGCCGAGGACGCGCATCGGTACGTGCGCGATCCCCTTCTCATCAAGGCCCTCTCGTTCGTGGCCGGCACCGGCAGCGGGCTCACCGACCCGAGCTACGACTACACGACGTTCCCGGAGGTGGTCGCGACCGCACGGGACGCGTACCAGCAGGCCGGCATCGAGGACCCGAGGTCCCAGCTGGCCATGGCGGAGGTGCACGACTGCTTCACGCCCACCGAGCTCGTCCTGATGGAGGACCTCGGGTTCGCGGAGCGGGGCACGGCTTGGAAGGAGGTCATGGCCGGCACGTACGACATCGACGGCGATCTCCCGGTCAATCCCGACGGTGGCCTCAAGAGCTTCGGGCATCCCGTCGGCGCCACCGGCCTGCGCATGCTGTTCGAGCCGTGGCTGCAGCTGCGGGGGCAGGCGCCGGACGACCGTCGCATCCCCGCCACGGGCCGCAAGCTGGCGCTGACGCACAACCTCGGCGGCTACCCCGGCGAGATGGTGTCCTTCGTCTCGGTGGTCGGCGTCTCCTAGATGGGTCAACCCTTGGACGGCGTCCGCATCCTCGCCGCCGAGCAGATGCAGGCCCTCCCCTACGCCACCCAGCTGCTGGCGCGCCTCGGCGCCGACGTGGTGAAGGTCGAGCCGTTGGCCGGCGAGTCGGGCCGCGGTTCGCAGCCGGCCATGATCGATGCCGACGGGCGGTCGGCGGGCGCGACGTTCCTGCGCAACAACCTCGACAAGCGCAGCGTCGCCCTCGATCTGCGCAGTCCCGCGGGGCGCGACCTGTTCCTGCGGCTGGCGCCCAAGTTCGACGTGGTGGCCGAGAACTTCAAAGCGGGGGCCATGGACCGGCTGGGGCTGGGCTACGACGCGGTGGCCGCCGCTCACCCCTCGGTGATCTACGTGTCGGTGAGCGGGTTCGGCAATCGGGGCGACTCGCCCTACCGGGACTGGCCTGCGTATTCGGCCATCGTCGAGGCCATGTCGGGGATCTACCAGTTCACCCGCCGCCCGGACGATGCTCCCCGCGCCAACCCCGTCGGTGCCCTGGGCGACATCAGCTCGGGCCTGTACGCCGTCATCGGCATCCTCGCCGCCCTGCGCCACCGCGACCGCACGGGCGAGGGGCAGCACGTCGACATCGCCATGTACGACGCGACCGTCGCCATGACCGACATCGTGGTCGGCCTCGGGTCGATGGGGATGGAGCGGCTGGCGTATCCCGCCCCGATGATCCTCGAGACGTTCCGCGCCAGCGACGGCTGGTTCGTCATGCAGCTCGTGCGTGAGCACCAGTTCGAACGGTTGGCGCGCGTCGTCGGACACGCCGAATGGATCGACGACCCTCGCCTGGCCACGCGCGCGGGATGGGGCGAGCACCTCGAGAGCGTGCTGCGGCCCGGCATCGAGGAGTGGGCGTCGGCCCACACCATGCGCGAGGCGGCGGCGCTGCTCACGGCCGAGGGCGTGGCGGCCGGTCCGTGCTTCGAGTCCCACGACGTGATGACGGAGCGCCACCTCACCGGCCGCGACATGCTCATCGCCCTCGAACGCACCGACGGCGTCGAGCAGCCGGTGATCGTCCCCGGCAACCCCGTGAAGCTCTCGGCCGTCGCCGAGACGAAGCCGCAGCCGCCGCCGACCCTCGGCCAGCACACCGGCAGCGTCCTCCAGAAGGAGCTCGGCCTCTCCGAGGCCGACATCGAGACCTTGGCCGCCGCCGGCGTCGTCGGCGTAAGCTGACGACCCGTCAGATTCCGCCGATCTCTCCCGACTTCTGGACACTCAGGTGCGCCATCCGCACCTGAGTGTCCAGAAGTCAGGGTGGGATGAGGGAGAGGTGGCAGTGGACTTCGACTTCACACCCGAGCAGAAGGACTTCCTCGCCGAGGTCGAGGCGTTCCTCGACGCCAACGACGACCCCGAGGTGTTCGACCTGACGCGGGAGAACATGGCGCAGATCGTGGACACGCCCAAGCGGCGCGAGTTCATGGCCACGCTCGGCGACAAGGGCTGGCTCGGCATCACCTGGCCCAAGGAATGGGGCGGCCAGGAGGGCGACGGCGTCTACGAGTACCTACTGAACGAGGCGCTGGCGGGACGGGGCGGACCGCAGATCGGCAAGGGTGTCGGCATCATCGGCAAGACGATCCTCGCCCACGGCAGCGAGAAGCTGAAGAAAGAGTTCCTGCCCAAGATCCTGCGCAACGAGGTCGAGTTCGCGGTGGGCTACAGCGAGCCGGATGCGGGGTCCGACGCCGCGTCGATGAAGCTCAAGGCGGTCAAGGACGGCGACGGCTGGCGCCTCAACGGGCAGAAGACGTGGACGACCTCGGCCCACTTCGCCGAGTGGTACTGGGTGGGTGCGCGCACCGACCCCAACTCGAAGCATCAGGGCATCACGCTGTTCCTCGTCCCCCTCGACGATCCCGGCATCACCATCAACGGGATCTGGACGATGGGCGACGAGCGCACGAACGACGTGTTCTTCGACGACGTGTTCGTGCACGACGACTACGTCGTCGGCGAGGTCAACCGCGGCTTCCAGTACATCTCCGAAGCCCTCGACCTCGAGCGCTTCACCATGTTCACCTTCTCCCCCATCGAGCAACGGCTCGACCTGCTCACGGAGTACGTGAAGTCGACAACTCGCGACGACGAGCCGCTCAAGCACGACCAGGTGACACGTCAGCGCATCGCGCAGCTGCACACCGAGGCCGAGGTGGCACGCGTGTTGGGACTCAGGGTGGTGGCCGCGTCGATGAAGGGTGGGGCGCCGCCGACCACCGAGTCGTCGGAGTACAAGCTCTACGCCACCGAGCTCTCCAAGCGGCTGGCCGACGCGTCGATGGACATCGCCGGACCGGGGTCCCAGCTCAGGGTGAAGACGGAGGAGGCGCCGATGGCGGGGCGGTCCGAGTCCACGTACCGCTACACCGTCATCGACACCATCGGCGGCGGTGCGTCGGAGATCCAGAAGAACATCATCGCCAGGCGCAAGCTCGGCCTTCCCAAGAACTTCTGATGGCAGAGAACTTCTGATGCTGGACGGCATCACCGTTCTCGATCTGGCCACCGTGGGGCCGGCCGCGCGCGCGTCGCGCTGGCTGGCCGATTACGGCGCACGCGTGGTGAAGGTGTCGTCCACCCATCGCACCCAGATCGTGCCCCCGTTCTACGCGTACAGCGCCCACCGCGGGATGGAGCGGGTCGAGCTCGACCTGAGCACGCCCGCCGGCGTCGAGGAGCTCATGGCACTCGCGGCCGGCGCCGACGTGATCATCGAGAGCTTCCGGCCCGGCGTCATGGCCAAGATGGGCATCGGCTACGAGAACGTCAGGGCCCGGAATCCCCGCATCGTCTACTGCAGCACGACTGGTTACGGTCAACACGGCCCCCGCGCGCAATGGGCCGGACACGACCTCAACTACCTCGCGGTCGGCGGGTTCCTCGACTGCTCGAGCCGGAACGCCGACGGCCGTCCGCCCATCCCTGGCGCAACGGTCGCCGACAGCGCGGGCGGCGGGATGCAAGCGGTGATGGGCATCCTGGCCGCCCTCGTTCGACGCGGCGCCACCGGTGAAGGCGCCTACCTCGACGTGTCGGCGGCCGACGGCGTGCTCGCCCTGATGGCGCTGCAGGTCGACGAGCACCTGGCCACCGG
The DNA here is from genome assembly GCA_041166085.1 of Actinomycetota bacterium. GTDB lineage: Bacteria > Actinomycetota > Acidimicrobiia > Acidimicrobiales > JAFATL01 > JBEEFP01. The sequence continues at coordinate 12,008 of JBEEFP010000034.1, forward strand.
CGTCATCCCCGGGCCAGGCCACGGGCTGCTCACCGGACGGTACGCGTGCTACGGCGTCTACGGATGCAGTGACGGCAAGTGGGTCACCGTGGCGGCCATCGAGCCCAAGTTCTGGGCCAACCTCTGCCGCGCCCTCGGTCTCGAGCGCTGGATCGACCACCAGCTCGACGACGCGGTGCAGGACGAGCTCCGCGCCGACATGGAGACCGCGTTCCGAACGCGACCGCGGGACGAGTGGTGCGCGGAGCTGGCGCCCGCCGACACGTGCGTCGCGCCGGTGTTGTCGATCCCCGAAGTGGTCGCCGACGAGCAGTTCGCAGCCCGCAACGCCTTCGTGTGGGCCACCGCCGAGCACGGCGACTTCCGCCAGGTCGGCTGGGTGCTGGCGGGATCAGGGGTCGAATCGTGAGCACGCTGCCGACCGAGATCGACGCGCTCGTGGGCACTGTCCAGTACGAGGAGACGGCAGAGTTTCCCGTCGAGCAGGGCTACGTCTGGACCTCCTGCGCGTCGGTGGAGAACGGCAACCCGCTGTTCTGGGATCCGGCCGTCGCCGAGGAGCTGACGGACGGTCCCGTCGCGCCGCCCACCATGATCTCGACGTGGTTCCGTCCCCATCACTGGGCACCGGGACGCGCCGAGCAGAAGCTGCCGTTGCAGATCCACTTCGACCTCAAGGCCGAGCTCGGCCTGCCCGAGGCGGTGATGAGCGACAACTCGATCGTGTTCCACGAACCCGTGCGCCCGGGCGACCTCTTGTCCACGCGGCAGATCCTGCGATCGGTGAGTGACGAGAAGACCACCAAGCTCGGCACCGGACGCTTCTGGGTGATCGACGTCGAGTACCACAACCAGCACGGCGCGCTGGCGGCCGTCGAGTCGTGGACCGGCTTCGGCTACCGAAAGGCCGACTCGTGAGCCTCACCTTGGACGGCGTCGAGAAGGGCACGGCCCTGCCGCCGCTGTCCTACGACGTCGACTCGACGACCATCGTGCTCGGCGCCCTGGCCACGCGCGACTGGCGACCCATGCACCACGACTACCACTTCGCGGTCGAGCGGAACGGGGTCAAGGACATCTTCATGAACGCGCCCAACCAGGCCGCCTGGTTCGAGCGCTACGTCACCGACTGGACGGGTCCGCGCGGGCGCCTGGGCCGGGTGACGTTCCGCATGAAGGGCTCGGTCTTCCCTGGCGACACCATGGTGCTGACCGGCACGGTCACGTCGACGTCGGTGGACGATGCCGGCTGCGGATGGGCCGAGCTCGACGTGACGCTCGCGGTCGACGGTGAGACCAAGACGACCTGCGCGGTGCGGGTCGCCATCCCGACGACGGCGGACGACAACCCCTGGGCCCGGCGGGGCGACCGCTGGGTCCCGTAGGACGGAGCGACATGGACCTCGACCTCACCCCCGAGCAGGACCTGCTTCGCGAGTCCGTGCGCGGCATCTGCACCCGCCACTCCGGCCTCGACGTGGTGCGCCAGCTGGAGGACGACCCCATCGGTTACCCCGAGAAGCTGTGGCTGCAGCTGGGCGAGCTGGGTCTCACCGACATGCGCGACCTCGGCATGGTCGACGGCGCGGTCGTGTACCAGGAGCTCGGCCGGTCACTGGCGCCGTCACCCCACTTCGTGAGCTCGGTCCTCTCGGCGGGGCTGCTGGCGCGCGTCGGCGGGGAGAAGCCCGTCGAGTCCATCTTCGCCCCGGCGTGGCTCGAGCCCGACCGCGGCTTCGGCCCCAAGGGCGTCACCGCACGGGTCGACAGCGGCGGCCGGGTGACGGGCATCAAGCGCCACGTGGCCTTCGCCAAGGCGGCCGACACCCTCGTCGTCCTGGCCCGCGACGAGGCGGACGGGGAGATCCGCTACGTGCTCGTGGATCCGTCGGCCGACGGCGTCGCCCTCACCCAACAGCACACCATCGGCTCGGACGCGCAGTACCGCGTCGACCTCGTCGGCGCAGCTGGAGACGTGCTCCCTGGCACGGGCTGGGCCGCGTGGGACGAGACGATGCACGACGGCATCATCCTGCTTGCAGCTCAGGCCGTCGGTGGGGCGCGCTACGCCCTCGACATCACGGTCCAGTACGCCAAGGACCGCCACCAGTTCGACAAGCCCCTCGGCGCCTTCCAGGCCCTCGCCCACTACCTGGCTGACGCCGTCACCACCGTCGACGGGGCGGAGACGCTCGTCTACGAAGCGGCGTGGGCGCGCGACAACGGCCAGTCGGTCGCGCGTCTGGCACCCATGGCCAAGCTCTTCGCGTGCAAGACGTTCCGAGACGTCACCGCGATGGCCCAGCAGATCTTCGGCGGCGTCGGCTTCACCGTCGAGTACGACATCCAGCTCTACTTCCGGCGGGCCAAGCAGCTCCAGATCTCGTGGTGGAACGACCGCTACCTCGAGGAACTGATCGCCGCCGACGTCCTCGACACCTGACCCCTCCGCGTCTGCGGGTCAGGCCTTGTGGCGGCCGCCGCTCATCTTCTGCCACTGGACGAGCTCGAGGTCGGCCTCGACCATCAGCTCAGCCAGCTGACGGAAGCTGACCTCCGGCTTCCAGCCAAGGACATCGCGGGCCTTGCTGGCGTCGCCGACCAGCACGTCGACCTCGGCGGGACGGAAGAACTTCTCGTCGACGACGACGTGATCCCGGTAGTCGAGCCCGGCCCGGGCGAAGGCAACCTCGCAGAACTCGCGGACCGAGTGCGTCTCGCCGGTGGCGACGACGAAGTCGTCGGCCTCGTCCTGCTGGAGCATGAGCCACATGGCCCGCACGTAGTCGCCGGCGTAACCCCAGTCCCGCTGAGACTCCAGATTGCCGAGGTGCAGCTTCTCCTCGAGCCCCTCCTTGATGCGGGCCACGCCGTA
>JBEEFP010000035.1:0-5712 GCA_041166085.1 Actinomycetota bacterium
GTCTTGGTGATGGCGGCGGTGAGCGTCGTCTTGCCATGGTCGATGTGACCCATGGTGCCGATGTTCAGGTGGGGCTTGTCGCGCTCGAACTTCTGCTTGGCCATATCTCTTCCTAACGCTCCTTGGACTTTCTCGCCGTCGCTACTCGCCGCGTACCCGGGCGACGATCTCGGTGGCGATCGATGCCGGGACCTGCTGATACGAGTGGAACTGCATGGTGTAGGTGGCTCGCCCCTGAGTGCGCGAACGCAGGTCGGTAGCGTAACCGAACATCTCTGAGAGGGGCACCTGGGACCGGACCACGTGGCTGCTGCCGCGCTGCTCCATGCCCTCGACCTTGCCCCGCCGGGACGACAGGTCGCCGATGACGTCGCCCATGTAGTCCTCGGGCGTGACGACCTCGACGGCCATGATGGGCTCGAGCAGCACGGGCTTGGCCCGCTTGGCTGCTTCCTTGTACGCCATCGAGCCGGCGATCTTGAACGCCATCTCCGACGAGTCGACGTCGTGGTAGGAGCCGTAGGTGAGGATGGCCCGCACGTCGACGGTTGTGTACCCCGCGATGACGCCGGACTGCATGGCGTCCTGGATGCCGGCGTCGACCGAGGGGATGTACTCCTTGGGAATGACGCCGCCGGTGATCTTGTCGACGAACTCGTAACCGCCGCCGGGCCCGGTGGGCTCGAGGGTGATGACGACGTGGCCGTACTGGCCTCGACCGCCGGTCTGACGCACGTAGCGCATCTCGACCTTCTCGACGGTCTGGGTGATCGTCTCGCGGTACGCCACCTGGGGCTTGCCCACGTTGGCGTCGACCCGGAACTCGCGCAGCATGCGGTCGACCAGCACCTCGAGGTGCAGCTCGCCCATGCCACCGATGACGGTCTGGCCCGTCTCCTCGTCGGAGTGGACCTGGAACGTCGGGTCCTCCTCGGAGAGCGCCATCAGGGCCTTGCCCAACTTGTCCTGGTCGGCCTTGGTCTTGGGCTCGACGGCCACGTGGATCACGGGCTCGGGGAACTCGAGGGCCTCGAGCACGATCGGCGCGTTGGGGTCACAAAGCGTGTCGCCGGTGGTCGTCTGCTTCACGCCCACGACCGCGACGATGTCGCCCGCGAAGATCGCCTCGCGGTCCTCGCGGTGGTTGGCGTGCATCTGCAGGATGCGGCCCACCCGCTCCTTGCGGTCCTTGGTCGAGTTGAGGACGGTGCCGCCCTTCTCGAGCTTGCCGCTGTAGACCCGGATGTAGGTCAGCTTGCCGACGTGGGGGTCGGTCATGACCTTGAACGCCAGCGCCGAGAAGGGCGCGTTGTCGTCAGCAGGCCGCTCGAGCTCCTCGATGCCCTTGAGGTCGAGGCCCGGGGTGGGCGGGACGTCGAGCGGGCTCGGGAGGAAGTCGACGACCGCGTCGAGCATGGGCTGCACGCCCTTGTTCTTGAACGCGGAGCCGCAGAGGATCGGCACGACCTCGTTGGCGATGGTGGCGGTGCGCAGCGCCTTGCGCAGGTCGTCGGCGATGATCTCCTCCTCGCCGACGTACTTCTCCATCACGGTGTCGTCGTGGTTCGACAGCACGTCGATGAGCTCGTGGCGCCACTGCTCCGCCTCGTCGACCAGGTCGGTGGGGATGTCGATGACCTCCCAGGCCTCGCCCATGCCCTCCTCCCACACGAGGGCCTTCATGCCGATCAGGTCGACCATGCCCTTGAAGTTGCCCTCGGCCCCGATGGGGATCTGGACGACGGCGGGAACGGCGTCGAGGCGACCCTTGATCATCTCGACGGCGCGGAAGAAGTCGGCCCCGATGCGGTCCATCTTGTTGATGAAGCAGATACGGGGGACGCCGTACTTGTTGGCCTGACGCCAGACCGTCTCGGTCTGGGGCTCGACTCCGGCGACGGCGTCGAAGACGGCGACGGCGCCGTCGAGCACGCGCAGCGACCGCTCCACCTCGACCGTAAAGTCGACGTGGCCCGGCGTGTCGATGATGTTGATCCAGGTGTCCTTCCAGTTGCAGGTCGTGGCCGCGGAGGTGATGGTGATCCCCCGCTCCTGCTCCTGGACCATCCAGTCCATGGTTGCGGCGCCCTCGTGGACCTCACCGATCTTGTAGTTCTTGCCGGTGTAGTAGAGGATCCGCTCGGTCGTGGTGGTCTTGCCCGCGTCGATGTGGGCCATGATCCCGATGTTGCGGGTCTTGGCGAGCGGGAAATCGCGGGTGAGTGTTGTTCCAGCCATAGCTGTCCTAGAACGCTGAGAGGGAGTCGGTTATTTCGCTCGCACCGACTACCAGCGGTAGTGGGCGAAGGCCTTGTTGGACTCGGCCATCTTGTGCATGTCTTCCCGGCGCTTGACGGCCGAGCCGATGCCGTTGGACGCGTCGAGCAGCTCGTTGGCGAGGCGCTCGGCCATCGTCTTCTCACGGCGCTGCCGGGCGTAGCCCACCAGCCACCGGAGCGAGAGCGTGGTGGCGCGGGGGCCGCGCACTTCGATGGGCACCTGGTAGGTGGCGCCGCCGACGCGGCGGCTCTTGACCTCGAGCTGGGGCTTGGTGTTCTCGACGGCCCGCTTGAGGGTGGCGACGGGGTCGCCACCGGTCTTGTCCTTGATGACGTCGAGGGCCTGGTACACGATCCGCTCGGCCAGCGACCGCTTGCCGCGAGTCAGGACCTTGTTCACGACCTGGGTGACCAGCATCGACCGGTGCACCGGATCGGGCATGAGCTCCCGGCGGGGGGCGGGACCCTTCCGCGGCACGGCTAGGACTCCCTCTTCACGCCGTAGCGCGAGCGAGCCTGCTTGCGATCACGGACGCCCGACGCGTCGAGGGTGCCGCGGACGACCTTGTAGCGCACGCCGGGCAGGTCCTTCACACGGCCGCCGCGCACCAGCACGATCGAGTGCTCCTGCAGGTTGTGGCCCACGCCGGGGATGTACGCCGTGACCTCGTAGCCGCTCGTCAGGCGGACACGGGCCACCTTCCGAAGCGCCGAGTTGGGCTTCTTCGGTGTGTGCGTGTACACCCGGGTGCAGACCCCGCGGCGCTGGGGCGCGCCGCGCAGCGCCGGCGTCTTTGTCTTGGTCGACTTCGACTCCCGGCCCTTGCGGACCAGCTGCTGGATCGTGGGCATGCCGGTGACAGTTCCTTGGCGTAGTTGAGGCCGCGGGCGGGCCGCGGCCGACTGGTCATGGTAGCAGCCCCATGGCCGCCAGCTCCACGGCCGCCTATGCCCCAACGACCAACTGCCGAGCCCGCACGCCCGGCAGTTCGGCACGGATCCTCACGGCCGGGGCCGTGCCCCGCTCATGCGACCGCTAGCAGAAGATCGCCTCGGTGCTCGCCGCTCCCGGCTGGCACTGCGGGAACTCGGAGTCATCGGCGGGCGAGTCGCAGTCGGTGTCGCCACGAACGGCTTCGCCACCAGCCGGCTGGACGTAAGGCGAGTAGTCGAAGCGACCGTCGTGGTCGTTGTCGATGCCGTCGTCACACTGGGTCGTGCCGAGCTCGCTGTTGTCACCGAAGCTGCTGCAGCCGGGATCGGAAGGGAACTGATCGAGGTCGGTGTTGGCCTGCTGCGGCCCGAAGTCGATGTAGCCGTCGCCGTCGTTGTCGATCCCGTCGCTGCACTGGGTGACAAAGACGGCCTCGCCCTCGCAGTTGACCTTCTTCTCGGCGGTGCAACCGTCGGTGCCCGCGCCGCCGTCGGCCTTGTCGTCCCCGCCGCCCTCGCCGTCGATCTGATCGTTGCCGTCGCCGCCGTCCATGCGGTCGTTGCCGTCGCCGCCGTGGATCTGGTCGTTGCCGCCCTCGCCGTAGATCTTGTCGTCGCCGCCGCCGCCGTCGATCTTGTCGTTGCCTGACCCGCCGCGGATGTTGTCGTCACCACCCTTGCCGCAGATCACGTCGTTGCCTGCACCGCCGTCGATCGCCTGGGCGTTGCCGCCACCGACGATGACGTCGTCACCGTTCGTACCGACGATGTTGCCGTTGGACACGATGGTCGCCGGCTGGCCGAGGCACGTGGGAGGGGGCGCCGCGTGCGCCGCCGCGATCGGCAGCATGAGGTGGAGGGCGGTTGCGCCGACCACGCCCATCACCAGGCCCGAAAATTTCCGCATTGAACCCCTCCACCGTCGTTTGTGCAGGTCTCGGTGTACCACAACGCGCCTGCCGCTGCGTTCGATCCGTTACGCTCAGTGAGTGCGCAGGGGGCGGCTCACGGCGGTGGTGGCGCCGGTGGTGGTGGTGCTCCTGGCCAGCCTGACGCTGTTCGGCGGCACGGGTGCGGCCGAGGCGACGCCACTCCCCGACCTCGGGATGGCGCCCATCCGGGACGTGCGGATCGAGACACTGGCGGACGGCCACAAGGTGCTGCGCTTCACCTCCGAGGTGGTGAACGTCGGCTCCGCACCCTTCGAGGTGCGCGGGTCGCGCCCGAACGCGGCGACGACCACCAACATGACCGGCCAGCAGTACCTGAACGGCGCGCCGGTCGGACAGCCCGTCGAGTTCGTCTTCGCAGGCGACAACCACAACCACTGGCACGTGAAGAACCTGGCCCGCTACACGCTGCGCAGCCTCGACACGACCAAGACCAACCGCCTCGGCGCCAAGGTGGGCTTCTGCTTCGCCGACAGTGCCGCCTACCGGCCGGACGCCGGTCCGGCCACCTACCCGCTGACGGCATGCGGGACTGACCAGAGTCTCAGCGTCACCATGGGCCTCACCGCGGGCTGGGGTGACGTCTACCCGTCCTACCTGATGTACCAGTGGGTCGACGTCACCGGCCTCAAGCGAGGGAACTACCGCCTCGAGGCGCTCGCCGACGCGGGCCACCTCTTCGTGGAGAGCAGCACCGCGAACAACAGCACGTGGATCAATGTGAAGATCGGCCGCGGGACCAAGGTGACGGTGACCGCAACCGGCCCCGGCGCCTGAGCACCCGTCGTCCGCACACGCGAACTCGCCACCCTGACTCGCACATGCGCGGGTCAGGGTGGCGAGTTCAGGAGAAACTCAGGAGGCCGCGAGCACCTATGCCGGCTCGGACGCCTCGGCTACCTCGGCCACGGCTTCGCCGTCGCCCGAACCGATGCTCGCCAGCCACGCGGCCGGGTCGGCCTCGTCGCTGTCGGAGCTCCAGAAGGCGAGCGGCTCGGCATCCGGCGCATCCATGTTGACGTCGCGGTAGCGGGCCATGCCCGTGCCGGCCGGGATCAGCTTGCCGATGATGATGTTCTCCTTGAGGCCGAAGAGCTGGTCGCTCTTGCCCTCGATGGCCGCCTCGGTGAGCACCCGGGTGGTCTCCTGGAACGACGCCGCCGACAGCCACGACTCGGTGGCCAGCGACGCCTTGGTGATGCCCATGAGCTCGGGACGACCCTCGGCCGGCTTCTTGCCGTCCTGCACCAGCGCCCGGTTGGTCTCGGCGTAGATGCGGGAGTCGACCCGCTCGCCGGGCAGGAAGGTCGCGTCGCCCGGCTCGGCCACCGAGACCCGGCGCAGCATCTGCCGCACGATGAGCTCGATGTGCTTGTCGTGGATGGACACGCCCTGGTCGCGGTACACCTTCTGGACCTCTTCGACGAGGTACTGCTGCGTCTCGCGGATGCCCTTGATGTCGAGCAGCTCCTTGGGGTCCTTCGGGCCCTCGACCAGCGCGTCGCCGGCCTGGACCTCCTGGCCCTCGGTCACCTCGAGGTGGGCCCGAG